>NZ_MUKP01000099.1 GCF_002081715.1 Nocardia donostiensis | reverse complement strand
GTGATGGTCGCTGTGACGTTGTAGATGGAACAGGAAGATGTTGGTGACCAGCCGGTCACTGTTCCAGCTGTCTCGCGGCGAGCAGCGCCGGTAGCGGCCGTTTGCGCGCTGTTCGCGCAGTAGCCCGTAGTGCTCGATGTAGTTCACCGTTTCCAGCAGCGCCGCTCCGATCGCCGCCTGGAGCAGCAGGAACGGCAGCACCTTCCAGCCGAAGATCGCCACAAGGGCGCCGAACAGCACCAGCGACATCGACCAGGCCTGCAGGATGTGGTTACGCGGACTCCACCACCTCTCACCGATCCTGGCCAGCCGCTCGCGTTCGAGCCGGATCGCGGAACGGAAACCGCCGATGACGCTACGCGGCAGGAACTCCCACAGCGATTCGCCGAGCCGGGCACTGGCCGGATCTTCCGGCGTGGCGACCCGGACATGGTGGCCGCGGTTGTGTTCGACGAAGAAATGCCCGTACGCGGATTGAGCGAGGGCGATCTTGGCCAGCCAGCGTTCCAGGCGTTCGACCCGGTGGCCGAGCTCGTGGGCGGCGTTGATGCCGATACCGGACACCAGCCCGAGGGTGGTGGCCAGACCGATCTTGTCGATCAAGCGTAGCTCGGTTCCGCCCCACAGGGCCGCGGCGGCGCAGAGCCCGGCCAGCTGGATGGGCAGGAACAGGTAGGTACACCAGCGGTAATACCGGTCGTTGGACAGGGTTTCGTAGTCCTCGTCGCGAGGGTTGGAGCCATCGTCACCGATGAGGATGTCCAACAGCGGGATCACGATCAGCACGATGATCGGCCCGAGCCACCAGAACACCGCCATCCCGGTGTGCAACACCAACTGCGTGGGCAGCAGCGCACAGCCAGGCGCGATGAGGCCTAAAAACCACAGATGGCGTTTGGGATCGACCGACCCCCGGCGTTTGCCAACCGATTGCATCGTTTTGCCCCATTCGAACAGACCAGATTTCAACGCAGAGCAATAGTTGCAGATGCAACGCGCATAACCTACATGCCCGATACCTTAAGGTGGCAACGCTTACCAGGGTAACGGCTATGGCTGGGGATACCAACCTTCTCGGCTCGGCTCGACAGCCCTCGCGGGGCCGCGGCGCAGGCGGTACCGGCTTTCGGCCAGGGCGAGTGCGCTTCTCGCCGAGGTCGCGGGCATGTTGCTACCAGAGCAGGCAGGAGTCGAGGTGTCTTCCCATCAGCGAACGCGCCAACGGGTTCGGGGCGGCATCGGCGAAGAACCCGGGACAGGCCCTCCCGCAACGCCGCCCCGAGGCGGGGCGCACTCCGATATGGACCTCGAGTGCCCGCGGTCAGCACAACGTCAGGACCGTTCGATCTCGATCATGAAGAAGTCGGCTTTGGCCGCACCGCAGTCGGGGCAGGTCCAGTCTTCTGGGATATCGTCCCAGCGGGTGCCAGGCGCGATATCGTCCTCTGGCCAGCCCTTGGCCTCGTCGTATTCGAAACCGCACTGCATGCACTGATAGAGCTTGTAGTCGGTCATCTGTCGGCCTTTCTCGGTACAGGGTGGTCATGCTCGGTCGGGTCAGCCCGTCGGCGAGCAGATCTGTCTCGGCCTTCTCCCTGGCCCCGCGGCGGGGCTGCACCAGCCGTCGCGGATGACGTACCACGGCGTGCCCGCAGGAAACCCTCTCGCGCAGCACGGATCGGCGCACCGCATGCGCCCGCTGTGCAGCGGGCACCTTCGTGCGGGTCCGGCGGGCTCGAATCCGCCCGGCTACCGGATCAGTACATCGGCGTCGGCGGGCAGCGCGTCGACCTTCCACCACCGCAGATCCGTCGACTCGGTACTGCACACCGGGACCGCGCCTGCGGGGGCGGTGATCCGGAACAGCAGGTCGAGATGGCGGGTGGGTCTGCCCAGCGAGCAGGTGATCGGGTGGGCTTGCGCGCCGTAGAGTTCCGGATCCAAGCGCAGCCCGCCGATCCCGGATTCCTCAGTGGCCTCACGCAGGGCAGCGTCGGCGACGGTCTCGTCTGTCTCCTCGCAGTGGCCGCCGAGCTGAATCCAGCGTCCTACCCTGGGGTGCAGGGTCAACAGCACTTCGCTGGAGTCGTGGGAGAACACGACCGCCGATGCGGTGATATGCCCGGCCGTATGCTCGCGTAGACATCCCCGTGGTGCGGATCCGAGGAACGCCAGCATCGCCTCGCGCAGGGACATGTCCCCGGCCGCGGCGGGACGCCATGATCCCAGTAGCGCTGTCGCCGAGGCGTGCAGGGATTCAGCGGTCACAGTTCCACCAGCCCGATACCGTCGGTGCGCGCCGGACGTGGAGTCAGCTCCTCGAGCGGATGGCCGATTGCGATCGCGCCGAGTGGACTCCAGTCCGGTTCCAGGCCGAGCACGTCCCTGGTCACCTCGGGGGCGAAGATCGTCGAACCGATCCAGCAGCTGCCGAGCCCCTCGGCGGCCAGGGAAACCAGCAGGCCCTGCACCGCTGCCCCGACCGCGACCGTGAACATGGTGTGTTCGGCGGCGCGGCGGCGTTCGTCGGGATAGGCGTGCGCTCCGTCTGGGACACAGCACGGGATGACAACCTCGGGCGCGTCGAACAGGATGCGGCCGCGGGCGATCCGGCGCTCCACCCGCACCGGGTCCAGCCCATCGCCGGCCAGATCGGCGCGCCAGGCATCGGCCATAGCCGTCAGGAGCCGCTCGCGCAGTGCCCGGTCCCGCACCCAGACGAACCGCACCGGGCGGGTGTGATGCGGTGCGGGTGCGGTCAACGCGACCGATACCGCGGCGCGCACCCGGTCCGGGTCGACCGGTTCGGGCGAGAATTCGCGCACCGAGCGGCGCAGCAGCACGGCCTCGCCGCGTCCGCGTTCGATCGCTTCGGCGGTGCCGAGCCAGAACAGGTCATCGCTGCCGCGGCGCACCAGATCGGCCGCGCTGGAACCGTCGTCGACGACGGCCAGGCCGCGGACGACCGCAACGGGGACACTCCCCAGTTTGCCTTTCACCAGATCGGCGGCGGCCGCCAGCTCGTCGGCCACCGCCACCTGGGTGACCTGCAGTTCGTTGCCCTGGCCATCGACCGTGCCCGCGTAATCATGCAGTACCCGCAGGCCTGAGGAGCCGATCGCGGCGTCGATCTGACCGTTGCGCCAGGCACGGCCCATGGTGTCGGTGACCACGACCGCGACATCGACGCCGAGCCGCGTCGTCAGCTCCGAACGCAGCCCCTTCGCGCTGCCGTCGGGATCGGCGGGCAGCAGCACCAGTTCACCCGATTCGACATTCGAGCCGTCGACCCCGGAGGCTGCCTGCACGATGCCGAGCCGGTTCTCGGTGATCAGGGTGCGGCCCTTACGGGCGAGCACCCGCACCGCCTCCTGCTCCACCAGCGCCCGGCGGGCGGCGTCCCGCTCTGCCGGGTCGGTCGGAGCGGCGACGATCCGCCCCTCCACCTTGGCGATGATCTTGCTGGTGACCACGAGGACGTCACCGTCGGCCAACCAGGGAGCCCGGGCGGCGATATGTTCGGCCAGATCGTCACCCGGACGAAATTCCGGTAAACCGGTAATCGGCAGGATGCGCAATTCTGTGGCGCCGTGATCGGCCGGTGTGGATTCGGTTGGCTCGGTCATGGTTTCACTCCCGCCAATTCCAACGCCTCGCGCACCATTTCTGCGGTGGTCGGCGGGTCCGTCATCAGCAACGGAACACTGCGCACCTCGACGCCTGGCACCTCGGCGGTATCGGTGGTGTGCACCAGCCATCCATCGAGAATGCCGGTGGCCGAACGGGATCCGTAGTGCCGCCCGACCCCCTCCGCGGTGGTTTCCACGCCGATCACCGACAGGCACTCGTCGGCCATACCCCGCAGCGGCTTTCCGTCGATCACCGGCGAGACACCGATCACCTTCGCGTCGGTGGTACGCAATGCCCCCCGAATTCCGGGCACCGCAAGGATCGATCCGATGCTGACAACAGGGTTCGACGGAGCCAGTAAGACTGCGTCGGCAGCCCCTATGATTTCGGTCACATTTGGGGCCGGTTTTGCGTCATCCGCCCCGATTGTGGCGAATCCATAGGTTTCGACCGCTGCTCTATACCTGACCCACCACTCCTGGAAATGGATCGCGCGACGTTCGCCAGGGTTGTCCGTATCGCCGACGACTACATGCGTTTCACAGCGATCGTCGGTTGCCGGGATGAGTTTCACACCCGGTTGCCATCGATTGCAGAGCGCTTCGGTGACCGCCGAGAGCGGATAGCCGGCGCGCAGCATTTCCGTACGAACCAAGTGCGTGGCGATATCCCGATCACCCAGTCCGAACCAGTCCGGCTGCGCCCGGTATTTCGCCAGCTCCTCCTTGGCGTGCCAGGTTTCGCCGACGCGCCCCCAACCGCGTTCGGTGTCGATGCCGCCACCGAGGGTATACATGCAGGTATCGAGGTCGGGACAGATGCGAAGGCCGTGCATCCAGACGTCGTCACCGACGTTGACGATCGCCGAAACGTCGGCATCGGGCAGCAGTTCCCGAACGCCTTGCAGGAACCTCGCGCCACCGACTCCGCCGACCAAGACGGCGATACGTGGACCTTTGGCGGGTGCGGTGTCCGCTTGTTGTGTTGTCACATCCACACAGCCTATGCGGCGCGAGAAAGAGTGCGACCCCAGCCATATTTGCTACTCGTTTGCTATTACCCTCGATGAGGCCAGGAAAGATCAACACTGAAAGCGCGGCCGGATAGTAACGGAATAGTGACAGTCGCTTGACCATCGGAGCGTTCGGCGTGTCTAATCACAGACATGTCATTCCGAATCGCGCGAGAGTTCAAGGGCGCGAACGGGTTTTCGAACAAATGTTCGCACCGGAATGACAGGCTCGGGGAAGTCCGCGAGACAACGTCGCGGAGTTGGGCCGTCGGTAAGCGTGTTGGTCCGACGGAAAGAATCATTCTGCGCTAACACACAGTGAGGAGGCGGAGCGATGGCCAATGAGCTGGCCCCTTCGGGCATGCCGGGCGGCGTATCGCGAAGCGATTCCACAGCAGGCGCAGCACGTGGCGTCTGTGCTGACAACAGCTGGTCCGGTCGCGAGGGGGGTGGCCACGATGCGGCACCCCGGCTCAGTTTGGTCGTAACCGGCTTCGACGAGTTGTTCGAATCCATCGAAGAGCAGTGGCAGGAACGCGCCCTGTGCGCCCAGACCGACCCCGAGGCGTTCTTCCCCGAGAAGGGCGGCTCGACCCGGGAGGCCAAGCGCATCTGCATGGGCTGCGAAGTGCGCGACGAATGCCTGGAATACGCGCTCGCGCACGACGAACGCTTCGGCATCTGGGGCGGTCTTTCCGAACGGGAACGCCGCCGCCTCAAGCGCGGCATCGGCTGACCGACACCCCAACCGTTTCGG
>NZ_MUKP01000098.1 GCF_002081715.1 Nocardia donostiensis | reverse complement strand
GGGAGGTGCAGGGCCGCGGTGAGCTGGCGCTGGCCATCCTGGTCGAGACCATGCGCCGCGAAGGCTTCGAACTGACGGTCGGCAAACCGCAGGTGGTGACCCGCCAGGTCGACGGCAAGGTGCACGAGCCGTACGAGGAGCTGACCATCGACTGCCCGGAGGAGTATCTGGGCGCGATCACCCAGCTGCTGGCCGCCCGCAAGGGCAAGATGGTGCAGATGAGCAACCACGCCGCCGGCTGGGTGCGGATGGAGTTCATCGTGCCCTCGCGCGGCCTGATCGGCTTCCGCACCGTTTTCCTCACCGAAACCCGCGGCACCGGTATCGCCAATGCCGTCTCGCACGGGTATGCGCCGTGGGCCGGGGAGATCCGCGCCCGCCACACCGGTTCGCTGGTCTCCGACCGGTCGGGCTCGGTGACGCCATTCGCCATGATCCAGCTCGCCGACCGCGGCCAGTTCTTCGTGGAACCGGGCGCGGAAACCTATGAGGGGATGGTTGTCGGGATCAACCCGCGGGCCGAGGATCTCGATATCAACGTCACCAAGGAGAAGAAGCTCACCAATATGCGCTCCTCCACGGCCGATGTGATGGAAACGCTGGCCAAACCGCTGCAGCTGGATCTGGAGGCCGCGATGGAGTTCTGCGCCGCTGACGAATGCGTCGAGGTCACCCCCGAGGTGGTGCGGGTCCGCAAGGTCACCCTCGGCGCCACCGAACGGGCGCGTGAGCTGTCCCGTCGTAAGGCGCGCGACCGTGCGGCGGCGCAGTAGCCCCGGTCCGTTGTGCGACACGTGGGTTCGCGAGGATTGGCGTGCACCTGGCGCCGCGATATCGACGGCGAGCCGGGCACGGAAGGTCGAGGTAGAGTGCCGAGCGTGATTTCGGGGGCGCGAACGTGGGCAAGGTTGCGCGCGATACTGGTTGTCCTTACCGCGTTGCTGCCGGTGATACTGGCCGGTTGCACCGCAAACCCGCCGCCGCCCATCGAGAGCACCGACAGTCCCCAGACCGAGCCTGCGCAGCCGGCGAAGAACACCGTCGTGGTGGCGATCGACGATATCGGGATCGGTTTCAACCCGCATCTACGGTCGGATCAGTCACCGGCCACGGCAGCGGTCGCCGCCATGGTGTTGCCGAGCCCGTTCCGTCCGGTGCCCGATCCGGCGGTGCCCGGCGCGACGGTATGGGTGCCCGACAAGGCGCTGGTGAAATCGGCGACGGCAACCTCTGGGGTCGCTGGGGAACCGTTCACCATCACCTACCAGCTGCATGATCAGGCCAACTGGTCCGACGGTGCCCCGATCGCGGCCGAGGATTTCTGGTTCCTGTGGCAGCAGATGATCACCCAGCCCGGTGTGGTCGACCCGGCCGGGTATCGGTTGATCTCCGATGTGGGGTCGGCCGACGGCGGGAAAACCGTCACCGTCACGCTGACCTCGCCATATCCGGCGTGGCGTGAACTGTTCGCCAACCTGCTTCCCGCGCATCTGATCAAGGATTCTCCCGGCGGGTTCCAGCGGGCGCTGACCGAGAAGATTCCGATATCGGGCGGTCATTTCAACATCAAATGGGCTGATCCCGGTCGCGACGAGATCCTGCTCGAACGCAACGACCGGTTCTGGGGCACCCCGGCCAGGCCGGACCAGATTCTGTTGCGGCGCGGTGGAACACCCGCTCAGCTGGCGCATTCGCTGCGCACCGGTGACGCGCAGATGGCGCTGGTGCACGGCGGCGTCGCCACCGAAGCCCAGCTGGCCGCGATCCCGTCGGTGCGCACCGCGATCATGCCGCAGTCACGGCAGCTGCGGTTGGTGCTGAACGGACGCGCCGAGGTGCTGCGCGATCACCGCGTACGCACGGCGGTGCTGTCGTTGCTCGATCCGGCGCTGTTGGCCACCGTCGGCGCGCAGACCGGTAACTGGGTGGAACCGGCACGCGCCCAGGTGCTTTCCCCCTCCGATCCGGGTTACACGCCGACCGCACCGCCCCGGCTGCCGCAAGACGCCGCGTTCGGGCTGCTCGCCGAGGCCGGGTTCGGTCGCGCACCGGAACCGCCGCCGGTGTCACCGACCTCGCCCGCGCCGCGACCGCGGTCGGTGGCGAAGAACGGTGAATCGCTGTCGATCCGGATCGGCGCGGTCAGCGGCGACGAAACCGCGCTCGCGGTCGCCAACACCGCCGCCGACCAGTTGCGCAGCGCAGGCATCGACGCCACCGTGCGCAGCCTGCCCGGTGATGAGCTGTACGGGAAAGCATTGATGGACAACGCCGACAACACTGTCGACGCCATCGTCGGCTGGGAGGCCACCGGCGTGGACCCGGCTACCGTGCTCGCCTCCCGGTACGGCTGCCCGCCCGCGCCGCCGGTCGAAGGAGACGGGGAGGTCCCGGCCGCTGTCGAAGCCGCCAGGCAGGCGCCGAGCAACCTGTCCGGGATGTGCGATCCGCAGCTGCAGCCCGCGATCGACGCGGCGCTGCGCGGTATCGAGGTCGGCCCTACCCTGGCCGATGCCGAACCTCGGCTATGGGGGATGTCGACCGTACTGCCGATCGTGCAGGACAACGTGGTCGCCGCCGCCGGACCGTCGGTGGACGGCGCTTCGCTCAACGGCGCCATCCAGGCGGGCATCTTCGGTGACGCCTACATGTGGCGGAGGATCCCATGAGCAGCTCGAACGGCACCGGTGGTCTGCTGCTGGTGCATGCCCACCCCGACGACGAGACCATCACCACCGGCGGCACCATCGCGCTGTACCGGCGCCGCGGTATTCCCGTGACCGTGTTGACCTGCACCCTCGGTGAAGAGGGCGAGGTGATCGGCGAGCAGTGGGCGCAGCTGGCCGCCGACGCAGCCGATCAGCTCGGCGGTTACCGGGTGCTGGAATTGACCAGGGCGCTGGCCGCGCTCGGCGCGGGCCCGCCGCGTTTCCTCGGTGGTGCCGGACGCTGGCGTGACTCCGGGATGGCGGGCACACCCTCGGCTGAACATCCGCGCGCGTTCGTGCGCTCCGGGGCCGCCGCGGTGGCCGCGTTGACCGAAGTGCTGCTGCAGCTGCGGCCCCGAGTGGTGGTGACCTACGACCCCAAAGGCGGTTATGGGCACCCCGACCATATTCGCGCCAACCAGATCACCACCGCCGCCGTCGACACCGCCGCCGAGCAGGGGTGGGACACGCCCAAGCTCTACTGGACGGTCACCGAAGCCGATATGTTGCGGATGCACACCGCTGCGTTGGCCCGCCGCACCGTCGACGGCCTGCCGGGCGCACTGCCGCGCGGCTGGCGCCTCCCTGCCGAAGGCGAACTGGCGTGCGTACCCAGCGAGACGGTGACGGCCACGGTCGATGTGTCCGAGGTGCTCGGCGCCAAACGGGACGCCCTGCGGGCGCACGCTACCCAGGTGAGCGTCGCGCCGTCGGGGCGGGAATTCGCACTGTCGAACAATATCGCTCAGCCGATCCTGCCCGAGGAACATTTCATACTGGTGCGGGGACGGCCGGGACACCGCGGCCCCGACGGCCGGGAACATGATCTGTTCGCCGATCCCGCGGAATAGCCCCGGCAGCATAGACTCGCCCCCATGTACAACTGGGAGCTCCAGAACGCCATCGTGGCCTTCGTGGACAGCCTGCGCCCCACCGCGCAGCTGCAGCACGAGCTGTACATGTCGGCGCTGCACGTCTTCGTCGAAACGCAGAGTCACCTGTTGACGCTGCTGGGCTACCCGCCGGTCGCGTGACGGCCGCCGTGGACGACCAGACGGGCGATGAGACTCCGTCGCGGTCCGCTTCCCGCCTGCCAGGATGGCTGGTCGCCGCCCTCGGCGTGGTGATCATCATCGTGCTGATGGTCGACGCCGTGATCACGCTGATCGTCGAGGTCCTGTATCTGCCGCTATATCTGGGCTCGGTCGCCTTCCCGGTCTCGGCGCTGCTGGCGGGCCTGGCCAACATGTTCCTGGTTCGCGGCGCGGCAACGGTGTCCGCCCGCCCGGCGGTCCTGTTCCTCCCGATCGCGGCTTGGACTCTCGCCTTCCTCGGTGCCGCCAGCACCGGTCCCGGCGGCGACGCCCCGCTCGGCAGCGATATCCGCACCCTCCTGTTGTTCCTGTTCGGGCTCGTACCGCCGCTGATCTATCTCTATATCCAGGCCAACCGGGTGCGCGCCGAAGCAGTAGCCGCGAGCAAGTAATCCGAACGCAACCCAGCCTCGACGTGAACCGCTGCCGCTCGGCGAGCTGTCACACAGAGGCACGTGCCACCTGCCCGGCTCCGCCCCCGCAATACCGGGCAGCGCTGCGCGATCGGCGGGTTCGGCGCGGCACGTGAGCGGGGTCAGCGCTTTCTTTGTCGTCGCCGGGTTATCGCGCTGGGAGCAGCATCACGCATATCGAGCTGTGACCGGGGCTTGCGCCCCTGTGACCTGATGCCTGTCGGCGGGCCCGCTATCTCGTGCCGAGGCGGCCTGGCGTGACGGATTCGATCAACAGCCATGCCATATCGAGGGGCACATCGACGATGCGGTAGCGCTTCTTGCCCGCCGCGGTGGCGGCGACAACGGTGGCTACTCCGGCACGGCGCTGCCAGAAGGATTGGCGGACGGTCCAGCCGATCACGCCGGGGGCTTCAAGACAGTCGCGGTCGCGGTCCAGCGAACCGGAGCGGGTGATCAGCCACGCGGGGGCGTCGGGCGTGGCGGGGAGGACGGTGTGGCCCAGGCCTCGGTAGCGGTCTTCGGCCAGGGCGGCGCAGAGGGGGAGCAGCGCGAGGGGCAGCAGCCACCACCAGGGGGAGACGTGGTAGCCGCTGAGTGGGAGGAGCAGCAACGCGACGGCAGTGCAGGGGACCGGCCACAGCGCCCGGGTGTAGCGGCGGCGGCGCGCGACGGGGCCGTGCGGGACGAGTGGAGCGTGCGCGATGAGCGGGGCACGTCCGTGGTCTGGGCGGTGCGGGGGCGGCGGCGTTGCACTCGGCTCGGTCTGGGGCGGCGAAGGCAGAGCCGCCGGATCTTCGCTTCGGGGCGGGTATTTCGCCGGGCTGGGGGTGAGCAGGTGGGCGAGGGTGTGTTCGACGGCGGGCCGGGGTGCTTGGGGGAGGATTTTGTGGCGCGGGTTCTCCCCGGTCATGATCGCCTCGAGGGCGGCAGCACCTGCCAGGCGGAGCAGGAGGGGTTCGTTCACGGTGGCGCCGCGCAGGCGAGCCAGGTCGAGAGTGATCTGGCGGGTGGTGAACAGGCCGTGGCGCAGGTGCAGAGTTTCCCCGTTGTCGGTGACGCGGAGGCCGAAATAGGTGGACAGGTAATGAGCGCAGGAGGCGAGGGCGACCACCACTATCACTGCGGCGACCAGCGTGAGCGCGCCGAGTACCAGCAGCAGCGTGCTGCGTCCTTCCACCCGATGCACGGTGTCCTCGCGGAACAGTACATCGCCGAGGCCGTATTGGAAGGCGACACCGAGCACCGGCACCACGATCGCGAAACCGGTCAGCGACAGCGGTGCATAACGAACCCAGCTCGGCCGCCAATTGGCGATTTCCTGCCCGCCGTCCG
>NZ_MUKP01000097.1 GCF_002081715.1 Nocardia donostiensis | reverse complement strand
CCCACCCGCCCCAACAACCCCCCCACCTCCGAAGACCCCTCCCCAGCGGACAACACATCCCACAACGACCACTCCACCCACGGAGCAAACGCCTCCGCACACTCCTCGATCACCGCCGCGAACACCGCCGACTCCTCCAACAACGCCCGCCCCATCCCCACCCACTGCCCACCCTGACCCGCGAACACGAACACCGTCCCACCGACCGCACCGGCCCGGCCCGAAACCGCGCCGTCGTCGACCTCGCCCGTAGCCAGCCCCGCCAGCCGCGCCGACAACTCCTCGCGAGTGGAGCCGACGAGCACCGCGCGATGCCGGAACCGGGTGCGCCCCGCCAACGTCCAACCGATATCGACCGGGTCGGCGTCGCCGCCGCGCACCGCGTCGGACAGCCGGACGAGTTGCTCGCGCAGCGCTTCCCGGCTTCGGGCGGTCACCACCCACGGCACCGTGCGCATCGCGCAGCCGGGTGTCCGGGCGGGCGGCGGTGGTGCTTCCTCGAGGATCACGTGCGCGTTGGTACCGCTGGCGCCGAACGACGACACCCCTGCTCGCCGCGGCCGTTCGCCGCGCGGCCATCGCTGCTGTTCGGTGAGCAGCCGCACCGTATCCGCCGACCAGTCGATATGTGGGGAGGGAGTATCGATGTGCAGGGTGCGGGGAAGGGTTTCGTACCGCAGCGCCTGCACCATCTTGATCACCCCGGCCACCCCGGCCGCCGCCTGGGTGTGCCCGATATTGGATTTGATCGAACCCAGCCACAGCGGTCGGTCCGCGGAATGCTCCCGGCCGTAGGTGGCGATCAGCGCGTGCGCTTCGATGGGATCCCCCAGTGTTGTTCCGGTGCCGTGCGCTTCGACGACGTCCACCTCGCCCGCAGCGATACCTGCCCCGGCCAGCGCCCGACGGATGACACGTTGCTGGGCGGGACCGTTGGGTGCGGTCAGGCCATTGCTCGCGCCGTCTTGATTCACCGCGGACCCCCGAACCACGGCCAGCACCTCATGCCCATCCTGCCGCGCGCGCGAGAGTGGTTCGACCACGAGCACACCGACGCCCTCGGCGAAACCGGCGCCATCGGCGGCCTGCGCGAACGGCTTGCAGCGACCGTCCGGGGCCAGGCCGCGCTGGCGGGCGAACCGCACGAACCCGACCGGAGTGGACATCACGGTCACTCCGCCGACCAGCGCGCGCGTGCAGTCACCCGCCCGCAGCGCCTGCACCGCCTGATGCAACGCCACCAGCGAGGACGAGCACGCCGTATCCACCGACACCGCAGGCCCTTCGGTACCGAGCACATACGCCACCCGGCCCGACACCACACTCGGCGACATCCCGGTCATCCGGTACACGTCGGCACCGTCGACATCGGGCTGCACCTCGGCGCCGTAGGGCTGGCTCATCACGCCCATGAACACACCGGTATCGCTGCCCCGCAGCGACTCCGGATCGATACCCGCATCTTCCAGCGCCTCCCACACCGTTTCCAGCACCAGCCGCTGCTGCGGGTCCATACCGGTTGCCTCACGCGGTCCGATACCGAAGAATTCCGCGTCGAACAACGCCGCATCCGTGAGGAACCCGCCGGCCCGAACGTAGGTCTTCCCGGCGGCATCGGGATCGGGATCGATGAGGTTCGCCATATCCCAACCGCGATCGGCCGGGAACCCGGTAACAGCGTCTGTGCCGTCGACGAGCAACCGCCACAGTTGATCCGGTGTCCGCACTCCGCCGGGGAACCGGCAGCCCAGCCCGACGATCGCGATCGGCTCGGCCGGATCCACGGCAGGGCCGGGCGACGCGGTCTGCGCGGGTGCCGCACCGATCAGGTCGGTGTGGATGCGGGCGGCGACCGCTCGCGGGGTCGGATGGTCGAAGACGAGCGTGGCAGGCAGGGCCAGCCCCGTGGCGGCGGCGAGGCTGCGGCGGATCTCGACCGCGGTCACCGAATCGATGCCGAGGTCTTGAAAGGTGCTGTCGGCATCGACATCGCTGGCGCTCGGATGCCCGAGCACGACCGCTACCTGAGTGCGCACCAGTTCGAGTACTGCCGATGGTCGTCGCGCGGCGTCGAGCCCTCGCAATCGTTGTGCCTGCGGCGCGTCGCCGTTGCCGTTGCCGACGTGGCGTGCCGCGACCGGTTGTACCTGCGCCGATATGGCCGGCACCGGTCGGGTGGACAGCGCGCGGATCGACAAGACCGGCAGCCCGGCTGGGTCGACCGCCGCTACCGAGTAGGAGCGCGGGCCGACCCGGGTGATCCGTGCCCGCAGCGTCGCCGCTCCGGTCGCATACGGCAGCACGCCCGTCCAGGCGAACGGCATCGCGGCCGCTGCTTCCGGATCTGCCAGCACCGCATGCAGCACGGCGTCCAACAGCGCCGGATGAACGCTGTAGCGGTGCGTGCCGGTTAGTTCGCGGGCAGCGCTCGCCTCGGCGTAGAGATGGTCGCCGTCGCGCCAGACCGCGCGCAGCCCGCGGCAGGCGGGCCCGTACTCGTAGCCGCGTTCGGTGAGACGGTCGTAGAGGCCGCCGATATCGACGGCCTCGGCGCCGTGCGGCGGCCATTGCTGCAGGTCGGCGAACACCGGTTCCTCGGTACCGGCGGAGAGAACCAGCCTGCCGCGCGCGTGCGTCGTCCAGGTGCCGTCGTCGGCGCGGGAGTAGACGGTGACGGTCCGGGCATCCTGGTCGAGACTGCCCACCACGACCTGTATCCGCGTCGCACCTTCGCTGGGGACCGGCAGCGGTGTGGTCAGGATCAGTTCGTCGACGACCGAGGTGCCGACCTCCTGCCCGGCCTGCATCACCAGTTCCAGCAGCCCGGTACCGGGCAGCAGCACCGCGCCACCGACGGTGTGGTCGGCCAGCCAGGGCGCGCTGTGCCGGGACAGCCGTCCGAGAAGAGTGACTCCGCCGGTGTCCGGTGCGGGGACCACTGCCTCGACCAGTGGGTGACCCGCGCCGGGCAGTCCGCGGACACCCGTGGCGCCGGACACGGGCTCCGGCCAGTACCGGCGGCGCCGGAACGCGTAGGCAGGCAGGGGCACCCGCCGTGCCCCGGCACCGAACGCCGCCGACCAGTCCACCGGCACACCGGCCACGTCCAGGTGCGCCGCCGATTCCAGCAAGGGCGCTGTCCCGCCCTGTCCGCGACGCAGTGAGCCGACCACCGTGGCGGGCGCGGCGGCGGTTTCGCTCTCGGCTGTATCGATACCGGCCGTCAGCAGCGGATGCGGGCTGATCTCCACGAAGACCGTATGACCGTCGCTGCGCAGCCGCTCGACGGCCTCGGTGTACCGGACCGGTTCACGCAAATTGCGGTACCAGTACTCGGCGTCGAGACGACCGGTACCGAGCACGGTTCCGGTCACCGTCGAATAGAACGCGATATCGGTGGCCCGCGGGGCGAGACCGTCGAGGTCGCGCAGCAACGGCGCACGGACCCGCTCGACCCGGGGGCAGTGGGATGCGTAGTCGACAGCGATGCGAGTGGCGCGCACCCCGTCGTGTTCGCAGGCGTCGAGGAACCGGTCGAGTGCGTCCGTATCGCCGGAAACGACGGTGGCGGCGGGGCCGTTGGTGGCGGCGACGGCCAACTCGGATCCGTACGGCGCCAACCGCTCGGCGACCTCGGCTGCGGACAGCGCGACCGATGCCATACCGCCGTGACCGGTCAACTCCTGCGCGATCACGCGGCTGCGTTCCAGCACGATATGCGCAGCCTCATCCAACGTGAGTGCCCCGGCGACGTAGGCGGCGGCGATCTCTCCCTGGGAATGCCCCACCACGGCATCGGGCACCACACCCAGAGACCGCCACCAGGCGGTGAGACCGGCCATCACCGCGAACAGCACCGGTTGCACCACGTCGACGCGCGCCAGTAGCGCCGCGGCGTCGGCATCGTCGGCGTCGGCGTGCAGCAGATCGACCACCGACCAGTCCACCCGGGTAGCGAACACCGCGGCACAGTCCGCGACCGCGTCGGCGAACACGGGCGCAGTGCGCATCAGATCGTGTCCCATACCGACCCATTGCGCGCCCTGGCCGGGGAACACGAACACGATTCGGCCGGGCGTCCCGGTCTTTCCGGTGACAACCCCGGGGCCGGGTAGCGCCTGGCCTGCGCCGGAGTCCACCGGGCAGGCGGCGGCCAACCGCTGCAGCAGTTGTTCGCGGCCGGTCCCGACGACGATCATCCGGTGCTCGAACCGGGTGCGTCGCGACAACGTCCAGCCCACATCCTCCGATGTCAGATCCGGGTGACGGCGCAGATGCTCCGCCAGCCGCCGAGCCTGCCGCGCCACCGCGTCCTGACCGCGGGCCGACAGTACCCATGCCACCGGGACCGGTTCGATGCTCGGCCGTGACGGGGTGGTGTCCGGCTCCGGTGCCTGCTCCAGGATGATGTGGGCGTTGGTGCCGCTGATACCGAACGACGACACCCCCGCCCGCCGGGCCCGCCCGTGCCGCGGCCACTCCCGCCCGCTGGTGAGCAGCTCCACGGCCCCGGCCGACCAGTCCACATGCCCAGACGGGGCATCCACATGCAGGGTGGGTGGCAGCACACCGTGCCGCATGGCCTGCACCATCTTGATCACGCCCGCGATACCGGCGGCGGCTTGGGTGTGGCCGATATTGGATTTGACCGAACCCAGCCACAGCGGCCGGTCGGCGGGCCGCTGCTGCCCGTAGGTGGCCAGCAGCGCCTGGGCTTCGATCGGATCACCCAAGGTGGTCCCGGTGCCGTGCGCTTCGACGGCATCGACTTCGCTTGTGGTCAGGCCTGCCTCGGCGAGCGCGCGCCGGATGACGTGTTGCTGGGCAGGGCCGTTGGGGGCGCTCAACCCGTTGGACGCCCCGTCCTGATTGACCGCCGAACCACGCACCACCGCCAGCACCTCGTGTCCGAGCGCACGCGCCCGGGAGAGCCGCTCCACCACCACGATGCCCACACCCTCGGCGAACCCGGCCCCGTCGGCGGCCGCGGCGAACGGTTTGCACCGTCCGTCCGGGGCCAGCCCGCCCTGCCGGGTGAACTCCACGAAGGCGCCCGGGGTGGACATCACGGTGACGCCACCGGCGAGCGCCGCCTCGCATTCCCCCGCCCGCAGCGACTGCACGGCCTGGTGCAGGGCGACCAGGGACGAGGAGCACGCGGTGTCCACCGAAATCGCCGGGCCCGTCAACCCCAGCGCATAGGACACCCGCCCGGACACCACACTCTGCAGATTGCCGGTCGACTGGTGCCCGACATCCCACACCTCGCCGGTGTCTGCCTGCCGGTAACCGATGCCGTAGGACTGCCCGATGACGCCGAGGAACACCCCGGTATCGCTGCCGCGCAGGCTGCCCGGCTCGATCCCGGCGTTTTCCACTGCTTCCCAGGCTGTTTCGAGGACCAGCCGCTGCTGTGGGTCCATCGCGGTTGCCTCCCGCGGGCTGATGCCGAAGAACTCGGCGTCGAAATCCGCTGCACCAGCGAGGAAACCACCCTCCCGCGCTGTAGAGGTGCCCGGGGCGCCGGGCTCGGGATCGAACAGGGCCGCCAGGTCCCAGCCGCGGTCGGTGGGGAACGCGGAGATGGCGTCACCGCCGGCGGCGACGAGGTCCCACAGGTCCGCCGCGTCGGACACCCCGCCGGGAAAGCGGCATCCGATACCGACGATCGCGATCGGTTCCGCCGAGGCAGCCGCGGCCACCGTGGGCGATGGCGGTGCCTGTTCGCCGGTGAGCAGGGTGTGGAGGTGGTGTGCGGTGTCGGTGGGGGTGGGGTGGTCGAAGACGAGGGTGGTGGGGAGGGGTAGGCCGGTGGTGGTGGTGAGTCGGTTGCGGGTTTCGACGGCGGTGAGGGA
>NZ_MUKP01000096.1 GCF_002081715.1 Nocardia donostiensis | reverse complement strand
CTTCCAGGTCGCCTGCCGGTACATCGCCCGGTCCAGGTCCTCCGGTGCCAGCTCATCCAGCGCGGTCATCCCTGCGATATCGCAGAAACCACCCAGCGGGAGCGCTTTGAGACCGTATTCGGTTTCCCCGCGGCGGAACGAGAAGATCCGGGGACCGAAGCCGATGAAATAGCGTCGCACTTTCATGCCGGTGGCCTGCGCCGCCCACATATGCCCGCATTCGTGCAGCGCGATCGAGACAGTGATGCCAAGAGCGAACAGCACGAACCCCAACGCGAACATCATTTGCTCTACAGCCCTCCTGCGTTGCGCAGCTCGTCGTCACACCGGCACGCACGCGTCCTATCGGCCGCGAGCACCTGTCCACAGTAACCGCCGACGCCGGATGCCTGCCGATACGCGGTGCTCACCGAAGGTCACGAACCACCATCGGGACCGGCCCCGGCGACCAGGTCCTGACTTCGCACCAGGGTGCGAGCGTAGTCGCGGGCCCACGCATCTGCAGCAAGCACCTCTTCCAGGCTGGTCGGTTCGGCGCGCCATTCGTCCGCAGCCGCCACCGCGGCCCCGACGGTGCGCACGATATCGGGGAACCGGATCGCACCGTCGAGGAAAGCCTGGACCGCGATCTCGTTCGAGGCGTTGTACACCGCGGGCACACAACCGCCTGCCGTCCCCGCCTGCCTGGCCAGCTCCACCGCCGGGAAAACCTCGTTGTCGACAGGCTCGAAGGTCCAGGTGGCTGCGGTGGTGAAGGAGCAGGCCGCCGCGGCCCCCGGAACCCGGTCCGGCCAGCCGAGCGCCAGCGCGATCGGCAGCTTCATATCGGGCGGGCTGGCCTGAGCCAGCGTCGACCCGTCGGTGAAAGTGACCATCGAATGCACGATCGACTGCGGGTGCACGGTGACATCGATGCGGTCGTAGGGGATGCCGAACAACAGGTGCGTTTCGATCAGTTCCAGTCCCTTGTTCACCAGCGACGCCGAGTTCAGCGTGTTCATCGGGCCCATCGACCAAGTGGGGTGGGCACTGGCCGCCGCAGGGTCGACGGTCTGCAGTTCCTCGGTGCGCCAACCACGGAACGGACCGCCGGACGCGGTGAGGATCAGCCGGTCCACCTCATCGGCGCGCCCGCCACGCAGACATTGCGCCAGCGCCGAATGCTCCGAATCGACCGGAACGATCTGCCCCGGTGCCGCAGCCCGGGTGACCAGCGACCCGCCCGCGACCAGAGATTCCTTGTTGGCCAACGCCAGCCGGGTGCCCGACTGCAGCGTCGCCAGCGTCGGCTCCAACCCCAGCGAACCGACCAGCGCGTTGAGCACCACATCGGCCTCGGTGCGCCGCACCAGTTCGGTCACCGCTTCCGGGCCGCCGAGCGGCAGCTCGAGCCGTGCAGCAGCGGCAGGATCGGCGACCGCCACATTGCGGGTTCCGGTCGCGGCCATCTGCGCGGCCAGCAGATCGGTGTTACCACCACGGGCGGCGAGGCCGACGATCTGGAACCTGTCCGGGTTCGCAGCGATCACTTCGAGCGCCTGGGTCCCGATAGAACCGGTGCTGCCGAGCAGAAGGACTCTGACAATGTCTGACACCCGCCCATTGTTACGCCATCCGGTGTCGAATCGCCGACCCTGCTGGCTACGACGAACAGTCGTATGCCACGATGTCCGGCAGAAGCAGACTCTCGAGCTGAGGAGCGATCGTGGCCGCCAAGGAACTCGAACCCACCAGTGACCGCGCCGTCACCACAGTGGACCCTGCCGAGGTCCCGTCGGCCGCCTGGGGATGGAGCGGCGAGTCGCGGCGCACCTTCCAGGTCGCGGGCTGGTTTGTGGTGTTCGCTCTGCTGGCCATGATCATCGGTAACCACCAGGGTCAGGTGGAGAACATCTTCCTGGTCGGTTTCGCCGCGCTGATGGCCTTCATCCTCGTCCGCGACGTCGTGCTGCGCCGCAAGCCCCGCTGACTTTCCCTCTCAGCAACCGGCGCCGGATCGATGCGGCGCCGTGCTCGCCTCAGTTCTCGGCGGCGAGCTGCCCGCAGGCGGCGGCGATCTCCTGGCCACGCGTGTCTCGCACGGTGCACGGAACGCCCTGGGCATTGACCCGGCGCACGAATTCCTGTTCCACCGGTTTGGGGCTGGCGTCCCATTTACTGCCCGGAGTCGGGTTCAACGGGATCACATTCACGTGCACCCGGGAGCCGAGCGCGGAGTGCAGTTTCCGGCCCAACATATCCGCCCGCCACGGCTGGTCGTTGATATCGCGGATCAACGCGTACTCCACCGATACCCGCCTGCCGGTGGAATCCGCGTAATAGCGGGCGGCGTCGAGCACTTCGGCCACCGGCCAGCGGTTGTTCACCGGGACCAGGGTGTCGCGCAGTTCGTCGTCCGGGGTGTGCAGCGACACCGCCAGCGTCACCGACAGGCCCTCGTCGGCCAATTTCCGGATCGCGGGGGCCAGGCCAACGGTGGAGACCACCACATTGCGCTGCGAGATCCCGAGGCCGTCCGGTGCAGGCGAGGTGATCCGGCGCACCGCCGCCAACACCCGCTTGTAGTTGGCCAGCGGCTCCCCCATCCCCATGAACACGATGTTCGACAGCCTGCCTGGTCCGCCCGCGACCTCACCGTCGCGCAATGCGGCCGCGGCGGCGCGCACCTGGTCGACGATTTCGGCGGTGGACAAATTGCGGTTCAACCCGCCCTGACCGGTCGCGCAGAACGGGCACGCCATTCCGCAACCGGCTTGGCTGGAGATACAGAGCGTGGCGCGATCGGGGTAGCGCATCAGCACGCTCTCCAACAGGGTGCCGTCACCGGCGCGCCACAGCGTCTTGCGGGTTTCCCCGGCATCGCACACCACATGCCGGACCGGGGTCAGCAACGGCGGGAACAGCGCCTCGGCCACCTGCCGCCGCACCCCAGCGGGCAGATCGGTCATCTGCTCCGGGTCGGCCTGCAGGCGTCCGTAGTATTGGCGCGCGATCTGATCGGCACGGAAGGCGGGCAGCCCCAGCTCGGCTATCGCCGCACGGCGGCCATCGGCGTCGAGGTCGGCCAGGTGGCGAGGCGGTAGGCCGCGGCGCGGCGCGTCGAAAACGAGGGGCAGGGAGACGGTCATAGTTCTTCCAGTGTCCCATCTCGTCACACAAGGCCCACATCACCTACCGGTGCGGGCAGAGCGCGGCGGAAGAACACCGACCGGCCCGGTGAAATGCGTGCATGATCGATAGTTATCGGCAATCATCGGGTTATGTCCACACCTGCCGAGCAACCCTACGATCCGGGAGCGATTCCGCAGGACAAGCCGGGTCATGCCGGGCCCCACGACGAAGTGGCCAGCCGTCCCCGCAGGAAACTGGCGAAATCCAAGACCGGCTACACCTGGACGGGTCTGGTGATCGCCGCGCTGCTGGGCATCCTGGTGCTGATCTTCATTCTGCAGAACCCCGACAAGGCCGATATGCAGCTGCTGTTCTGGAACTTCGCGATCCCGCTCGGCGTGCTCGTGCTGCTCTCGGCGATCACCGGTGCGCTGGTGATGGCGCTGGTGGGCGGCGCGCGAATCATTCAATTGCGCCGCGCCGCCAAACGCGGCTGAACAGTCAGAGCAGGGTGCTCAGCACCAGCCACGACACGAACGCCGAGGGCAGCATCGAATCCAACCGGTCCATGATGCCGCCGTGGCCGGGCAGCATGGTACCCATATCCTTGATGCCCAATTCTCGTTTGATCTGCGATTCGATCAGATCACCCACCGTCGCGACCAGCACCAGTCCGACACCGAGCAGCACGCCGATCATCGAGTTGGCGTCCAGTAGCAGCGTCACCGTGAGCAGACCGCCGATCACCGCGAACACCAGCGAACCGGCAAAACCCTCCCACGATTTCTTCGGGCTGATCGACGGCACCATCGGATGCTTGCCGAACAGCACCCCGGCCACATAACCGCCCACATCGGAGCAGACCACCAGGATCATGAAGGTCAGCACTCGCAGGTTGCCGTCGGGTTCCAACAGCAACAACACCGCGAACGATGCCAGCAGCGGCACCCAGGCCAGCGTGAACACCGCGATCGCAGTATCGCGCAAGAAATTACGCGGGGCGGTGCGCAAACCGTGGTCGAAAAGCCGCCACACCATACAGATCAGCGTGGTAGCCGCGAACGCACCCGCGACCCCACCCGCGCCGAACGGCCAGCCCAGCCAGAACACTGCCTGACCGCCGACGATCAGCGGAATCCGCGGCACCAGCACATCGGCCTCACGCAGCCGCTTGGCGACCTCCCACGTGGCCACACCGATCGCCGCACCCGCGACACCGATGAACACCGTGGGCACGAACAGCAGGATGGCGATGAGCGACAGACCCAGACCGAGCCCGACCGCGAGCGCGGCCGGTAGGTTACGCCCCGCCTTGGAGGACTTGGCCGCCCCGGATGACGCTGCCGACCGGGATGACGCTGCCGACGCAGCTCCGGTGGGCACCGCAGCGGCACCGGTCACCTCGCTCGCGCGAGCCGGTGGTTCGTAGGTGCCGTCGTCCGGCGGCCCAGGCCGGGCCGCGCCCGTCGCGGCGGTGTTCTCGGCCACGATTGTCCCGTCGCTCAACTCATCGTTTCCGTTCGTCCGGCCCGAAAGCCGCTGCGCTCGGCGTCAGACCTCGAGCAGTTCGGCTTCCTTGTTCTTGACCAGTTCATCGATCTGACCGACATACTTGGCGGTAGTCTTGTCGAGCTCTTTCTCGGCGCGCCCGACCTCGTCCTCGCCCGCTTCGCCGTCCTTCTGGATACGGGACAGTTCGTCCATCGCCTTGCGGCGCACGTTCCGGATGGCGACCTTGGCGTCCTCCCCCTTGGCCTTGGCCTGCTTCACCAGTTCCCTGCGGCGCTCCTCGGTGAGCTGCGGCACCGTGATCCGCAGGATATCGCCGTTATTGGTCGGGTTGACGCCCAGATCGGAGTTGCGGATGGCGGTCTCGATCGCGCCCAGCTGGCTCTGCTCGTAGGGTTTGACCACCACCATGCGCGGTTCCGGCACGGTGATACTGGACATTTGGGTGATCGGCGTCGGGGCACCGTAATAGTCGACGACGACCCTGGCGAACATGCCTGGGTTCGCGCGCCCGGTGCGGATGGTGCCGAGATCGTCCCTCGCCACCGAGACGGCCTTCTCCATCTTCTCCTCGGCGTCGAAGAGCGCTTCTTCAATCACGACCGTTTCCTCCACAGCGTCGTCATCGTCATGATCCGCGTATCCGCGGGGTCAGGAACGAACCAATGTGCCGATCTTCTCACCGGCGACCGCGCGGGCGATATTGCCCTTGGTCAACAAATTGAACACCAGGATCGGCATCTGGTTGTCCATACACAAACTGAACGCCGTCGCGTCGGCGACCTTCAGATCGCGTTCGATCACCTCTTTATGGGTGATCTCGGAGTACATGGTGGCTGCGGGGTCCAGGCGCGGGTCGGCGTTGAACACCCCGTCCACGGCCTTGGCCATCAGCACCACATCGGCACCGATTTCCAGGGCGCGCTGCGCGGCCGTGGTGTCGGTGGAGAAGTACGGCATGCCCATACCGGCGCCGAAGATCACCACGCGCCCCTTTTCCAGATGCCGTTTGGCCCGCAGCGGCAGATACGGTTCGGCGACCTGCCCCATGGTTATCGCTGTCTGCACCCGGGTGTCGATGCCCTGCTTCTGCAGGAAGTCTTGCAGCGCAAGGCTGTTCATCACAGTACCGAGCATGCCCATATAGTCCGAGCGGGCGCGTTCCAGGCCGCGCTCCTCCAGTTCGGCCCCGCGGAAGAAGTTCCCACCGCCGATCACCACCGCGACCTGCACCCCGCTGGCGACGACCTCGGCGATCTGCTCGGCGACCGCCTCCACGA
>NZ_MUKP01000095.1 GCF_002081715.1 Nocardia donostiensis | reverse complement strand
TGGGGGCGGGCGACGGTGGCTGGGTGGGGGACGAGGGGCTCGGGGTGGCGGGTGTTGATGTGGTGGCGGGGCTGGGCTGATTGGTGGGGGTTTGGGTGTTTGCTGGGTTGTCGGTGTGCAGGGTGAGGGAGCTGGGCGCGCCGGTGTGGAGGTTGGGGGAGCTGGGGGTGCCGGTCGTGGTCGGACTTCCTGTGGTTTCAGGCGCGTTTGAGTTGTCCGGCGCTGATGGTGTGCCCTGATGTTGGGGCGTGGACGGTGGCGGCGAATCCGGTGAGGTAGTCGGCGGGGCCGGGTCCTCGTGCGTGGACGGAGGGGTCTGGTTCTGCGGCGCGGAAGGTTGACCAGTTGTGCCGGGTTGGCTGTCGGTGCCCGAGGACTGGGAGTTGTTCGGGGGTGGGGTCTCGCCCTGAGGTGGGGTGGTTGGCTGGCTCGGAGTTCCGGTATCGCCGGGGCTGTTGTCGGCACCGGTTCCGTTGCTGCTGCTGTCGCCGGTGTTGGTGGGCGCGTTGTTGTCGCCGGTTCCGTTGCTGCTGGTTGTGTCGCCGCTGGTGCTGTTGGTATCGCCTGTCTCGGTCTCGGCAGTAGCGGTGGTCTGGTTGCCGGTGTTGTGGCCGCTGGGGTGGTTGCTGCTCGTCTCGTTCTGCGACTGCGACTGCGACTGGTTCTGTGTTTGTGACTGGTTCTGGTTTTGCGGCTGGCTCTGGGTTTGAGTGCCGCTGTTATCGCCGGTATTGGTGCTGGCGGGGGCAGTGTTCTGGTTCTGGGGGCTGGTGTTGTTGTCCCCATTGCTGTTGTCGCCGCTGTCGTTGTTGCCCGAGTCGCCGCTGTCGGGGTTGTCCCCGCTGTTGTTGCCGGAGTCGTTGCCCGATTCGTTGGTGTTGTTGTCGCCGTTGTCGGGATCGTTGTTGTTCTGGTCGCCGTTGTTGCCGCCATCGAGCTGATTTTGGGCGGCGCCGGTGGCGGCGCTGGTGAAGGTGTCGAGGCCGATTTCGACTTCTTGGCCGGTGATGGGGGCCATCGCCAACTGGGTGCCGATATCGGAGGCGGCTTCGGTGGCGGTGTCGGTGAGGAATTGCTTGCCGCGGTCGACCACGGCGTTGCCGGGGCCTTCACCGACGTTGCTGGTCAGGCCGCCGTCGCGGCCGAGGCCGCCGGACAGGGCGCCGCCGATGGCGCCGGACAGGGAGCTCTGCCAGACCGAGGTCCAGTCGTCGCGGCCTAGTTCGCGGTCGCCTTTGGCGGCTTGCAGGAGGCGGATTCCGAGGTCGAGGCCGCCTTCTTCGAGGACACCGAGGGCGGCTTGCTGGACGACGTTGGTGAGGATGCGTTGCAGGAGCTGGCGCATCGTGAGCCGGATCGCGGTCTGGGTGGCGACCCGGGCGGCGGCTCCGGCGGCGGCGCCTGCGGGGGCACCGACACCGGTGGACATGGCGGCCAGGGCGGCGGCCATTTCTATGGCAAAGATGACCAACTGGGCGATGATCATCAGCTTGGTGTGTTCGATGTCGTTGGCGCCGTCATCGAGTACACCGGCTTGGTCGCGCACCAGCCCGGTCAGCGCGGAGAGGGCGCCGCCGTCGCCGGCGAGGGTTTTCCAGAATTCTTCGATGGCGGTGCCGGTTTCGCCATCTAGCGCGGACAGGAGCTGGTTGACCACCAACTGGGCGTCGTCGCCGAGGTCGTCGAGTGTGGTGGCGGCGGTGTTGTAGGCATCGGCCATGCGCCGCATCGCGGTTTCGTCGCCTTCAGGCCAGTCACCGGCGCCGACAACATATTTCGCTGCCCACTGCAACGCCTCGGGGATCTCGATACCCACCCCTGAACCCCTCCTCGATCATCAGCGCGTGCCCAGAAAACTACGACACCGACTTGGACGCACCGTAACCACATTCGGTTCCACTGAAATCGAACTGATTCGGCGAGACGGTGTGCAGAGTGGGTCGATGGCCGTGGGGTCGGATGTGCCGCCAGTTGCGCAGCGGTTATTACACCCTGGTTCAGTCCGCTTCATGACAGGTCCGATCGGTGGACAGAGCAGGCCGCCGGGGTCGTGGTCAGCGCCGAGGTGAACACCGCGTTGGGTGCGGTGCTGCTCGGCATAGCTGCGAGTGCACTACCGCCGTTCGCGGCGTGCCGGCACCTGCTGCCCACATGTTCAACGGAAGTCCTCTTACTCGAGGCCTGCGGTGGTGTCCACAGGCTGGGCGGGACGCGAGTGCCTCATCGATGAGGCGGCCACGGCTGGCCGTTGCCAGGTAGACGTCGCCACCCTCGAGGTGTAGCCGCCGCGCAGATGCGCGGGGTAACGTGCCTGCCTTGCCCGCGGAGACATCGGCCGATCGACGTCACCGCAATGTATCGATGTAGCCACCAAGCCCGGCGGGGGTGGTCATCGGGGTAGATGGCCGCCTGGGCGCAGCCGTGCCGACGGCAGGCCGACCGGTTGCACGACCTGCACGGGCAGCGAGGGCCGTCTGCAGAGAGGTGAGGTCGCGGGGGTAACGAGACGATCGCAGCGGACGGTGATGGCAACGACTGCCGGGGTGCGGCCCATAGGCTGATGGCATGGTTTCACTTACCGACACCGCGGTGCGCGATTTCCTCACCCATGGCACGCGAACGGCGAAGGTGGCGTTCGTGGCGGCGGATGGGCGGCCGGTGGTGACGCCTGTCTGGTTCATTGTGGAGGGAGAGGAGTTGGTGTTCAACACCGGGAAGTCGACGATGAAGGGGAGGGCGTTCGCCCGGGACGGGCGGATCGCGTTGTGTGTGGATCTGGAGGAGCCGCCGTATGCGTCGGTGCAGATCCAGGGGACGGTCACAATGAGCGAGGATCCCGACGAGTTGTTGCGGACCGCGACGGAGATCGGAGGCCGTTATATGGGGCCGGATCGGGCGGAGGAGTTCGGGAAGCGCAACGGGGTGCCGGGGGAGTTGGTGGTGCGGGTGCGGCCGTCGCGGGTCGTCGCCCATTTCGATGTCACGGCTTAGCGGCCGCCGCATTGCAGCCAAGGGATTGCGGCAGGCTACGGGCGTTGCGCCCCACAGCGGTGCGGGCCAGGCTTAACAGCCCACGGGCACTGCGGCCCCCGGCGGTTGCAGCCGCGCATAACAGTCTCGGCATCGCGGCCACGGTGTAGTAGCCAAGCGTTGCGGCAGGCCATGGCATGCGACCAGGGCATCGCGGTCGTGCATAGCGTCCACGGCGCAACAGTCGGCTCCGATCAGTGTTCGGGGGAGGGTAAAAGCCGGTACCCGTCGGGTGGTGAAGCCCGGCTCCCGCTAGGGAGTGGAGTCCGAACCCGGACCGGCGGCGCATGCCGGTGCGGAGTCCTCACTCGTTCGGGCCCGTCGCTCGTCCGAGCGGAGACGGCTGTCCGGGCGGCAGTCCAGCGGCTCGGATCGGTTTCCGCGGCGGATGCTCTCGCTGCCGCCCAGATGTCTTTATCTCGCCACCTGTGTTATCACCTGCGATTATGCTCATCAGCTATGGACTTTTGTTGGTTGCTCGCCGGGACGACGGTAGATTGAGTCGGTGATCAGCAGCGAGGTTCCTGGTTGCGTCGTACGGGCGCGCATCGGTGTGGGCGGGGCCATGTAACAGGACCGGCCTGGCTAACAGATAGTGCCAATGGACATTTTTGTCTGATTATGAGAACTGGGGCTCGGAACAGGGACGTCACGCTTGGGCAGGTGAGCGTCTCATCCGAGTGTCGTCGGGGAACGCCTGTGTGGTGTTCCGGAAGCGAGGTTACGGTTGAACCGGCTGGATAACGGCGGGAACGGTGCAGAGGGTGGCGAACGGGTGCCCGGTGAACTGATTCCGCTGTCTCCCGCACAGCTGGGTATCTGGTATGCGCAGCATGTCGATCCGCAGGTACCGATCACCATCGCTCAGTACGTCGACCTCCGGGGCGAGCTGAGCATCCCGATTCTGGAGCGGGCCACCATCACCGCGTCGCTGGAGCTGGGCTCGGGCTTCCTGCGCATCGTCGAGCGCGACGGTGAGCCGATGCAGTATGTCGACCCCACCATCGGTGACACCGAGTCATGCGTCTATGTCGACTTCCGTGGCGAAGCGGATCCGGAGGCGGCCGCCCGCGAGTGGATGATCGCCGAGTACAGCCGCCCGATGTCGCTGACCAGCGGCGAGCTCCTGATGAACATCGCCGCACTGCAGCTGGCCGATAACCATTGGTTCTGGTACGCGCGCGCCCACCACATCGTGCTCGACGGCTTCGCGGCCATGACCTATATGAAACGGGTTGCCGAGCTCTACACCGCCTACCTGGCCGGTAACGAGCCGCCCGAGTTCAAGGCCACCGACCTGCGCACTCTCTACGACCAGGAGATGGCCTACCGGGAGAGCAAACGGTTCGCCGCCGACCGGGAGTACTGGGCCGAACGGGTCGACGGGCTGGAGGAAGGAACCAGCCTGACCGGCCGGTCCGCCGCCCCGTCCGCGATCAACGACGTCGCGAAGGGACAGCTGTCACCGGAGCAGGACACGCTGCTGGAGGCTGCGGCGCAGCGCCACGACACCGCGCCATCGGGGCTGCTGCTGGCGGCGTTCGCGGCGTACCTGGCGCAGTGGAACGGCGTCGAGGACGTCATCCTCAGCCTGCCGGTGACCGCGCGCACCACGGCCGCGATGCGCCGCTCCGGCGGTGTTTCGTCGAATATCGTGCCGCTGCGGCTGCATGTTGGCCACGAAACGACCGTGACCGACCTGTTGAAAGAGGTGCAGGTCGCGGTATCGGGGGCGCTGCGGCATCAGCGTTACCGACATGAGGACATCCGCCGCGACGCAGCGGGCGACGGCGTGGTGACCACCGAGTTCTTCGGACCGTGGGTCAACATCATGTTGTTCCACAACGAAGTCGTCATGGGCGAGATGCTCGGCGAATTCCATGTGCTGTCCACCGGCAGTATCGAGGATCTGGGTGTCAACTTCTACCAGTCGGTGGCGGGCACCAGGAACCATATCGACTTCGAGACCAACCCGAACCTCTACACCCAGGAGGAAGCGGGCCGCCATCACGGCCGATTCCTGGAGTTCTTCGACCGGTTCCTCGCCGCGGACGCCGACACAGCGGTCTGGCAGCTCGAGCTCACCACGGCCGCCGAGCGCACCGAGTCGGTGCAGGAGTTCAACGATGCGGCGCATGAGGTGCCGACCACCACGCTGCCCGCGCTGCTGGACGCGCAGATCCCGCTGACCCCGGACAATACCGCCCTCGACTTCGAGGGCCGGACTCTCACCTACGCCGAATTCGGCGCACGGGTGAACCGGTTGGCCCGGTATCTGATCGCCGACGGGGTGGGACCGGAGTCGCTGGTCGCGCTCGGGATGCGCCGGTCGCTGGAACTGGTCATCGGCATGCACGCGGTGCTGAAGGCCGGTGGCGCGTATGTGCCGATCGACCCGGATCACCCGGCCGAACGCACCGCCTACATCCTCGGCAGCGCCGACCCGGTGTGTGTGCTGACGGTGTCGACCGATGAACTGGAGTTGCCAGAATCGGTGCGGCGGGTGCACATCGACACCCTGGACACCGCGGAGTTCTCCGACGAACCGGTGACCGACGTCGACCGGCTCGCACCGCTGCGCCCGGACAACACCGCCTACGTCATCTACACCTCGGGTTCCACCGGCCGCCCGAAGGGCGTCGCCGTCACCCATCACGCGATCGTCAACCAGCAACTGTGGATGCTGGACGAATACCGGCTCACCGCCGACGACGTGTACCTGCAGAAGACCGCGACCACGTTCGACGTATCGCTGTGGGGTTATTTCCTGCCGCTGATGGTGGGCGCGAAACTGGTCGTCGCCACCCCGGACGGGCATCGGGACCCGCTGTATGTGGCGCAGATGATCGAACGGCATCGGGTGACGTTCACCGACTTCGTGCCGTCGATGCTCACGGTGTTCGTCTCCCACGCCACCGCAGCGCAGATCGCGTCGCTGCGTGGGGTGTTCGTGATCGGTGAGGCGCTGCCGCCGGAGACCGCGGCCGCGTTCCGGGCGCTCACCCCGGCTGGTCTGCACAACCTGTACGGCCCCACCGAGGCGGCCGTATCGGTCACGTACTGGGAGGCCACGGACGCCGACACCACAACGGTGCCGATCGGTATCCCGGAATGGAATGTCGGCGTCTACGTGCTGGATTCGCGGCTGCGCCCGGCCCCGATCGGCGCGCCGGGCGAACTGTATCTGTCCGGTCGTCAGCTGGCGCGTTGCTATCGCGGGCGTCCCGACCT
>NZ_MUKP01000094.1 GCF_002081715.1 Nocardia donostiensis | reverse complement strand
CGTCGGCGTCGTCATCATCTGTGTCATCGGCGTCGTCGCCGCGACCACCGGCCTCCGCAGACGAGTACGGCCCGAAGCCCGCCATCGGGCCCTGGCCGCGCAGGTCGTCGGCGGCGGCGAGGACCTGGCCGTCGACCGAGACGACCTGGACCGGTTCGTCGTCGGGGTCGGGTAGTTGCAGTTGCGCGAGGGCGGTTCCGGCTTCCAGCTGGGTGACGATGTCGTGCGCAATGTTCTCTGCCTGCACGCTCGCGCTCTCGACCAGATTGTCGCGCAGCGCCGCCAGCACGATCAGCCCGGCGGCTGTCAACGCCACCGCGACGACCGCCGTCGCCGCCGTGGTGGTGCGAGCCCGCACCGAACTCCACCACGATCGCCTGCAGCGTGTCCGTTCAGGCACGGTCGGCCGCCAACCGATAGCCCGCGCCGCGCACGGTCAAGATGGTTCGGCAGCCGAAGGGCGCGTCGATCTTGCGTCGCAAGGTACTGATGTACACCTCGACGATGTTCGGATCACCCTCGTAGGCGAAGTCCCAGACATGGTGCAGGATATCGGCTTTGGATACCACCTCCCCCGCCCGCACGGCCAGGTGCTCGAGGACGGCGAACTCTTTGGCGGTGAGCGCGACGTCCCGGCCGCCGCGGCGGCAGGTGTGGGTGGCCGGATCCACGACGAGGTCGCCGATGCGCAGCACCCGCGCGCCGCCGCGGGTACGGCGCCGCAGCAGGGCGCGGATACGAGCAACCAGCACCACATACGAGAACGGCTTGCTGAGGTAGTCGTCGGCGCCGGTATCCAGGCCTTCGGCCTCGTCGTACTCCCCGTCTTTGGCGGTGAGCATCAGTACCGGGGTTTCGTGGCCCGCGGCCCGCAGGGCGGCGCACACCCGGTAGCCGTTCATCCCGGGCAGCATGATGTCGAGGATGATCAGATCGTAGTCGGCACTGGTCGCCCAGTGCAGCCCGTCGACGCCGTCGTGCACGACGTCTACGGCGAAGCCCTCAGCGGTCAAACCCTTTGCCAGCGCGAGAGCAAGACGCTTCTCGTCCTCCACGATCAGCAGACGCATCCACCCAGGGTGTCAGATGGTTGCTGAAATGTTCTTCAGGTGACTTCAGGTCGCCTTCAGCATTGTCTTGCCACAGTGGTGATCACCTTCGGGACCAACACCTACACAGGAGGTTTCACCATGGCAAACGTCTTCCGTCACTCGGCCGCCGGTATGCGTCGGCTGCTGATCGGCGTCGTGGCTGTCGGCGCCGGTATCGGCATCACCGCGGTTGCCCTCGGTCACGGACCGCAGGGGCATACCGTCTCGCTCGATCGTCCGATCACCGAGTGGTCGCTGGTCGCCGATCCCGGTATCGACCGGAAGCAGGCGATGGATGCCGCAGCAGCGGCGGTCCCGGACGGTAAGGCGGTCTCGGCCGAGTTCGATGCCGAGTACCGCACGGCGGTATGGGAGGTAGAGGTGGTGACCCCCGACGGCGTGGAGTACGAGGTGACCATCGATGCGGATACCGGCGAGGTACTCGGCACCGTGGATCACGACTGACCGCCCGGGTTCTGGCCTGTCGCCCGGGCATGTCCAGCCGGCAGCCGCGATTATGAGGGGATGGCGGCCGCAGACGGACACGCCGGCGCCGAAAAGCAAACAGTCCGCTGGATTACATCCAGCGGACTGTCGGCGTAGGCGCCCTATGCATCTACATATTATTCGGCGGAAAAGCTCGCCAGCCCACCGAAGCCGCTGAAGATGTCGCCGAATGCGCCCAGAAGGTCGCCGAGGCTGCCCAGGTCTACCGAACCCATAGTTTCGCTCCTAATCCGTCTGCTTTGGTCCACGGCGCCGCTGCACCGCCGTACATATTGGTAATTGCGTTATTTGAACGTGATGCTTGTGTTATATGAACGTGACGCATCATGTGCATGAACACGAGTTAAAAGATGATCTCGTGGATATGGGCAAAGAAAACACAAGACAGTAATTACAAGCTTGTCAGCAACCTCGCTGTAGCGGCCGCCACAAGCAGCGCCCACAACGCCTATCGACGAATATGGCGCCCGGTAATTTCCCTGACCCAGCGACCGCGATCCGTGTTATTCGGCGGTGAATTCCATGAAGAGTCTGCCGTCGAACCGACAAAGAGACGACAGTGAGAATCAACGAGCTCCACACGAATAACAACGTGTTACCTTGGCGCCCTTTGTTTCCCGTGCCGCACATCCTGTCGGACCGCATCGGCAAAGTTGCTGCCGCCCTCTTCACCGACCCACCGGACGACGGCGCGCACTGAATCGAGCAAGGCCCGACCAGGGTGATCAGCGAGCCGGATTCAGGCGGTGGCGCGAGGGTATGCGGGGAGGGTGACCTGAGCGGATTACAGGAGGAGGCATGCGATGACCTGGCCGGTGACCGGGATGTCCGCGCGCCGTTGGCGGCTGCGCGATGAACAGCTCACCGAGACGGCGCGAAATATGCTGCGTCACGACGAACGCCTCCGCGGCACCGCGGTCGAGGTGGAGTTCCGGGGCGGGGTCGCGCATATGACCGGGTCCGTGGACAACGAAGACCGGCTGTCCGTGGTGCGTGAGTTGATCGGTCATCTGTCGGGAGTACTGGCAGTATGGGACCGGGTGCAGATCAACCGGCGAACGCCGCGCATCCTCGATATCGGTTGTGGCGCAACCAAACAATATCCCGGCAATATCGGGGTGGATATGCGGCAGGTGCCCGGAGTGGATATCGTCGCAGACCTGCGGATGGGGCTTCCATTCGCCGACTCGTCATTCGATCGTGTGTTCGCCGTCCATGTCCTGGAACACCTGGCGGATTTTCTGCCACTGGTGGACGAATGCCACCGCGTATTGCGTCCAGGTGGTGTGCTGAACGTGCTGTCGCCCTGGTGGCGTTATGTGAACGCGGTAGCCGATCCGACCCATCTGCGACTGCTGGACGTGCAGACCTTCAAAGGCATTTGTGACCGGCCGGGCAGTGACCGCCGCTGGTATCCGCTCCATACCGGCTGCGATGGGGCGAGTGTATTCGCCGATCTGCGGCCGCTTGCTCCCGGGGAGCCGGGGCCATCGGACCACCAATTGGCCCGTTTCTTCGACTGAAGAAACCGCAGTGCAATCGCCTCCCCACCAGCACCCGCTCCGGATGCCGTCGTGATTGACCGAGCCCGAACCGGGTAGGACGGCATCGGCGGTCGACCAGCGTGGAACAGGAGGAGCTATGTCGTTGCAGGTTGCCGACTATGTCCTACAACGTCTGCGGGAATGGGGTGTCGAGCAGGTCTTCGGCTATCCCGGTGACGGTATCAACGGTCTGGTGGCCGCCTTCGGGCGAGCCGACAACCAGCCACGGTTCGTGCAAGCCCGCCATGAGGAGATGGCGGCGTTCCAGGCCACCGGCTACGCCAAGTTCAGCGGCCGGGTAGGAGTGTGTACCGCCACGTCAGGGCCCGGCGCGATCCATCTGCTCAACGGTCTCTACGACGCCAAACTCGATCACGTACCGGTGGTCGCGATCGTCGGCCAGACCGCGCGCAGCGCGATGGGTGGCAGCTATCAGCAGGAAGTCGACCTGCAATCGTTGTTCAAGGATGTCGCCTCCGCGTATCTGGTCGAGGTCAACGTGGCCAGCCAACTGCCCAACGCGCTGGATCGGGCGTTCCGAACCGCAATGGCGCGCCGCGCCCCGACCGCGGTGATCATCCCCGCGGATCTGCAGGAAGAGCCCTACCAGCCGCCGCAACACGAGTTCAAGCAGGTACCGTCGAGCCCACCGGCCGCCATGCCCACGACATTGATTCCGCCACAGTCGGAACTCGAGCGTGCCGCCGATGTGCTCAACGCGGGTTCCCGGCTCGCCATCCTCATCGGCCAAGGCGCACGGGGCGCGGTCGAGGAAGTCGTCGAAGTAGCGCAACTGACCGGCGCCGGTGTGGCCAAGGCGCTGCTGGGAAAGGATGTGCTCTCCGACGAGCTGCCGTTCGTCACCGGATCGATCGGGTTGCTGGGTACCCGGCCGAGCTACGAGCTGATGCGCGACTGCGACACGCTGCTCATCATCGGCTCCAGTTTCCCCTACAGCCAGTTCCTGCCCGAGCTCGACCAAGCTCGCGGCGTGCAGATCGATATCGACGGCACATTCATCGGCATGCGCTATCCGACGGAAGTGAATCTGCTGGGCGACGCGCAAGCAACGTTGCGGGGACTCATTCCGCTGCTGCAGCGTAAAACCGACCGTTCCTGGCGGTCGGCTATCGAGGCCGGTGTCACCCGCTGGTGGGAGACGGTCGAACATCAGTCGATGCTCGAAGCCAAGCCCGTCAACCCGATGCGGGTGGTGTGGGAGCTGTCCCAACGTATCCCCGACGACGCAATCGTCACCGCCGATTCCGGTTCCTCCACCAACTGGTACGCCCGCTGCCTGCGGTTCCGCGGAAATATGCGCGGTTCGCTCTCGGGCACCCTGGCCACCATGGGGCCTGGGGTCCCCTATGCGATCGGCGCGAAGTTCGCCCATCCCGAGCGGCCCGTTATCGCGCTGGTCGGTGACGGTGCGATGCAGATGAACGGGCTCGGCGAGCTGATGACCATCGCGCGTTACCGGCACCTGTGGAGCGATCCGCGGCTGATCGTGTGCGTGTTCCACAACAACGACCTCAATCAGGTCACCTGGGAACTGCGCGGTATGGGCGGGTCGCCCAAGTTCGAGGAGTCGCAGACGCTACCGGATGTGTCGTACGCGGACTTGGCTCGTGACATGGGTGTGGAGGCGATCGCCGTCGACGATCCCGATGACATCGCGAGCATGTGGGATCGTGCCCTCGCCGCAGCGGGCCCGGTGGTGCTCGACGTGCGCTGCGATCCCGAAGTTCCGCCGATCCCACCCCATGCCAGCTACGAACAGATCAAGGACCTGGGCAAGGCCGTCCTCCGCGGCGACCCGGACGCCTGGCATCTGATGATGCAGGGCGCAAAGACCAAGCTTCAAGAACTTCGTCCATAGCGACCGGAGCATGCCAACCTCGACTGGCTGCACGATCTGATCAGCAGATCGAGCCCTGCTGATCTGAGACACCGAGTGGTCCGGGGCGGCGAATTCGTCCCATCTTTGTCCTTCCTGGGGCGCATACGAGAGGTTAGTATCGCGATATGGGGACCGTCTATCGACCTACCCCAGATCGGCCGAATGCTTCAGAGCTCGGCCAGGGGGTAGATGACACCTCGAATTCGACCTACCGCTCCCGGCTCCAGCCGGGAGCCGACGTCCTGAATCCTGAGACGTGGGCCGGCCGGATCCCCCACACCGGAGGGATCGCACCACGGCTGCGAGTCGGCCGGGATCGCTGGTTCAACGTGTTGTGGTTGCTTCCGATCGGGTTCGTCGTGCTGATCACTGCGGTGGCGATCGCGAAGGGCCTGCACAACATGCCTGCCGTGCAGGACTTCATGGCCCGGTATCCCGGGACGCAGGAACCATCCGGTATCCAGGCGAGCCCAGGCATCCCGGCCTGGGTCGGCTGGCAGCACTTCTTCAACCTTTTCCTGATGGTCTTCATCCTGCGCTCGGGGATCCAGATCTTCGTCGATCACCCGCGGTTGTACTTCAGCAGGGACTGCACGCCGGGAAAGGAATGGCTGCGCGTCCAGCATCGCGTCCCGGACGACCCGCTGTGGACCGCGAAGCAGGATTCCGTCGGGCTGCCGCGGCACGTCGGGCTGCCCGGTATCCGGCATTCGATCGGCCTGGCCAGATGGTGGCACCTCGGCGCCGATGTGCTGTGGCTGATCAACGGCGCGATCTTCTACGTGCTGTTGTTCGCCACCGGCCAGTGGCGGCACCTCGTCCCCACCAGCTGGGATGTCTTCCCGAATGCTCTGACGGTCGTGATCCGTTACCTGTCGTTGGACTGGCCCCATGACAACGGCTGGATCGCGTACAACGGTTTGCAGCTGCTGACCTACTTCCTGACAGTCTTCGTCGCCGCGCCCCTGGCGATCCTCACCGGCCTCGCCATGTCGCCCGCTCTGTCGACCCGCTTCACCTGGATCAGCAAACCGTTGAACATCCAGCTCGCGCGCTCGGTGCATTTCCTCGTGATGCTGTGGTTCCTGCTGTTCATCGTCGTGCACATCACATTCGTGGTCACTACCGGCGCACTGGAAAACCTCAACCACATCTTCGCCGCCCGCGACGACGACAGCTGGGTCGGCTTCGGTGTCTTCACCGTGGCGATGGTCGTGGTCGTGATCGGCTGGGTGGCTGCCACCCCGTTCACGTTCCGTCATCCGCGCGTGGTGCAGCGCGTCGGGTACGCGTTGATCGG
>NZ_MUKP01000093.1 GCF_002081715.1 Nocardia donostiensis | reverse complement strand
TGCTCGGCCACTGGACCCACACCAGCCGACTACCCGCCCCACCACGCTCACCGCATCTACGCCACCACCAGCAACGATCAGCGGCGGTGACACGACAATGGCTCGCCCGACGGCTGGCGTGGACGTAGCAAGCGCCACCACAACGTCCGATACCCGTGCCCCGGAACGTCGGTGATCGAGCGGACGAGCACCAATCCTCATCCGTGAGAACTGCCCTGGGTTGCTTTGACGGCGAAGTCCTGGGCAATCCGTATTCGGCCTGAACCGCGATCCCGCTCAACGCGGATTATTGCGCTGGCCTGCAGTGCTTCTCGGCCAATGCCGCCCATGCGGCGATCAACAAGTCGTAGGCGTCGACGACGATATCGTCGGGGATCCCGCTGGGAGTCAGTAGCTTCTGAACCAGAAGGCCATCTTCGAGGGCGTGCACTATGAGCGCCAAGAAAGCGGGATCGGCTGGAGGATGCGGCAACTCGTAGGTAATCCCGGTGGCGATGGCGTTGCGAGCGGTGAGTTCGCGTTTGGCCAGGCGTGGTCGCAGTTGGGGGTTGCGCAGGATGTGGAGTACGAGTTCGAGCCGTAGCGCCAGCCATTGGTCGAGGTGACGGGCACGGGCGCGATTGAACTCACGCAACGGTTCCCGGCTGGTGTGGTCGAGTCCGGCGACTTCATCGAGCTCGCGCTGCGTTCTTTGGGTGAGGAGTTCGAGTGTGAGTTCGTGTTTGTCCGCGAAGTTGCCGTAGAAGGCTCCTCGGGAATATCCGGCGCGTTCGGCTATCTGCTCTACCGAGGTGCCGTTGACACCCCGTTCGGCGAACAACTCCGCGGCAGCGCCGAGCAGTCGGTCCCGGGTCTGCTGTCGGCTCTCCTCGCGGCTGAGACGCTGATTCATATTCAGTATTGTATCCAAATACAGCTATGTATATTTCCCCGTGTGGAGCACCTATACGAGGCGACAGCCGCGCAAGTCGCCGAGGCCGTAGCAACGGGCGAGATCAGCGCGGTCGAGGTGGTCAGAGCACATCTGACGAGGATCGACGCGGTCAACCCGGCAGTGAACGCGGTAACGAATGTGCTGGCCGACGGCGCCCTCGACGCCGCGCGCACGATCGACCAGCGACGCGCGGCAGGCGAAGCGGTGGGTCCGCTGGCCGGAGTCCCGTTCACGGTGAAGGAGAACATCCATGTCGCGGGATCGGCCACGACGATGGGTGTGCCGGCCCTGCGGAACTTGGTGGCCGCCGCCGATGCACCACCGGTGCGCCGATTGCGCGCCGCTGGGGCGATCCCGATCGGCCGAACCAACCTGCCTGATCTGACGATTGCCGGTCTGCACACAACGAGCACGCTGTACGGCGATACGCGCAACCCGTGGGATCTGCACGGCCGGACACCCGGCGGGACGAGTGGTGGCGACGGTGTAGCGGTAGCAACCGGCATGGCGCCACTGGGACTGGGCAACGATTCCGGTGGCTCCCTGCGTAATCCAGCGACATTCAATGGAATCACCGCACTCAAACCCACTTATGGGCGATTCGCCGCGGACCACCGAATCAGCGGCCACGAACCGACACTGGCGTCACAACTGTTTCCGGTCGACGGTCCACTCGCCCGGTCGGTAAAGGATCTGCGGCTGGCATTCGACGTACTCGCCGGTGCCGACGCGCAAGATCCCAGGGCCGTTCCCGCACCACCGGACGGTCCGCCGCTGCGCAGTCCCGTCACGGTCGGGCTTGTGACCGATCTCGACGGTGACCGAATGCATCCCGACGTGCGCGCCGGATTGACCGATGCGGCAGACGCCTTGGCCGATGCCGGCTACCGGATCGAGGAGGTGGAGGTGCCCGCGCTGGCCGAATCGCTGGCCGTCTATTCCGGATTGATCAGCACCGAATTCTCTTTGGTCTGGCCCACACTGCGGCCGATGCTGAGCAAAACCAGTCGCCTGCACATGGAGTTGATGATGCGTCGGCAACCACCATCAGACCTGTCCGGCTACATTCAGTTGTCTGCCGCGAGGCTGGGTGTGCAGCGTGTATGGACGCAGTTCCTCGACCGGTATCCGTTATTGCTCGGACCGGTTTACACCGAATTGCCGCCACCACCCTCGGTTCCGGTCAACGCGGACGAGCAGCAGCGAATGATGAGCCCGTTGCGCTTGTGCACGGCCACAACCCTGGTCGGAGTTCCAGCGGTAGCTGTTCCGGCTGGCGTGATCGGCGGGCTACCTCAGGGTGTTCAGGTCATCGGCCGAATGTATCGGGAAGACCTGTGCCTGACCGCGGCAAGCGCCATCGAGCAACGCTTGGGAGTGCTGACCCCGATCAATCCGATAGCGGCCGGACAGTGAAGCACGCACATCGGCACAGGATGCTCCAGGCTTCTCAGACATGTGCATGATCAGAAGAGGGTGTCGCGGACCGTAGGGGACGGTATCCGGTGGGTCCGAGCTGGGGGAGTTCGGCGTCGATGTCGATATCGATGCGCAGGTCGAGGTCGACGATGTGCCCGGTGAGGCCGGCGAGCCGGTCGACCTCCTCGTCGGTGAGGTGCCGAGAGTGTTGAAATGGCAGCAGGCGTTGCGTGAGCCGGTCGGTCTCGGTGTCGGTGCGCCACCGGGAACTGGCGGCCTCCCCCGCAGAGCGGTCCATTCTTGCTATCGGCTGCCCTGTTCCCCAACCCATCGTCCCGGCGGCTGGGGGATAGTGCAGGTGCGGCGGATTCGTTGTGGGGTTGTTTGGTGGTGTGGGGTGCGAAGAGTTCGGTGGCGGTGTGGCCGGGCAGCATCTTTTCCAGGACCCGGCAGTGGTGCGGGTAGGGGAGGCCTTTCACTTCGCCGGATAGCCAGCGGTGGAATTGGGCTCGCTTGGGGCTGAGCCGACGAGGTCGGGGTCGATCGTTGCGGCGATCTTGTCGTATTCGCGGCTGAACGCGCTGTGCGTTTGTAGGTGCCGCTCGCGTAGCACCGGTGGTGAGCGCGCTCGGTCCGTACTCCACTGCGTCACCGATATTGTCGGTGCCAGCCCACCCGATCGGTGAGGTGTCGAGCTACGCTGCCGGAAGATAACGACCGGGTGGTGCGACTGAGCGTGGGCAATGCTCCGGTCAGCGGCTCATACTGGGTGTTCACACGCCTTCGGTGTTGGGGTAGAACAGGTTTCGGAAACACAAAGGGGTGCTTGTGGGGTCGTTGGTGTTGCTCGTCGTGGACATGCAGAACTCGTATTTGAAGCAGGACGTTCGCGACGCCTACGGTTGGCCGCCGTTGTGGAGGTTGGAAGAAGTGGTGGCCGAATGCCGGTCCTTGATCGACGAGGCGAGGTCGCAGGGGGTTCCGGTGATCTACTCGCGCCAGGTGTCTTCGCCGGCGATGACACCGCGGTCGGCTCGGCATCGTGCAAGCCGCGCAGACCGGCTGCCGGTGTTGTCCGAGGCGGAGAAGCTGTGGCGATCACAGATCATGGATGCCGTCGCGCCCGAGTCGGGCGATCTGGTGCTGGACAAAACCCGGCACAGCTTCTTCGCCTACACCGAGCTCGAACCTGTCTTGCGTAATCTCGGCGCGGACCGCCTGATCGTGTGCGGTCTGCAGACCAATGTCTGTGTAGAGGCCACAGTCCGCGCCGGCCTGGAACGAAACTTCGAGATCGCGGTCGCCGAGGACGCGGTCACCACGGATGGACCGGACTTGCACGTCGGGTCCTTGAATGCGATGCGGGTGATGTATGTCGAGGTCGCGCCATGGCGTGAACTCATCGCCACCGGCGCGACGTGGGATCGGGCGTATTCGACACCGCACTACGGCCGCAGCCCGCAGTATTGGGTCGACCCACTGTATGTGTCGGGCTGCCGCATCGCGCAGACTAGTTCGACGGCCGAGATCAGGTCCGAGCCCCGATAAGAGGCTGACAGCACTTCGGAGAACACCGCACTCGGGGTGGTGCCGGCTTGCAAGAGACTGCATGGCGCGTGCGATCGAAGATGACAGGTTGCCAGCGTCGGAGCAGGAGACAGCGGGTCAGCGATCAAACCGATCTGTGTGCCAGCCACCCTCTCGAGCCCGGGCTGGCAGTTGCGTCAACCGCATCATTCTGTCGTTATCGGCCAGTATTGTTGAGCGGCAGGGCTTTTCCAGGGGCTGCGCAGGGGGGCTCATGCCGAAATTCATGGTTTCAGAGGTCGCGTCGGCTGGTGCAGGTGCGTTCCGGCATTGCAGGAATCAGTCAAGGTGCGGCAGCCGTGTTCGGCTCGGAGGTGGTGAGGGGGCAGTTCACGGCCCCTAACCGGTATGCGACCGAATGCGGGCGTTGTTCAGTGCTGGTGCGTCCCGATTGCGGCATCATCTGCGGTGACCCGACTTACGGTCAGCTGATGTGCGTGACCTGCGTGGCCCGCCGTGATAATCCCGACGCCGAGTTTCCCTTTGCCACTGCTGGCGCCGGCAACTGGGTGACGGTCGCGCTGATGGGGTTCACCCGCGCCTGCTGGCGGTGCCGCACCGACGTGGTGTGCGTTGCGGGCATGTATCCCCACCGGCCGGGTCAGGCGCGCACCGGCTGATCCTGGCTCATGGCGATACCGAATACCATCTCCGCCGGATGTTCTCGTCGCTGGCGGCTATGCCGTTGTCGGAGTATGTGCGCCGGCGCCGGATGACTGTTGCCGCTGCCGATGTCATCCAGGACACCGACGATCTGCTGAGTATCGCAGTCCGGCACGGTTACGGCTCGACCGAAGTATTCGGACGTGCATTCCGGGCGGTCCACGGCGCCGGCCCGAGTGAGGCTCGCCGCGACGGAGGCCCCCTTCGCACACAACCGCAGCTCAGGTTCCGCCGTGTTTTGGATCTTCGTCGGGTTCGGCCGAGGAAAGATGGCCTCTTACAAGAACTTGAACTCCTCGAACTCGGCGACCTTCCGCAACGTCGCCTTCTACAACACGGGCAAGAATCCCGGCGCCGTTCCCGGCGAACAGTTCTACGCAGAGTTGGTCAGCGGCTCGAGCGCTTGGTCGCGAAGTCACCGATGACCTCACCGGATCGTGCTAACCGTGGCGGCTTTCACCCTCGGGCCGATTCCATGGCCCGAGGGGGCGCAGTGTAGCTTTCTGGTCGGCTGGCCCGGCAGGTCTGCCCGCGCATACGGGCCACGTTGTCGCTGGTGAGGTAGTGGTCGGTGCTTCGGTGAACTTATCGACCCGGACCCACCGACCGCAGCTCGATCTGCAGCCTCCTCGCTATAGATGTGCTGCACTGCAACGACTTTTCTGAAATAGACGTTGACAAGCGGACGTACTTGCGAGGTGCCCGGCGATTATCGCTGGAACAGTGCACGATCTGGCTCTGGTATCCACATGGTGCTGACTGCCTTGCCGTTGTAGCTGCCGGTGATGAAGTCGATCAAAGAGGTGAACTGTGGATGGGTAGTGATAGTCTCCCGCCACAGCAGCGCCATGGGGTAAGCGGGCGTCGGGTTGACGATGGGGATGCGGCGGATATTCGGATGCCACGGCGTTGTGGTTCCTTCACCACCGAAGGTGACCAGCGTCGTCGAGTCCGCGATGCGGTCGACTATATTCGCGAAACCGATGCCTCCAGGATGCTGCTCGGTAGTGATTGTGATGCCGCAGCTTTCGCTGAGCCGGCCGTAGAAATCACCTACTTCGGAGTCGAACCCGGCCCCTGGTACCCACGCGGTGAGCCCGTCGAGGTCGTCGAACTCGACGTGGTCGCGGTCCGCGAGTGGATGGCCGTTGCCGACGAGTAGATGCAGGGCGCCGAGGTAGGCGGGCACCGCGGTGATATGCGCCGGCAGTGGGCGGGTGTGCCAGTGTGGGCGGGCGAAGGCGATGTCTACTCGACAGTCGATCACAGCGTTCCGTGATGTCGTCGATGGTCCCATCATGATGAGTTCGACCTCGGCGTCTGGATGTTTCTCGAGGTAGAACCGCATCAGGTTCGCGTCGGCGATCTGGGCGCCGTGCACCGCGACGCGGAGTACTTGCGAATCGCGCACCGCGGCGATGGCGGCGTCGGCCGACGCGAGGATCGAGCGTGCGTGCGGCAGGAAGCGGGCGCCGTGGGCGGTCAACGCGACGTTGCCGATCCGGCGCTCGAACAGTGGGGCGCCCAGTTGGCCCTCCAGTTTTGCGATTCGCTTGGACACCGCCTGTTGGCTGATGCCCAGTACTGACGCTGCCAGACCGAACTGGCCTTCGTCGCTGACGGCGACCATCGCGCGTACCGCGGCCAGATCGAGATCCACCCCAACACCTGCTTCCACATCTATTGGTTGTTCTTCAGTGCGTGTCTTTTGTTCGACAGACTGTCACCCTAGCTGGTCATATACCGGGCAACTTGACGGGCGCGGGTTTGCGTCCGACAACCAATGACGTTGATAGGGCCTGAGTGGGTGGTTTGGTGGTCACGAGTCGTTCATCCTTCGTTCATCTGCACAACCACACCGAGTATTCGATGCTCGATGGTGCGGCCAAGATCTCGCCGTTGTTCGCGGAGGCGGAGCGGTTGGGGATGCAGGCGGTCGGGATGACCGACCACGGGAACATGT
>NZ_MUKP01000092.1 GCF_002081715.1 Nocardia donostiensis | reverse complement strand
TCGACTACGCAGCGGGAGTTCCCTCGGCAACCGCCATCAAAGAAGCCGGGTATATCGGCGTCATCCGCTATGTGTCCGATCGCCGTCCCGCCGCCGACCCAGCAGGCCTACCCCACGCAGCCGCCGCAGCAGCAGCCGCCGACCGCGCCCTATCCACCGCAGGGCGGGGGCTATCCGCCGCCGCCGGGACCGGGCCAGGGCTACCCGCCGCCCGGTCATCCCGTTCCGCCTCCGCCGCCGCAGCAGCAGGGCGAGGTCAGCCTGAGCAAGGACCGTCCGATCAGCCTGCAGAAGGGCCAGCGGGTCAGCCTGCGTAAAGAGGGCGGCGTCGCGTTGACGTTCGTGAAAATGGGGCTGGGCTGGGATCCGGTGCAGACCCGCGGAATGTTCGGCAGCCGCACCGTCGATATCGACCTGGACGCGTCCGTGGTCATGTTCGCCGATATGAACCCCGCCGACGTCGCCTACTACGGGCAGCTGACCTCCAAGGACGGTTCCGTGCGGCACCAGGGCGACAACCTGACCGGCGAAGGCGCGGGCGACGACGAGATGATCCTGGTGGATCTCACCCGTATCCCGCCGCATATCACCGCGCTGATCTTCATCGTCACCTCTTACAAGGGGCATACGTTCGAGCAGGTCCGCAATGCGTTCTGCCGATTGATCGACGGCAGTAACAACGCCGAACTGGCCAGGTACTCCCTGGCAGGTGGGATGCCGTTCACCGCGATGGCGATGGCGAAGGTCTTCCGGGTGGGCAACGACTGGAAGATGGAGGCGATCGGTGAAGGTTTCCAGGCCAAACATCCGGGTGAGGCGCTTCCGCAGCTCGGCCGGTTCTTGAGCGTCTGATACCGGGGCTGGTGCAGTGATCGAGTTGCAGGCCGGTCAGAACATTCCGCTGACCGGCGATATCTTCCGTTTCCGTGCTGAAGCCGATACCGCCCTCGAGATCTCCGCGCTGGTCGTCGCACCGGATCTGCGGGTCGCCTCGGCCGACGACTGGGTATCGACCGCCCGGCCACAGACACCCGGCGTCGAGCTCGGGACCGAACCGGCGGAGGTGACGATCACCCCCGCCGCGGTGCGCGCGGACGCGCAGGCCGTGCTGCTGGTGGTGAGCACCGATTCCGCCGCTGTCACGGGGACCGCGCTGAGTAAGGTGGCCGCCACCCTGCACGGCACTGAAGGCCCGGTGGCCGAGTTCGTGATCGCGCCCGCCGCGGGCGAAACAGCGCTGATCTGCTTGGAGGTGTACCGGCGCGGGCCGGGCTGGAAACTGCGGGCGCTGGGGCAGGGGTATGCGGGCGGCCTCGCCGACCTGCTGCGCACTCACGGCGCCGACGCCTACCCGACCGCCCCACAGGCCCCACAGACCGCTCCCGCAACGCAGGCAACGGCCATCGAGCCGGCCCAGCCCGCGACCCAGGACGCAGCTCCGGCTCAGCTCGGCGCCCCCCTGGAGGTCGGGCACGGCCTGGAACGGCTGTGGATGATCTTCGAAGACGCCGCCCGCTCGGCCGCCGCTCTCGGTTCGGCGCGCGACTACGCGGGCACGCGGCTCGACCAGGAACTGTCGGCAGCTGTTTCCGATCCGGCGACCAGGAACACCCCGGCCGCTGACGCCGCCCGCGTCGAAGCGCAGCGCAAACACGACGAACTGATCTCGACCGCCGAGCTCAACCATCTGCGCGACAGCGAGCAGTTGCGGGGGGAACTGGCCGAGGCCGACCAGGTGCTGCCGCCGTCGCTGGCGTCCTGGGACGCACCGGCCTGGGACCGGGCACCCGCGCCCGCCGACGGTATCCGCCTCGGCGAGCTGTACGGGCCAGGCCGTGGACCGCTGCGGATCCCGTACTGTGTTCCAGTGCCGTTGAACCGGCCGCTGTGGGTCGATACCGAATCATCGGCGGCCGTCGCCCCGGTGGTCGGCGCGCTGCTGGCCCGGCTGCTCGCGGCAGCACCGCAGCGCACGACGCTGGTCGACATCATCGACCTGACTGGCGCGTTCACCGGCCTCAGCGAGCTGCTCGCCCCGGTGCTCGCCGGGCCGCCGGTCACCGATATCGCTGATATCTCTCCCCGGTTGCAAAGCCTGGTCGACACCGCAGAACTCGCCGAGATGGCGCACAGCAGCGGCGCGGGCGCCCCGCCGACCGAACACCGAGTGCTGCTGGCTGCGGACTTCCCGCACGGTTATCACACCGCCGACGTGCACCGTCTCGGGGCGCTGCTGGTGCGCGGCGACCTCATCGGGCTGTCCACGGTGATCGTGGGACCGAATGAGTCCGACTCCGAAGACGGCGCCATCGCCGCGCTGTCGAGGTCGTGCCGTCACCTGCCGACCGTTTCGGGCACGCCGCTGTTCGACCCGTGGACCAACAACGCCTGGCAGCTCGACCTGGATCTGCTGCCGCAGGAACCGGAACGTCAGGCCCGGTTCCTGCGCGCCAACTGAGGTTCGCACACCTGCGGCTGAGACTTGTGCGCCTGCGGCGGCTGGGTCTCACCCGGCCAGGTGCTGTCCGGGGCGTCCTTCGGTCGCAACAGCGGCGGCAGCCAGGGCAGCAGCGGATCCGGCGCCCGGTCGAGTATCCCGCCGGCCGGATCATCGATGCAATCGCGGCGCACCAGATCCTCACCGGGACGATAGATCTGGCGGATTATCAACACGCACAGCGCGATCACCGCCAGATCACGCAACACCACGGTCCCGGTGAACCACTGTTCCGGCAGCCCCTTGCGGTCGGTGCCGAGGTAATAGAACATGCGCGGCACCCACACCAGGGCGTCGATCGTCATCCAGGCCAACAGGATCCGCCGATGCGGTAGTGCAAGCACCGCGATCGGCACCAGCCACAGTGAATACTGCGGGCTCCACACCTTGTTCGTCAGCAAGAACGCGGCGATCACCAGGAAGCACAGTTGCGCGAGCCGGGGGCGGCGGGGTGCGGTGAGGCCGATATAGGCGATCCCGAGGCAGGCGGCGACAAACAACAGCAGCGAGACCAGGTTCAACACGGACGGCGGCTGCCCATGCGGCAGCGGACCATCGAAACCGGACCAACCGGTGAACGAAGCGATCACGTTGTAGATGGAGTCCGGGTCGGCGCCTCGGGCCGTGTTCAACCGGAAGAACTCGCGCCAACCCTGCGGATAGAGCACCGCGATCGGCAGATTCACCACCGCCCAGGTGCCCAGCGCCGCACTGGCGGTGAGCGCGCCCGCACCCAGCGGGCGCCCTCCCAGAACCCGTACCCGGTACGGGGTTTCGCGCAGCCAGGTGCGGGCAGCGTCCCAGCTGTCGATATCGCGGGCGCGGATACCCAGATGCGCGCTCGGTGTGCGCTGCATCGGGTCCGCGCGCAGGCACAGCACCAGGAGCGGGCCGAGCAGCAGCAGCGGATACAGTTTCGCCGCGCCGCCCAAACCCAGCAGCACGCCCGCGAGCAGCGGCCGCCGCCGCGCCCAGGCCAGCAGGCCGAGCGCCGCGCAGGCGGTGGCGAGCGCGTCGAAATTGGTGAAAGCGTGCACGATCACCAGCGGTGAGCAGGCGATCAACGCGGCATCCCATACTCGGCGGCCCGCGAGCAGCGCCGACGCCCACACAGTGGCCAGCCAGGCCAACGCCAAACCCACCGCGACCACGTTGAAATAGATCACCACCTGCAGTGCGCCGGGCAGCAGACTCGCATCCCAGCTCTTGGCGATCAGCATCGACACGTACTGGTACAGACCCGACAGCACCGGGTATTCCATGTACCTGGTCTCGGTGCCACCGTCGGGTGTTTGCTCGACCCAGGACTTCTTGTAGGGAAACGCGCCCTCGTTCAATCGTTCCGCACCGTACAGCGGCACCGTGTCCGAGTAGCACATCGCCGTGTACTGGCGGCCGTCACCCCAGTCGAGGGTGAGCGCGCCGCCGGTAGTGGTGGTCTGCTGGATGCAGGGCGCCTTCGCGGCCCAGCCGAACGCGAGGAATACCACGGTGAACGCCAGCAGCACCCGCATCGGGGTCCAGAACCGGGCGCGCCCGATCAGGGCATGGTCGCCCACCGGCCCCCCGACCACGGTGCACAGCTGCGCGGTCAGCGAATCGTTGCGGCTCGGACGGTCGCGTGCATCGGCCGAACGCAGATCGCGAGCCATCGGGCCGGGCGAATCGTAACGGGGACCGACGACCCGGTACCGCGTAGCGGTGGCGGGCTCGCTTCCGTCGGTCTGCTCACCCACCAGTCGCTGCTCGGTCACGGAACCCGAGGCTACCGGGACCCGCTCGGCGCAGTCCCGTTCGCTCCCTCGGAGTCGGTGTCCTGGCCGTAGCTCTCGCCACCGTAATCGTTCCCGGAGTCACCCGAATCCGGGACTTCCGTGATCGTCGGAGATGAGCCGTCCGCCGGGGCAACCGGCTGCCCAGGCAGCGGGCCGTCGCCCTGCTGTTGCGACTGCGGCTGCTGTTGCGGCCTGCTGCGCGGATTCGGCTGCACCCCGGGCACCGGAATGGTGATACCGGGCAGGATCTCCACCTGGCTCGGCTCGATCACCACCGGCGGTTCGAACGGAGCCTGCGTGGTCGACGGCGCAGTGTAGGGGGCCGTCCACTTCGGCACGCCCGCCTGACCCTTGATCGGGGCAGGCTTCGGGAACTTCTCCTTCGGAGTGCCCTCCAGCGCGCCGTCCATGGTGTCTTTCCAGATATCGGAGGGCAGGCTGGAGCCGTAGATCATCGCGCCGCCGTAATTGCGCAGCGGGGAGTTGTCCACACTGCCGACCCACACCGCCGTGGACAGCGACGGGGTGTAACCGACCATCCACGCGTCCTTGTTCTCGCCGGTGTCGCCGAGCTGAGCGGTACCTGTCTTGGCGGCCGATGCGCGGCCACCCGCCAACCCATGGTTGCGCGAGTACGCGGCGATCGGCTCCATCGCGGCGGTTACGTTATCGGCGACTGCCTCCGAAACCCGCCGTTCCCCGGCGACGTCACCGCGATCCAGCAGCACCTGCCCATCCGCGGTCACCACCCGCTGTACGAAATGCGGTTTGTGGTAGATGCCGGACGCGGCCAGCGTGGCGTACGCCGAAGCCATGTCCAGTACCCGGGCCTGGTACTGGCCGAGCACAATACCGTTGTTCGGGCCCGAACCGTCCGGCTCGGTCAGCGTTTTGCCCACCCCGGGAATCTCCTTCGGGATCCCCAGCTTGTGCGCCATATCGGCGATCTTCTGCGGGCCGTTCTGCATATCCAGCTGCATCCGGTAGAAGCTGGTGTTCAGCGACCGCTTCAACGCCTCGGCGATGGTGCACATACCGCACGACTCGCCCTCCACGTTGGTGATCTTGATGCCGTGCACGGTGAGCGGGGAACTGTCGTACATCTGCGACAACGGAATGCCCAGTTCGAGATTCGTGGCCAAACCGAACACCTTGAACGACGAACCCGTCTGCAAACCGGCATTGGCGAAGTCGTAGCCCTGGCCCTCTTCACCGCCGTAATAGGCGCGCACCGCACCAGTTTTCGGATCCACCGAAACCACCGCGGTCCGCAGCTGCCCCGGCTCGCCCTCCATATTCTCGCGCGCCGCATCCACAGCCGCCTGCTGCGCCTTCGGATCGATCGTCGTCGTGATCTGCAAGCCCGCCGTATTGAGCTGCTGCTCGCTGATACCCGCCTCGGACAGCTCCTGCAGCACCTGCGTCTTGATCAAACCCGACGGACCCGCATCCATACCGCTGTCACCGAGCGACGCCTCCGGCACCACCTGCGGATACTGCAAACTCTGGCGCTCGGCCGGACTCAGATTGCCCTCCGAAACCATACCGTCGAGCACATAATTCCAGCGCGCCTTCGCGCCATCAGGATTCTTCTCCGGATCCAGCAGCGACGGCAGCTGAATCGTCGCAGCCAGCACCGCGCCCTCGGCAACGTCCAACTCCTGCACCGGCTTACCGAAATACGCCTTCGCGGCCGCATCGATACCGTAAGCGCCGCGACCGAAATAGATGGTGTTCAAGTAGGCGGCGAGGATCTCATCCTTGCTCCACTGCCTGGCCATCTTCGCCGAAATGACCAGCTCACGCAGCTTACGAGTCAATGTGCGCTCATCGCCGACCATCGCGTTCTTCACATACTGCTGGGTAATGGTCGAACCACCACCGGCGCTTTCACGGCCCAGCAGATTATCGCGAGCAGCACGCGCGAAACCCGACACCGAAAAACCAGGATTGCTGTAGAAATCACGGTCCTCGGCCGCCGTCACCGCATTACGCACATGCGGCGGAATCTGATCGATACTCACCTCGGTGCGGTTGCCCTCCGGCGGAACGACCTTACTGATCACCGACTCCCCATCGGCGGCGTAGATCGTCGCCACCTGATTCGTCTTCAGATCACCCGGCTGCGGCACCGACACCGACGAATACGCGATCAAGAACACCGTGCTCGGCACCACGATCGCCAACGCCATCAACACATAGATGACCCGGCGCACAATCCGCCACCGTGATTTCTTCTGCCCCGGCCTACGCCCGGCAGGCCCATCAGACCCCCCGCCGCCGCCACGCCGCGGCGGCGGACCCGACGGCGGACCGGAGCGACCCTGCACCGCACGCCGCTCACCCGTACCAGGCCCACCTCCCGGGCCACGCCCCGGACGCTCGGCCG
>NZ_MUKP01000091.1 GCF_002081715.1 Nocardia donostiensis | reverse complement strand
GTCGGGGTGTGCATGAGCTCGGCGGTCCAGCAGATCTCCGAGGGTAGTGACATCCACCCGTTCGCAGCGGTCGGTATCCCCATCGTTCATTTGTGGCTCCCAATCCACCGGAATGGCGCTTCCGGCAGCGGGACGGTACCTCACCGGTAGCGAGGCAGCAACCTTTCGGAAGGCATCGAGGGGCGGCGAAATCGAGTGTTAGCGGAACGCGTCGGCAATGTATCCAAAACGTTACCGCGAGAGCGTGTTGGAGCCCGGCGAGGGATGGCGGGTTTCCCATCGATGGAGTAGCCGTCCGGGTTGCTTCGTGGTAGCTTCACAGCCGTTGCGCTGTCGGCCCTTCGGTGGTCGCGGATTCCATTGACGCACGGGGCAGAAACATGAACAAGAATTACCTCGAGAAACTCGGCTCGCGCTGGGACTCGGGTCGGGTTTGTTAGTTCGAGCATGCTGGAGCGGATTTTCGAAGAGCGAGATCTGACCATAGATCGCGTCGTTGTCGAAGCGATCGATTATTTTCGTCGTTGCCTTCAACCGGATGGATCGATAGCCGAAGATCCGTCAGTGGTCGTCTTCCAGGAGTGGGACTCGGTCAACGCGCTGAAGGCCATCGCTGTCTGGCGAAAGGTGTTGCCCGAGGACTACGCGAGTGTGATCGACGCGGTGCTGGGGTTCCTTTCCGGACGAGAGAAGCATACCGGGATGCTCAGTTGGGGTGCGACCGAAATAGGTCCTGCCGAATACTGTACGGAGACGAGTAGCGAGTACATTTCTGCCCTGGCGATCCTGGGGCACAATGAATCAGCGCGACGGAAGGCAGATTTTCTTCGAAGCAGACAGCTGCCGCACGGGCCGTGGGAAGAAGTACACAGCCACATTCCGAAGGCTTTTCAGATGGAGCCATCGGTGACAGGGTTTGCTATCTGCGCTCTGGATAGGGTCGGTATCGAGCCGGTGTACCTGGACGAAGCGTTGGAGTATCTGACCAAGAAACAGAATGCCGAGGGACATTTCGGCATAAACTGGTACTACTACTGCACCCATTACTATCTGATGCGGCCAGCCGTCGCCGCACTCGTTGATTTCGGTAATTACGCCGCTGTAGCAAAAGCCCGGGATTTCGTTCTCGCTCGGCAACGCCCCGACGGAAGCTGGTTCTCGCAGGTCGACGGTTTCCACGGGGATCCGTCCGCTCCCGAACTACAAACAGCGCTCGCTCTGAGCACACTGGCGCACGCGGGCATGGACGCGACCGAGCCGCCGGTTCGGCGCGCGGTCGAATGGTTGCTCGAGCGTCGTCGGCCGGACGGCTCGTGGTTCGGCGGCCGCTACCCGTATCCGGAAACCGAAAGTTACAGCTCTTTCCGAGCTACTCAGGACGTGTTCACCACGGCGCAAGTGCTCGCCGCGTTCGACTACCTGGAGCAGAAATGACTTACGCGGACAACGAGCCCGTCGCGATCATCGGTATCGGCTGCCGGTTGCCTGGCGGGGCCACCGGCCCGAAACAACTGTGGGATCTGCTCGAACAGGGGGTCGACGCCATCTCACCCACCCCCGCTGATCGCTGGGATGTGGACCACTTCTATTCGCCCAAGCCGCAACAGCCCGGTCGGATCAGCGCGCGTCAAGGCGGATACCTCGGCGAGGTAGACACCTTCGATGCAGCCTTCTTCGGCATTTCGGGCCGTATTGCCGAGCAGATGGACCCCCAGCAGCGGCTGCTGTTGGAAGTGGGTTGGGAGACATTCGAAGACGCGGGTATCGTGCCCGGCGAGCTGGCGGGTACTCGGACAGGGGTGTTCATCGGGGCGTGCAGCCAGGATTACGGTGCCCTCCAGTCCGCGCCGAGTGAAATAGAGGGGCTCGGCCCCCACTCGGCGACCGGCACGTTCATGAGCATCGTATCCAACCGCCTGTCGTATACCTTCGATCTGCTCGGGCCGAGTATGACCATCGATACGGCATGCTCCTCGTCCCTGGTCGCTGTACACCTGGCCGTACAAAGCCTGCGTCGCGGCGAGAGCGAACTCGCGCTGGCCGGTGGGGTCAATCTGATGCTGACCCCTCAATTCGGTATCGCCTTGAGCCAGGCCGCGATGCTCTCCCCGGACGGTCGCTCACGGGCCTTCGATGCGTCGGCGAACGGGTACGTGCGTGGTGAAGGTGTCGGCTTGGTGATGCTGAAACCGCTGACTCGGGCCGAAGTGGACGGTGACCGGATCTATGCCGTGATCCGCGGCAGCGCCGTCAATCAGGACGGCCGTACCCAGGGCATCACGGTGCCCAGCGGCGACTCCCAAGAGGCGAATTTCCGGGCGGCGCTGGCGGTTGCGGGCGTATCTCCCCGCGAAGTCGGCTACGTCGAGGCACATGGCACCGGTACGCCGGTGGGTGATCCGATCGAGGCAAACGCTCTCGGCAGGGTGCTGCACACCGGACGCGAACCAGGTCGCAACGCCCTACTGGGGTCGATCAAAACCAATATCGGCCATCTCGAGGCGGCTGCGGGCATCGCCGGACTGATCAAGGCGGCGCTGTGCGTACACCATCGGCGTATACCGTCGAGCCTGCATTTCCGAGAGGGAAATCCGGATATCGCGTTCGAGTCGTTGCCGATCGAGGTCGCCGCGACGGCTCGCCAGTGGCCCGCCGAATACGAGGTCGCCATCGCCAGTGTCAACTCGTTCGGCTTCGGCGGCACCAATGCCAATGTCGTACTGTCCGAAGCCCTTGCGATACCGCCGACCCTCGATGTCGCGGGAACAGTGTCCGTTGCGGCGACTCACCCCGACACCGAACGACCGGTGATACCAGGCCCGACAGTGTTGACCTTCAGCGCCCGTAGCGAAGCCGCTCTCGACGCGCTGACCGAGAGCTACGGGCGCATGCTGGAACACCCCGGCGCTGAGCTGGCCGACATCAGCGCGGCGAGCGCACTGCGCCGCAGCCACCATGAGTACCGACGTGCCGTTGTCGCCGTCGAGGCGGCCGAAGCCGCCGCCAAACTGCGGGCGGGCGATACGGTCACCGGCCAGGTCCGGCACGGCCACACCGGCAAGGTCGCCTTCCTGTTCAACGGCCAGGGTCCGCAGTGGTACGCGATGGGCCGCACACTGCTCGAGACATCGCCGGTCTATCGCGACAAGATCCTCGAATGCGACAGATTGGCCGGACAATACATCGATTGGTCCATCTACGACGAGCTCACCGCGGACGAGGAAACCTCCCGGATCGGTGAGACCCGATATCTCCAGCCGACCATGTTCGCCCTTCAAGTCGCGCTGGTCGAACTCTGGAAGTCCTGGGGTGTATCCCCCGACGCGGTCCTCGGCCACAGCATGGGAGAGATCGCCGCCGCCCATGTCGCGGGAGCGCTGTCACTGCCCGAGGCACTGAAGGTGATCTGCCATCGTGCGCGAATCCAGGACCGGGCCGACCCGTCCGGCGGGATGATGTTCGTCGCCGTTTCCGAACAGCAGGCCCAGGAGCTGTGCGCCGCTCACCCCGACGAATTGTGGGTATCGGCGGTCAACAGCCCACAGGCCAGCACGCTGTCCGGCCGGCGTCCCGTGCTGGAGGCGCTGGCCGGTGAACTGACCGAACGCGGTATCTTCGCTCGCCTGCTCCGGGTGAACTGCGCATGCCACAGCCAGGATATGGACCCGTTACGAGAGGAACTGCTCGAGGCGCTCGGCGAGATCGAGCACACGCCGACCGATATCCCCCTCTACTCGACACTCACCGGCACTCGGATCGAGGGAACGGAACTCGGCACCGAATACTGGTGGCGGAACTTCCGCCAGCCGGTGCTGTTCGAACCCGCCATCCGGGCAATGCTCGCCGCAGGCTACGAGACCTTCGTCGAATTGAGCCCCCACCCGGTGCTGGCCAATTCCGTCACCGAGATCACCGGTGATGCCGTCGTCGTTCCTACTCTGGTGCGCAAGAAGGACGACTGGGCGGTCTTTCTCGATACGTTCGCCCGCCTCTACACCCATGGTTGCCCGATCGATTGGCGTCGTCGCCACCCCACGGGCGCACCCGTGCTCGAACTACCCATCAATCCGTGGATTCGCCAGTCGTTCTGGAACGAGAGCAAGGTTTCGCACCGGGATCGCACCGGTGGGCAGCAACATCCGCTGATACGCCGGGTCGACGGCGTGCGCCCGACCTGGGAGATCAGCTGGGACGACCACCGTCTGACGTGGGTGCGCGAGCACGATGTGTTCGGGTCGGTGATCGTACCCGGCGCCGCCTATGTCGAAGCCGCGCTGGCCGCCGCAGGCGAAGCGACCGGGCAGCGGTGCGCGCTGGAGTTCGTCGAGTTCGAGCGCGCCTGCGTTCTGACGGGGGAACCGCAGATCAGCAGGCTCGAGCTCGACCCGAACACCGGGACATTCGAGTTCCATCAGCGTGCCGTGCGCGGCGACACCTGGCTGCGTAACGCCCGAGGACGCTTCCACACCATGTCCGCCGTGAGCCCCGGCCCCGATATGTCCGCGTTCGACTTGACGGCGATTCGGGCCCGGTGCGACGCCACCTTCACGGCCGTCGACGTCTATGGGCGCTTCGCCCGCCGTGGCTACGCATACGGTCCCGCATTCTGCAGTATCGAGCGGATACATGTCGGTGCCGGTGAAGCGCTGGCACGGATCCGTGCCCCGCGGGTGCTGCGTAACCGGCTCGACGGGTATCTGCTGCATCCCGCTGTGCTCGACGCGTGCTTCCAAAGCGCCATCCTGCACCCTCGTGCCGACCACCCGGACAGCCTGCTGCCGACGAATTACCTGCCGACAGGTATCGAGCGGATACGCTTGCACCGGCCGGTCGACCTGCCGGTGTGGTGCTACACCCGCCCGCGCAAGAACGACGACACCCTGCTCGTCGATATCTACCTGCTCGACGAGCAGGGTGCGGTGGTCGCCGAGTACACCTCGTTGTCCGGTAAGGCAGTTCACCACCGGGAAGAAGGGCCCGCCGACCGCGCCGACGACGATTTCTACATGCTCACCTGGCAGCCGAGCGGCCGGGTGAAGCGGCCGGAACGCAGTGCTGTCACGGTAGGTCCGACGGAGTTGGCCGATGAGTTCGGTCCGCTCACGCAGGAGTTGTCCGAGCGCCTCGACCGCGCCGTATACGCCGGTGACTACCAGCGCGACGTGGCGAAACTCTGCGCGGCCTATGTGTCCCGTTGCCTGGAAGCGTTCGAGCCGGCCGAGGAGTTCGCGGTGGCGGAGCTTCCCTCGCTTCTGCCGAAGTACCATCGGGCGCTGCACGGCCTGTTGAAATTGCCGATCGCCGAAGGAACGCTGAGCCGAACCGGCAACTGTTATCGGATCGCACGGACAGCCGATACGGACGTGCAGACGCTGTGGTCCGAGCTTTTCGCCCGATACCCCGCCTGCGCCTGGGAACTCCTGCTGTTACGCCGCACCGGTGAGCACCTGCACGATGTACTCGTCGGTCGGGTCGACCCCCTCGAGTTGCTCTTCGCCGACGGAACACTGGTCGATACCGAAGCTATCTACCAGAACTCGCCGATCGCCCGGTTCTACAATGTGCTCGCCCGGCAGGTGGTGCACCGGCTCGCCGAAACCGCCGACCCGCGACGCACCCTACGGATTCTCGAGGTAGGTGGCGGCACCGGCGGCCTGACCTCTAGTCTGCTTCCGGTACTGCCGCCCGAGCGGACCGAGTACGTGTTCACCGATGTGTCACCCGCGTTCCTCGCCGCCGCCCGGGACCGTTTCCGTGCCTTCGACTTCGTCGAATACCGTGCGCTCGACCTCGAACACGATCTGATCTCCCAGGACATCGCACCGGGAACGTTCGACCTGATCGTGGCATCCGATGTCGTGCACGCCACCGCGGACGTCAAGAAGACTCTGCTCTTCCTGCAGGAGGCGCTCGCGCCCGGCGGCGCGCTCCTGCTGGTGGAAGCGGCCCCGGACAACCCCTGGTTGGATCTCACCTTCGGCCTCACCGAGGGCTGGTGGTCGTTCCGTGATCAGCGGGTGCGCCCGCAGACACCGCTGCTCACCGCGCAGAGCTGGCTGGAACTGCTGCGATCCGTCGATTACGACGACGTCGCCGCACTCGGCGATCCCGCTCATCCCGGCCCGGGCTCACAGGCTGTGCTCTTGGCCCGAGCGCCCGAGGACCTGACGCTGCCGGAACCTCTCGACCCCGAGGCAGCGCCCGGTAACTGGCTCATCCTCGCCCCCAAGACCGATCCAGCCGATCCACTGGCCGAAGCGCTGGCCGGACGGCTGGAGCAGGCCGGGGGCCGGGTGACCACGGTCGACAATCTGGACGATGTCGACCTCGCTACGGCGCCGACGGCGATCATCGATCTACGTAGTCCCGGTGCAGGCGACCTCGATGAAGCCCTCACCGATACGACGGTGCGCATCATCGATCTTCTCCGTCGCATCGATGGCACGAACTTGCAGCAGTGGCCGAGGGTGATCGAGGTGACGCGCGGCTCCCATGCCTTCCGCAACGAGGACATCGACCTGACCGGCGCCGCGGCCTGGGGGCTCGGTGCGGTCGCGGCTCTCGAATCGCCACAGCTGTGCTACACGGTCGTCGACCTCGACGCATCCCCCTCATCCGCGGATGTCGACGCCCTATGGGCCGAATTACTCGCCGACGACCAGGAACGGGAAGTACTGATTCGCGCCGGTG
>NZ_MUKP01000090.1 GCF_002081715.1 Nocardia donostiensis | reverse complement strand
CCACCCTCGCCCTGCACGGTTTCGACGATGACCGCGGCGGGGCGGTCCACCCCGGAGGAGGTGTCGTCCAGGGTGCGCTCCATCCACTGGAAATCAGTGGTGGTGCCGTCGAAGTAGCCGTCGTAAGGCATCGGGGTGGCGTTGTTGAGCGGCACCCCGGCACCGGCACGTTTGGCGGCGTTACCGGTCACCGACAGCGCGCCCAGGGTCATGCCATGGAAGGCGTTGGTGAAGCTGAGCACCGTCTGCCTGCCGGTCACCTTACGGGCCAGCTTGAGCGCAGCCTCGACGGCGTTGGCGCCGGTCGGACCGGGGAACTGCACCTTGTAGTCCAGTCCACGCGGGGTCAGCAGCGTGTCACGGATGGTCTCGAGCAGCTTGCGCTTGGCCACGGTGGACATGTCCAGGCCGTGGGTGATGCCATCGGAGGTGATGTAGTCGATCAGCGCGCTCTTGAGCAGCGGGTTGTTGTGCCCGTAGTTCAGCGAGCCCGCACCGGCGAAGAAATCCAGGAAGTCCTTGCCGTCCTCATCGCGCAACCAGGCTCCCTGCGCTGTTTCGAAGATGGTCGGCCAGGAGCGGCAGTAGCCGCGCACATTCGATTCCAAAGCATCGAAGATCGTCGTCTCGGGGGTAATCATCAGTGATCCCTTTCGGTGTTACGGGCGATCGGGGCAATGTGGTACAGGTCCTCGGCGGCGTGGCTGTCCGGGAACATGTCCGGTTCGAACAGCGAGCTCTTGGTCATTTGCGCGCCGCGGCGACGAGCCAGCGAGGCGAACATGGCGACCGAGGCGGTGTTGTCCGGCGAGACGGTGGTCTCCAGCTCACGGACACCCGATCCGAGGGGGGTTTCGTTCTCGACTTCTTTGTTATCGGCTTCTTCGTTATCAACAGACGCAGCCAAGGATCCGACCAGGTGATCCAGCATCGCCACACCGAGGCCACGTCCACGCTGGTCGTCGTCGACGGCGACCTGCCAGACGAACAGAGTGCTCGGCGACTCGGGACGCAGGTAGCCGGTTACGAAGCCGACGACCTTGCCGTCCACCTCGGCGACCACCGAGCTGGCAGCGAAATCACGACACCACAGCAGGTAGGCGTAACTGGAATTGACGTCCAGCACCTGGGAGTCCTTCGCGATCTCCCATATCCGGGTCCCGTCCGCGATCCGCGGCTGCCGCAATACAACGGCGCCTGCGGGTGCGGTATTCCCGGTTCCAACTTCCGATCCGCGCGACGGCGGGGTAGAGCCGGTGCTCGTGCCACCGGCGGTCTGCGTGGACAAAGTTTGTAATGACATACAACTCCGATGTCTGCTTGCAGTACTTTCCCAGGCTTACGAATGAACATTGAGGTGGCCTGGTCGAGTTCTTTACGATCGTGTTACAGGCTTATGACGCCCCTCTCTTTCCATGGCGGGCAGCCGGACGCTGAACCGCGCGCCCCCGCCGGGACGCTCGGTGCAGACAACCCGGCCGCGATGGGTCGCTACGGTCTCGGCCACTAGTGCAAGCCCGATACCGGTGCCACCGGTGGTAGAACGGCGGCCGGCGCGTGTGGTGGCGAACCGCTCGAAAATGCGGTCGCGGTCAGCGGCGGGCACCCCCGGTCCCGCGTCGTCGACGTCGATCACCGCGTCGGCTCCCTCACGCCGCACAGTGACGGCAACCACACCGCCGCCATGCCGGTCGGCGTTCTCCAGCAGGTTCACCACGGCACGCTCCAGCTCGAGTTTGCGGCCGAGCACGATCACGTCGTCGGTGACAGTGAGCAGCTCGGCCGGATGCCTGCTGCCGCGCAGAGTGTGAGTGAGCAGATCACCCAGCGACAGCCGATCCGCGTCACCGTGATGCAGCCCTGCTTCCACCCGGGCCAACGCCAGCAGATCGTCGAGCAGTCGGCGCAGGTGGTACACCTCGGCGGTGACCAACTCCAGCGCCCGCTGCGAACGCGGCGGCAGATCGTCTCGGTATCGATTGAGCACGTCGACGCTGGTGGTGAGCGTCGTCAGCGGAGTACGCAGCTCATGGCTGACATCGCCGAACAGGCGATGCTCGCGGTCGATGCGCCGTTGCAGCGAATCGACCATGCGGTTGAAAGAATCCACTGTACTTGCCAAATCCTGATCGCGGGTGTCGGGCAGCCGGATGCCCAGCTCGCCCGACGCGATCCGCGCCGCTGCTTCGGCGACATCGCGCAACGGCTTGAGCGCTCGCCTGCTCACCCACACGCCCACCGCGGCACCGATCAATGCCGCCCCCAGCGCACAGCAGACCAGCAGAAACCGCCGATGCAGCACCCGTTCGGCCAGCGAGCGGTCCTCGTCGCTGAGGATCGCGAACACCGAAAGCACCAGAACCAGCGCCATCAGCCCCGAGGTCGCGGCGAACGCGACCGTCACTCGGCTGCGCAGGCTCCAACGCCCAGGATCGAGCCCTGTACGTGCGCGTCGAGCGCCGGCATCCATCGGGTTCAGCGCTGCACATCGAGCCGGTAACCGAGACCGCGCACCGTTACCACGATCTGGGGATCCGATGGATCACGCTCGATTTTGGTGCGCAACCTGCGCATATGCACATCGACGATGCGCTCGTCGCCGAAGAAACCGTGGTCCCAGACCCGCTCCAGCAAGATTTCGCGGCTGAGCACTCGGCCCGGGCTGTCGGCGAGCTCGCACAGCAGCCGGAACTCGGTCAGCGTGAGGTTGATCTCCTCGTCGCCGCGACGGACAGCACCGCTGTCGGGAGCAAGGATCAACGGGGCGTCGGGGTCGGCATCGAGTACGACCTCCACCGGGGTATCGCGTTCGGCGACCAGCTGCGCGCGGCGGCGCAACGCCCGCATCCGAGCGGTGATCTCCTTGATCTCGAAAGGTTTGGTGACGAAATCGTCGGCGCCTGCTTCCAGCGCAGCGACCACATCGTGAGTATCGTCACGCGCGCTGACCACGATGATCGGCACATCGTGGTCGCGGCGGATCTCCCGGATACAGGTGAAACCGTCCATTCCGCCGAGCATGAGGTCGACGATCATCACATCGGGCACGCCGTTGTTACGCAGATAGGTGAGCGCGTCCTCGGCTTCCTCAGCCTCCGCGACGTCGTAGCCCTCGTCCTCCATGGCCAGGCGCAACGCGCCACGGACCCTGTCGTCGTCTTCCACGATCATCAGGTTCGCGCTCAATTTTCTTATCCCTTGCAGACGCACTCCGAGCGTGCCGCGGTGCGGGTCTCGCATCCCCATACCGACGCGACATCCCGCTTTCTCGAGCAACTTTCCGGTTATAGGGATAACCGGTCCCGGCGTCCGGTAAACGTCAGGGGTGAGCCGACTCACGATCGTTGCTGTGCGCCCGCTCGATGCGGAAGAAATTGCTGGGCGAACCGTCGGCGCGTATCTCCTGGTAGCGGAAGCTCAGATTCCGTGCATCGAAGGTGGCGAACCAATCCTCCCAGGCAACCGGCCGCAATACCGCTCCGCCATAGCGGGGGAAGTCCAAGCGGAGCACACCGACCTTCTCGTCCCCCTCGCTGCCCGGCATGGTCGCCGGGTTGGCGCCACGCTCTTCCGCCCACTGGCGGATGGTCTCATGAGAGGTGGTGACCAGCGTGTCTCCTGGAGCGGCGGATAGGCCACCCTTCATGACGAACCTCCTTGCGGTAGGTGCGTACCTGGTGGATCGCCGGCTCGGTCAGCCGGCGACCGGCTCGCCAGTGTGGTACCCGTGCCGGCGACCGAGCAAACCGGCGGACACCGAGGTGTCCACCGTGTCCTACGTCACCCTCGGCTGCGCGCGTTCGCGCGGCGATTGGTTTTCTTGATCGCGGAGATGAGCTCGTTCTTGTTCATCTTCCAGCGGCCGGTGATCGACAACTGCCCTGCGACCTCGATCAGATGCTTCTTGGAGGCGTTGGCGTTCACACCTTCGGCCGTCGACCCCTTCGCGCCGGGTCCGCCGCTCTTGGAGCGCTCGTCGGAGGGGCCGCGGCGGTCCTTGGCCTCCCAGTGGTCGCCCACCTTCTCATAGCTGTGCTTCAGCGCACTGTAGGCGACTCGATGGGCGCGGGCTTCGCTGCCGTATTCGTCGAGCGCCGAATCGTGTGCCTTGGCGTAGGTGCGCTGGGCTTTTTCATCCGACCGTTGCAGCGTGGCTGGCAGTTCGGACTTTTTGGCGTCGCCACGCTGGGTTGTCTTCGGCATCGCTTACCTCCTCCTCGGTTGCTCTGCGAGCCGGGCGAACACTGCGGATACTCCAGCGTTATCCGATCCGGGTTGTCCGGTACGAGGCGAGTACCCGGGTGTTGCGCGGTCAATCAGCGGGTTCTTCCGATTGACCGGCCCGTCGCCGGGTACCCGGCTCAGCAGCACTGGGTATGGATTGGAAAGGACACGCGATGGTTCCCGGACCGAACGACTCCACCCGTCGGCCTGCTGACCGAGGGCAGTTCCCGGACGAGACGCGGACCTCCCGCACCCATGCGGGTGAGGCGATCGAGGACACCCGTAACTGGCCGGGCATCATCATGGTCGCGCTCGGATTGGTGGGCTTGGCATTGACGCTGACCGCCGCCGGCTACGGCTTCGAGGGCTGGGCGATCATTGCAGGCATCGTCACCGGTGTACTGCTGCTGGGTGGTGTCCTGCTCGTCATCGCCGAACACCGCCGCGTCAAGGCCCACGAGGGGAGCAGGCTCTCAGATCCGCGTGGTCACTGACACGGTGGTCAGCTCTGCGGCGAGCCCAGCGGGACGATCGGCACAAGGGCGACGGTGATGTTGTCGCTGCCGCCCCGGGCGATCGCGTAGTCGACCAGATCCCGGGCCGCCGCCAGCGGAGGCTTGCCGGTGGCGATGGGGGCCAGTGCCTCCGGATCGGGCAGGTAATTCCACAGCCCGTCGGTGCACAACAGCAACACTCCCGGCCCACTGGCTTGGAAGGTGCGCACGCTGCCCGGCGACCACGGTTCCGGTCCTGCGTCCGCCCCCAGCCAGCGCATCAGGGTATGAGCGCGTGGATCGTTCATTGCGGTCTGTTCGTCCATAGCGCCCGCGTCGATCAGCGCCTGCGCCCACGAGTCGTCGACAGTGAGGCGCTGCGACGGCGTCGCCGCCTCGGCCCGGCCTGCGGGCGCAGTATCGGCGGCGAGCCAGTAAGCCCGGCTGTCCCCGACATTGGCGACCGTGATCGCGACCTTGCCGTCGCCGTCGGCGAGCACGATCGCCGACACATAGGTGCACGACGGTGCGTCGCTGTCGACGGCAGCCAGATCGCATACCGCTTCGGCGGCAGCGGCGAGCCCGGCTTCGGCGGCTTGGATCGCGGACCGGTTCCCGGCCAGCGCGGCCAGGCAGGCATCGACCCCGGTCCGCGATGCCGTCCCCGATGCCGCTTGCGGGTTGCGGGAGGAGGACACCCCGTCACAGACGGCGATCACCGTGACCAGTGGTAGCCCCGACGCGTCGTCGACGACGGCAGCAGCGGCGGCGTCCTCGTTATGGGCGTGCACGATACCGCGGTCGGTGATCAGCGTCACCGCGCCGAGATCGTCTTCGGCACGGTCGGGTGCCGGGCTGGTGTTCGCCTCTGCGGGCAGTGCGATACGGCGCACGGTGGGACGCAGCAGATTCGGCATGGTCCGGTCGGGATCGAAACCGGCGGCGCCGCCTTCGGAGTTCGCCGCGGGACCCGACGCGGCGGTGTCGAGGACGCCCGAACGGTTTTCGAGCTGTCCGCTGTTCGATTCGGCGTTCATTGAACCATTCCCGGTGACCACCCACTGTGGTGGTAACCCGTTGTCGCTCTGCGGTTTCGCACACCGCCCCCCTTCATCCGACCGTCCGGTGCTGTCGACCGACGATATTACGGGAGTCGTCGCAGCGGTTCGTCTACCACCCGGATCGATCGAGCCCATCGATTCTGCCGGATCAGCCTCGTTTCCGCACCGCGCCTACCGCCTTACGGGCAGCAACCAGCACCGGATCCCATACCGGGGAAAACGGCGGGGCGTAACCGAGATCGAGGTTCGTCATCTGCTCGACGGTCATCCCCGCGGTGAGCGCGACAGCCGCAATATCGACCCGTTTTCCCGCGCCCTCCCGGCCGACGATCTGCACCCCGAGCAATCTCCCGGTCAGCCGCTCGGCCAGCATCTTGACCGTCATGGGCGCCGGGTCGGGGTAATACCCGGCGCGGCTGGTCGATTCGATGGTTACGGTGACGAACTGCAGCCCGGCGGCGCGCGCGTCCTTTTCGCGTAATCCGGTGCGGGCCACTTCCAACTCGCACACCTTGCTCACCGCGGTGCCGACCACGCCGGGAAACGTCGCGTAGCCCCCGCCGATGTTCGCGCCGATCACCTGGCCGTGTTTGTTGGCGTGTGTGCCGAGTGGAATATGACGGTACATCCCGGACACCAGGTCGAGCACCTCGACACAGTCACCGCCTGCCCAGATATCGGCGTGGCCGCGAACTCGCATCGCGGTATCGGTGAGCAGCCCGCCATATTCCCCCAGCGGCAGGCCTGCGTCCCTCGCGAGCCGGGTCTCCGGCAGCACACCGATACCGAGAACCACGATATCGGCAGGGTATTCGGCGTCTGTGGTGATAACCGACCGCGCCCGGCCGGTGGAGTCTGTTCCGATCTCGGTGACCTCGGCGCCGCCGACGATGCGCACCCCCATATCGTGCATGGCGGTGCGGATCAAGGCGCCCATATCGGGGTCCAGTGTCGACATCGGCTCGACGCCGCGGTTGATGACCGTGACCTCGAAACCGTGCTGGATCAACGCTTCCGCCATTTCGACACCGATATACCCCGCGCCGATGACCACCGCCTGCTTGCCTGCGGCCTGCCCCAGTCCGTCGATGAGCTCCGCACCATCATCGAGGGTTTGCACACCGTACACGCCCGGCGCGTCGATACCCGGCAGGTCGGGCCGGATGGGCCTGGCACCGGTGGCGATGACGAGACGGTCGTAGCCGAGCCAGTTCCGTTCACCCGACTCCAGATCACGGGCATGTACCCGGGCACGGTCGATATCGATCTCGATGACCTCGGTGCGCAACCGCAG
>NZ_MUKP01000009.1 GCF_002081715.1 Nocardia donostiensis | reverse complement strand
CCGGAAATCCTCCAACCGATCCGACCACCGCAACCCCCCACGCGCCACCGCACCGAACCGCAAATGCACACCCTCCACCCGCGGCGAATACACAAAAATCTCGAACCGCGGACGCGGCTGCGGCAGCTCGACGATCTGCTGCGGTTCCACCTTGATGGCGAGGAATTCGCGGGGTGTGCCCGCCGCGTCGGTGACGTAGTAGTTGGTCCGCAGCGTTGCCGCGATGAGACCGAGGAAAGCACGCAGGATACGGTCGGCATCCAGGCTGACGACTTGATCGATGCGTTTGCGCACCTGCTCTTCGAGTTCGGCGGCGCGCTCCGCGGAATGGGCTTCCGGATCGAAATGGGCCGCGAACAGTTGCGCGAACAGCCGCGCGGCATCCGGGTAGGCGAGCAGCACCCGCGCGATATTGGCCTGGCTGTACGGGAAGTCCGCCTGTTGCAGGTATTTGGCATAGGTGCGCAGTACCGCGACCTCGCGCCACGGCAGACCGGCGCGCAGCACCAGCTCGTTGAGGCCGTCGGCTTCGGCCCGTCCGAACCAGGTCGCTTCGAAGGCTTCGATGAACCTTTCCCGCACCCCTGAGGTCCGGGTTTCCACCGCGCCTGCCACGGTCAGTCCGTCGCGGGCTGCTTCGAGCAGTTCCGCGTCGAGATCCTGGTCCACCGCGCCACGCAGCAGTTCCGGACGGGCCAGCAAGCCGAAATCGTAGATCCAGCGTTCGCTCCGGTCGCCGTCGGCAGCCCCGTCGAGCTCGATTCGATAGGGGCGTTCGTCGACGACTTCGACGCCGAGGCTCTGCAGCACCGGCAGCACCTGGCTCAGTGATATCCCGGCACCACCGATATAGAGGGTGAAGCGCCAGGAGCCTGCACCGGAATCGGCGCGGCGGTACAGGTATTGGTCGATATCGCCTTCGGACAGCTGCTCGAGCCGGGCGATATCGGCCAGCGCTCGGCGCGGCGGGAAATCCTGTTTGTAGCTTTCGGGAAATGCCGCGGCGTAGCGTCGTACGACGCCCGGGTCGAGCACCGTCGAGGTGCTGACCGCTTCGTTGAGGTAGTCGTCCCAGGTGTGGCTCGCCTCGGCGAGCAGGTTCTGGATGCGGCGGCGGTCGGTTTCGGAAATCTCGGGAACCGCCCCGGCTTGCGCCGACCCAGCTGCGTCGGCGTCCGCACCCGGCATCCGGACCGTGAAATACACGCTGGCGAGCTCGCTTTCGCTCACCCGTGCCGAATAATCGATCGATACACCGCCCAGCTCGCGGACCAGGATGTCCTGCATTTCCAGCCGCACCCGGGTGGTGTAACGGTCACGGGGCAGATAGACCATGGCCGCCACGAACCGGCCGAAGGTATCGGTGCGCAGGAACAACCTGACCTGCCTGCGCAGGCCGACGTTCAGCACCGCGGTGGCGGTGCGGCGCAGCGTTTCGGTGTCGGAGGAGAACAGTTCGGTGCGTGGGAACGACTGCACCACTTCGAGCATGGCCTGCCCGGAGAACGAGTCCAGATCGAAACCGCTTTCCTCGATCACGGTGCGCACCCGGCGCGAGATGACCGGGATGTCGAGCACGTTCTCGTGCATGGCGGTGACGGTGAACACCCCGAGGAACAGGTGCTGACCGATCACTGCGCCGGAGGTGTCGAGCTCGGCGACACCGATGAAGTACGGATATACCGAACGGTGCACGGTCGCAGGCACCAACCCCTGCGTCATCAACAGCAGCGGGATATCGGCGCCGGTGGCCGGCACCCGGAAGTCGGTGCCCACATCGGGCCGCAGCACACCAAGGCACGAATCGGGCACCACTTCCGTCGCCGCCGCAGTCCTCCGATAGCGGGCGTAGCCGAGGATGGTGAAATGCCCTTTGGCCAGCCAGCGCATCAGGCTCGCGCAGTCGGCCAGGTCGATGGACGGCAGCGAGCCGTTGCCTGCGGTGGCGGCACGATCCAGGTCGTCGGCGAGGGTGCGCTGCGTTTCCCGGATGGCTGCGGTGTCGTCGACGACCTGCCGGACATCGGCCACCACATCGGGCATGGCCGCCTCGATCCGTTCCAGCAGTTCGCTGCTGGTCGAGGGATGTAGCTGCACATGCATCCACGATTCCCGTAGTCCGGTGCCACCGGTGCCGTCGACCTCGCGCGGTTTCGCGTCGGTAAGCTGCCCCTCGGTATCCCGATGCACCTCGAAGATCGGGTGAATGACCTCGCTGACGCTGGCGCCCATCCGGCTCAGTGACGAGCTGATCGATTCGACCAGCAGCGGCATATCGTCGCTGACCAGTTGCACGGCCGCCCCGAGCCCCGAACCGTCCTCCGGGTGGTAGACCCGAACCAGAGCACGGCCGGGGCGCCGGAGCATGGCCAGCTCCACGTGCCGCCGGAAGATCTGGGTGATACCGGTGATCACACAGTCCACATCGCTTGCATCGACATGGCGGAAGTACGCCTCTTCCAGAGCGCCGAGGTCGCTGCGCAACGCTTCGGGCAACTCGGCAACCCATGCCGCACCGGACAATTCGGACGAGACCGTCATTTTCGCCAACTCCCTCGGATCTGGTTCCGCACTAAAGTGACGCCGGTCTCGACCCTAGCCCTGCGCTCGCGCGCAGAGAAAGTTTCCTGCGGTTACCCGCGGGTCAGCTTCCGGTGGGTCACGCGGTGCGGGCGAGCGGCTTCCGGACCCAGGCGTTCGATCTTGTTCGCTTCGTACGCCTCGAAGTTGCCTTCGAACCAGAACCACTTGGCCTCGTTGTCGGCGTCGCCTTCCCAAGCCAGGATGTGGGTACAGGTGCGGTCGAGGAACCAGCGGTCGTGAGAGATCACCACGGCGCAGCCGGGGAACTGCTCGAGCGCGTTCTCCAAGGAACCGAGGGTTTCCACGTCCAGGTCGTTGGTCGGCTCGTCGAGCAGGATCAGGTTGCCGCCCTGCTTCAGCGTCAGCGCCAGGTTCAACCGGTTGCGCTCACCACCGGACAGCACCCCGGCCGGCTTCTGCTGGTCGGGCCCCTTGAAGCCGAACGCGCTGACATAGGCACGCGACGGCATCTCCTGCTGACCGACCTCGATGTAGTCCAGGCCTTCCGACACCACTTGCCACACGGTTTTGTTCGGGTCGATACCGGCCCGGTTCTGGTCCACGTAGCTCAACTTGACGGTATCGCCGACGCGCACGGTACCGCTGTCGGGCTCCTCGAGGCCGACGATCGTCTTGAACAGAGTGGTCTTACCGACGCCGTTGGGTCCGATGACACCGACGATGCCGTTGCGGGGCAGCGTGAACGACAGATCCTTGATCAGCTGCCGATCGCCGAAGCCCTTGTCCAGATGCTCGACCTCGACCACCACATTGCCCAGGCGCGGACCCGCCGGGATCTGGATCTCCTCGAAGTCCAACTTGCGCGTCTTCTCGGCTTCGGCGGCCATCTCCTCGTACCGACCCAGACGCGCCTTGTTCTTCGCCTGCCGCGCCTTGGCGCCCGAACGCACCCAGGCCAGTTCTTCCTTGAGCCGCTTCTGCAGCTTCTGATCCTTCTTGCCCTGCACCGCGAGACGTTCGGCCTTCTTCTCCAGGTAGGTGGAGTAGTTGCCCTCGTAGCCGATGGCGCGGCCGCGGTCGAGCTCAAGGATCCAGCCCGCCACATTGTCGAGGAAGTACCGGTCGTGGGTGACCGCGAGCACGGCGCCGGGGTACTGGGCCAGATACTGCTCGAGCCAGAGCACGCTCTCGGCGTCGAGGTGGTTGGTCGGCTCGTCCAGCAGCAGCAGGTCGGGTTTGCTCAGCAGCAACTTGCACAGCGCGACCCGCCTGCGCTCACCACCGGAGAGGTTGGTGACCGGTTCTTCCGGCGGCGGGCAGCGCAGCGCGTCCATCGCCTGCTCGAGCTGGGAGTCCAGGTCCCAGGCGTCGGCATGGTCGAGATCCTCCTGGAGTTTGCCCATTTCCTCCATGAGCTCGTCGGAGTAGTCGGTGGCCATGAGCTCGGCGATCTCGTTGAAGCGGTCGAGCTTCACCTTGATCTCGCCCATACCCTCCTCGACGTTGCCGCGGACGGTCTTCTCCTCGTTCAGCGGCGGTTCCTGCTGCAGGATCCCGACGGTGGCCCCCGGCGCGAGGAAAGCGTCGCCGTTGTTGGGCTGGTCCAGTCCGGCCATAATTTTCAGCACGCTGGATTTACCGGCGCCATTGGGGCCGACGACGCCGATTTTGGCGCCGGGAAGGAAGTTCAAGGTGACATCGTCGAGCACGACTTTGTCGCCGTGCGCCTTGCGAACCTTCTTCATTTGGTAAATGAACTCAGCCATACCGATCACCCTAACCCGTCCAGGACCGCCCACCCACACTCGGCACATGCGTAACACATATACATAAGTGCTGGTAACAGCCCGATTTCCTACGAACAAATATCCGGAGGTCCGTGTCTTGCGGACCAGGCCCGCGCTCCCCACTCGACTGCGGGCACACCACGTTCACCGGACCTGTTCCGCGGCGAACCGCTCAACCGACCCTCGCGAGTGTAGGTACCCACTCGATCCGGTGGCCACGAACCCTCGGCTCAAGTGCCAGCCGGCTCGGGATCCAGGGCCCGCTCGCCACCCGGGACAGCCGGGTCGCTGGGTCCTGCGAACCTGCCCGCCGCTTCCGGCTCCCGGCTCTGCCCCTCCTCAGCGTTCGCGGAGGCAGAATTGTTCCCCGCCGTCCGCCACCGGCGCACCGTTGCCGTGCACCGGGACAGATCCGGCCCGACAGCGTTGGCCCGCATCTCCAGGTCACGGCGCTCGACACCGTCGCGGGTGCGGTACTCGTTGGACCGCAGCTGCCCCTGCACGATCACCGGGTCACCGCGCCCGATCGAGGCGTCCACCCCGGCCACCAGTTTGCGCCAGCAGTTCACGGTGAGAAACAGCGTCCCGCTGTCGACCCACTCCCCGGAGTCGTGGTCGAGCCTGCGCGCATTGCTCGCCATCCGGAAGGTCAACACCTGTTCCCCGCCGGCCAGTACTCGCTTGACCGGGTGGGTGACCACGGTGCCGACCACCGTCGCGATCGTTTCGTACATATCGTTCCCCCTTCCGCCGCCCGCTCCCGCCGGGCCTCGTCCGTTGCTCGTTGCACGACACCATCGTCGCCCGCCGCGCACAGATTCGGGGCCAGGCAAGGGAAATTGTGGACAACTACACCCGCTGTGAACACCGGGTGTTCCAGTTCGAACGGCAGTGGCACGCAGACCGCGACCGGGCGGTTACAGCACGCCCAGGTCGGTATTCGCTCCGCACAGCACGATTACCGGCCGCTCCCCCTGCGGCGGCACATACGCCCCGCTGCGGATCGCCGCCAGCGCCGCGGCTCCCGCGAGTTCGACCACGATCCGGAACTCCCGCCACAGATACTCCCGGGCGTCGGTAATCGCGTCATCGCTGACCAGTATCGAACGCAGCCCGTAGCGCTGGCTCACCTCGAAGGCGATATCGCCGATCCGCGCCGCGCCCAGCGCGTCCGCGGCGATACTGGACACCCCGACGGACACCGGTTCCCGCGCGGCCAGCGCGGCATGCAGCGTCGGATTTCCTTCGGGTTCCACACCGATCACCTGCTGGCGACGCCCCAGCGCCGCCGCCACCCCCGCCAGCAGCCCGCCGCCGCCGACGGCGACCAGTATCGGCGGTTTGCCGCGCACCTGTTCTTCCAGTTCCAGCCCGATCACTCCGGCACCGGCCACCACGGCGGGCAAGTCATAGGCATGTAAGTGCAGGGCGCCGCGCTCGTCGGCGAGTTCGGTGGCGTAGATGTAAGCCTCGGCGTAGGTGGTCCCGTGCCACAGCACCTCCGCACCGTGTGACCACATGGCCGCCACCTTGGTGTGCGGCGCCGACTCGGGAACGACGACGGTGCACGTTTTACCGAGACCGGCCGCGGCGAGCGCCGCCGCGATCCCCGCATTACCGCCGGAGGCGATGACCACCTGCTCGGTCTCCGCACCGGCCTCCAGCAGCGCATTGAAGCTGCCCCTGGCTTTGAACGTGCCGCCGTGCTGCAGGTATTCGAGTTTGAAGGTGACCGGGACACGGCCGCCGGGTCCGTCGACGTAGGTGTGGAACACCGGTGTTTTGCGGATGCGTCCGTGCAGGCGTTTGCGCGCCGCACGCACATCGGATCGGCCGACGCGGCGGGCCGGTTGTCGGGAGGGCAACTGGGTGGTCTGGTCGGTCATCGGTGTGCTGCTCGGTCTCGCTGGGCCAGTTCGGCGAACATTGCGTTGTGTGCGGCAAGTTCCGCATCGTGATCGCGGTCGGCGGCGCGGTCGGTGCGCTGGGCCAAGCGCTGGTCACTGCGCGACCACTGGATCAGCAGCGCCAGCATCACCACCACCAGCGGCACCTCGCCGCTGGCCCAGGCGAGACTACCTCCGGTGCGCTGGTCACCGAGTAGATCGTTGTGCCAGTCCAGGTCGAGGCTGCGATAGAACCAGTCGCCGAGAACGGTGCTCATGCTCATCAACGCGACGCCGAAGAACGCATGGAACGGCAACGAGCCGAAAACCATGCCCAGCTTGGTCAGCGGTTCCACCTGCCGCGGTTTCGGGTCGATACCGATGACCACCCAGTAGAAGAGGTAGCCGCTGAGCAGGAAGTGCAGGTTCATCAGCAGATGCGCGGCGTGCGAGTCGGCGAACGCGTCGAAGATACCGCCCATATAGAGCGCGTAGAACCCGGCGACGAAAATAACCGAGGCCACGATCGGATGGGTCAGGAACCGCGATACCGGGTTGTGCACGGCGGCCAGGATCCATTCGCGCGGTCCCGGCGGCGCCCCGCGACCGGCGGGCGGCAGCGCTCGCAGCGCGAGCGTGACGACCCCGCCCAACGCGAACAGGATCGGCACCAGCATCGACAGCGCCATATGCGCGCCCATATGCACGCTGAACATGGCGGTCGAATACCTGCCGATACCGGAGCTGGTAGTGATCAGCAACACGAAGCAGCCGGACAGCCAGGCGATGGTGCGTCCCATCGGCCAGGCATCGCCGCGGGCACGCAGCCGCCGCACCCCGAGCAGATAGAACACCGCAAGCAGAATGGCCAGGGTTCCGAAAACCAGGTCGAACCGCCAGTCGAACAACAGCCTACCCAGGGTGGGAGGTCCGGCGAGTTCGTAGCCGAGCTCCACTTCGACCGGGGTCGGCACCGACTGCGGTGGCGGCGGCGGGGTGCGGCCGAGGCCGACGGCAAGGCCGATGGTGGCGGCGAAGATCAGCACCTCGACTCCGGCGAACCGGATCAGCGCGCCCCGGTCGCGCGGGTCGGCGGTCAGCGCGGGCAGGGCAGCGCGGCGCTGCATATAGCCGAGGACGCCGAGCGCTGCCAGCGCGGCGACCTTGGCGAGCACCAGCTGACCGTAGGTGCTGGTGAACATCTCATCGATGGGCAGCCGGACCAAGGAGTTGATCACACCGCTGGCCGCGATGACCACGAACGCCACGGTGGCGGTGAGCGAGAAACGGCGGGCGGCGATATCGGTGTGCGTTCCGTCCCGCAGGGCGTGTATCAGCACCGCAACGAGCCCGCCGACCCAGATCGAGACCGAGATGAGGTGCAGGATCAGGCTGTTGGTTGCGACGTCGTGCGAGCCGCCGGAGGACGAATGACCGGTCAACGCGAGCGGCATCATCGTGGCGACGGAGGCCCCGAACAGCACCGGCGTCCAACCCCAGCGCAGCACCAGCCGGCAGGCCACGGCGAGGATCAGCGCGAAAATCGCGGTCAACCGCCAGGTCCCCGCGAGTTCGACCTTGTCGATGACGCCCCACAGCTCCTGGGGCGCCAGTACCGCACCGACCGGGCGCCCGGTGGTGTCGGAGACGGTCAGCGGGACCAGCAGCGCCGCACAGACAGCCCAGGCCACCGCGCTGTGCGCGGCGCGCCGCACGGCACGATAACCGCCGACATCGAGCACCCCGCTCGATTGGGGGGGCGTCAGGAAGGCGGCGAAGAACAGGGAGCCCACGGTCAACGCGGCGCACAGGTCGGCGAGCGCGCGCACGGCGGGCAGACCGTAGGTGGTCAGCGGCCCCGGGTCCGGGATCCCGAGCAGGCTCAGCGCCTGCGCCGCCGACAGGGTGACGATCAGGGCCGCGACCACCGCCGCGACGACTCCGATAAACGCCGTCACCACGGCCGGAACAGCCGCCGCAGCACCGGGCCGGACTACCCCGGCGGGGTGTTCGGCAGGCGGGGCCTCGGTCGATGACATAGGTCCGAGCGTAGTCGGCCGCCCCCGTGCACCCCGGTGGGGCCGCCGAGTGGGCAGCACAGATCACATCGGTTTTGGTCGGCCGCTATACTTTCTCGGCTGGACAGTGCGGTCGTTGTCGGCCATGGTGGAAACCAGCGCACACCACCACTGCCTCCGTAGCTCAGTTGGATAGAGCAAGGGCCTTCTAATCCCTAGGTCGCAGGTTCGATTCCTGCCGGGGGCGCTGGTCAGGGGCGTTTCTGGAACGCCCCTGCACCTCATCTCTCGTTCATGAGGACAGCTGGTCGAGTACGTAGGTCACTTCGGGGGTAACCGTTCACGGCCGAAGTAAACATCTCGAGTTATCGACACGAGCCGGTCGGCTCCGGCCCGCGTGAACAGGGCGGCGTCATCGATCAGCGTTGCTGCCGTCTTGCCGAAACTGTGGCCGGATACCGAACGGGGACACACGCCGCTCGGGGCACGTGTGTGTCCCCGTCGCTCAGCCGACCTCGACTGCGGTGGGATCGGAGTTGATCCGCCATTCCGCAGCGTCGTGCTGATGTGCCCAGAACCCGGCGAACCGCCCTGACGCGGCCAGCAATTCCTCGACCGTGCCGTCCTCCACAATGCGGCCGTCTTCGAGGAAGAGCACGCGATCCGCGCCCGCGATGGTGGACAGCCGGTGGGTCACGACCACACGCGTGCGCCGCTGCGGGTCATCGCTGATCGCGGCGACCACCGCGGCCTCGTTCTCCATATCCAACGCGCTGGTGCCCTCGTCCACGAGCAGCACCGACGACCGTTTGAGCAGCGCCCTGGCGATCGACACCCGCTGGCGTTCACCACCGGAGAGCGCGGTTCCCGCATCTCCGACCAGAGTGTCGAGCCCTTCGGGCAGCCTGCTCGCGAACTCCGCCACCCGGGACAGCCGCAGCGCCGAGGCCAACTCCTCCGCGCTCGCCTCGGGATTGCCCGCAAGCACATTCTCCTTGATCGTGCCCGCGAACAGGTACGGCTGCTGGAACACCATGCTGGTCACCGCCGGTCGCTGCACCGGATCGAGGGCACCGCGATCCACACCGCCGACAAGGACGTGGCCGGAGGTGGGCTTCTCCAGCCCGGCCACCAGGTTGAGCAGGGTGCTCTTGCCGGAACCGGACGGCCCGACCACGGCGGTCACTTCACCGGGCCGGAACTCGACATCGAAGCCGTCCAGTACGGGCGGCGTATCGGGCCCATAGTCGAAGGACACCGCGCGCAGCTCGACGCTCGCGGCGCCGTTTTCGACGGCCCGCGGCTGCGTGACGGCCGCGGTCGTCGGCTCGGGCGCGGCGATGACGGCCCGGATATCGCGCAGGATGCCGCGGCTGCTCTCCAGCGCGGGCGCCAGATCGGCAAGCGCGCCGAACGGCTCGAGGAACCGGACGACCACGACGATGAGCGCGATGGCCTCGGGCACCCCGATCGTGTCGTTCACCGCAAGCCAGGCTGTGGTGCCTGCGAGCAGCACCAGGGCGATCTGGCTGGCCACGCTGAACAGCACCTGTCCGGGGATGTTCAGCAGCAGTAGCCGGGTCGTCGCGCCGTGCTGCGCAGCGAGCGCCGCACCGGTCTGGCTGCGAGCGGGTTCCACCCGGCGGGCGGCCCGCAGCGCGGCCTGCGTGCGGGCGAATTCGAGGATGCGCGCGGTGAGCGCGCTGTTCGAGTCCTTGGCCACCTCGTCGGCGCGGCGGGTGATGCGCCCGCTCACCCATAGCACGCCAAGCAGCAGCGGAACGACAAGCAGCGCGATCGCGCCGAGCTGCCAGGCGATGGGCATCAGCCCGACACCGATCGCGAAGGGCAGCAGCACCGACTGCACCAGCGGCGTCACCTGGTAGCCGAGCAACCCGACCAGGTCCGGGCCGGTACTGGCGATGGCGCTGCGGGTGGCGGCCGAGTTGTCCTCATCGAACCAGCGCAACGGAATGCGCGCGACCTGCTCGGAGACATCGCGTTGCGCGTGGTCGAGAATGGTGAATCCCAGGTCGAAACCGAGGCGCGATGCGATCGCATCCACGATCCACCCGGCGGCGACGGCGACGGTCAGCGCGCCGACCACCGGCCATGCCTCGGCGGGATCGTCGCCGAACAGGGCAGCGACGAGCGGGACCATCAGTACCACGCCGATCGCGCGCAGGACGGTCGAGACGACGATCAGCGCAAGGTAGCCGCCGAAGCGTCCGCGACGCTCGGGGGGCAGCAGGCTCAGCAAGGTGCGCGTCATCGGGCGTTCTCCTTCAGATCTGCGGCAACGGCGCCGGCTTCCCACAGCTGCTGATAGCGGCCATCGGCAGCGAGCAGTTCCAGGTGCGTACCCGACTCGACCACCCGGCCGCTCTCGAGCACGACGATGCGGTCGGCGTCGACGACGGTACGCAGGCGGTGGGCGATCATCACCACTGTGCGCCCGGCGGTCAGGCGGTTGAGCGCCTGCTGCACCAGGTATTCCGACTCCGGGTCGGCGAAGGCAGTAGCTTCGTCCAGGATCAGCACCGGGGTATCGGCGAGCAGCGCCCTGGCGATGGTGAGGCGCTGGCGCTCACCGCCCGACAGGGCGGTATCAGCGCCGAGCACCGTGTCGTATCCCTGCGGTAGCCGCAGGATTCGTTCGTGGATCTGCGCGTCGCGGGCTGCCCGCTGCACTGCGTCGTCAGAGGCATCGGGGACCGCAAGGGCGATGTTCTCTCGCACTGTGCCGTGTACCAGCTGGGCGTCCTGGAAAACGAACCCGATGCGCTGGTACAGCTCGTCCGGGGTGAGCGTAGCGATATCGCGGCCACCCACCCTGATACTGCCGCTGTCGAGATCGTGGAAACGCGCCAGCAATGCGGCCAGCGTCGACTTGCCCGCGCCCGACGGCCCGACCAGGGCCGTGACGGTGCCCGGTTCGAGGGTGAGCGAGACCTTGTCCACCACGGGCACACCGGGGCGGTAGCCGAACGACACCTCGTCGAGCACGACCCGGCCCGCCGGGTCCGCCTGCTCCGCGCCGTCGGCTCGCACACCGAGTTCGGCCTCGTCCAGAGTGAGCTGAATGTTGCGTGCGGCGAGGCGTCCCTCCCGCAGCCCGGACAGGCCGTAGCCGATACCGAGCAGCCGGGAACCGAATGTGGTGCCCAGGAACAGGAACGGCAGCAGGTTCACCGGGTCCAGGCGGCCGGTGGCCACCAGCGCGGTGCCGACGACCAGGATGAGCCACAGGAAGGTGACCGGCCTGGTGATGATGTCCATCGCGGCCTTTTTGCCGGTGAACGGCCGCTGCCAGGTGTCGAGGAACCGGATGTAGTCGTCCAGGCTGCGGCGGAACGGCGAGGCCGCCGCGCCGCCGAAAATCCGGATGACCGGCTGACCGTCGAGGTAGGAGGTGGCTTCGCCGTTCATCCGCTCGGCCCAGCGCTGCGCCTGCACGACCTTGACACGCGACTGCGCCATCATCGAGAACATGATGAAGACGTAGCCGAGCACGGGCACCAGCAGCACCAGTCCCAGCCGCCAATCCACCCACAGCAGGTAGCCGAGCACCACCAGCGGCGCGACGACCGCGGCGACCGCGTCGATAACGGCGTGCGTCACCAGATAGTGCAGCGACAGCGTGTCATTGGTGATCAGCTTGTTGATCTGCCCGGAGCTGCGCGCGGTGAACCAGCCGAGTGGGAGCCGGGCGAGTTTGGCCAGCAGGCGGCTGCGTAGGTCGCGGCTGAACCGGGCGTCGACGGTGTGCAACCACAATTGCAACGCCAGTTCGAGTACGGCGCCGATGCCGAGCAGCGCCAGTACCCACAGACCCAGCGTCCACAGGGTGGATTCCGCACTGCCTGCCAGCAGGTTGCGTGCCAACTCCACCAGCAGCACGTACGGGGCCAGCTGGATCAGCGTGATGAGGAACTGCAGCACCCCCGCGACGTACAGCTTCGGACGTACTTCGGCGAACAGCCTGCTCGCCGCCTGCGAACGCCAGTTGCCGGGTGGTGCGGTGCTCGCCGCGGCGGGGGCGGATGCGGCGGGCGCAGCGGTCTCGGGTGCAGCCCCAGCGGGCGCAGCAGCCTCCGATGCAACCCCAGCGGGCGCAGCAGCCTTCGGTGCGGTCTCGGCGGCCGCGAGTTCAACGCTGTCACGTTGCTTACCCATGGCACGCCCTTGCATCCAGTAGGCCTGGGTATAGACGTCGCTCTTCGGGAAGCCGAATTCCTTGAGTCGAGCGCGGACGTGCTTGAGCGACTTGGACTCCGTGCACGCCCACGCATACCAGTTCGACCAGTCGCGCGCCTCCAGCGCGGCTGCCAGGGCGTCCTCCGAGGTGCGCGGCACCCAGCGCACCCGCACGCCCGGGTGCGGGGTCAGCGGGATGAGCAGCTCGTCGTCGTGATGCTGTTCCAGGTAGACCTCGACCGACAGCTGTGGCGGCACGGCGGCCAGGATGGAGTTGATCGCCGGGATCGACGCGGCATCGCCGATCAGCAGGTACCCGTCCTGATCCTCGGCGATCGGGAAGCCCTTCGATCCGAACGAGGTGACCTCGATCGTCTCGCCACCCTGGACAGTCCGCGCCCAGGTCGACGCCGGTCCGGCGGGTTCATGCAGGACGAAGTCGATGGCGAAGCGCCCGGTCTCCTGATCCGCCTCGGCGATGGTGTATCCGCGCTGGAACTCGGTCTCCGTGCCCGCTGGGTCGGGGAACCAGATGCGCAACCACGCGGTGGGTTCTATGTCGATCTCGTCGAACAGCGAGGGGGCGCTCAGCCAGATCCGCCGCATGCGAGGCGTTGTCTGTTCGGTGTTCAGCACCGTAGCGGTGTGGTACTGGACGCCGAACGCGTTCAAAACCACACCCGAGAAACCTCTGCGCGCCATGATTACTTGTCTCCGAACCGATGTGACCGATGCCAACTTTGGTTAGCCTACACATAGTTGACCGGTTCCATCCTTCGGAGCCATCGCGGCACCACCCGGCCGCGCCGATATTCCCTTTCCCGAGCCGGGCTGCGCCGGTAATGTATTCGCCTTGTGCCTGGCTCAGGAGGGGAAACATCAGTGCTCGCCACCGCAGTGGCTACACGTCAGCTGTCGGCTGTCTATTGGCGGATGGCTGTTGCCGGTTTCCGGCGGCAATGGCAGTACAAGATCGCCATGCTCGCCGGGTTGTGCACCAACTGTGTGTTCGGGTTCGTCCGCGCCGCGGTGATGGTGGCCGCGGTGGGTACAGGGGCCGGGTTCGCCGGGTACGACGCGGGCGGTATCGCCGCCTACGTGTGGATTTCGCAGGGACTGCTGGGCGCGACGCAGTTCATGGCGTCAGAGATCGAGCTGACCGAGCGGGTGCGCAACGGGGATATCGCCATCGACTTCCTCCGGCCGGTCGATGTCCAGTTGGGTGCGCTGGCCACTGATCTGGGGCGGGCCACCTGCACGCTGCTGCCGCGTGGTGTGCCGAGTGTGCTGGTCGGGATGCTCACGGTGGGCCTGACGATGCCGTCGGACCCGCTGTCGTATGTGCTGGGCACGATCAGCGTGCTGCTGGCGGTATCGGTGTCGTTCCTCGGCCTGTTCGCTCTGGCCACCGTGGGTTTCTGGGTGGTCGAGACGCGGGGTATCCGAGTGCTCTACCAGATTATGGGCACCTTCCTGGCCGGCTTGTTCGTGCCGGTGCACTTGTTCCCGGACTGGTTGCGCACAATCGCCAACGCGACCCCTTTCCCGTCGATTCTGCAGGCGCCGGTCGATGTCTTGTCCGGACGAGTCGTCGACATGGAAGCGCTGCAGGTGGTGGGCATCCAAGTGTTCTGGGTCCTGGCGGTGGGCGCGATCGGGCGGCTCCTGCTGGCCGCGGGCAGGCGCAGGCTGGAGGTACAAGGTGGTTGACACCCTCGAACCGCACGCTCCGCCCGCCCGCGACGAGCGCGCGTCGGGGTTGGCACGCCGATTCGCCCCGTATGCGGCGGTATTGAGTTCCCGGATCCGCGCGCAACGCAGTTACCGGCTGTCGTTCGCCAGCGATCTGATGGGTGCGCTGCTGGTCGGCCTGATCGAATTCGCCGAGGTGTGGGTCATCTTCCACAACGCCAGAGTGCTCGGCGGGCTCGATCTGAACGCTGCGCTGCTGCTGTTCGGTTTGAGCAATACCTCGTTCGCGCTGGCGCAAGTGCTGTTCGGTCATCTGGACAAACTGCCCACCCTGATCCGCCTGGGCACCCTCGACGCCTATTATCTGCGCCCGCAGCCGCTGCTACTGCAACTGATCACCAGCGAGGTGTCGTTACGCCGGATGGCGCGTGCCGCGGTGGCCGTGGTCGTGCTCGCCCTCGGATTGGTGCGCAACGACATCGATTGGGACGCCGGTGTCGTCGCGCTCATCACGCTGACCCTGGTTACCGGTGTCGCGCTGTTCGGTGGGCTGTTCGTCGCCGCAGCGGGCTGCCAATTCTTCCTGATCGACGGCGCCGAACTCACCAACAGCTTCACCTACGGCGGTTCGTTCGCCGCCGCGCAACCGGCTTCGGTTTTCCCCACACCGTTGAAACTGCTGTTCTGTTACGCGGTGCCGGTGGCGTTCACCGCATATCTGCCGACGCTGGCGATACTCGGCCTGCCCGGCCCCTCCCTGATCCCGTCCTGGCTGGCCTGGCTGTCGCCGCTCGCCATGGTGTGGGTATGGCTGGCGGCGCTGGGTGTGTGGCGGCTCGGCACCAGGCACTATCAGGGAGGCGGCGGCTGATGACCGGCGATCCGATTATCGAGATCGATGAGCTGACCAGGCGGTTCGTGGTGTACCGGAAGAACGGCACCAGCTGGCGGCGGCGTCGTGAGACCCTGACCGCTGTCGACGCGATGAGTTTCCGGGTGGAACGCGGTGCGGCGGTCGGCTACATCGGGGCCAACGGCGCGGGTAAATCCACCACGATCAAAATGCTCACCGGCATCCTGGTGCCCACCTCGGGCCGGGTCCGCACCTGCGGGTTGGAACCGGTGCGGCAACGGCGGGAATTGGCCAGCCGTATCGGCGTGGTGTTCGGCCAGCGGTCGCAGCTGTGGTGGGATCTGCCGCTGCGGGAATCGTTTTCGATCCTGGCGGCCATTCACCGGTTGGACGCCGCCGCCGGGCGCGAACGTATGCGGCACCTGATCGATCGCCTGGAGATGGCAGGCACGCTGGACACCCCGGTACGGCAACTCTCGCTCGGGCAGCGGATGCGCGCCGAAGTAGCCGCTGCCCTGCTTCATTCGCCCGAGCTGATCATTCTGGACGAACCGACCATCGGCTTGGATGTGGTGTCCAAACAGCGGTTACGCGAATTCCTGCGCGCCGAACGCGAGGAACGGGGCACCACCCTGCTGCTGACCACCCACGATATGGGCGATATCGAGCGGTTGTGCAATCGGGTGCTCGTGGTCGACCACGGGCGTCTGGTGTACGACGGTTCACTAACCGGTCTGGGCGCGAAGGTCGGCGCGCAGCGGGTGCTGGTGGTCGACCTCGCTCAGCCGACTCCTGAGCTGGTCGATCTGCCGGGGGCGGTGCTGCTGTCCAGTGAAGCCGACGGGATGCGGCAGCGGCTGGCGTTCGACGCCGAGCACATCACCGCGGCGCAACTGCTGGCTACGGTGTCGGCGCGTGCCGAAGTGCGGGATCTGTCCATCGAGGAACCGGAGATCGAAGACGTCGTCCGTCGGGTCTACGAATCGGCGCACTGATCACCGCACCACGAAACAACGCGCGTGGACACCGGCGAAGGCAGACTTCGCCGGTGTCCGAACCGATTAAGGCTTCGTCAGGTCGAGGTCTCCGCTGTCCTCCCGTGCGCCGCCCTCCCGTGCGCCCTGGTCGAGCCGGAACGGCGGATATTCGTCCCGCATGAGCGAGGTGTACGCCTGCACCCGGATCATCCAGCGGTTGATGCCGAGGAGGAAATCGAACAGTCCGCGCGGATAGCGGGCGGTGAACAGCAGCGCGATCACCGCGACCAGCACCAGGATGCCGAGCAGCGGAATCGAGAACCCACCCCACTCGTCGCCGTCCCAATCCCCACCACCCGCATCGACCACGCCCCAGACCAGGGCGCCGATGATCAGGTAATGCGGTATGGCCAGCAGCCACCACTTCACCAGGGCCAGCCCACGGTGCAGCCGCTCCGGATAGTCGACCTCCAGATCCGCCGGATAGCCGGATTTCGTCTCCAAACTGAAGGGTGGGTATTTATCGGTGCCCAGGACAGTCCACGAATAAAACATGACCCGCCACGTCCAGCGCATCACTCCGACATTGAAATCGAACAGTCCCTTCGGGTATTTCCCGGTGAACAGAATCGCGAAGAACGCGATCACCGTCACCACCGCGTAGGCGATATGCAGAAAGAACAGGACAATATAGTGCGGTATCGCCAGAATCCATTTCACGATCCACATCCACCGCGACAGCGCGGGGTCCAGATCGCCGCGGACGCGGACCGGATAGGTGGGGGTAACGGGATTGCCGGGTTCCATGATCGGCGCTCCTTCGAAAGAGGGTCGAGCAGAGCGGGCACGTGTAGCCGCATCTCAATTGTGATGCACAACACAAAAAACGGCGGCAACGTTGCCGGACCGACACCCGAACGAAACCCTTCGCCCCCGAGCCCTCAGGGATCAGCGCACCGGCAGGGGGGCTTCCATCGCGGGGGCCGTGGGGATCTTCGGCAAGGCGTACGGGTGCTCCCGCCCGAGCCATCCGAGCAGTTCTTCCCGGACCGCGCAGCGCAGCGTCCACACATCGTCGGAGTTGGCGGCCGTCATCGACGCACGCACCTCGATCCCGGTCGGGGTACTGTCGGTGACCAGCAGGTTCCAGCTGCGTCCGTCCCAGTCCTTACGCCCGCGCAGGAATTGACCGAGGTACTCGCGCAGTTCACTGATCGGTGTGCTGTGGTCGAGGTACAGGTACACGGTGCCGGTGAGCTGCGGGCCGCCCTTGGACCAGTTCTCGTACGGCTTGCTGTTGAAATACGACACCGGCATGGTGAGCCTGCGGTCGTCCCAGATGCGGACGGTGAGGAAAGTCAGGGTGATCTCCTCCACGGTGCCCATTTCCCCCTCGACCACCACCGTGTCACCGATCTTCACCGAATCGCCGAACGCGATCTGCAGACCGGCCAGCACATTGCCGAGCGTGGATTGCGCGGCCACACCGGCGATGATGCCGATGACACCGGCCGAGGCCAGCAGCGATGTGCCGAGGGTGCGCATATCGGGGAACAGCAGCAGAATCGCCACCGCGGCGGTGGTGATCACCAGCACCGTGGTCACGATGCGGCGGATCAGGGTGAGCTGGGTGTTCAGCTGCCGGACCCGGGCGATATCGCGGGCGCGGCCCGCATACTTGGTGAGCGTGTTCTCCGCCACCGCATCGGCGACGCGTATGACGAGCCAGGCCGCAGCCATGGTCGCCATCGTGGCCAGGATGTTGCGGATCACCGCGTCTTGCCGCAGATCCAGTTCGGCCATCGGATACGTGTAGTGCAGAGCAACGCACCCCAGCAGCAGCTGCAGCGGCAACTGGATCCGGCGCAGCAGCCCCGGCAGCCGGTTCTTGGGATGTTTGTCGGCGCTGTAGCTGAGCAGACGGTCGATGAGCAGACCGACTGCGATCGTTACCGCAATCGTGCCGCCGAAAACAATGAGCGGCCGTAGTACGTTCTCCAAGGCGTCGGACTCCTTGCCATCTGGTCGTCTCGGTGCTGCCCCCGCCAGGCTACATTTCGGTAACGATGGGCCCGTCCCCAGTGTGGCCCGGTGTGGGTTATCTCCCGAATGCCCGAAGATCGCGGCGATTCACGTCAGCGCGGCGAGTCGCCCTGCGCGGAATACAGGCGGATATCGCCGTCGTCGCCGAGGAACGCATTGACCAGCATCACCTGGCTGGCGCGCAGTTCGTCGGGTTCGGGTGCGCTGGTGGTGATGGAGATCTGTGGAATGGCGGCCCAGTTCACCACATATCTTTCCGGCGGGCCCGCGTCATCGGACAGCCGCGCCAGCCGGAACACCGAGACGGTTTTGCGCAGCTGGAGCTCGCGCACCACCTCCGCGATTCGCTCCGGGTCTTCCAGAGCGAACATGAAGCCGAAGGTCAATTCCGGCGAGGACACGTAGGCGGGCACGAACTCCGAGGTTAGCCCATGGAATGCGACGTTGAGCGGCGTTTTCGCGAGCGGCAGGAGAAACAACGCCGACCGGGGGACGTACCCTCGGCCGGCGATTGCTCAGCGATGTCGTTCGGTGTTTCCAGGGTCGACCACTTCGGCGTCGACGATCGTGCTCGCGGTGCTCTGCTCTCCGTACCCGGGAGCCGGATCGGGAACGGCGTCGAGATCGCGATCGGACGCCTCGTCGGGGCGTTCCACATCGTGCGGGGCCGTCTGTGCCGCCGCGTCGCGACGGGCCGCGGCCGCGGCTTCGTTCATTTCGATGGCGTCGGTGATCCATTCCCCGATCTCGCGGGTGACCTCCTGCACGGTCCCGGCGACGATCGAAGCGATATTGCCGACGCGCCGCGCACCGGAAGTGGTCAATTCCTGGATCAAATCCTTGTTGGCTTCGAATTTCCCGATCATTTACCCGCCCACTTCGGTTGCTGTCCGCTGACGCATCACGATAACACCGGGAGCGGGTCGTTTCCGCAACGCGGAAGGCAGCAGTTTGGCGAAACGCGATTCGAGCAGGCTCGGCGGAAGCGCCAGCTGGAAAATCTTCACCCACACCGAGCCGATCTGCCTACCGAGCGGGCCGGTGTTGTAGGGCAGGCCGTACTTCTGGCACAGCTCCCGCACCTCGGGAGCGATCTCGGGGTACCGGTTGGCGGGCAGATCGGGGAACAGGTGATGTTCGATCTGATGCGACAGGTTGCCGGACATGATGTGGAACAGTGTGCTGCCGCTGATATTGGCCGAGCCGAGCATCTGCCGCACATACCATTCGCCGCGGGTCTCGTTCTCGGTCTCCTCCTCGGTGAACGTCTGTACTCCCGAGGGGAAGTGGCCGCAGAAGATGATCGAGTAGGCCCACAGGTTACGCACCAGGTTCGCGGTGAAGTTCGCGGTGAGAGTATGTGCGAACAGCGGGCCGCTCAGCAGCGGGAAAATGATGTAATCCTTGAGGACCTGACGGCTCGCCTTACGCCACTGCCCTTTGAGCAGCGGCTTGATCTCCGACCACTTCCGCTTGCCCTGGATGATGTTGTCGGCCTCCAGGTCGTGGAGCATGACACCCCACTCGAAGAACACCATCAGCAGGAACGCATACAGCGGGTTGCCCAGGTAGTACGGGTTCCACTTCTGCCCCTCGTCGATACGGAGCACGCCGTAACCGATATCGCGGTCGCGGCCGTGGATATTGGTGAAGGTGTGGTGCATGTAGTTGTGCGAATGCTTCCACTGGTCCGACGGGCAGACCGTATCCCATTCGAACACCCGGGAGTTGAGGCCGTTTTCCCGCATCCAGTCGTACTGGCCGTGCATGACGTTATGGCCGATCTCCATGTTGTCGAGGATCTTCGACACCCCGAGCGCGGCAACGCCGGCCAGCCAGAACGGCGGCAGGAAACCCAGGTACAACAGACCCCGGCCCGCGATTTCGAAACCGCGCTGGGCCTTGATGATCGAGTAGATGTATTCGCGGTCGCGCTCGCCGAGATCGGCGACGATACGGCCGCGCAGTTCGTCGAGCACTCGGCCGATCTCTTCGACCTGTTCCGGGGTGAGGACCAGCGGCCCGTCCGTGGTTTCGGTGAGGATGGTCATCTGTTATTCCCCTTCAGTTCTTCAGATTTCGATGTCGACATCGCCGACGGCCGCGTTGACACACAGTTGGATGGGCTGGTCCGGGTCGGCGGCGAGTTCCCCGGTGCGTAGGTTGCGGGTGCAGCCGCTGCGCCGGACTGCGGTGCAGGAGAAGCAGATACCCATCCGGCAGCCGTACTCCGGGCTCAACCCCGCGACTTCGGCCTGTTCCAGCAGGCTCGCGCCGGTGTTGTCGGCATCAACTCCGCTGGCAGAGAAGATGGTCCTGCCCTGCACTTCGGCGGCGTCGACCGGCGCGACGGAGACCGTGAACTCCTCGGTGTGCAACCGGTCGGTGAGCTGTTCGGCCTGATACACCGTGCGCACCGACTCCATCAGCGGTGGTGGGCCGCACAGGTAGGTGTCCGCGGCGGCGAACCAGGGGGCCACCCGTTCGAGTTCGTCGTAGTGGAAATGCCTGCCGTCGCGTTCGGGGTAGCGCAGTTCCAGGGCGACGTTCGGGTGCGTCGCGGCGATACTGGCGAGTTCGTCGCGGTGCGGCACCAGTTCTGGTGAACGGGCGTAATGCAGGAAAACCACCGGCCCCGGATAGCCCTCGGCGACGAGGGTGCGCAGCATGGACAGCACCGGGGTGATACCGCTGCCGCCGCTGATCAGCAGCACCCGCTCCGGACGCGGGTGGGGCAGGTGGAACACTCCGCCCGCAGGTTCCAAGCCGATCACCATCCCGGGTTCGGCATGGCGGTGCAGATACTGCGAGACCAACCCGTGCGGGTGGGCGCGGATGGTGAGATCGATACGGCGGTCACGTTCGTGCTCGGAGTTCACCGGCGAATAGCAGCGGGTATGCCGCACGCCGTCGATCACGACGCCGATCTGCACGAACTGCCCGGCGCGCAAGCCTGCCCACTGCCGGGTGGGGCGCAGGGTCAGGGTCAGCGAGCCGGGTACCGAGCGATCCACCGCAGTGATCTGGGCGCGCATATCGCGGACGGTGAGCATAGGGCGCACCAGCTCCAGGTAACGGTCGAGTGGATGCGGTGTGGTCAGGTGCTGCACCAGATTGATCAGATCCACCATTTCGGTTCTCCGTGCCTGTTGTCTGTCCGGTCACGACCGGCAACCGTTTCGGTGTACGTCTGTACACTGAACTAGTGTGCCGGATGCCCTGGCACCCCTGTCAACAAGGGATAGATGTGACGCGAACGACATCTGGGGAATGAGCGCATGGTGAACGGATGTATGCTCACCGAAATGAGCGAGCAGGCCCAAACGCGCGTCGAGCGCAAGGAGCGCACCCGGCAAGCCCTCCTGGAGGGCACGCTGGCGCTGGCTGCCGAACGCGGGTTCGGCGCGCTCAGCCTGCGTGAGATCGCGCGCTCCGCCGGTATCGTGCCGACCGCGTTCTACCGGCATTTCGCCTCCCTCGACGACCTCGGCGCAACCCTGGTCGACGAGGGTGTGCGCGCGCTGCGCCTGGCCCTGCGCCAGCTACGGCGCACCCCCGATGCCCGGCTGTCGGAAACGGTACGGTTCGTGTTCGACCAGGTGGACGCCAAACGGGACCTGTTCGGGTTTCTGGTCCGGGAACGACGCGGCGGTACCGCAGCGCTGCGGCAGGCGATCGCCCTGGAACTCCAGTTGATCGTCCGCGAGCTCGTGGTGGACCTTTCCCGTATCCCCGCGCTGGACACCTGGCCATCGGAGGATCTGGAGATCGCCGCGGATCTGATCGTCTCGACCGTGGCCGACGGCATCTCCGACTACATCTCGGCCACCCCGCGTGAGGAGGGGCCGCTCATCGAACACACTGTCCAGCAGGTTCGCCTCATCGCCCTGGGAATGGGCGTGTGGCGCCCGCGCGGGATGAACTAGCGGGATGAACTAACGGATATCGACCTGCTGGTCGCGGTCTGGTGCCGGGACAGCAAGCAGGGCGAGCAGACCAGCACCGAGGACAACCAGCAGTCCCGCGATCCCGGCGCGGTCGGTGGCGAAAGCCCAGGCGAAGAAGCCGAAGAGCAGGGGCGCGAGGAACGATACGGCGCGACCGGTGGTGGTGTAGAGGCCGAACAACTGCCCTTCCCGACCGGGTGGGGCCAACCGGGTGAGGAACGAACGCGCGGATGCCTGCGCCGGGCCGACGAACAGTGTGAGCAGCAGGCCGAATATCCAGAACATGACCGGACCGGAAACCATCAGCAACGCCATCCCACAGATCAGCATCGCGAGCAGCGACACCACGATCACCCGTTTCGGCCCCACCCGGTCATCGAATCGCCCCGCCACCGTCGCGCCGAGCGCCGCGACAACATTGGCGGCGATCCCGAACAGCAGCACATCCGCGGCGGCCAGCCCGTACACGGCGACCGCGAGCACCGCGCCGAAGGTGAACACACCGGCCAGACCGTCCCGGAACACCGCGCTGGCCAGCAGGAAACCCACGGTGCGCCGATCGGTGGCCCACAATTCGCGCAGATCCCGCCACAGCACCCGGTAGGACCCGAGGAAACCGGCGGTATCGGCGCCGGGATCGGCACCCGGGCGCCGCAGTTCGGGCACCGCGACCAGCACCGGCAGCGCGAAAGCGGCGAACCACACCGCGGCCAGCATCGCCACCAGCCGGATATTCAACCCTGCATCAGTGGGCACCCCGAGGAGCCCGCGCCGGTCACCTTCACCGGCGATGAAACCGAAATAGCAGATCAACAGCAAGAAGATGCCGCCGAAATAGCCCATGGCCCAGCCGAACCCGGATACCCGGCCCACCGTGGCAGGCGTCGAGACCTGCCGCAGCATCGCGTTGTAGGGCACGTTGGCCAGCTCGAACACCACCGAACCCGCAGCGAGCAGCACCAGCCCGAGCCACAAATCGTGGTAGTCGTCGCGGACGAAGAACATCGCGGCCATCGTCACGACGGTGAGCGCGGTCAGCACGCCGAGCGACCTTTTCCGGTTGGCGGTGGCATCGAACCATTGCCCGCTGACCGGTGCGGTCACCGCCACCACCAGTCCCCCGATGGCCAACGCCCAGCCCAGCCATGCGCTCGCCGATATCCCGCCGGGCAGATCGTCGCCGACCGTATCGGTCAAATACACCGAGAACACGAAGGTGAGAATCACGGCATTGAAAGCCGCCGACCCCCAATCCCACAGCCCCCACGCGATAACCTGCCCGCGCCGTTCACGCTCGACAACCCGCGCGTCCACCTCGCTCATATCCGAACCCTAGTGTGTCAGGGTGCTTCGTGATCGAGGCGTCGAAGTTCTTCTGGCAGCCGATCTACCCCTCGGCCTATATGCACCTAGTTGCATATAGGCCGGCTGCGCGCTTATTCTTGCGCTCATGGCCCTCGAACACGCCTTGCTGGTGTCGCTGACCGAGCGCGCCGGTTCGGGTTACGAGCTGGCGCGGCGGTTCGACCGATCCATCGGGTTCTTCTGGAGCGCCACCCATCAGCAGATCTACCGGGTGCTGCGGCGGATGGAGGAGTCGGGCTGGGTGGTGAGCGAGACCGTCGCCCAGGAAGGGAAACCAGACAAGAAAGTCTATTCGGTGAGCCCGGACGGACGCGCCGAACTGGCCCGCTGGATCGCCGAACCCACCGACACCGGCGCTCTGCGCAATGAGCTCGCGGTCAAAATCCGCGCCGCCGCCTACGGTGACCCGACGGCGCTACTGACCGAGGTGAGCCGGCATCGTGATCAGCATGCGCAACGGCTGGAGCTGTACCGGCTGATCGAAAAACGCGACTTCCCGGAACCGGAACAGCTCTCCGGCACCGGACTGCACCAGTACCTCGTGCTGCGCGGCGGTATCCGCGTGGAAGCCGGGTTCACCGAGTGGTGCGATGAAGTTCTGCACGCCCTGCGAAGAAAGTGAGCCCGCCGTGAGCTCGACACGTTTTCCGCATCTGTTCTCCCCGCTCGACCTCGGCCACACCACGCTGCGCAATCGCGTGATCATGGGCTCGATGCACACCGGCTTGGAAGACCGCGCCTGGGACACCAACCGGTTGGCCGCCTATTTCGCCGAACGCGCCCGCGGTGGTGTCGGACTCATCATCACCGGTGGTTACGCACCGAACCGCACCGGCTGGCTGCTGCCGTTCGGCGCGAAGCTCACCAACAAAACCGAGGCCTACCGGCATCGCGTTATCACCAAGGCGGTGCACGAGGCCGGTGGGAAGATCGCGCTGCAGATCCTGCATGCGGGCCGCTACGCATATGTGCCGGGCAGTGTGTCGGCGTCGTCGATCAAAGCGCCCATCAACCCGTTCCGGCCGCGCAAACTATCCGCCAAGGGCGTCGAACAAACCATCGACGACTACGTGCGCTGCGCGTCCCTGGCCCAGCTCGCCAACTACGACGGCGTCGAAATCATGGGCGGCGAAGGCTACTTCCTCAACCAGTTCCTCGCTCCGCGCACCAATAAACGCACCGATGAATGGGGTGGCACGCCCCAGAACCGACGGCGGCTGGCGGTGGAGATCGTGCGCCGCACCCGCGCCGCGGTCGGTCCCGATTTTCTCATCGTGTTCCGGTTGTCGATGGCCGAACTGGTGGAAGACGGCCAAACCTTCAGCGAAATCCTCGCCCTGGCGAAGGAATTGGAGGAGGCAGGCGCCAGTATCCTCAACACCGATATCGGCTGGCACGAAGCGAGGGTGCCCACCATCGTGACCTCGGTGCCGCGGGCGGCGTTCGTGGAATTCACCGCGAAAATCGCCGCGCACGTCGGTATCCCGGTGTGTGCGTCGAACCGGATCAATATGCCGGAGACCGCCGAGGAGATCCTCAGCCGCGGTGACGCCCAGCTCGTCTCGCTGGCCCGGCCGCTGCTCGCCGACCCGGAATGGGTGAAAAAGGCCGCTGCGGACCGCACCGACGAGATCAACACCTGCATCGCCTGCAACCAGGCATGCCTGGACCACGCTTTCCAACGCAAAACGGTATCGTGCCTGCTCAACCCGCGCGCCGGGCACGAAACCGAACTGAAGCTGCTGCCCACGCGACGGGCTAAACGTATCGCCGTGGTCGGGGCGGGCCCAGCCGGTTTGTCCGCCGCGATCAACCTCGCCGAACGCGGGCACCATGTGGAATTGTTCGAAGCCGACGACAAGATCGGCGGCCAGTTCGATATCGCGCGACGTATCCCCGGCAAAGAGGAATTCGACGAAACCCTCAGGTACTTCACCCGGAAACTCGAGGTGACCGGGGTGCATGTGCACCTGGGCGAACGCATCACCGCAGCAGAGATCATCGCAGGCCGATACGACGAGGTCGTGCTGGCCACCGGGGTGCGTCCGCGGATCCCGGATATTCCGGGGATCGATCACCCGATGGTGCTGTCCTACGCCGAACTGGTGCGGGAGGACAAACCGGTCGGCCGGCGCGTAGCGGTGATCGGTGCGGGCGGTATCGGCTACGACGTGAGCGAATTCCTCACCGTTGCAGGTAATCCCACTCTGAAATTGGATGAATGGAAACAGGAGTGGGGGGTCGACGCCGACGACGAACACGTCCGCGGCCAACTCCGCACCCCCCGCCCCTCCCCCGCCGCCCGCGAAGTGGTGCTGCTACAACGCAAAACCACCCCGTTCGGTAAGAACCTCGGTAAAACCACCGGCTGGGTACATCGCGCGGCACTCAAAGCCAAAGGTGTCGAACATATCGGCGGCGTCAACTACGACCGCATCGACGACGAGGGCCTGCACATCAGCTTCGGCGAGAAACACTGCCGCCCCCGAGTAATACCGGTCGACAACGTGGTGGTGTGTGCCGGTCAGGAATCGGTACGCGACCTGGCGGACGAACTACGCGCCGCCGGCCTGACCCCGCACCTGATCGGCGGCGCGGACCTGGCCGCCGAACTCGACGCCAAACGCGCCATCGACCAGGGCACCCGCCTGGCCGCCCGATTGTGAACCCGACCGCTTATGGCGGAGGTACCATAACCATATGGCTCTCAAGAAAACCACCGTCATGGTCGACGAGACCGACCTGGAGACGATCAAACAGGCAGCGGCTCGGGAGGGCCGCCCGGAGGCCGAATACTTCCGCGAGGCGTTCCACCTTGCGGCACTTCGAGCCCGTCGATGGCAGGAGAAGTGGGATATTCCGGTCATCGACTTGGGCAGGCCGGTCACCGCGGCAGAAGTCGATCGAACCGTCCGAGCGGCCATCACCGACGCCGAGGATCGTGGATGATCCTGATCGGTGACACCTCCGGGCTCATCGCTGCGTTCAACTCGGCCGATCCGGAACACGCCACGGCGCGCAGTGTCCTACAACACGCCGGTTCGACGGTGGTTTCGCCGCTCGTGCTACTCGAGATCGAGCACGTGATCACACGGAACCTGAACCGCGACGTGGCGTACAGTGTCAACGACTGGCTACTCGCACAAGAAGGCGTCGGCCGAGTCGAGATCGGCGCGGTCCCGGCAGAGTTGCTACGTACGGCTCGCCGTGTCCAGCGTCATTATGCGGCTCTGCGCCTGGACCTCACCGATTCCGTGAACGTCGCCCTGGCGGAGCGGTACGAAACCCCGGACATACTCACTTTGGATCGGCGCGATTTTCGGGCAGTCGCGCCTTTGACGCGACATGATGCCTTCCGAGTGCTGCCAGACGATTACTGAGCGGGCGGGCCAGGCCTGAACAGCCGGTGGGTTACGGCAGCCGGTGGACCGGAGCTTAGGGTGACGGGGTGAGTTTGCCTTCTCCTACCGCTGAGAACCGGGCCGTGGTGACCGGGGCGTCGTCCGGTATCGGGACCGCGCTCGCCGCTGAACTGGCGATGCGGGGTTATTCGCTGATCCTCGTCGCCCGGCGTGAGCAGCTGCTCGACGAGCTGGCGCAGCGGCTGACCCTGGCGCACGGCATCACCGCCGAGGTCCGCGCCGTCGATCTGGCCGACCGCGCGCAGCGGCAGCCGCTGGTGGACGAGCTCACTGCCCGCGATATCGCGATCCTGTGCAATAACGCCGGTATCGCGACCTTCGGCCCTGTCGCCGAACTGGACCCGGCCTATGAACGCGACCAGATGGAACTCAACGCGGTCGCCGTACACGATCTGACACTGGCCGTGCTGCCCGGCATGCTGGGTCGGCGCGCGGGCGGCATCCTGATCTCCGGTTCCGCGGCGGGCAATATGCCGATCCCCAACAACGCCACCTACGCCGCCAGCAAGGCATTCGCCAACACGTTCTCCGAGTCACTGCGTGGCGAACTCAAAGGTTCCGGGGTGAACGTCACCCTGCTGGCCCCAGGCCCGGTCCGCACCGAGACCCCCGACCCAGCCGAGGCATCCATCGTCGACCGCATGGTCCCCGGTTTCATGTGGGTATCAGCCGAACACACCGCAAAAATCTCCATCGACGCACTCGCCCGCAACAAGATGCGCGTCGTCCCCGGCCTGATCAGCAAAGGAATGAGCGTCGCAGGCCAATACGGGCCACGCGCGTTCACCGCCCCCATCGCGGGCGCGTTCTACCGCAAACTCGGCGGCTGAACCGCGGCGCGGACGCCCTGGATCGGCTCGATGCCGAACAGCAGTAGGCCGAGTTCCTGGCCAGCGAAGTTCTGCGGTCCCGATGGTTCCGCGCCGACCATTATCCGAGGGCTACAGGATCCCTGGGGTTCCCGCGTCGCGCCTTGATCGCATTACCTCCGATCCGCAGATCTGCCATGGCCAACCGGTTGTGCGGGGCCTGCGAATACCGGGCCGGGTCCTGAGATCAGCGCCGACGCACCAGGACATCGGGCGGGATCATGCCCAGTGTGCGCAGCTTCTCCAGGCGGGTGATCGCCCCGTCGATCGCCTGCTCCTGGATCCCGGCGTCGCCGAGTGCGGCGTACAACAGATCGTTATCCGCTCGCTTCAGCGCGTTCAGTACATCCGGCTCGAACGGTATTCCGCGCTGGGCGTACACGAACGGTGACCTGATATCGACGGTGAGCGGGTTGCCGAGCGAGAAGGACCGTGCGTGATCGATGGCCAAGACCTGCGCGTGACCTCCCACTATGACTGTGCGGTAATTCCCGATATGGCGGTCACGGTTCCCCATGATGTAGTCGTCGACAGCAACCTGCTGCTGTTGCAGCCTCGGATATCGCCATGCCCGGCGTCCCTTCGGTGATTCGATGAACTGCTGGATCGTTCCCGGTCCGGCGGACTCCACTTCGGGGCCGACGGGCCCGCTGGTCCGGGCCGTCGGGGGAATGCGGCCGAACCCCAGGATCTCGTCGAGGCGGTAGGCGGCGATCTCCCGGTCGGTGAACCCTTCGAGCATGCGCCGCTCCAACGAGTCGGGTTCGAAATCCAGGCCCCCGGTGGGTTTGTAGATATTCAGTTGGCCGTCATCGGAGCGCATCTTGTAGACCTCGGAGATGCTGCGCAGGACATCGATGCGCATGTCGCCGGTGAACGGGACCTCGGCGACCATCCGTCGCGCGGCCATCCGGGATTCGGCTGCGCTGGGCCGATAACCCCAGTCCCGCCCAGGCGCGGGGGCGGATGGTGGAGTGCGGCCCAGTAGTTGTCCGAGAACGCCGTCGGCGTATTCCAGGTGGTCGGCCGTGTATCTGCTGAACCGGCTGGTGCGGCGAAATTTGTCCGCAACCTGCCAGGTGCCCTGCTGCAGGGTGGAGTCGATACGGTCGGTGAGGCCGTGCAGCAGTGAGGCCGCCCGGTCCGTGGTTCCCGGCAGCACGTCGCATCGTCTCCGGTCACCGCTGGGCGCGGCCCGAGGCGTCCGGTTGGCTGGACGAGCCCTCGGCGACGAGCCGGTAGTAGCTCATCGGAGGAAGGTCCAGCAGCGCCTGCAGGAACTCCGCGCCGTCGTCGGGAGGGACGAGCGTCGGCCCGGGTTCGCCGGACTCGTATCGTTCGACACCGTCGGCGTACCAGTCCTCGGCCAACGGGCACTCGTCGGGGCCGGGGGTGGTGAGCGCGACCGATCCGGCGGAGGTCAGCCGGAACTCGGCCACTCGCCGAGGTTCGTCGAAGCCGAGATCGTAGACCGCGACCATCGTGAGCCGCGTTTCCGAGTGCCCTGGTATCAGCGTCCGCCCCTCGGAGTTCGGATAGCCGCCTTCAGGAGAAAGCTCTGCGCCGTCGGCTCGCCCCGCGGTGCCGTCGTCCGCCGCGGCTTCCCCGGTCGTCTGTTTCCGCCACATGTAATAGTCCACGGCGGCGACCGTAGGTCCGCGCGCTTAAGACGAGCTTGGGTCCCACTTGTGCCGATACGCGTCAGCTGGCTTCCGCGCCGTCGAAATCGGGAGTAGTGGCACGATCGGATCGATCTGGATGCCAGATCGAAGCGTATGCGCGGGTACTACATGTCGGCGGCCCGGACACGATCACGCTCGCCGGCTTCGCCCGCACCGCCATCGCGCTCGCGGGCAGCGGCTGGCTGGAGACTGGCCCCGCAGGCATCACCACGCCCGTGCCGCACCACCGTGATCTGCCGACGGAATGACCCGCCACGGCGGCGGCAGGTGGGTGAGGAACGAGCCACGCAGGTGACACGCATGCGATGCGCTGACCCCGCCGCGAACGGACGGAACCTGCGCGCTACGTGATCACGTCACCGAGCTGACTAGGGTTATACGGGTGTCCGACAAATTAGTGGTGTGGATGGATTGCGAGATGACCGGCCTGCGCCTGGACAGCGACAAGCTGATCGAGGTGGCCGCGCTCGTGACCGACAGCGATCTGAACGTTCTCGGTGAAGGTGTGGATATCGTCATCCACGCCGACGAGGAGGCTCTCGCCGCCATGCCACCGGTGGTCGCCGATATGCACGAGCGGTCCGGGCTCACCGAAGAAGTGCGCCGCTCCACCGTCACCGTCGCCGACGCCGAGCAGCAGGTGCTCGATTACATCCGGCAGTACGTGCCGGTGGCGGGCACAGTGCCACTCGCGGGCAATTCCATCGCAACCGACCGCGCTTTCATCGCCCGCGATATGCCGCTGCTGGACGGGCACCTGCACTATCGGCTGATCGACGTCAGCTCGATCAAGGAGCTGTGCCGCCGCTGGTATCCACGGATCTACTTCGGGCAGCCGGAGAAGGGGCTGGCCCATCGCGCGCTGGCCGATATCAAAGAATCCATCCGTGAGCTCGAGTACTACCGGCGCACCGCGTTCGTCGCCGCGCCCGGACCGTCGACGGCGGAGATCTCGGCTATAGCGGCCGAGGTCAGCGGGCTGGCAGAAGGCCTGCCGACACCCCCGGTGACCGGCACACCGGATACCGATTAGCCCTGACGGGGGTGGACGCGCTAGTATCTAGCGGCCGGTGCAAAAACCGGCGATGGTGAGTGTAGTTCAGTTGGTAGAGCACCAGGTTGTGATCCTGGCTGTCGCGGGTTCGAGTCCCGTCACTCACCCCTGAAGGGCCGGGTCAGAGGCAAACGCTTCCGACCCGGCCCTACTTCTATGCCCTACTTCTATTCGGAATCTGTTCGCTTCGTCACAGCGGGGGGAGATGCCAGCTGCGCACTCCAGCGGGTCCAGCGAGGGTCACTCGCCGTCGACGACAACGAACTGCCCCATCATGCCCTGGTCCTCGTGCCAGAGGAGGTGGCAGTGATACATGTAGGGCAGGACGGGGTTGGTGTAGCGGGAAAAGCGCATGATGAGCCGGAAAGACACCGCTGGCGGGGTGTAGACGGTGTCCTTCCAGCCCGCGAGTCCGGGAGGTGGGGCCACACCGTTGATGCTGAGGATCTGGAACTGCACGTCGTGGATATGAAAGTTGTGGGGCTGGCTGTGCATGTTGACGACATCCCACACCTCGGTCGTGTCGACGGTGATCGTGGCATCGATGCGGCTCATGTCCATGCGCTTGCCGTTGATGTGGTTGTTGCCCAGTTCGAACGATCGAGTCTTGACCGCGTCCGCCGGGTCGAGGGCTGGGGCCGCGCCGAGGCGAGCCGGAAGGGTAGGTGAGGGGCGCAGCGTCGCGGCAGCGGTGAGCTGGAGGATATCGAGCTCGTCCGCGGCACCCGCGCTCTGCGCACGACTGGCAGAGACCCCGAGGTTCTGCGGATACGACCTGAGTGTCACGGTCTCGCCAGCGGTGAGCGAGACGATGATCTCGGCGCGCTCACAGGGTGTGAGCACGATGCGGGTCAACCCGCTCGGTCCTGGCCCAAGCCCGCGCGGGTTCCACCGGTGCTCATCGCGGGCGTCGGCCCGAGGGTCCTGGATCGGGTGCTCGAGCACGGCGATGGCTGGCTGCCGCTGCCCTTGTTCACCGCCGAGCAGCTCGGCGCGCATCGACGAACTGCGCGACCGTGCCGCCGCAGCGGGCCGCACAGTGCAGGTCACCCTCTACGGCGGCACCCCCGAGGCCCTGGAATCCTACGAAAAGGCCGGGGTCGACCGCGTCCAGTTCGAACTCCCCGACCACGAGACCCCGGACCAGGCACTGCGCGCACTCGATCACTTCGCCACATTCCTGCCCTGAGCGGCCGTCCGTGCGGAACCGCCATGAGGCGCCACCCTGCCCCGAAAAGCACGTAGCGCACGTGTCGTCGAACACGTGCGCTACGGTCTCGTCGCTCGCTCAGCCGATATCGGCGTTACCGGCTTTCCACTCCGCCCACGGGATGTTCCAGTCGCCCAGACCGTCCACACCCGACAGCGTGCCACCGACGGTGTTCTTCACGATCGTGATATCGCCACGCTTGGCGTTCTCGAACACCCAGCGCGCATCGGCGGGGCTGAGGTTCAAACAACCGTGGCTGGTGTTCGTGTACCCCTGCTGGGCCAACGACCACGGCGCCGAATGGAAGAAGATCCCGCTGTAGGAGATGCGGGTCGCGTAATCGACCGGGGTGCGATAGCCGTCCGGTGAGTTCACCGCCACACCGTAGGTCGAGGAGTCCATGATGATCTCCCGGTGCTTGTCGGCGACGATGTAGATGCCGTTGTCGGTGGGTGTGGAGTCCTTACCCATCGAGGTGGGCATCGTGCGGATCACCTCGCCGTTGCGTTCGACCACGACCTGCTTGGTGTTGTCGTCAGCAGTGAAGATCACCGCGTCGCCGATGGTGAAGAACGAATGAATGTCTTCCTGGCCGTAGAGGCCGTCGCCCAGGTCCTTGCCGTAGACGTTCACATCGACGGTGACCTTGGTGCCCGGAGCCCAGAAATGTTCGGGCCGCCAACGCACTTCGCGGTTGTTCACCCAGTAGAAGGCGCCCTCCACCGGCGGATCGGTGGTGATCTTGATCGCTTCCTGGGCGGCCTTACGGTCGGGGATGTTCTCGTCGAACTGGATCGCCACCGGCTGGCCGATACCGACCACCGCACCCTCGCCCGGGTTCAGGTAGGGCTTGGTCTTGTTGTCCGGCGCGGTGGTCGTGAAACTCAACGTGGTGGTGGTGGCGCCGCCCAAACCGATCGCCTCGACAAGCAGGCGGTAGGTCCGGTCGTAGCCGAGCGGTTCGGTGGTGGCCCAGGAGCTGCCGTCGGCGGCCATGGTGCCGTTCACCGGGACACCCTCCGGGTTCAGCAGCGAAACCTCGGTGAACTTACCGTCCTCGACCTGGAAGGTCATCGGCATGGCCGGAGAAACACCGATATCGCCGTCCTTGACCGGCGCCAGCAGCTTCGGCTTGATGAGTTCGGTGATGGGATTGCGGTCGATGGCAACGGTTCGATCACTTGCATCCGAAGACGAGCACGCCGATAGCACAAGCGCCAGCAACGCGAACAAGACCACAGGTACGGTGAATTTCCCGGCCGACGGACGCCGACCATGACGTATGCGCATCTACAACCCCGTTTCAAGTCCCGGTGCAACAGCCCCGCACCGACGGCTTCGGATCCGACCGAACAGCCCAGCACCCCCACCGCGCGGGCGGGATCGGTCGAGACCACGTGCTGTCATTCTGCCAGCCCCGCAGACCCGAACCCAATTACGAACAGCCCCCGGTAGGCCGCGGGCACACCCGTAGATACCGTCCGCAGCGCCGCGCGTTACGCCCGCTCAGCCCCCGCAGATCCGGCCCACACGGTATCGATTTCACTTCTGCGCCTCCGGCCTGTTAATCTCTGTCCCGCACCGCAACGGTGCCCGCGCCATTAGCTCAATTGGCAGAGCAGCTGACTCTTAATCAGCGGGTTCGGGGTTCGAGTCCCTGATGGCGCACCACGACATTCACTCAGGCGGAATCCGCCGCCCCGGCTTGCGCTGTTCGGAAGATCACACCACATTTCCGCCCGCGGTCGAAGCACGCGAGCCAGCCTGTGGCTGAGCCGATAACGGTCGGTGAAGTGACTGTTATCACCGCACCCCCCACGCGCCGGTCGCGCACCGGCAGCGATTCGGCGCGCCAGCAGAGGGGCGCACTCCGGTGTTCGCGCCGCACCCTGAGGCGTCCCACCTCCCGCCTCAGGTCACGAAAGAGTCACCGATACCCAGCGTGGGCGCGATATCCACGTAATAGTTTTGTGACCTCTGTCACGTGAGGTTTAAACGCAAAACTCCAGCTCGAGCGGTAGATCACTGCCACTGGTTTGCGACCTTCAAGATCGCCAGAGCTTTTTCTTCCCCGCCCGTTTACCTGGCGTTCACCTTCCGTGACCATTCTGCAATCCGGTCGTAAAAAGACCTGGAGTTTGGTTAGTCCGCGTAGTGCGTGACACACGGTCGGACATGAGGCGCCCGAAAGAGCGCAGCGGATCCGGAACGGAATCGCGACAACCAATCTTTGCCAACGACTCCGCCGCGGGTGGAGTTCCCGCGACACCGCGGACCGGGAGGCATCCAGCCGCCGCCGCACCACAACCGTGTCGTTCCCAGGGAGCCGAAGCGTTCCCGTCACAACAAAACCCCACAACAGCACAGCCATGTTCCGGCAGACGGGCCAAGCCGTCGCCGTGGAGCCGTGCTGACCACGTCAGGACAGCACGCCCGGATCGTTACCGAGATCGACCAAGGAACTGACTTTCAACATGCCTGACAGACGCTTCCCCACCCTGGCTCGCCGCACCAAACGCGACGTGTTCACCGTCGCCGTCGCCGCCGCCGGCCTCGTCGCCGTCGCTACATCCTCCGCTGTCTCCGTCGCCGACAACAGCGTGCCCGCCCGCATCGCGACGGTCGCCGAACAGCAGCCCGCCCAGCAGACCACCCAGCAACCCACTGCCGCCGCCGAACCGATCGCGGCCGCACCCGTCCCGCAGGCCGAAGCCATCCCGGCACCCGCACCCGCACCCGCCATGGCTCCCGCCCCTGCCCCGGCACCAGCTCCCGCACCCGCCCCGCCCGTCTACCCGGACAACCTGGACGGCTGGATCCGCGAAGCGCTCGACATCATGCGCGCCAACAACATCCCCGGCAGCTACGAGGGCATCAAACGCAATATCTTGCGCGAATCGTCCGGCAACCCGCAGGCCATCAACCTCTGGGATTCCAATGCCGCCATGGGCATTCCGTCCAAGGGCCTGCTCCAGGTGATCGACCCCACATTCGCCGCCTACCACGTGCCCGGCACCCCGTTCAACGTGTGGGACCCGGTCGCCAATATCGTCGCCGCCTGCAACTACGCGGCGCACCGCTACGGCACCATGGACAACGTTTCCGGGGCTTACTGAGTCTCGTACCTACCCGGCGTTCAGGCCACCCAGACCGTAATCGGCCACGACGTACACTGCTGCGTCGTGGCCGATTACGCGCATTCGGAGGCAGCGGCAGCCGGGCGGGCCGCGAAGGCACGACGGCTGGCCCGCTACCTGTGGGACCGCGATATCTCGGCAGCAGAACTCCACGCACTGGACCGATCGGTCCGGCGCAAACTGGCGCGCGCCGCAGGCACGAACCCGCCGAGCACCGACGAAACCTGGCTCTCGGTGGCGCGTCTCCTCGACGACAAGGACGCCTGGGCAGCACGGCATCCACACCACCCGGCAGCCCGCCGCGCGCATACCGACGAAAAACTGCTCTGGGTGAAACCGCCCATCACGCCATGGTGACGAGCCCCGCTCACCACCAGCCGGTGGCCGCTCCGATCTGGCGCTCCAACTCCGCGGTGATGGTGCGCACATAGGTTGCGGTCAGGTGATGCTCGTCGTGGTAGACGAGGACATTGCCCTCGACAACCCGGCAGATCTCAGGCCCGCACACCGCGTCGGTCAGGTCGAGCAGGTGCATGTTCGGGAACGCCGACACCGGTTCCAGCGCCGGGTTGACCGGTGAGAGCGCATCGCTGCGCCGCATCCCGCAACTCTCGGGATTACCGCCCGCGGCCAGACAGTCCACGGCACGGTAGCGGGCGCCGGTGTCGTTGCGCAGCCAGGGAGTGTCGCGGATGGCGAGAACCTTCAGGTCACGTTCGGCCATCGCCTCCCAGACGTCGATGAACTCCGGCGGGACCACGTCACCGCCGATCGGCCAGCGCGGGGCAGTGGCGGTGGTGAACACCCAGTCCGGACGGTCCACCGCCAGCCGGTCGATCACCTCGCGCGACCAGTCCCGGCAATCCGGGATGTCGAGGCCGCGATACGGGGCGTCGTCACGGATATTGAGCGGGCAACCCATCTTCAGATAGACCACGATCTTCACCGAATGGGCGCGGGCAAGCAGCTCCATCGCAGGCAACCAATGCTCGGCATGGGAATTGCCGACCACCGCGATCGTCTTCGTTCCGGCCGGGTCGCCATAGGTACAGGTGACGACCTCGGTGGTGTGCCAGTCGGCGATACAGCCGTCCACCGTCGGCGGCGGCAGATCCGACGGCGCCTCCAACACCGAGGGCCGCCATTTGGCCGCGGGCACCGTGACACCGGTCAGCAGCGCCTCCGCGCCCGGATACATATCGGTATCGAGCGCTTCCACCGGATGCGATGGTGTGGTGAGCACCACTGTCTGCCAGAAACCGGAACCACCGAGCACCAGGGCGCCGACGACCGTCACCGCCACCGCCGAAACCCGGCGCAGCAGCACCGGAGATGACGCTGCCGCCCCCGACCGCAACCGCAGCGGTTCCTCCACCAGCCGATTGGTCAACACCGCGAGCACCAGCGAGATACCGATCACGAGCAGCCCACCGGCCAACCCGGCATGGTTCCTACCGGTGTGGATCAGGTAGTAGATGAGCAGCGGCCAATGCCACAGATACAGCGAGTAGGCGACGGAGCCGAGCTCGACGAACGGCCGCGTCGCCAGCATCCGCGTTATCCGCGGCCGCCACGCCGATGAGGTGTTCACCCCGGCCACGATCAGCACCACCGCGGCGCCCACCGGGAACAGGGCGGCCGGACCGGGGAACTGCCTGGCGCCGTCGAACAGCATGCCGCAAACGAGCACAGCGCTCAGCCCGGCGATCGCCAGCCCCGACCTGACCAGCCGCGCCCAGGTGCGGTCCGGCCAGCGCAGCAGCGGCGCCACCACCGCGAGCAGCGCACCGGCCAGCAGCTCCCACGCGCGCGCAGCGCTGTCGTAGTAGGCCCACTCCTGATAGGAGATCGAGCGCAGCGCAGCATAGACGAACGACGCGACACCCAGCGTCAGCGCCAGCGCCCCGAGCGCGGGGCGCGTGGCCGACAGCCTGCCCGCCCGGCGGCAACCCCAGCACACCAGCGCAAGCAGCAGCGTGATGGCCAGGTAGAACTGGCCCTGCACCGCCATCGACCACAAATGCTGCAGCGGGCTCACCGACGGGTCGGCCGCGAGGTAGTCGGCGGCCGCCCGCGCCAGATACCAGTTCTGGTAGTACAGCGCCGAGGCCAGCGTCTGACCGGACAGATCCGCCCACTGGGTGTACGGCCGCTGCTGCACGGTCAGCACCATGACAGCGGCCAGCACCACCAGCAGCGCAGGAAGCAGCCGCCGCCCGGTGCGACGTGCGGTTTCCCACAGCGCGATACGGCCGCTGCCTTCAGCGCGCCGCAGCAACATCCCGGTGAAGAAGAAACCGGACAACACCAGGAAGATGTCCACACCGCCGGACACCTTCCCGAACCACACATGGAAGGCGACAACCAACGCGATCGCGATACCGCGCAACCCGTCCAGGTCCAGGCGGTAATCGGCCTTCTTCGCCGCGGATGCGCGCGGCTGCCCGGTCACCATCTCGGTCGGGCCACTGTCCTTGATCTGTAACAACTGTCCGCTCCCGCGCTACGCCAGCCGCATACCGACCGAGCAAGCAGCAGTAACGAGCAGCGGTCTACGAGCAACGGACATAGCAAGAATCCCTATCACAACCGGCTGTTTCACCGGAATTCACGACAGCGGCGCCGATTGGGCCGCCCCTGGCTTATTACCCAGACGGGTAGGCAGGATAGTCGTCGGTATCTCGAGGCTTATCTGGCGTGAGGGTGTCACCCGGTTGACAAGCGAGTCACCGGTCACAACAGTGGATGCGGCGTTCTCAGTCCGAACGTGCGAATACACCGCCCATCCAGACATATAGAGGAATTCATGAACGTTCGCCGGCTCACCGTCAGCGCTGCCGCAGCGGGGCTGACCTTCATGGCGGCCCCCGCCGCCCTGGCCGTCCCCGCTCCCACCGGTTCCGCGGGTACCGGCTCGTCCGCTGTCGACTCCGGTTCGGCCGCGACCGGCTCGTCTCAGCTGTCACAGACCGGGTCGGCCGGTGGCGCCTTCCAGAACTGCGACGAGGTCCGTGCCGCAGGTCGCGCCCCGATCTTCCGTGGCGAGCCCGGCTTCGGCCCGCACCTCGATCCCGACGGCGACGGGTTTGCGTGCCCGACGGTCTGACACGGTGCTCGACGACGAACACCCGGAGCGGTTCGCACTGCTCCGGGTGTTCTCGTTTTCGGGTCAGCGGAAGAGCTTGACCAGAACCAGGCCTGCCACCAGCACACCCGCGCCGATCAGGGTGTATTTCACCTTCGGCTCGTTCACCTTGGCGACGACCAGCTGCTTGGTGTCGTCGGCGATCCGCTGCGGGTCGGCCCGCACCGCGATCTCGTCCAGCGTGCTGGCCAATCGTGCCCGCGCGGCCTCGATCTCCTGTTCGATCCGCTCGGTGTCCCTTGCCACGTGAAAGCCTCCTGTATCTGATCTGCCGCGGGCGCGGGCTGTCCTGCTCTAGCCGCTTTCCGCGGGCCTCGGTCGCGCCCCTCGTCTGCGCCGGACCGCACGTGCCGCCGCGACCGCATCCGGTGCGGCCTGCGTGGCCGTACACGGACCGGTCCAGGGCTCGCGGACGAGTGTATCCGCGCGCCGCGGCGCCGGTACCGTCTCTTCACATGACCGACAACCACCGACTTTCCCCGGGAGACACCGCCCCCGATTTCACCCTGCCCGACGCCGACGGCAACGAGGTCTCGCTCGCCGACTACCGGGGCCGCAAGGTGATCGTCTACTTCTACCCGGCGGCCAGCACCCCCGGCTGCACCAAACAGGCCTGCGATTTCCGTGACAACCTGGCCGAACTGAACGACGCGGGCCTCGACATCATCGGCATCTCCCCCGACAAGCCGGCAAAGCTGGCGAAATTCCGGGACGCGGAGAACCTGAACTTCCCGCTGCTGTCGGACCCCGGCAAAACCGTTCTCACCGCGTGGGGCGCCTTCGGCGAGAAAACCATGTACGGCAAGAAGGTCACCGGCGTCATCCGCTCCACTTTTCTGGTGGACGCCGCGGGCAAGATCGAGGTGGCCCAGTACAACGTGCGCGCCACCGGGCATGTGGCGAAGCTGCGCCGCGACCTGTCGGTGTAGTCAGGTGTAGGAGGTGATCAGCTGCTCGTAGCCGTCGAGCAGCCGGTCGAGCCCGAAACCGAAGAACAACTGCTCCCACGACTGTTCGTCCTGCTCGAAGGCCTGTGCCTGCACTATGGCGGTCAGCGCCGGGTGGCGCTGCGGATCGATCACCTGGCCGAGCAGCTCCCAGTCGCCTGCGTCTTCCTGATCTCCCGCAGCGATCTCGCCGACCGCCCGCGCCCGGCCGATCACATAGATCGACAGGTTCGTCACCAGTTGCATTTTGATCGGTTCGGGCACCGCGGTCCGCGACAATATGGCCAGCCCTGATTCCAGCCATGCCACATTGCCCGGTCCGAGCGGCGGTGTTTTCAACGGCACTTCCAGCCACCCCGGATGCGCGAGGAGCGCGTGGTACTCCGCCCATGCCCACTGCTCCAGCCCCTCCCGCCACGGGGTGCCTTCGGGGATCTGTGGCGGCTGGCCGATTACCCGGTCCATCGCCAGCGCGATCAGGGTCGCTTTGCTGTCGACATAGCGGTACAGCGACATCGCGGTGAAACCCAGCCGCTGGGCGACCTTGCTCATCGATAACGCGGCGAACCCTTCTTCGTCCACGAGTTCGATGGCGGCACCGACGATCTGCTCGAGGCTCATCCCGCGGCGTGGTCCACGACCGCCCTCGGGTACGAGGCCCCACAGCAGTTCCATCGTCTTCGACAGCCTGCGATCACCGGCAATCTGCTCATCTTTGTCGTGTCCCGCCTGGTCGTGAGCAGCAGATTCCACCATCTCGTCAACTCCTTTCGCGGAACACACTCTTGCACGGCCCAATAACTGTGTATGCTCTAAACAATGTTTACGCAATACACAGTTTCTGGATCGGAGTCACCATGACCGCCCCTCCCCGCCCCGCCATCAGCATTCACGGGCTCACCAAGACATTCGGCGACCGGCAGGTACTCGCCGGAATCGACCTGGACATCACAGCCGGAACAGTGTTCTCGCTGCTGGGCCCCAACGGTGCAGGCAAAACCACGATGGTCCGCATCTTGACAACCTCCACCACCGCCGACCAAGGCACGATCCGTATCGGCGGACACGATCTGGCAGCCGAACCCGACCGGGTGCGCGACAACATCGGCGTCACCGGGCAATACTCCGCCGTCGACAAAGTGCTCACCGGGACGGAGAACCTCCGATTGATCGGCAGGTTGCTGCACCTGGACCGAGCGGTCGTCCGGCAGCGCACCGCCGAACTACTGGAACGCTTCGACCTCGGCGACGCCGCCGACCGGCCCGCCCGCACCTACTCCGGTGGGATGCGCCGCCGCCTCGACCTGGCGATGAGCCTGATGGGACAGCCGCGGATCGTGTTCCTCGACGAGCCGACCACCGGACTGGACCCACGCAGCCGCCGCGAACTGTGGCAGGTGATCCGGGAACTGGTCGACGACGGCATCACCATCTTCCTCACCACCCAGTACCTGGAGGAAGCCGATCAGCTGGCCGACCGGATCGCGGTACTGCACGACGGGCACATCGTCGCCGACGGCACCGCGGCCGAACTCAAACAACTCACCCCGGGCGGGCATATCCGGCTGCGGTTCGCCGATGTGTACGCCATGCAGGCCGCGGCCCTAGCCACCGGACGCGGCGAAGCCGACCCGAGTGAACTCACCTTGCAGGTGCCCTCCGACGGCAGCGTCGGCGACCTCAAACGACTGCTCGACCATCTCGAAAACTGCGACATCAGCGTCGAACAACTCACCGTGCACACCCCCGATCTCGACGATGTGTTCTTCGCCCTCACCAGCAGGCCATCCGACCGGATCCCGGCCTGAGCACACCAAGGACCTGACATATGACCTCGACCATCCGCGCCGTCCAGGATTCGACCACCATGCTCGGCCGCAACCTGCTACACGCCCGGCGCAGCCCTGATGCGGTGATCATGACGCTGGCGCTGCCGATCATGATCCTGCTGATGTTCGTCTACGTCTTCGGACGGGCCATGGACGTCGGCGGCGCCTATATCGATTACGTCGTGCCGGGAATCATCCTGCTGTGCGCCGGTTTCGGCGCGGCGACCATCGCGGTCACCGTATCGGTGGATATCACCGACGGTATCGTTGACCGCCTGCGCACCATGCCGATCAGCCAGTCGGCGGTACTCACCGGACATGTCGCCGAAAGCGTGTTGCGCAACCTGGCCACCACCGCCGTGGTGGTCGGCGTCGCGGTGGCGCTCGGATTCCGGCCGACCACCGATCCGCTGCGCTGGCTCGCCGCGGCCGGTCTGATCGCGCTGTTCGTGCTGGCGCTCTCCTGGGTCGCGGCCGCCGTCGGGCTGCTGGCAAGCACCCCGGAAGCGGCCAACGGTTTCACCATATTCGCCATGTTCCTGCCGTATGTGAGTAGCGCCTTCGTACCGACCGAAACGCTGCCGTCCTGGCTGCGCGGGTTCGCCGAGTACCAGCCGGTGACGCCGATGATCGAAACGATTCGCGGATTGCTGATGCAGACGCCGATCGACAACAGTGCCGTACTCGCCGTGGCCTGGTGGAGTGCGATCGCGCTGGCCGGTTACACAACGGCCAAGGTGCTGTTCCAGAAGCGGACTACCACCTGAGACGCCTGGACCGGAAGGGCCCGATACCGGAAGGGCATCGGGCCTGGTCCTGGTCAGCTCTCGATCTCGGGCGACTCGGCCTCGGACAACTCGACCTCGAGTGTCTCGACCTCAGGTTGCTCGGCCTCGGGCAGCACCTGCTGGGCCGCCCACTGCACCAGCAGCCGGAGATGCTTATCCCACCAGGCGTACGATTCCGGGGTGAACGCGGGCGGCGGCGGTTCCTCCCCCGGGAACAGCAGGCCGTTCGGCGCTTCGAGTTTCACCGCAGGCGCGGGAATAACCGAGGTCTGCGTCGAACCTCCTGCGGTATCGCGGGTTTCGGGATCCGCGGCCAGCAGCGGCAGGCCGGGATTCGCCGGGAAGGCCCACTGCGGGCCGGTGTGCTGCGGATCCCGCGACGGATACAGGCTCACGGTTTCCGGGATCGTGGTCGCCGGATCGGGCTCGAACCGCAGTGGTGCGGACGTATCTGCGGCCTCGGGGTTCTCGCCGTTCTGCCACCCGGTGTGCTCCAGCGTCCGCGAGGCAGCGGTCGTGGCGGGGTCGGCGGCCAGCGAATCGGCCTGCGGCTGCCCGTCTGCAAGCACATACACCCCGCTGCCGGTCATCCCGCCCGCGAGCACACCGGCCGCGGTGACCCACACCACCGACCCACGGCCCGACCGCTCGGGTTCCGCGGGAACCGCCACATCCTCCAGATCGGCCATCGCAAACAGCGCCGCCCCGACCGCGGGCGCGGACCCAGCGATCCGGCATGGGATAACGGGTGCGCCGAAACCACTGACCGCACCCATCACCGCAGGCTGGTCGGCGCCGGAACCGATCAGCACAACCGCGTCCGGCCGCACCTCCGCGGCGTCGAGCTGATCACGCGCGGCCGCCACCGCCGCGCTCATCGCAGCCATGGTGGGCACCGCGGCGGGCTGCCCGGTCGCCGCAAGCACCCGGCTGCGCGCCGCGTCGACCAGAGTGAACGCCTGATAGCCGGGCACGACCTCGCAGATGAGCAGGTGATCGAATTCGTTCAGCCAGGTCATCGCCCCGGCGACGCTCAGATGCGCCGATTTCGTCGACACCAGCGACGCGCTGTGCCACGGCCCGGCAGCGAGCCGGGTGACGATACCGCGCCGCTCAGCGGTATCACGGTAGGCGACGGCAGCGCCCGCGATCTGGTCCGGGGAACCGATTTCATCGGCCACCTCGTCCATGACCCGCGCCACTGCCGCCGCCAACTCGGCCTTGCTGTCGCCGTGAATGCAGACGACCCGGTGCAGCAGCACCCGATCGGACAATTTCACGCTGCTATCGTCCAACGCCACCGCGTGGACGGCACCGCGTTCGGTGGAGACACCAAGGGTGATGACAGAACGAGTTGCCTCCGACTGAGCTACCACAGATCACGCCTCCCTGTGCCGATACCGGCTCATGAATTGCCCGAAAACGGGCGCTTCGTTCGGCGCCGCAGCGAAATCCCTGCCAGCGCGCTACATTCCCCTGCTCCGGACGCCTCTTTTCTCGAGCGTCCTCGTTATGTGTTCTACACCACAACGTTCGTGGATGGGTGGTGATTCGTGACAGAGGGGTTGATCGTGCACAACGCTGATGTGTCCTAGCGAACGCGGTACCGCTAGCCTGGGTGTGTGGAAGTACGCACGGAGGCCAGGGTGAAACGACGCCCGGACCCTGCGTTGGAGCTGCAGGACGACCCACAGGAGCTCATGCCGAGGCGTCGGCCGACGCAGGCACGCAGCAAACGCAAGTTCGATGCGTTACTGCAGGCTTCCAGAGAACTGCTGGTCGAAGTGGGTTTCGAATCGTTCACCTGCGAAGAGGTCGCCGCGCGGGCCGAGGTACCGATCGGCACTCTCTATCAGTTCTTCGCCAACAAGTACGTCATCGTGTGCGAGTTGAATCGGCAAGACCTGGTAGCGGTTTCCCAGGAGTTGGCCGACTTCCACGGTGAGATCCCGTCACTGGACTGGTTGCGGCACATGAACCAGTTCGTCGACCATCTGGCCAGCCTGTGGATGACCGACCCGTCGCGGCGCGAGGTCTGGCTGGCGATGCAGTCCACTCCGTCGACGCGGGCCACCGGCGCCATCCACGAAAAGGAATTCGCCGAGGTCGTCTCGCAGATGCTGCGCCCACTGACCCCGCGCACTCCTCGCGAACGCCGCACCATGATGGCCGAAGTGCTGGTGCACGTCGTGTACTCGATGCTGAATTTCTCGGTGCAGGACGAACAGAGCCACAGCGACGCCGTCGCCGAGCTCAAACGGCTCATGGTCGCGTATCTGCTGGTCGCCGAGAAGGAATCCCGCACCGCCAGTCAGGGGTGAACTCCCCCGCTGTCGTTATAGCCGAAAGGTATTGCACGGCAGAAACGAGGAACGGCACAGCCGCCAGGGATCGCAGCTGTGCCGTTTGCTCATGCTCCTTCCGGTGCCCGCCCCTCGATCAAATCAGCCAGTTCACCCGGGTCCTCCAACACCACCATCGCCGCGGCGGTATCGCCATCGTGGGTGAGCGACAGATGAACCCGCACCCGCGGCAGGAATTCGGCGGCCAGGCCGTGCAATTTGATACTCGGCCTGCCCCACGCATCGTTGACCACTTCGATCAACGGATACGGGTTGTCGCCGATCTGCGGGCGGCGGGCGAACCGAGACGATGCCCAGGCTTTGAGCACCGCCTCCTTGGCCGCCCACCGCGCCGCGTAGCTGCGCGCCGGGTCGGTTCCCTTGCTCTGGCAGTACCGCCGCTCACCGGCGGTGAAACTCTCCCGGAGCATGGTGGTTCCGGCACGTTGCATTTGTTCGGCGAACTCGGAGACGGTCACCAAGTCCAAGCCGATACCGAGGATGGTCACAGGCAGGCAGCCTACGACTGACTCGGCACGTCGGCAGCAGAACCAGCTCCTTCATGCGATGACCCGGTGCCGCAACCCCATCCGTTCGCCCGGTAGGCGCCGTCGGTGCCCAGCCGGGCATCATCGGACAGCAGCATATCGGCCTCGAGCTGACGGATCTGCGCGGACGGGGTGCCGTCGGCACCCAGACGCCGGTCGGCCGGACGCTCGTAGAGCGCGCTGCCACCGCACATCGCCTCGGTGAACCGCTGCCGTCCGGCGAGCCTGCGCTCCTCGGCCCTGCGCTGGTATTCAGCCCGCCGCTGCGGGTCGATGGCCTGAACGAACGCCTCCGGATGCACCACAGCAAGCAGCCCGGACACATGACCGAAGCCGAGCGAGGTAACCAGACCGGCCTTGAGCGGGAACCGCTCACCGAACCGCAGCGGTTCGCGCGGCCACACCAGATGCGGGTACTCCAGCATCTTGTCGTCGACGCAGTCGAGGCTGCGGTTCGGCGGAACCACACCCTGTTCCAACACCTGGCACAACCCGATCAGCTGGAACGCCGCCGCACCGCCCTTGGCGTGGCCGGTGAGGGCCTTCTGCGAGATGACGAACAGCGGTGCGCCCGCACTGCGTCCAATGGCTGTCGCGAGCCGTTCGTGCAGCTCCGACTCGTTCGGATCATTGGCGGCGGTGGAGGTGTCGTGCTTGGACACCACCGCGATATCGTCCGGCCCCACACCGAGTTTGCGCAGTTCGGCGGCGAACCGGGATTCCCGGCCGCCCCGACCCGCACCCAGCGCACCGAGACCCGGCGCCGGAATCGAGGTGTGCACACCGTCGCCGAACGACTGCGCCCAGGCCACCACACCGAGCACCGGCAGACCCAGCTCCAGCGCGATATCGCCGCGGGCAAGCAACACTGTGCCACCGCCCTGGGATTCCACGAACCCGCCGCGGCGGCGATCGTTGGCGCGGGAGAAGTAGCGGTCGCTGATGCCCTTGGCGCTCATGGCCGCCGAATCCGCGGTGGCCGACATGTCACCGAAGCCGACGATGCCCTCGATACCGAGATCGTCGAAACCGCCCGCGACCACCAGTTCGGCCTTACCGACCCGGATCTTGTCGACGCCTTCTTCCACCGACACCGCCGCCGTCGCGCAGGCAGCCACCGGATGCACCATCGCGCCGTAGCTGCCGATGTAGGACTGCACCACGTGCGCGGCAACGACGTTCGGCAAGGCTTCCTGCAGGATGTCGTTGGCGCGCGGCTCGCCGAGCAGCGAGTCGATGTAGAGCGAACGCATCGCCGTCATACCGCCCATACCGGTGCCCTGGGTGTTGGCCACCAGGCTCGGATGCACCCACCGCATCAGCTCCGCCGGGCTGAAGCCCGAGCTGATGAATGCGTCCACGGTGCAGACGATGTTCCACAGCGCCACCCGGTCGACCGAGTTGGCCATATCGGGCGAGATACCCCATACGGTGGGATCCCAGCCGGTGGGGATCTGGCCGCCGACAGTACGCGACAGTTTCGCCCGGCGCGGCACCCGGATCTCGGTGCCCGCCTTGCGGGTAACGGTCCAATCGCCGGAATCCCCGACCGGGGTGATCACCGTGTGCTCGGGGTCAGCGGCGTGGAATGCGCGCGCCTCGGCCTCGCCACCGACAGTGAACGACAGGTCCTGATCGAGGAACACCGAGGTCATCAGCGGGGCAGTGTTGTCGACCATGGCGCCGTCGTCGCCGTAGCGGCGCACGCCGCAACGCTCGACGACCGTGTCGTGGTACTTGTCGGCCAGTTCGGATTCCGGCACGTATTCACCGGTTTCGGTGTCGTACCAGCCGGGCTTGGGGTCGTTCTCCCACTGCACCAGCCCGGTGGTCCAGGCCAGTTCCAGCACTCCCGCCGCCGACAGTTCGTCATCGACTTCCATGTCGAAGCGGGTCCGAGCCGAACCGTACGGGCCGAGCTCACCCGCGCCGACGATCACGACCATATCGGCCGGATCGGCACTGACATCGCCCCATTCGGGAATCGGAAGGGCTGAGGTCAGTGTGGGCGGTGCGGGCAGCGCCGGGATCATGGCACCCGCGGCGGCCTGCTCGTCGGCCTGCTCGGTGTTCGCTGCGTCCTCCTGCGCCTGCCTGCTCAGCGCGACCAGGTCGAGTTTCGCGCCCGCGAGACCGCCGGTGAGGTCGATCTGCTGCGGTCCGGATTCGGTCACCGACCGGGCCCGCGAGGTGCACCATTTGAGCAGTTCCTCGGCCATCTCATCGGTCGACCAGGTCTGCACGCCCGCCTCTTCGACGGCCGCCACGATCGGATCGTTGCGCCCCATCAGGCCGGTGCCGCGCACCCACCCGATCAACGCGTGCACCAGGGTGACCCGGGTCGACCACGATTTCTCGGCCCGCCACTTGGCGACCACCGCATCCAGCGCGGCCTTGGCCTCACCGTAGGCGCCGTCCCCACCGAACAGGCCGCGGTTGGGCGAGCCCGGCAGCACCACATGCAGTTTCGCGTCCACATCGTGGTCGCCGCCCAGCTTCGACAGACCGGCGATGAGCCGTTCCACCGACCACAGCAGCACCCGCATCTCCATTTCGGCGCGCGCACCGGCGTCGGCGAGATCACCGGAGACGCGCGGTGCCGCGAACGGCAGCAGCAGTGTCGGGGTCAGCGCGTCCTTGGTCTTGATCTTCGCGCCGCCTGCGTTGTCGACCTGTTCGGTGCCGACCCATTCGACCAGGGCGTCGATATCGGCGTAAGACGCCATATTGGCCGGGACAACCCACAGCGCCGCGCCGTGACGGGCATTGTCACGGTAGAGCTCGCGGTAGAAACGCAGCCGCTGATCGTTCAGCGACGAGGTGGTGACCACCACGGTGGCGCCCCCGCCGAGCAGCCGCGCTGTGACGGAAGCAGCGATCGAACCCTTACTGGCGCCGGTGATCACGGCGACATCAGCCGACCACAGTCCCGGTTCCTCGGTGCAGCGGGCCGCTTCGACGATGCGTCCATAGTGTCCGGCCAGCACCGAACGGGCCTCGTGCATGGCCCGCGTGCGCCACCACTCGGCTTGGGCGGCAACGGCTTCGCCTGCGCCGAGGAAACCGGTAACCGGCAGTTCGGCGGTGGCCGCGTCGTCGGCCAGCCACAGCCGCGCCAAATCCTCGCGGGCGGTGGCCCAGCGGTCGTCGATCAGCACCGCCTTGCGGGCGTCGAACGCGGGCGCGACCAGACGCGGCCAATCCGAACCCAGTTCCGCCGACACGAGATCCACCAGTGAATCGTCGGTGGCTTCCGGCGCAGAGACGCGGTCGTTCAAACCGAGCTGCTCGAGCACCAGCCGGGCCGCCGAGGCCAGCACGCCGTCTCGGCCGGTGATCTGTTCGGTGAATTCGCCGAGCGCGGCAGCGTCGACGGTCGCGCCGCCGCCACCGCCGGCCGAGGGCAGCGATACCGAGACACCGCGGCGCGCGGCCACCGCCTGCACGGCAGCGTCGATAGCGGCGTCGACCGATGCGGCGTCGTTCAGCAGGCCGGACACCAGCCCGCCCAGATCGCCGCCACGCACGCTGGCGCCCTCACGGGTGCCGAGCGACACCTCGGCGGTCACATGGCTGGCCCAGCCGTCGCCGAGCTCCCAGACCTTCTTCACCCGTTCGGCGATGGCAGCGGGCCGCTTACCGGACGGGCCGAACACCTTACGCAGATGATCGTTGATCGCGTCGCTGAGCACCGAGCCGAACGGTTTGTAGGTGCGGGCGAGCCGTTCCACCGTCGCCGACAACGCGCCCATATCGGCATCGGCGGCACCGTCGATCGCGCCGAGCGACAGCTCCGAACCGAGATCGACCAGCAGCTGATTGCGCCGCGAGCTGACACCGTCGCACAGGCCCTCGATGGTGTCGACCGGGCCGATCTGGTCGATCCGCAGTTTGGTCCACAGCGCGATCAGCACCCGGGTGGCGTCGGCGGCGCTGAACACGATGTCGTCCGGGCGGGGTCCGCCGGTCGCGGCCGGGGCCGGGGCCGCAACCGGTGCGGCAACAGGAGCCGCCGCGGCGGCAGCGGTTTCGGTGGGCTCGTCGACCGGTTCGTCGGCCGGGGCGGGATCGGTGTCGGTGGCGTACACCACGGCCGCTTCGCGCTCGATATTGAGCACTTCCACGGTGGCCGTGCCGAAATCGGGCAGTTTCAGGGTCTGACTTGCCAGGTTCGCCACGGTCGGGGTCGCGCCGAGACCGACTTCCACGAACCGCTCCACCCCGAGGCCGCCGTTGGCGGCATCGGTGAACAGCAGGTCCTGAGTTTCGATCCAGCGGACCGGGCTGGCGAACTGCCAGGCCAGCAGCTCGATCAGCACCACACGGCACAGTTCGGCAGGGCGCTGCGCCCAGGAATCGAAATCGGCGAGCACCGCGGCCAGCGGCTCCGAAGGCACCAGATCGGCGATCTCGGCGATGAACTCGCGTTCCAGCGAGAACGGCTTGGGCACCAGGTTCGGGATATAGCGGCCGACCAGGATCTCCGGGTGCAGGTCCTGCGGCAGCAGCTGTTCGAGCTTGTGCCGGAACTCGGGAACACCCTCGCGCAGCACGGTCGAATGGAACGGTACGTCGATACCGGGCACCAGGATGAACGCGCGCTTACCACCGAATTCGGCGCGCCTGCGCTCGATTTCGGCTTCCAGCGCCTCCAGCCCGGCGACGGTGCCCGCGATCGCGTACTGCGAGCCACGCAGGTTCAGGTTGACGACCTCGAGGAACTCACCGGTCTGTTCGGCGACGGAACCGACGAAGCCGATCACCTGGTCGTCGGGCAACCCGATCTGCGAGGGGCGGATCGCCGCCATCCGGTAATTGCTGCGGCCCTTCTCATCACGCGGCACCAGTTCGTGCATCGCCGACCCACGCTGGAACACCACCTCGAGCACCGCCTCCAGCGGCAGCACCCCGGCGACGGCAGCGAGCGCGTTGTACTCGCCCACCGAATGACCGGCCAGCAGCGCGCCTTCGACAAACGCGCCCGCCTCACGCAGTTCGGCGATCTGCGCGACACCGAGGGTCGCCATGGCCACCTGGGTGAACTGAGTCAGGTGCAGCACACCGTCCGGGTGCCGGTGTTCGACACCGCGCGCCTTGAGGTAGGTCGGGTTGTCGCGCACCACCGCCAGGATCGAGAAGCCGAGCGCTGCCCTGGTGTGCTTGTCGGCACGATCCCAGATCTGTTTGGCCGCCTTGGAGCGAGTGCGCGCGTCCAGGCCCATGCCCTTGCGCTGGATGCCCTGACCAGGGAAGGCGTACACGGTTTTCGGCGCGGCGGTACGGCCGGTCGCCGTCATCACCAGATCGCCGCCCGCACGGCAGGAAACCTCCACGATCTCGCTACCCGCGTCGACCGCGATCCGCTCCACCCGCACGTCGATTTCCGCGCCGGGACGGACCATACCGAGGAACCGGGTGGTCCAGGCGGTCAGCGTCCGGGCAGGCACCGAGCTGCTCGTATCGACCGCCGACACCGTGTGCTGCGCCGCAGCCGACAGCCACATGCCGTGCACGATCGGGCTACCGAGACCGGCGAGCTTGGCCGCGGATTCGCTGGTGTGGATGGGGTTGTGGTCGCCGGAGACCGCAGCGAAGGCGGCCATGGTGCGCGGTGCTACGACGGTCGCGTCGCGGCGGCGACGGCGCGGGGTCTCGGTGGCGTTCGCCGAGACTGTGCCCGCGGCACGCGGCGGATCGGTGAGTTCGCCAGGACCGGTGCGGCCGCGGATCGCGAAACGCTCGGTCAGGGCGGCCAGCGGCACGACGTCCAAGCCCTGGTCCCGCATCTCGCCGACGCTCACCCGCACCTCGACCACCCGGCCCAGGTCGGTGTCGAGCACCTCGCCTGCTTCGGCGCGCACCACCAGGATGCTGGTGGCGTCGGGCAGCTCGCGCAGCAGTTCGATCTGGTGGTCCAGGTGGACCAGGTCGAGCATGCCCTCGATCACGCTGACGCCGCTGCCGGTGCGGGTGGCGCCGAGGACAGCGAAAACGGCAGGCCAGCAGGCGCCGACCAGCACATCGGGAACGGTGCGGCCGAGAGTGCTCAGGTTCGCGGGCAGACCAGAACCGGTGACACCGGCGTGATCGGCGATCAGGTCCGGCGTCCAGGCCAGGTTCACATGCGCGACCTTGCCCTTCACCTCCGGCAGCGATTGGCCTGCGGCGACCGCGAGCAGCGCCGACATCGCGGTATCGGCGTCGGATTCGGTGACGACGGGGGAACCACCGTTGTACACCGACACCGGGACGGTGATCCGGATCTGCACAACCTTGCCCGCGTACAGCGGGACGGTGAGTTCGACGTAGCTGTGTTCGGACTCGGGACCACTGGTTTCGGTCAGCGTCGCGCCGGTAGGCGGATGCACCGCGCCGTTGCTGTCGACGGTCCACTCGGCCAGATCGCCCAGCCGGTGCACCGGGTTGACGGTCGTCCGGCCCGACCAGGTGATATCGGGGGCGGCCAGCACGACATCGACCGGCCCGCTGGTCACCGCGGCCACCCGGCGGGCGTCCACGGCTGCAGGCACGGCACCGGCGCGCACCAGCGAGTACGCGGTGTCCTGCTCGAACCGGTCGAGCAGTTCCCCGACCGGCTCGTCGACGCGGGTGATACCGGCAACCGACACGGTGCCGGGGATCACGCACACCTGGTCGGCAGAGTACCGCGGATCATGCGCCTGCCACAGCGAATCCGAACGCCACCAGCGGCGCACGTCGGCGTCCACCACGGGTACGAAGTTCACCGGCTTGCCCGGGGTCTTGCACAGCGAAACGAAGAACGGCACATCCGCCGGATGCAGCAGCGTGGTCTCGGCCGCCGGGTACTGCTCACGCAGCGTGCACAGCGCGGCGACCGGGTTCTCCAGGTCGCTGTCGTCGAACAGGGTGGGGATATCGCCGCGGTCGGCCGGATTGAGCCGGGATTCGGCCCGGCGCAGCATCTCGGCGAACCGGTCGCGCCAGGTGATGTCGAGCCACACCGAGCGGGTGGCGTCGGCGATCGCGTCGCCGATGTCGGAACCGCAGTCGAAGTCTTTGCGCCGGTCCAGGCCGACGGCGAGTTCGACGTAGCGCTCCAGCCATTCACGGTAGGTCATCGAGCCGAGGTCACCGAAGTACGGTTTCGCGGTCGCGTTCAGCGCGGCGATGATCTCCTCACGCCGCTGCGCCACCGCGTCGGCGTCACCAGCGACCTCGTCGAGCAGGCGGCCGGTGCGCGAGGCGGCATTGTCGATCTCGTGGATATCCGCGCCGAGCTGGCTGCGGCCCGACGCCATACCGCCGCTCGCGGTGCCCGCACCCACCCAGTCCGGGGTGCCGGGGGTATCGACAAGCAGCTGCTTCACCTCGGGCGCAGTGGTGGCTTCCAAGGTTGCCATGGCCGCGGTGCCGACCAGCACGCCGTCCAGCGGCATCGCCGGGTAGCCGTGCGGCTGGGACCAGGCGCCGGTCAGGTATTCGGTGGCCCGTTCCGGGGTGCCGATGCCGCCGCCGACACAGACCACGATATTGCGGCGGTTGCGCAGTTCGGCGTAGGTGGCCAGCAGCAGATCGTCGAGGTCCTCCCACGAGTGGTGCCCGCCTGCCCTGCCGCCCTCGATGTGCATGATCACCGGGTAGTGCGGGATCTCGTCGGCGATGCGGAGCACGGCGCGGATCTGCGCGACCGTACCCGGTTTGAAGACGACGTAACTGATCCCGACCTCGACAAGCTCCTCGACCAGCGCGACGGCTTCCTCGAGCTCCGGGATACCGGCGGTGACGTTCACACCGTCGAACGGAGCGCCCGCCGCGCGAGCCCGCTGCACCAGCCGCTTACCACCCAGCTGCAGCTTCCACAGGTAGGGGTCGAGGAACAGCGAGTTGAACTGGACCTGGCGGCCCGGGTGCAGCAGTTTCTTCAGTTCTTCGACCCGGTCGGCGAAGATCTGCTCGGTTACCTGACCGCCGCCGGCCAGCTCGGCCCAGTGGCCTGCGTTCGCCGCCGCCGCGACGATCTTGGCGTCGACGGTTGTCGGGGTCATACCGGCGAGCAGGATCGGTGAGCGGCCGGTGAGCCGGGTGAACGCGGTCTCCACCACGATCCGCCCGTTCGGCAGCCGGACCGGGCGTGGCGCGAACGCCGACCACGGCAGCGCCACCTCCGGTGCGGCGCCCGGGGTGAGCAGGCTGCGCTGCCCGGCCCTGGTCGCGGCGGCGACAATACCTACCCCGCTACCCTTCAGCGAACCCGCGGTGACCCGGGACAGCAGATCGCCGGGTCCGAGGTCCAGAATCCATTCCGCCCCCGCACCGACCACACCGTCCACCGTGGTCACCCAGTCGATCGGATCGACCAGAATCTCCTTGGCCAGCCGTTCGGCCAGTTCGGTGTCCAGCCCGCACTGGGCGGCCCAGCCCGCAACCAGTTCCACGGTGGAGGCCAGCGCCGGATGGTGGAACGCCACCTCGACGTCGATGTCTTCGAAGACCGGCGCGAACACCGCGCCGCCGCGCACCTTGGCATCCCGGTCGCGGGCCTGTTCGTCGTGGATCTGCTCGCAACGCTGCCGCACCCGCTGCAACTGGGCCGGGGGGCCGGACAGGACCGCGCGCCTGCGCCCGTTGCGGATCGACAGCACGGCTGCGGCCGCCGGATCAACACCCTCGGACACCTCGGCGAGTATCGCGCGCAGCTGTTCCGGATCGACATTGGACACCGCGACCATCGGGGACCGGTCCCCCACCGGCATCAGCCCGCGCCTGCGCGCAACCAAACTGCCTGCCGCACCGACCAACTGGGCGATTGCCAGCAGCTCCGCATCACGTTGACCGCCCGCTTCCACGGCCGCCGCAGCAAGCTTCCCCTGTGAATGACCGATCACCGCCACCGGTGCGAACTCGGCCGGGTCGAGGCCCTGCAGCCGCAGCGCACGCAGGGCGGCGAGCTGGGTCAGCATCACCCCCGGCATGGACACTGCCGCAGAGCGCAGCACCTGCTCTGCCGGTGCCGCCGATGATTCGGGGGCGTCCTCGTCGGCCAGCTCATCTTCGAGCATCCACGCGACCGGGTCGAAACCGACCGGCCGCACCATGAGCAACTGTTCAGCAACTGGTTGCAGCAGCGACGCGGCCTCGTTGACCAGCGCGGTGAGCTCGGGCTCCAGCGCGGCGTCACGCCCGATCTCCTCCAGCTCGCCGAGCCAGCGCGCCCCTTGGCCGCCGAACGCCAGCGCGTACGGCGTGCCGGCGCGTAACCGATCCAGCAGCGGCGATCGCGACTCTCCCGCGGTACTCCTACCGGTCGCCGAGCCCACGTTCACGCGATAGCCGGCTCCGGCCGCAGTGCTTTCGTTGATCGTCAAGGCGGTTCGTCTTCCTTCTCGTGGCGAATGTGCCCTCCGGAGACCCCCACTCCCTCGGGCGCGCGGGCACTCCTCACCCAACTGGCCTGATATCAGCGAGGATGACACAGAATCATGAGGAAACCCTCACGTTTGCCGCCCGTGTCTTCACTTACTCATCGGTATTTCCGTACACCCGTACCAGAATCAACAGGAACATGACCCGCCCTCATGTTTGAACCCGCAGGTCCGGCCGCGTACTTGTCGAGCCGAAACATGAGCACTCCTCATGTTGCCATTTATCTAATCGTTATAAATGCAGGTAGGGTTACTGGTGAGTACGCCACACCGACCCAGAGCTTCGCTAACCGCCGGAAGCCCGGTAGAGTTTGGACGGTCGTACCAGCACGCGCGAGTGGCGAAATTGGCAGACGCGCCAGATTTAGGTTCTGGTGTCCACGGACGTGGGGGTTCAAGTCCCCCCTCGCGCACAAAAACCCAGCAGTTTTGCTGGGTTTGCGTGCCGTGTGTTCGAGCGCACTTGAACACACGAAGAGACCTGGCATTATGTCCACCGACCTGCGGAAACTTCTGGCAGTTCCGCCAACGAGATCCGCTCTGGGCTACTGGGCCGCGATTCGGCAGCCACCGCCGGGAGGATCGATGTTCTCGGCACTCGCCTCCCCGTAGTCACCACTGGACGAACTGGCCCACGGCCCCACACCCGCCCTCCCCGCCCGCCAGCGGACAGCACATCCAGCCCGTCGCCGATGGCCTGCGCGCGGTTGGTACAGACCGATCCACCTGCTCGCCAGAAAGCTTCCGTTTCCGAGTACCGGCAGTCCGGTGAGCCAGCGGTGCCGAAGCGTAGCGTTCAGCACATGAACTCTGGTGATCACGCCTCGGCCGCACGGCCCACAGCCGGGACAGCCGAGGTGGACGCAACTGCGGCAGCCGAGATCGCGGCACTGTTCCGAACACTGGAAGCCGCGCTGGCCGCCAAGGACGCCACAGCCTTCGATCAGGTGTTCACCGAAGACGTCGTATTCATCACGCCCGCGGGCGCCATCTTTCGCGGCTGGGAGGAACTACACAGCTACCATCGAGATCTCCTCGGTAACAGCCACGACGCACGAGCCCACTTCGATCTTCTCGTCGTACGCTTCCTGACACCCGACCACGCACTCGTCAACGTCGAGCAAACCCTGCACACCCCAGAGTTCTCCGTGACCAATCGCGGCACCTGGGTGCTCATCCAACGCAACGAAACCTGGTGGGTCTGCTCGGTGCAGAACACCAACCTCGCAGGGCCGACCAGTTAAACCTACGGCCCACTGCCGTGCAGCGCGGGGCACAGGACGGTCCATCCGCACCAGGCGGGCGAGAGTTGTCCACCACTCACCACCGCAGAGAAAGTGAACGCTCCCCGACCCTGCGCGAGAACCTGCGGCGCCTGAATGCGGCCTCAGGCGGGCGGGTTGGTCGAGAAGTCGATCTGGCGGCGAGCGTTCGACAGTGTGGTCACCACGCAGGTGCCGACAAGACCGGTGCGATCGTAGAGGGTGGCGGAGCCGACGGAGATCCCGGCCGAGGCGGCCGTACCGTCCCGTGCAAGGTCCGCAGCTTCTCGAACTGAGACCAACTGGCTCGACCCGCAGCCCGGCGAGGTCCTGGTGCAGGTTACGGCAGCCGGTAAGGCAGGATTGGGCTGGTAGGGCGGGAACCGCTTGGGCTGCACCATGTTCGATATGATCAGCGTTCGGAGTGAGGACCGCCTGTCGAGCTGGTTCGTGACTTTGTACGCCTGATCTACAACTCGAGGAGACCGAAGTGGGGTCCGCTGCGTCCTCGAGGAATGCCTGCCCGCATCCTCGGAAAGCGGCTCACCAGAAGCCTTCTCGTGTTCGAGGCCACCGCACCTGGACACCCGGAGCGGCCGAACTCAACGCAGCCACGCAGCCACACAGCCCGCGTCCGCTGCAGGGACAAGGCGCGCATGAGCAATGGTATGACCAGGGTCTTGGCCCAGATTGTGCAAGACCTGCGAAACGTGACCAGCAAGATAACGGGGGCTTGGCGAAACACCAGCAAAAACGTGACGAGCACTCTTGCGCACGGTACCGACGAGAAGGTGAAGGACGACGGGCAAACTGGGCACGAGATGGCGGCTCGTTCCGGCTCCCCTACGACCCGCGCCGAGTCCGACCCGAGTCCGTCTACCGCCGATCAGCAGCCGCGCCATGACCCATACCAGGCCAGGCGGGAATCTCTTTTCTTCGACGAGGATCCGGAAAGGCGGGCAGCCGCACGCGCAGAGTGGCTGGACGAGCTCCGGGATCTGGTGGATCGAGACCAGTATCAGCAGGCAGATCTCGAGTTCAGGCGCGTCTTGAGACTGCCTGAATACAAGTTTCATGGCTTTCCGCGGGCCGGCCGACCACCAGAGCAGTTTGTCGCTGACGGCTTGGTTTCCAGGGTCTCAGGGGAATTCGGTGGACGGGACGATGTCTTCCCCCCGGATCCGTCGAGCCTCAGGTACCTGATCTGGGCTGAAAAAGCTCTCGACTTGGGTCCCGACGACGTACTGCTGGATGTCGGTTCGGGTATCGGTAAGGCTGTCGATTTCTTCGGAATGTTCACGGACGCCAAGAAAGTGTATGGGATGGAGATAGAGCCCGACTTTGCGTCCTTTTCCAACCAGCACGCAGCAGATTTAGGTTTGAATCATGTGCGCACCCTGAATGCTGATGTACTCGAGGAGCCGTTGCCCGACGACGTCACAGCCGTCTACCTTTTCAACCCGTTCGGTTCGACCGACGAGAAAGACGCGGTGGGCATATTCGCGGACAAACTGGTGGAAATGGGTGAGTCCAGGCCTCTGAAGGTCGCCGTCGTGGGCCCCAACATGGTGCGGCATCTGGAGGGGAGTGATGTCTTTTCGCTGCAAGATGAGAAGGACTTCATATTTCCCTTTCAGAACCGGACCGGAACGTCTTCGTGGAAATTCTTCACGAGCGGCTAGCCCGCGGCTCAGGGCGGGCACAACCCGACTTCTCGCCAGCGGGAATTTCCCCAGTCCGGTGGATTAGGCTCGGGTAGATGTCCACTCGCACAGCGGGACCCACGACCAAGCACGCTCAGCAGCGGATCGGGCTCCTCGACACATTGCGGGGGTTCGCGCTCTTCGGCATCGTGATCACGAATGCCGTGCACGTCATGGCCTTGTGGACGATCCCGGACGGATCGTCGACCGACGGTGTCGGTCACACGCTGGACCGGCTCACCGAGGCGACGGTGGAGGCGCTGTTCGCCGGACGGTTCTACCTGCTGTTCGCGCTGCTGTTCGGCTACTCCTTCACTCTGCAGATCTCGGCGGCCGAACGGGTAGGCGCTTCGGTGAACACGCGATTGTGGCGGCGGTGCCTGGCGCTGCTGCTGGTCGGTGTGCTGCACCTGGCCCTGCTGTGGGTGGGTGATGTGCTCGCACCGTATGCGCTGGCATGCATGGTGCTGATCGTGCTGCGTGGGCTACGTCCATGGTCGGCGGCGGCTCTCGGCGTCATCCTGTACTTCGGCTGGAGCTGCTGGACGCTGCTGCCGAGCGCTGCCGGGCCACTGGCGCTGTTGTCCGGCGTCATCGAGCAACCGCGGATCCACGACGGTTACGCGGGCGGCTTCATCGACACTTTCACCACGCAGGTCTCGCTGGCACCGGGATTCTTTCTTCTCGTTCTGTTCACCAACGGCGTGCCGAGTCTCGGCATGTTCCTGCTCGGGATGGCGGCTGGTAAACGGGGAATCCTCGCCGATGCCGAATCGGTGTCGCGGTGGGCCGGATACGCCTTGTGGACGGGATTGAGTGTTGGACTTCCGATCTCGGCCGTCACCTTCGCCGATACGATGGGCTGGTGGCAGGCGCCGATGTACTGGGCAGGAATCCAGGATCTGGTGAATCCGCTGATGACCGTTGCCTACCTCGCGGCGATCGTGCTGCTCGCCCGGTGTCCGGCAGGCCGTTCGGCGTCTGAGTGGCTGGGGGGTGCGGGCCGGATCGCGGCGACCAACTACATCACGCAATCGCTGGTTTTCATGGTCATCTACACCGGCTACGGTTTCGCGTTGGCCGACGAGATACCGATCCGGTGGGTGGTGGTGCTTGCGCTGTGCACATTCGCCGGACAGGTGTTCGTCAGTAGGTGGTGGCTACGTGGGCACCCGTACGGGCCGGTGGAGTGGATACTGCGAATGGTGACCTATTGGGCCGTACCGCCTTGGCGGAGTTCCCGGCTCGACAGTCGCACGTAGCGCGGTCACCACCGTCTCCCGAGTGTCGACCGCCGGGCTCTGGTTGCCGGTGCCACCCGAACGCACTGTGGCCTCGTACCGGTGCGTCAATCGGGTTCGTTTCGATTCGTGAGTTCGTGCAGGCGGGTCTGCAGCCCGTCGAGGATGCGGTCGAGTGCGTATCGGTTGTACTCGCGTCGGGCGCTCTCGCGCGTTGCGGAGTCACCGGTGAAGCGAGCTATCAGTTGTTGCATCTGTCCGGCCGCCGATCCGGTCGCCGGAGACGATTCGATCATTCTCTCCAGGCCGACCAGGCCCGAAACATTATCGCGGGGCTGTTGGTCTCCGAGAGCGATCAAGCCGAGGCAGCTGTTGAAGGCGAACGAATAGGCGTATGCGGCTTCGTCGCCGAAACCGGCGTCCAGCATGCGGCTCATCCCGGTTTCGAGGGTGGGTAATAGCTGCTCGATCTGCGGGCCGTTGCGCAGCAGCCACGCCGCGACACCCGGATAGTGCGCAAGATGATCGATCATCGGCAACAGAAAACCGTGTAGCCAGCGCCGCCACTGCGCTTCCTCGAGCGGCAACGACATATCGGAAAAGATCTTGTCGATAGCGGCTGCGCATACGTGCTCGCGGTCGCCGATGTGGTGGTAGATCACCGAGAGGGAGGTGTCGAGCCGGCTGGTGAGATCGCGCATGCTCCAGCCGTCGAGTCCGCGTTCGGCGGTGAGCGCGACGGCTGCCTCGGTGATTGCCTCCCTGGTCAGGCCGGTGTGGTACGTGCGCCGTGAAGATCTGGACATCAGGTAACCGTATTCGTATTCTCCGAATTAGAACAGCGATCTAATCAAGGGAAAAGGGCACTCGATGACGACAGACGTTCCCGATCTGTGGCACAGCGCGCGGCAGCGGTCCTCAGCAGTGCTGTTCGACATGCTGGGTGACCCCCGCGCCGGACACGGGGTGCTGGGGGTGAGCGATCCCGACGTCCACTGCATCGACGGTCGCTGGGTGATGTTTCTGGGCGCTATGACAACCCGTTTCGTGATCCGCATCATCGAGGCTCGACTACCGGTCGGTCGCACTCCCACCACCAGCGACGAATGGCAACTGGTCACCAACACACGGTCGAAAGCGGTGCAACACGGCGCGCCGCTGCGCCGCCGGGCCTGGGACCACGCCGGGATGCACACGCCCAGCTATGTCGAAGGGATCGTGAACGGTCGCACTGTGCGCCGGATCTACTATGCAGGCCAGGCGACGCGGACCGGCACCGGGCCACGCAGCCGTTACGCGATCGGCGCCCTGGAGTTGCGCGACGGCGCGTGGTGCCGTCGCGAGCATCCGGTGCTCACCGGCGACACCGAACGACCGAGCGCAATGGAACCCCGCGTCATCTACGCCGACGGGTGCTGGCACATGTGGTATTGCGCAACGATCGGCGAGGTCGGCCGCGGTGCTCGACCCGACTACGAAATGCGGTACTGCACCAGCGCCGACGGGCTCACCTGGTCCCCGCCGGTCGTGTTCTTCGATTCCGGCGACGGATATTTCGACAATGCGGTCGCGGCGGTCGACGACCACTGGGAGATGATCGTCGCCCGCGGAACCAACCTGCACGGCACGCAGCCGTTCCCACCACAAGGCTTATGGTGGGCCCACGCAGCAGAGCTCTCCGGCGATCGCCGGACATGGTCGCCGCTCACCCGAGTTCTCGATACCGACACCGAGCCCCAGGACTGGTACGCCGCAGGCATCTGCGGGCCGTCGTTCGTCTGGGACGCCGACACCGACGGTAACGACGTTCTGCACATCTTCGGCACCGGTACCAGAGCCAAGACACGATGGTGGCCGACAGCGATGGAACATATCCGGCGCCGGAAGATGCCGCCCGTACCGTCCCCGTTCTACCTGGCCACCGGACGCCTCAGCCTGTACGGCGTTCGTGAGGAGCTGGGTCCGGTGAAGTAGTAGGCCTACTTCCGCCTCCCGCCTGCCCTAACGGGGCTCGAGGTGGCGTGTGCTACCGAGCCCGCCCAGTGTTCATCCGCGCCGGCCAGACCCTGGTCGATCGCGGCCTTCAGCAGCGACATCGGGGCGGAATCCCGAAACGCAGTAGACAGCAGGCAGCAATGTCGCCTGCTGCGCCGCGAACGCAGAGACCGCAGACCCGGCGCAGCCTTGGGCCGCAATAGCGGTAACGAACTCTATTGGCAGCCCAGGCCGGCGTGAAACCATCCGCCCAACTCTCACCATGCCGTCTCGTTCTCGAGCTAATCTTGCTACCGCATCGAGGGCAGGTTGGCGAGCCTCGCGGCACATTCTGCGCATTCCTCGAGACCGGAGTGATCCTGCATCGGCACGAAGAACACACCGCACAGCGCGCGTGAAGCCTTCCCGTCTATCGTCGCCGCCGCGAGATGCTCGGTATGCACTCGATGACTGACCGTGCCGAACTCTTGCGGCAGGAGCTCTTCACGCGCTGATGCAAGCCGCAGTCGTTCCACCTGTGACACGATGTAACCCAGCTCAGCGATGGTCGAATACGACGTGCGGTAACGATCCCAGCTCTGAACCGGCGGTGAGAGCGATACGAGGACCCGGATTGTCAACAGCCATCCAAGCTGACTTGTCGCAAATTCGTTGTCGAGGTCGAACTCGATCACCAGCTCCTCGCAATCGTCGACGACCGCAACGGTGAGCTGGGCAGTTCCCATCGAATCGACACGCACCGGATGCGGGAAACTCAGCTGGCAAGCACCCTCCTGGCCGGCCCTGCTGAGCGCCTCGGCGACATCCCGCTGAATCCCTAGTTCCCACTGGGTGATCAGCCAGGCGCTCTTCTCGGTCTCGAGCAGCTTCTGATCGAGTTCGGTTGGTAGCAGGTCCGCACCACCGGTGCGCTCGATAGCGGCGCCGAGCCATTGATAGAAGTCCGCGCCGTCCTTGTGCCCTCCTTTCGCGAGCCCCGCTGCGCAGATCCATCGCACACCGGTATCAGGATCTGTCCACAGCCCCGCCCGCCACTGAGAGTTCCGCAACTCCTGCAGCCTCAGATCACCGGAGCACGAAATCCAGCGAGGCGCCGGGTCGTTTACGGGATCGGACCCATATAGCTCGGTCGCCTTGCGCAGCAAAGGGTGTGGGATCTCGCTGAACGGGTGTAGGTCTCCCCAACGCCGTTCCGCCACGGCCCGCATCGCGTGCGGCTCGGCCCAATCCGTGAAGAGGTCTTCAGCGAGTACGCGGACAGTGGGGCGAGCACGCCGATATGGGGGCACACGACAATGCTGCCAAGCAAAGCCCCGCGCCCCCACTTGCCGAAGACCTACTCACCAGTTGGGGGGATCAGATCTCGTCCATCAGTTCATCGATAGCCCCGGCACGAACACGATCGACGTTCGCGAAACGCTCGGCGAGCTCTCGACGGTCGCGCTGACGATTTCGTTCGAACTCGATGACATCCTCCGCGTTGATCCGCCGGTCGCGCCCGACTCTAAACGACGGCAGCTCTCCGGAGTCGAGCAACTTGTACAGGTGCGTACGACTCATCCCCAGGCGCTGCGCGACTTGCGCAGGTGTCCAGACCGCGCCGGTGCAGAACATTGCGACATCAGTTCCGGCGGCGACGTTGCTGACGAGCGCCTGCAGCAGATCACGCAGCTCGGACGGCGCGAGCTCCTGCACCAAACCCCTCAGCCGTGCCAGCTCTGCCGCAGACACCTGGCCAGCATCAACACTATGAATCGAGGTGGCCATCTCACGCCCTCCTGAATCGGCACCCATTTGAACCAACAGATGTCACAGATGAAATTACTGTCACAGATGACACTACGGGGTCAGCCATGCAGGGTCAATAATCTTCAGGTCACAATGGGTCTTCAGCCAGGTCAGCAATGAGGCACCGGCACCCGCGAGCAGTTCGTCGTAGCGGCAGTTAGCGGCTCAGCGGCTCCGCCACCAGGCCACTCCAGAAACTAAACAGACGAGTTGCTCGATAAGCCCGCTTATCAATAAAGCAACTGGTCCAACTCGGCTTCTGGACTCAGAGTTCCTCGGGTAGCTCAAACGACGCTACGCATCCGAAATCCCCGAATGAGGAGAAGACTCGCCATGGTCGAATACACGGCCCCGAAGACCGAGCACACCGGCGTTCTTCTGCACCGCGATACGAACACGGTCGTCATCCACCATGTTGTCGTCTGCGACGCCGACGTCGCCCACGAAGCGCGGCACTGGACCGGCGGCACCCGTGGACCCGTGGTCGACGATACCGATCAGCTGGAAGCGGCCGACCTGACTGCCTTCGTCACCGAAGCGGTGAAGATAGGAGCACACGCGCTCTCGGCGACCGGTCAGGCGCAGGAGGCCCGTGCCCTCGAACAGATGATGCGTGACCTGGGCGACAAGGCAGCGCAATCCTCCACCGCTGCAGCAAAAGCGGCGGAGCAGTCCGCACAGAATGCGGCGAAGACTGTCAGCGATGCCGCAGCTGAGGCGAAGAAAGTGATTCTCGAAGCCGAAGCCAACGGCCGGCGCACGTTCATCGACACTGTCACCGCGGCGAAGGAGGACATGGCCAACGAGCTTCGCCGGCTCTTCGGGGGCGACAGCCCCGAGCTGCTCGATCGCATCGGCCCACTGCTCGACCGATTCAGCGCCGATCTCGATGCCAAGGTCAAGACCGGGACTGCTGAACTGATCTCGACCGCGGCAAAGCAGTTCGACATGAGCGATGAGTCGTCGCCGATGGCCAAGCACGCTACCGAGCTGCACCGGCGCCAGCAGCAGCTGGCTGAGCATATCGACCGGCAACACGTCGAGCTCACAAGCAAGTTCGACGAACTCACGCGAGAGCTGCAGATTCGCGCGGCCAAGCAGAGCGTGGCGACGGTGACTCCGCTCAAGGGCAACACCTACGCCGATCCGCTGCATGCGCTGTTGACCGAACTCGCGACGGGTCTGGGCGACGAGTACATCGACACCAGTGGTGTGACCGGGCAGGTCGCCAACTCCCGCAAGGGCGATGGTGTGCTCCGTATTGCGGGCGGCTCGGCGAACGTCGTGGTGGAGATGTCGGACTCGTCCCGGAAGGATTGGAACGCCTATCTCGATGAAGCCGAACGCAATCGTGACGCCCAGGCCGCGCTCGGACTTGTCCGCACCCGGCAGCAGAACGCCGGCCATGCGATCCGCGTATTCGGGTCGCGCCGGATCGTGCTCGTGTTCGATCCCGCGGCCGATGACCTCGACCTGTTGCGCACCGTTGTCCTGCTGCTGCGAACCGGTGCGCTTGCCGCGATATCGCGCTCCGACGACGAACAAATCATGACGGCCGAAGAGAAGATCCACGAAGCCCTTCAACAACTCAACGGCATCGACAAGATCAAAAAGTCGGCCACCCAGATCCACAAGCAGGCTCAGAGCATCGAAAACGAATGCAATGCAGTCAGCACAGGTATCGAGCGGCTGCTGACAGCCGCGCTCACCGCGCTCGGCGTCGTCGCGTCCGAAAAGAGTATGGCCGCAACCGGAGCTGCTTGAGCCGACCGGAGGGCGAGCGGCCGATGCGGGCATTGCTGGCCCTCTGGCTACATCCACATCACCGGTGTATCGGCCGCATAGCGTCCGGGATCCGTTACAGCCCGCGCAGATAAACGGTCTTATCACTGCGGATTTCGACGCCGCCGAACTTCCTCTGGTCTAGTCACCTGCACACGCTACCGGATCAGCGTTTCCCACTGAGCGCATTCGGCCGCACTTCGGCCACTACCGCCACTGAACAAACACTCGAGGAGACAAAGCCCCCTATGCGAATCAAAAAGTTCGCCACCGCCACCGCTCTCGCGATCGCCGCCATCGGCCTGATCGAGAACACCGCCTTCGCGGCCCCGCCACCGATTTCCACCGACGTCGTGTCCGATATCCCAGAACGGGCGGAAGGCGTCGACCGAGGTGTCAGCTATATCGTACAGCGTGACGAACACACACTTGCCGCCGATATCACCGGTGGCACCTTCCGAGTCAGCGAGGATGCCATCGAGGTCGTCGGCGAGGACGGCACCTCAATCGCCAGCATCCCCCGAGCGTTGCCGATCGGTGAGCACGTGGTGACCTTGGCGCCCCGCGTCGAAGCCAACGGCACGAAACTCGTGGCCGATGTCTCCGCGCAGGAAATCGGCTACTGGCGCAAGACTTCTCCGAAACAGCGCAGTATCGAGGCGGGTATCGGGATCGGCGGGTTGATCGGTGGTCTCGCCGGTGCCGTCGTCGGGATCGTGATCGGCATCGCCGGGATGGGGCTGCTGCTCCCGATCTCGTTGCCCATCGGCTTGATTGTCGGAGTGCTCGGCGGCATGGCGATCGGAGGCGCTGCCGGCGCCGCTGTGCCCAATTCCGATGTCCCGGATCAGTGGGAATACCAGGAAGAATGCGAGTATCACGGCGACTACCGGTTCTGTTGGTAGTTCTTCCCGGTCGGAAGACTGCGTCAGCTGTCCCGCGGCACCAGGTGCCAAGACGGCTGCACAGCTCGCGGTAGAGCGAGCCGGCCAGCGGCTGATCGAACGCGACATCGCCCCAGAGATCGCGCGGATTGCGGCCGAGGGGCGGTGACCCGAACGCCCACCGGAAGCCGTAGGCGACAATGATGAACGCGACCGGGGGCGATAGATCACCCGATCACGCCGCGCCGGACCGCTGTTCCTCCGCATACCGCGGCGCCATCGCCTCCATCTGCTCGATCACCAGGCGGATCGCTTCGGGCTGCTTGTCCGGCGGGTACTTGTACTTGATCAACAGCCGTTTGATCGATGATCGGAGCTTGGCGCGGACATCGTCGCGGACGGTCCAGTCGGTCTTGACGTCTCGGCGCATGACCTTGACCAGGTCGCGCGCGATGTGTCCGAGCACGTCGTCGCCCATGGATTCGACAGCGGATTCGTTTTCGCAGACCGCGTCGAAGAAGGCGAGTTCGTCCTCGGAGAGCGCGGGGGTGAACTGGTTGCCGCGGTCGCGTTCGGCGGCTGCTTCGCGTGCGAGTGCGATCAGCTCCGCGATCACCTCGGCAGAGGTGAGTTGCTGGTTGGTGTATTTGTTCATCAACGTGCGGATGCGTTCGGAGAAGGCGCGCTGGCGGACCAGGTTGTTGCGGGTGCTGCGGTTCACTTCCTCGGTGAGCAACGCGCGCAGTGCCTCGATCGCGAGGTGCGGGTTTTCCGCTTCCCGTGCCTGCATCTCGAATTCGGGGGTCAGGTCGGTCAACGAGGGCTTCGGGAGGCCGGCCGCTGCGTAGATGTCGACGATCTCGCCCGAGCCGGTCGTCTCGGCGACGAGCGCCGCCAGCATGCGCTGGATCTCCGCCGGGACCGGGCGTCCTTCGGCCTTACGCTGTTCGGCATCATACTTGGCCATCCAGACCCGGACTTCTTCGTAGAACTTGGCCCGGGGGCGGTCGCTCGCGAGGGTTTCCGAACCGGAGCACACCGCCCATGCGCGTGCGAGCTGGTTTGCGAGTGTTCGGAATCGATCCGAGAGCTTCTCTGTACCATCCGGGACCTGGTTACCCGGTGTACTCGCCGAGCGGAGGTATTCGGTCATCCCGACAACTGCGCGAACCCAGCTGCGTGCGCCGGTGTCCAGCTTCGCGCGCCAGGGGTATCCGGCGCACATCTGGTCCAGCGCATCGAGCAGTTGGACGGTCAGCGCCACCATTTCCTTGGTGTTCTTGCCGACGGGCCGCTGCTCCTGGTCGGAGACGGTGTACTCCTGGAGAGCCTTCTCGAGATTCTCTGCAAGAGGTGCGTATGCGACGACCAGACCGTCTTGCTTGCCCTCGAACGTGCGGTTCACTCGGGCCAAGGTCTGCATCAGCAGCGCGCCCTTCAGGGGGCGATCCAGATACAGGGTGTGCAATGGGGGTGCATCGAACCCGGTCAGCAGCATGTCTTTGACGATGACGAACTGGAGCGGGTCGTCCGGGTTCTTGAGCCGGGCCTGGATCTTCTTGTTGTCCCCATCGCGCCGGACGTGTTTGCTCACCGGCTCCTTGTCCTTGGCGCTGCCGGAGTACACGACCTTGATGACACCTTTGTCGAGCGCGTCATCGTGCCAGGTCGGTTCGAGGGCGACGATCTCGTCGTACAGGGCCGCACAGATCTCACGTGTGCCGCCCACGATCATCGCCTTGCCGGGCCCGCCGATGAACTTCGTCATCTCCTCGGATCGGATCTTCCAGTGCTCGACAATGTCTTTGGCGACCTTTTTCAGCCGCGCCGGCGCACCGTACAGAGCGTTGATGACGGCCACCGATTGCTCGACCCGTGCGCGCTCCACATCATCGAGCCCGAGAACAGCTTCGTCGGCAGCGTTGTCGATGTCCTGGTCGGTGACTCCATCGACGACCTTCACCTCGGGTAGGCGCGGCTCGAAGATCACCCGAACGGTGGCGCCGTCGTCGACAGCGCGAGTGAGGTCGTAGATGTCGATGTAGTCGCCGAAGACCTTGCGAGTATTGCGATCCTCGAACGAGATGGGCGTGCCGGTGAAGGCGATCAGGGTGGCGTTGGGCAGCGCGTCCTTCAGGTGCCGCGCATAACCGTCGAGGTCGTCGTAGTGGCTTCGATGTGCCTCGTCGACCACGACGATCACATTGCGCCGGTCGGTCAGCAGCGGATGCTCGAGACCCGCGTCCTTCTCGGCCTTGGACAAGCCGAACTTCTGCAGCGTCGTGAAGTAAATACCGCCCGTGGTCCGGTCGCTCAGGGCCGAACGCAGCTCGGCCCGCGACATCACCTGAACCGGCTTCTCCGCCAGCAGCATCGACTTGTCGAAGGTTTGGAAGAGCTGACCGTCGAGTTCGGTGCGGTCGGTGACCAGCAAGATCGTCGGGTTCTTGAGCCGCGGTTGCTTGCTGACCAGGTGGGCGTACAGCTCCATCTCCATGGACTTGCCCGACCCCTGGGTATGCCAGACGACGCCGGCCTTACCGTCGCTCTCCACCGCTGACACTGTGCAGCCGACCGCCTTTGTCACCGCGAAGTACTGGTGCGGCTTGGCGATTCGTTTCACCAGGCCGTCGCCCGTGCTGTCGAACGCGACGAAGTTCTGCCGTATCTGCAAGAAGCGCTCGGACTGCAGCAGACCGTCGATCAGGAACTCCAGCTCGACGCCGATGTGCTCGTCGTCGCGGGCCTCACCCCGCTTCACCGGCCTGCCATCATCGTCGACATTCCACGGCGCATAGTGGTTCAACGGGGTAAACGGTGTGCCGTACAGCGCGGCTCGGCCGTCGCTGATCACCGTGAGCACGGCGAACCGGAACGCCATCGGGAACTCACGCAGATAGGTGCCCAGCTGGGCGTGCGCCGAAGCGAGATCCGCGGCAGCAGCGCCCGCCTTCTTCAACTCCATGATGCCGACCGGCATACCGTTCAGATAGAGCACGATGTCGAAGCGGCGCTCCACCTCCCGCGAACGGATCGTCACCTGACTGACCGCCAGTAGCTCGTTCTCCTCGACCCGGGCGCTCACCAGCCGGATCGTCGGATTCTGCTCCACCCCTTGATGGTCGATGTAGCTGATGCCGCGATAGCCGTGCACACAGATCTCGTGCAGCCGCAGATTCTCCGCCAGCGCATCCTGCGACTTGGGCGCAATGATCTCCGCGCGAGCCTGCTCCAGATACTCCGGCGGAACCTGCGGATTCAACTCCCGCATCTTCGCCAGCATCCGCCCCGGCAGCACGATCTCATCCCACCCCGGACGCCCCAGCTCACTACCCGGAGCGATATCGACACCCGTCAGCGGCCGCCACTCGTTCTCGGCCAACTCCTCGAGCGCGATACTCTCCCAATCGGCTTCGCTGACACCAGCTCTAACGACCATCAGGCAATCTCTTCTACTATCTGCTCGGCGTCTTTGACACGGAGCTTTCCGGACATGAGTAGGGGGAGGAGTTCGTCGCGGGTTTGGGCCAACCTCGCGGTCTCCCGACGTACGCTGTCCATCCAATCGAGCCGTTGTCGGACAACAGCGCTTAGCTCCAGTAGCACTTGCCGCTCCGGAATACGGACCGACTGGGCATACGCCTCATCCCGGTTAAGCCCAGGGACGGCCGAGTCCGAGTTTAGATTCGCCAGACCCGAGCCACGCAATACATAGTAGAGGACAGGATCCACGCCTACGATTAATGGAGTGACATAGAACGTCGTATCAATGGGATAGTGGGGCCCGTTCGACCAGTACACAGCACCAACCGTCCCCTTTCGCCCAACAATGATTCCCGAATGTTCAACGAGCGCCCTTATATGCGTGCCACTCTCCCCCCCACTACCGTAAACAACGACCTCGCCTGGAATGCGCTTCGCCCGAGGCAGCGCTTTTCCGTAGTTGAGAACGAGAATGTCCCCAAGTCTGACTACTGGACCATCGGCGACAGCACGTTGGACTTCAGCGCTGGATAGTTGGTCACCGATATAGATCAAGCGACTATTAGCAGCTATCTTGTCGTCTAGCGCCCCCAACACCTCCGCAATCGCCCGCTGCTGGGTCAAATTCGGTATGATGACAGGCCAATGCGGCATTGTCGATAGCCCGATGCGCGGAACGGTTGCTCCATGGATAGTGTTTTGCGCGACGATCCGCTGAAACTGGGGCCCCAGGTAGTAATAGAGCAGGAACCTGGGATCGACGATCGCCCTGTCCGGACGCAACAATGCCATGCGTCGACCGAGACAGGCCCTGACTCCCTCGGGCATCAACGCCGCCTCACCGATCCGCGTCTCATAGGAAAACAGAAGATCGCCAGGCTCCGGGGTGACACGCCTAGTCCAGTGCTTGAAGTCTTCCTCGGAAACGTGATCGGAGGCGTCCAGGTCGAGCCTCCCGGATTTCAGGCTGGCGATGTTCAGGAAGTATGGACCAGAGGCCAGCCTGGTCGGAGTCGCATGCGGACCATCATAAATTTCCCCGAGATTCCCGAAGGTGGTGTGCAACATCTCATCCATCGATACGTTCCAACTGCCGCCGCACCAAGGACTCAAGCTTCGAGGACTCATCAAATGCGTGCAGAAGCGAATTCCTAAGCCTTGAGATCTTCATATCGATTGGCTCATCGTCGGTTGGCGCCTCCGGCGCACCAACATACCGCCCCGGTGTTAATACGTAGTCGGCAGCTTTGATTTCAGAAATCGGTACTGATCGGCAGAACCCTGGCACGTCGGCATATGTCACCTGTTTCTGTGCCGCGGAGCCAGTGCCTCTCCACGCGTGATACGTGTCAGCAATCCTCGATATGTCCTCATCGGACAACGCACGTTCGGCACGGTCCACCATATATCCGAGATCGCGGGCATCGATGAAGAGAACTTCTTCCGTCCGGTCGATTGCGCCCCCCTGCCCGGGCCCCTTCTCCTTTGAAAAGAACCATACACATACTGGGATACCGGTCGATCGAAAGAGCTGGGTAGGCATCGCTACCATACAGGAAACAAGGTCCGCTTCAACAATTCGCGCACGAATGTCGCCCTCTCCGTTGGAGTTCGACGACATCGATCCGTTGGCCATCACAACGCCCGCGCTACCCCCCGGTGCCAACTTGAATAGTACGTGCTGAATCCACGCATAGTTGGCGTTGTTGGCAGGTGGTACACCGTATACCCACCGGGGATCGTCGGTGTTCCGACTCCAATCCTTGATGTTGAACGGCGGATTCGTCATCACGTAATCCATCCGGACATCGGCGTGCTGGTCACGCGCAAACGTGTCGCCCCAGCGCGCTCCCAGGCCTTTGTTGTCGATCCCGTGGATCGCGAGGTTCATCTTTGCCAGACGCCACGTCTCCTCGATGGCTTCCTGCCCATAGACCGCAATATCCTGCGGGTCCCCGTTGTGGTCCCAGATGAACTTTTCAGACTGGACGAACATGCCCCCGGACCCACAGCATGGGTCATAGATCCGCCCTTTGGTCGGTTCGAGAACCTCGACAATCGTCTTCACCACGCTGGGCGGCGTGAAGAACTCGCCGCCGCGCTTCCCTTCCGCGCGGGCAAAGTTGCCCAGGAAGTACTCGTACACCTCGCCCATCAGGTCGCGCGCCTTGTGCTCCCCCTGACGACTGAAGCGCGCACTGTTGAACAGGTCGATCAGTTCGCCGAGCCGCCGTTGGTCGATGTTGTCTTTGTTGTAGTGCCGCGGCAGGGTCCCGGCGAGAGACTCGTTAGCCTTCATGACCGCATCCATCGCCTCATCGATCAGCTGCCCGATCGGCTTGGCCGGGGACGTCTCGCTCGCGGGCAGCCCCTTGGCGTTCTCAGCGAGGAACTGCCAGCGCGCAGCGGGCGGAACGAGGAAGACTCCGTAGCCTTGGTACTCCTCAGGATCGTCGATGAGCTGCTCGATCTGCTCGTCGTCCATCCCCTCGGCGGCGAGTTCCTCGCGGATGGCCGCACGTCGCTCGTCGAACGCGTCCGACACGTACTTCAGGAACACCAGCCCGAGGATCACCTCTTTGTACTGGCTCGCCGACAGCGAACCGCGGAGCTTGTCGGCCGCCTTCCACAGCGTGTCCTTGAGCTCCTTCATCGTCGACGGCGTCGACGGCTCCTGCTTCTTCCTCGAGGGCACCCGGGGGCTCCTTCCACCTATCATCACAAAACCTTCGCTGTGGCACGGAGGCTTACCGTGCCTGCACCGATCCCGTCGATGAGGGCGCGCTGCAGTGCAGCGGCGGCCTCCAATCGGCGGGACAACTCATACTCATACCCGGCGGCACCGACGAGGACTTCCTCGAGTCGCTCGACCTCGTCCCTGTGCAGCATCGGCACCGTCCACGACTTCCATTCGTGCTGGTGGCTGGGCAGTTGATTGATCAGCGCGGCCAGCGCGCGGGGGCCGATACCGACCTCGGGGGCCAATCGCAGGACGCGCGAAGGCGTCGCGATCAGACCACCACCCACCTCGTCGACCCGAGCTCTCGGACGCGGGTGCTCCTGGAACACGACATCACCCGGCATCGTTCGCACCGCTCGACCGTAGTCGCTCTCGACATCGAACGGATCGAGCAATATGCCGTCGGTGGACCGGTCCGCGGACAGTACCGGCACGGTGCCGCCGGCTACGGCCTTCCCGACATCTATTCGCCGCCCCCGATGCAGACGCAGCAGCTTGCGTTGCTCCAACTCCCCCAGCGAGCGGCGACGCAGCTCTAGCACCCCGCGCGCAGGGGTGACCAGCACGTCGAAGGGTTCCAGGGGCTCTGCGGTTACCAGGGTTGCGGCGTGGATCCGATCGATGTCGGTCGCCGGATCGGCGGTGCGGAGCCGGTCAGCGCATACTCCCTGGGGAACAACGGTGCCGCCCGCCAGGATGTCCGCGAGGGGATGGACGCGGGCATACCGGTACGCCCGGCGATCGGACTGACTGAGCGCGCCGACGATATCGGCAGCGAAGCCGTCGGTGTCGAGCGCGTGCAGCGGTGCGACGCCCAGATCCGCGAGCAACGGATGCTTCAACTCGGCTCCGCCTCGGCATACCCACACACCGAGCGCCTGTCGATGCGCTTCGCGCCACAGCCCGCGCGGTAAACGCAATGCCAGCGCGAGGTTCCCGAGGCGCAGCGTCTGTGCGCGTTTCTGTTCCCGGTTCCCGCGCAGGTTGTCGCACAGTGTGGCGGCAGATCCGATCACTACGGCGATCTCGTCTGGTTCGAGATCCAGCAGGGCGCCGTCAACGATTTCCAATGCCTGATCCGGTTCCATACCGATCACCGACACAATGCGCACCCGCTGCCGGGGCGGTTCGGGGACCATGTCGACTTCGCGGATGGTGGCGCGGCGACGCAGTGCGCGTGCGCTGTCGGAATCACCGGTGACGGCCAAACTCATGTGGTTGCCGGTCACGGCGAGGATGAGCGCCGGCGCCTCGCCCGCTGAGACCAGGGTGACGCCGTCGGGGTTCAGGAAATCGCCGCAGGTGCGCACGATCAGGCCGAAGATTTCCAGGGCAGCCGCAGACAGGTCACGCGACGCCATCGCCCGGCCGGCTCGCCCGCTCTCCAGCCGGTCGAGCGCGTCGGCCGGACCGAAGGCGGATTCGACAAGCTCGTCGATGTATGTGCGGGCCGAGATCCCATCGGTGAGCGCGGCCAGCTCACGCGAGAGCACACGATCGTCGACATCGACCTCTCGCGCCAGCTCGACGCACTCGGCATCCGACAGAGCGGCCAGTTCGCGACCGGTGCACACCTGCAGGCACAGCAACGCGACCAAGGATTCGAGCTCGAATGCGTCGGGAACGCTCACGGCCGGCGCGTCCAGCCGATGCTCCGAGTTGTTCCCGCGCCCGGTGAGCTCCAGCCATTCGATGATCTCGTCGCGGCGAAAGCGCTCGATACCGTCCACGCGTTCGACCGCGGCAGGAAACGGGATGATCATTCCGCGAACCTTCGTGCGTCGACGCCACATCGACACGACCGGGCGCTGCACCTTGGCCAGGTCAGCGATGTCCTGCATGGTCAATGTCGGTTCGCTCGTCGGTTCGTCCATCTCGCCCCACATCCTCGTTCGATTGGCAGGTCTGACAGTACGACCGGGGTTGGCAATCTTGTCAGAATTTACCGATAAGGCCCCTTATCGGCAGTCGACATATCCAATCACTGCTCCCTTCGTCAGGGTTTAGCTCGAAGCACACCCCAGCGGAGGGAGGTCACCATGAGCAGAAACCGAGAACACCGCCAGTGCCGAGGCCACAGCCGCCGGCCCCGCCGAGTCGAGCGGCATCGCGAGCTGACACTGCGGCACGGCGACGAGCTAGCGAAGTTGCCGCCGCTCGTCCGAGTGGCGCGCTGCCAGTCCGGGAAGCTGACCTACTTCAGCTTCGAGGAGGCCGATCTCGCGTTAGCCGGAATGGATCGTGACGATCCGCGCCGGCGAGAACAGCGGGTGTATCTGTGCCCCATCTGCCGAGGGTGGCACCTGACCAGCCAGCAACTGCGAAGTCAGGTAGACAACCGCACAACCGAGGCCGGTCAACGATTCTGAAGCACCCACCGTACTAACGGTTTTGCGCCCGTTAGCACGGGCAGTGATAAACGCCCTTATCGGTCTGGCATCTCGACTGGTCTCACGCAATGTGATCAAGATGTTCAGCAGCCAGGTGGGGCGGCCAAACCCAACGCAAACAACAACGGCTACCGCAACTTTCAGCCTAGCCGCCAACCCAGCATGCCACCGATCACGGTGGCCTTCACTCAGGAGAACTATGTTCACTCGCACTCGGCTCATCGCATCCGCACTCGCCGTCGGCACTGCCGTCTCGGTTATGACCGGGGCAACGCAGATCGCTACCGCCGCACCGTTCGACTCCGGATCTGCCAGTGGCAGCGCGGGATCCGGCTCGTCCTCCGGCAGTGCAGGCCCTCAGCGCAGCGCCGCTGATCGGCAGTTCCTGCGCGACAGCTACTACGACGAGGAGAGCTACAGCGTCCAGGATGCCGCCATCGGGCTCGCACACCGCCAGTGCGGATACCTCGACACCTATGGCAATTCGGCTCGCAACCGGATCTACCTGGCGGAGAGCTCGAGCGATGCCGTCGACTACCCGTACACCTTCCTGCACGCCGCGATCGACGCGTACTGCCCGTGGCACCAATCGTGACAACCCGTCTGACACAAGGACCCGATCACCATGATTCGTAGAACTCTCACCGTGCTCATCAGCACCACCGTCGCGGCCGTCGTCGCGGCCGGCACCGCACACGCCGGGCCCCGCACCTGGCTCGACGAGGGCACCCAGGTCGTCGGAGAAGACGTGCTGGCCGGCCTGTACCACACGACCGGCCCCAACTCGGAAGACTACGGCTACTGCTTTATCGAGTGGCTGCCGTACAAGGGCGCCGCCTCCTCCGAGCTCATCGACATCCAGGTGTACGAAGGCCCTTCGTACGTGCGGCTCGACGAGGGTGACGTCATCACCGTCGACGGCTGCACCTGGCTGCACGAGTCGTACACCCCCTGATCTCAGCCGCTTCGCCGTGCCCGGCGGTCTTGCCGGGCACGGGCAGAAACACCCAGGAAGCACCATGACCTATCAGTCCGGTCCTCAGCCCTACCCCCAACCGTTCCACCCCTCGATCCCGCCGAAGCGCAAGATGCCCGTCTGGCCGTGGATCCTCATCGGCGCCATCATCCTGCTGTGCGGCGGATGTTTCGGGATCGTCGGTATTGCTGCCGACAATGCTTCCGACAGCGACGCGACCTTCACCTCCGCGGCACATCCCGAACCGGGCCAGCCTGCCGAGGAGAAGTCAGACACCGCGCCCGCCGGTACTTCCGTCCGCGACGGGAAGTTCGAATTCACCGTCACCGCAGTGGAACCGCCCGTGCAGACTGTCGGCGACAACCCGTATCTGCAGTCGACCGCACAAGGCCGTTACATCCTCGTCCACGTCACCGTGACCAACATCGGCGACAAGCCGCAGACCTACTTCAGCAGCAATCAGAAGCTCTTCGACGATCAGGGTCGCCGGTACGAGAACGACACCATGGCCGAGCTGAACGTCAACGACCACCTGTCCACCCCGATCAACCCGGGAAACTCCATCGCAGTCACCATCGTCTTCGATGTACCGGCCGGCACCGTGCCCGCCGCACTACAGCTGCACGACTCGGTGTTCTCGGGTGGCGCGAAGGTCGCACTGCGGTGAGTCCGTCTGACGGGACCCCGTGAATTGACACCGACGGAAGTCAACGGACCGCTATCGACCAACCGGCCCCGGTGCCCTGTCAGCCAGCGCCCGGCCGACACCGTCTCGCCTGCTATACGCCCACGGTCGTGGCAGAGAAATTGGGGGCAACCGTTCGGCTGCGCCTACCCATACATTTGCCGGGCAGGTTGTTGAAAAGTGAAGGGAACATTGATGTCGAACTTGAGGCGTGGCACGTTCGTGGCGATAGCGGCCGCAGGGCTGACAATGGGAGCGGCTACGATCGCAGCCGCCGATACCGGTTCGGCTTCCTCCGGCTCGGCCGGTTACTTCGGCAACCCGGTCTGCATCCTCAACACGCTCCTCACCTACGGAACCCTCAGCGCGGGCGATGCGGCAACCTACCTGCCGGGGTGCGGGCCCTTCTGAGCCGGGTTTCCGGTCTCCTCACCGCTTCGAATCCGGCTGATGAGCTGGCGGGACACGCCTGCCAGTTCGCCGAGCCGATCCTGGGTCAGGCCGTCGACTCTTCGGGTTCGGCTCGCGCTATCTTCACCAGCACTTCGTGCAGCGCTTTCGCTGACCCTCCCGCGCGCTTACCGCGCAACTCCACTTCAACGAAGCCTTCGATCAATGCGTGACGAGGGTCCAGCAGGCCGCTATCGATGTTCGCGCCACCGCGCAGAGAATCAGCCATCAGGGTTCGCCACGCTTCCTGGCGTGCTCGGTATCCACCCGCCTCGTCGAGGGCGGCGGCGAATGCGCGCGCTACCGCCGCATACACCGGTCGTTCGGCGGAACCGCGTCTCCGGAACCGTCTTCTGGTTTCCCCCTGGCCGGGCCCGCCCGTCGCGCTCGGGTTCGCCAACTCCGCCCGTTCCAGGGTCAACCAGACCGGAGGACGGCCTGTCCGTTCCGGGTCCACCGGTTTCTTACGCTCCCGGCGAATCGTGTCCTCCCGTTGTTCGGCGACCTCGATACCGTGCAGCGGGATCGTGTACTTCATGAGCAGATCGTCCAGGGCAGTGACGATCTCGCGGGCAGTACCCGCATCGACAGCCGCCGCCTCGAATCCGCGGGTTTCCAGGCCATGTCTGGCGGCCATATCCCTCAGGATCCGAGTCGCTTCGGAATCGGTTGTGTGTCCGGCCCGCTGCGGAAGGGGTGCAGCTTCCGAAGGCGAAGGACCAGGAGGCGAAACCGGCGGTTCCGCGGCCGATGGTTGGGCGGCTGACATCACCGGCTCGGACACGGTCGGCGACGCGGGCGTCTCAACCGATGTCGGCACAGGCACCAACCCGGCCGGCTTCGGCGGCGCAGGCACGTCCGACGAGGAAACAGACGGTGCCGCGATCCACTGCGACACCAGCAACGGTTCGGACGATACCGACGACTCGGACGACGGCACAAACGGCACCTCAGTCGGCCGCGGACCGGGCACCGGCTCGGGCGGAGACCCTGCCGATGGTCTCGCCAGCGGCGCCCCAGGCGGCAACGCGCCCGACTCCATCCCACCCAACACCCCACCTCGTTCCCCGCGCAACCGCCCCACACCCGGCAGCTCGGGCCGCAACTCGTTCGACCGCGACCCGGCTGGTGGCTCACCCGGCGCCCCTGGCACTTCGCGTTGCGCTCCGGTCGGCAGTGGTTCGGACGACGGGCCAACCGGACCCGATCCCGCCGAGGTGGGTGAGAGATCAGCCGAAGTCGCAGAATCGGCCTCGGCATCCGTCGATACTGGCTGCGACTCACTCGACACCGTGTCGGCCGCACCGCCCTTTGCTTCGATCAACAGCGACCCAGGCGGCGGGTCCGCCGGACTCGGCGCCGCCGGGGCAGAGGCCACATCAGCCGGAAGCACAGGCGCCGTCTCGACCTCCTGTGCCTCACACGACAGTGGCTCCGTCGCTCCCCCTTGCGCTCCAGCTGATAGCGATTCAGGCGTCGGGCCGTCCTGAGCCGGCACCCCGAGCTCAGGTGGCAGATCGACCGCCCCCGAGACAGCCGCAGGCAGGCCTGACGATTCGACCGGCCTCGACTCCGACCCCCTCTCACGCGACGGTGTCCCGGCCGCGCTGCCCTGCGCTCCAGCCGTCAAAGGCTCATGCGTCGTGCCATTCCGGCCCGATACTGGAGAGTCAGGTGCCAGGTCGACCGCCTTCGAGACAGCCTCAGGCAGGTCGGGCGACTCAACCGGCCCCGACACGAAGCGTCCCTCACGTAACGCCCCGACCGCTCCGCGAGACTCCTCAGCCAACTGGGAAACGGGCGGCGAGTCGACCGGATGCAACACAGTCGACTCTTGCGCCAAGTCCCCTGTTTCCGAGACAGCCGCAGAAGGACCGGGTGACTCAACCGGCATCGAGACGGAGCGCGCCTCACGCGACGACGCCCCGACCACTCCGCGAGCCGCCTCAGCAAGCAGGGAATCGGGTGGCGGGTCGGCTGAACGCGGCACGGCTGATGCTTGCGAAGGCTCTGCTGTTCGCACGGCAGCCGGAGGCGGTGGTGGCGCCACCGACGGTGGCGGGGATACCGGATGGGGTGCTGGTTCAACGGTCGGCACCGTGCGCGGTGCAGGGGATGCGACCGCTGATGCGGGTGTAGCGGGGGCTGCTATGTCGAGCGCGGCGGTCGACGCCGATGCGGGTGCGCTCGCTCGTTTGCGCGCCCATGGGGTGGGCGTCGGCTTACGCTCGGCGGCCGAGCCCTGTGCTGGGCGGTCGCGCGCGCTTCGGTTTCCGGTCGAGACCGCGTGGTGGTTCGTGGGTTTCGCTTGCGCCGGAAGCGACGACGCGTCGGCGGGGACGGCCTGCCCGGAGTACGCCTCGGCGGCCGCAATGGCGGTCTTCAGCTCGGCGGCGACTCGGGAGGCGTCGGTGATCAGCTGTTCCAGCGTCGACACCAACGTGCGCAGTTCGCCCACGTCTATCTTCGGGGTCTGGCTCACCGATGTCTCCTGCTTGTCGTCGCAGCAGTCAGGCCGGACCGGATGGCAGCTCGGCCGACACCAACAGTCTGACTCGCGCTGACATCGAAAGACATTTTGTTACGTCATGGTTGCTCGCGCGAGCCGCTATAACTCTCCCGGATGGGAAGGTGGTGTCGGTTCCCATGGCTCATTCGGCTAGCTCGTTCGGCTCGTTCAGCTCACTCGGCTGAGAAGTCCTCGGAGTCTTCGGAGTCCTCGTCCTCCCCTTCGGCCTGGTCCGGCTGCGGTCGTAAGCGTTCGGGCTGGATCATGCCGGGGTCGGCGTCCGGGTCTTCGTCCGGATTGTAGGGGCCGCTGCCGGTGTCCTCGGTCGACGACGTCATGGGGTCTCCTTCCGCAGCTACGTTCTCCGCTCGCCCTACCCGGCGCTGTCCTGGGGAAACAGTGCCGGGGCCGACGGATGCGGTGGGTCATGTTTTGCTGCACGAAGCCGGGTAACCGGCAGCCATGACCGATACGACCGATATCAGCGGTGCTCCCACCGATATGTCGAGCCTCGTCGACGGATCCCGCCCACCCATCCCGGCAACCGCGGACCAGCTGGAGGAAACGCTGCGGGCGGCGCGGGCCGCGCAACCGGGCTGGGCGGCGGTTCCGGCCGCCGAGCGGGGCGCTGCCCTGCATCGGGCGGCCACGGTGGTGCGGGAATACGCCGACGAGCTGGCCGCCGTCCTGGAACACGAAACCGGGCGGCCGCGGGAGTCGGGGCGCGAGGCCGTGTTGACGGGAGCTGGGACACTGGCCCAGTACGCCGAGCTCGGCCCGGTGCATCGGGGCCGGTCACTGCACGGCGAATACGAGGCAACCGACTTCATGGTGCACGAGCCGCGGGGGCTGGTTGTCGCGTTGACGCCGTGGAACGATCCGGTCGCTATCGCGTGCGGGCTGCTCGGCGCCGCCCTGGCCACGGGCAACACGGTGGTGCACAAGCCGAGTGAGCGCTGCCCCCGCACCGGGATGCTGCTGGGAGAACTGCTCGCCGGCTGTTTCCCGCAGGATGTTGTGTGCACTGTTTCCGGGGCGGGTGATGTCGGCGCCCTGTTGGCCACCTCCCCGGGTATCGATGTGATCGCCCATGTCGGCGGTTGCGCCACCGGTCGCCGGATCGCGGCAGCAGCGGCCCGCACCGGGACCAAGGTGCTGTTGGAGAACGGCGGCAACGATCCGCTGGTGATCGACGCCGATGTGGATCCGGTGTGGGCCGCCGAACAGGCCGCGCTCGGCGCATTCGCCAATGCCGGTCAGATCTGCGTGTCGGTGGAGCGGATCTATGTGCCCGAACAGATCGCCGACCCGTTCCTTGCCGCCCTATGCGAGCAGGCACGGCGCTGGAATCTCGATCCGCAACCGCTGGTCGACGCCCGGCAGCGCGCACAGGTGCACGACCACGTCTGCGACGCCATCGACAATGGTGCGAAAGTGCTGGTGGGCGGGCATATCCCGGACGGTGAAGATCCCGTGTATCCGGCGACTGTGCTCGCCGAATGCCAGCCGGGGATGCGGGTGATGCGGGAAGAAACCTTCGGTCCGGTCGCGCCGGTGCGTACGGTGGACGATTTCTCCGAGGGTCTGGCCGAAGCGTGCACCGATGATCACGGCCTGGCCGCGACGGTCCTCACCGCGTCGATGGCCAACGCGCAGCGTGCTTGGCGGGAGCTGCCGGTCGCGACGGTGAAAGTGAACTCGGTATTCGGCGGAGCTCCGGGCGGCGCCGCTCAACCGCGTAGACGTTCCGGGACCGGTTTCGGCTACGGGCCGGAACTGCTCGACGAGATGACTACCGTCAAGGTGGTCCATCTGGGGAGCCCGCCGAGCCGCCACTGACGTTTCGCCCCGGCCGCACCGGGCATCCGCCCCGTTGAGTCCATCCTCACGCGCGTAACCGCGGAAAGGAGACACACGATGGGCCAACAGCAAACCTTGACCGGAAAGACGGTCGCGATCCTCGCCACCAATGGCGTGGAGGAGGTGGAGCTCGTTCAGCCACGCTCGGCGGTCGAGGACGCGGGCGCGACGACGAAAATCGTCTCGTTGCAGCCCGGCGAGATCCAGGCCATGAACCATGACGTGGAGAAAGGCGATACGTTCCGGGTGGACAGTGTCGTCGCCGATTGCACTCCCGCCGATTTCGATGCGCTGATCCTGCCCGGCGGCACCACCAATCCCGACAAGTTGCGCCAGGACAAGAACGCTGTGCGGTTCGTGAAGGATTTCTTCGCCACCGGCAAACCGGTCGGCGTGATCTGTCACGGGCCGTGGACGATGGTGGAAGCCGATGTGGTGCGCGGACGGACGCTGACTTCCTATCCCAGCCTGCGCACCGATATCCGCAATGCAGGTGGGGACGTGGTCGATCAGGAAGTTGTCACCGACAACGGCCTTGTCTCCAGCCGCAGCCCCGACGACCTGCCTGCGTTCTGCTCCAAGATCGTCGAGGAGTTCGCCGAGGGCAAGCATCGGGTGCAGGCGCAGGGCGCGACCGCGGGCAGCTGAGGGCGTATATGGCCGACGACGTCAGCAAAAGCTGGTCCGATGAAGGCACCTATCGGCGAGCCGCACGCTATGTGCTGACCGTGCTCGGCGTGGCGGCGGTCGTTTTCGCGATCGCCGCCTTCTGGGCGGCAGCGCATTGTGCCGACGCGAACTCGCTGCTGTGTGACAACCCGTCGGAGGCGGCGATTCTGATCGGTCCTTCGGCGGTGACGATCCTCGGCGGTATCGGTGCATTCGTGCAGACCTACCGGCAGTGGCGACGCGGCAAGAACTGGCCGATCTGGCAGGGGGCGGGATGGTTCCTGTTCCTGCTCACCCTGCTGTATCTGGGTATCGGCGGTAGCGCGGCCGGCGCGGGCTGAGCCGCGACATCATCGGGCGGCACGGGGTTACCGTGAGCCCAACCCTCGCAGCGGTGCTGATGGGCCGCCGGAAGGTGATGTCTGCGCAGCGGAGCGTGCTCCGCTCGTCCTTCGCTGCCCGATCCGGGCATATGCGCCAGGTATGAGAGGTGCGGTGGCCGGCCGACTGCCCCGGCCGGCCTACCGGCGGGGTGGTCAGTACGCGCTTCCGGTCGGCGGCATGATGACCCGCACGCCGCCGGGCCACGGCGCGTAGCCGCCCCAGCCCAGGAAACCCCAGCCCGGGTAGCCCCAGCTGTTGTAGCCCCAGCCATGGCCCCAACCGTGATGTCCCCACCCGTGGTGCCCGTAACCGTGATGGCCCCAGCCGCGGTGCACGAACTCGGCCTGGGCGGTTTCGGCAGGCGCGGGCGCGGCCGGTTGCGCGGACGCCGGGGTGGAAGCGATCACCGGCGCCAGCACGACGGCGGCGGCGAGGGCGGTGCGTGCGAGCGCCCGCCGGGTGCGCATACGAATCATCGGAAAACTCCTCTGCGGCCGGTGCGGCCCGTTCGGAGCGCGTCGCCGGATCGACGGCGACGGCTCGGCGTATAGCTCCTTCGGCAAGAAGCAGCTCGTCTCGACATCGTTCAATGTACCGCTAAACAACGGCACGATCAATAGGTATTCCAGGAAACCGGCCCGTCGATGAGCTGCAGCCGCCCGGCTGACCGATCCCTGTGCTGCAGGCCCGCGACATATGGCAGACTTTGCCCGACTACTCGATTACGGCCGCCGGACGACCGTACGCGGAAGGTGATGCGGGAGTTGAGATCGCGATGGATCTGATCGCCATCGAGGGCCGGGTGGCCGCCGAGCGGCGGGCGGCGATGGACCGCTCGCCCGAGAACGAACTCCAACTGGCGTCGTCGCTGTACGAGCTGGCCGGCGCACTACTGGCCACCAGAGAGAACCGCTCGGGCCGCGACCGTTCGGCGGGCGCGCTGGAACCGGCCCAAGAGGCCGTGATGATCCGGCTGCGCTGGCTCACCGCAGGCCATGTCTCCGCGCGTTTCGCCGGCGAAGTGCAGGATGCGTTGAAACTGCTGGAGCAGGCCGCGCGCACGATCGGACATCGGGAACTGGCTACCTCGACCATCCGCGACGCCTGCAACGCCTATACCCGGGTGGCGCATTCGCATCCCCATGCCGCGGGTGTCTGCGCCGACGGGCTGTCCAAATGCGGTGTGTGGCTGTGCCGCCTCGACCCAGGAGCCGCAGTCGCCGCAACCGACGAGGCCGTGCGTATCCGCGCCGCACTGTTCGCGGCCGATCCCGATCAATCCAAGAAATATCTCGCCACCCTGAACACCCTGCTGCGCACCCTCATGGTCGGCAGACAGCGTAAACAGGCCCTGGCCATGTACCGGGAGCGCTACGCCGCACTGACCACCCCTGCGATGACCGCCCGGCTGCGCGAACTCGGTATCGAGGAAATCGGTTTCACCAACAAGACCTACACGGCGCTGGCGAAACTGAAGGTGCGCAGCCTGGAACGGGCCGGCTACCTGACCCAGCAGCAGATCCTCTATCAAAGCGGCGGCGACCTGTCGACCATCGAGGAAATCAACTGGAGCCTCGCCCTGGTCGGCCTCAAACCGCTCGCCGCAGGCGCAATGCCCGACCCACCCGCTCGGCCCGTCGAAATCGCCACCTCCTTCGGGGCATTGAGCGTGCACTGTTCGTCCCCGAATGCTGTCGAGCAGGTGCGCGAAGCAGTTATCGCCGCATACGTCGCCGACGGCGCGCGTCCGGTATCCCTTTCCACCTTCCAGGGCGTGGACAAAGCGCATTGGGGCACCCCGGAACCGCAGATGAACACCGCGCCCCGGCTCGGCGACGACATCGTGCTGATCGAACGACTGTCCGGCAGCTGGATCGCGGTGCGCAGCCTGAAATGGGAACTCACCCCGGTCGCCAAAAACCCTCTCGCCCTGTATCTTTCGCGGCATTGGCCCGTGGTGAGCGTAACCACCATCGAGAACATGGCCTACGAACTGTGCTGGTACGAGCAGGGCGCGGCCACCCAATACGCCGCCCTCGGCCGCCCCGCCGAACCGACACCACTGGACACTCCCCTTGCGCCTTTGAATTTCGGCAAACTCGCCGACTACGGCGCGGACTATGCATCCGAAACCCAGGTGCGGGCTGCGTTCGGCAATACGACCATGTTCGCCAAGCTGACTCAATTGCCCGCCAGCGGTATCCGCCAGGCCGCCGAGGCGCAGCCGCTGAGTTCCTACGGTGATCAAATCCTGTCGTTCCGCCGCTGAACTGTCATCGCCTTCCGGCGATACCGGACAGCAGCGCATCGATTCCAGCGCGGAACACAATATCGTTATCCATCGGTTCCACTGCCCCACCGCCGGACCGGTCGAAAGCGCTGCCAAGTGCGGGTAATCACCAGTGTCGAGCATCGCGGAATGGAACCCGGTCAGCGACGTGGTGGGCGCGCTGCGCAAGTTACTCGGAGCACCGGGGGCATTGCCGGGTGATGCGGCGTGGCCGCTGCAGCATCCGATCGCGGCGACGTTGCTGTGGATCGCGGTGATTCTGGCCGTCACGATGCCCGCCACCGTGCGCCGGTACGCGTCCTCACAGCGTTGACCAGGAAGAGCCGTGTTTTGTCAGAACAGGGTGAGCGGTTCGTTGGCTTCGGGTTCCGGCAGCGGTTGCAAGGCGGGGACTCGGGCACGTACCTCGTCGTGGAATCGGCGGGCGAATGTCCGGGCTTCGGCATTGTCGGGAGTATGGATGAAGACGGTCGGCGAGCGTCCCTCGCGCAGCCAGTCCACGACCGCGCCGACCCACGGCTGCCACCCCGCGACGGTGCGTGCGGTGTCGTCCACCCCGTGGTAGCGGACGATCGGGTGAGCGGTGAGGGCACGCATCCGGCGGGGGACGCGCGGCTTCTTACCCCAGGCTTCACGTTCGGCGACCGTAGTTGGTGGGACGGCGAAAAGCGTTGTGGTGTCGAACGGTATCCATTCGGCGTCGACGCGGCCCAATACCCGTTCCAGCTGCTCGGCGGCACGCTCGTCGGCGAAGAAAGCACTGTGCCGGACCTCCACCGCCACCCGCTGACCGTGGGGCAGCTTGCGTAGGAATCCGGCCAGCGCACCCAGGTCTGTGGGACCGAACAACGCAGGAAGCTGCACCCAGAGCGCGTGATTGCGTGGGCCGAGGGGTTCGAGGGCCTCGGCGAATACGCGCAGCTCGTCGTCGATACCGGTCAGCCCGCGATCGTGGGTGATGGATTTCGGCAGTTTGATCACGAACCGGAAATCCGGTTCGGTCTGCCTCGCCCACGACTCGACGGTGCTGCGCGCCGGTACCGCATAGAAGGTGGTGTTGCCTTCCACTGCATCGCACCAGGTCGCATACGAACGCAGCCGCTCTCCCGGCGGTTGCCGCCAGGCGGAATGCGTCCACATCGCACATCCCACATGAAGCCGCATTCCTGCGACGCTAGCGCACAGCCGCCGACTACCGACGGCCGGTACGAGCCCCTGTCCTACCGACAGCCCTTGACCTGCCGGGGCCGGTACAGCGTCGGTGCGCGCCCAACTCGACGCCCGCGCGGCATCGGATTTCCGCAACGTCGGGCTGGCCCGGAACGCACAGGTTGCCCTGCTCGCTCTTGCGGGCGGCGGAGCGGGTCTAGCGGCCGAGATGCAGTAGCTCCGATCCACCGACAACTGGCTCGAGCCCGATCCCTCCGACACCACGTTCGAACCCAGGCTCGCCGACGAGCCGAGCAGTGTCGGGTTCAGCGGCGCAGGCCGTGCGCTCTGGCGACGACTTTCTCGATGATCGTGGCCGGTAGCAGGCGGCGCAGCAGGAACACCACGGGCGCGCGACTACCGGTGGCGTACAGGGGTTTCGGGTGGTCGGCGGTGATGGCGCGCAGGATCAGTGCAGCGACTTTGCCGGGTTCGATGCCGGCGCGTTCGTTGCTGTCCAGGCGCTGGATCATGGTGTGGAAGTCCTCGCGGTATGGGGAGTCCTCGGCGATGTATTTGGTTCGCCGCTCCCCGATGCCCGTGCTGATCGAGCCGGGTTCCACGGTGGTGATCCACACCCCGAACGGCGAGGTCTCCAAGCGGGCGGCATCCGCGAAACCTTTGATCGCCGCCTTCGTCGCCACATACGACGACCGGTAGGCCAGCGGGAAGCTCGCCAGCATCGAACCGACCATCACGATCCGCCCGTAACCGCGCTCCCGCATCCCCGGCAGCACCAGTTGCGCCAGCCGGACCGGACCGAACACGTTCAGCTGGAACAGCCGGTTCAACGCGTCCATCGGCAGTTCCTCCAGCGGACCCGACTGGCTTTCGCCCGCATTGTTCACCAGCACGTCGACCGGTCCCAGCTGCGCGCCGAATGCCTCGATGCCCTCCGGGTCGGTCAGATCCAGCGCCCGATACTCCACGCCCGACAACCGTTCGGCCTCCGGAATCGCGTCCGGGTTCCGGCTGGTCCCGATCACCCGATACCCCTTGTCGACCAGCAGCTGCGCGGTCGCACGTCCGATACCCGACGATGCGCCGGTAACCACTGCGGTATAGGTCATACGTCCCTCGATCCTCGCCGATCCGACCCTGGCGCAGCCGATGGCCTCGCCGCCCGATGCACAAATGTATCGGATCCCGAAGCCACGGAATACGGCGTGGATCATCGCACCCGCAGGGCCGTCAGCTGCCAGCCCGTCTTTCTGGTTCTGGTGATCCGGGCGGCCAGTGCGAAGTGCCGGGGCCCGCGCTGATAAGAGGCGCAGACTTCCGCGGTCCGCTCGTCCACCGTGATCACGCGCACCCGGGACAGCACGGCAGGCCCCAGCGACCTGCCGGGAGCATGATCGCCGGTGACGAGTGTGCGCAGCGCGGCCAGCACATGCGGTGCGGCGAACGCGGTGAGCTGGGTGACCGGGCGGCGTCGGTCCAGCACCTCGAGCACGATGCGCAATACCGTATGAGCGAAAACATCCGGGTCCTGGCCCGATCCGGAAGAAACTCCCCGCCGCGCCGAATGCCCCGCGCGAAGTGCGCGACGTACCCCCTCCGGAGCGCGGTGCCCGGCCACGCCGCCACACAGCCTCTTGCCGCCGTATACCGCCGTCGTACTCGCCCCACCGCCGCCCTGATCCGTACGTCCTCGCGCACCTCGATCCGAATCGCTTGCCGGATCCAGCACCGTGCAGGCAGGTGCCGAAGAATTCTTCGAGGTTCCCGCTTCGGGCAGCGAGGGCGTCCTCGGCCGGCCCTCGGCTTCCGGCGCCCGGCGCTCCGGCATCGCCGCCATATCGCCCGGCAGTACCCGCTGCTCCCCGACCTCACGCGATGCGGACGGCGCGCGACCACTGGTCGATTGCGGAGCGCCGCACCGGTCGCCAGCCGGGTCCGGTGCAGCCGTTGCTGCCGAAACGCTACTTGGCCTGCGCTTTTTCGACGGTTGAGAGGTATCTGCTCGTGCGCGGGTCGGCTCGCCCTGCGCCTGCCGCGCCACACACGTGCACTCACCGCGTCCTTCACCGCATCGGGCAGGTGGCTCGAAATACGGCACCGGACGCAGGACTGGGCGATATTGCTGCATGTCGTTCCCCCTATGAATCGCGACGTCCCCCGAGCGGTCGCGACAGCATGGCACGGATCGACGGAAGGATATATGTGACAAGGGGTTTCCCTCGTCCGCCGAACGTCGCCACGGCGATTCCTGCCGACACGCCATGCGGTGTGTCGAGGCGACACGGCGTGTACCTCGTAGACGAGCACAGCGAACGGGGCGGGGACGGCGACTCGCGGAAAGCGGGCCTGTCAGGGCTGGTTGCTAAGTTGTTCACCGCATATGTCGGTCCACCGGTTCGGGGGGAAATAAGAATGCTCGGCCACTCGCATGCCACCAGTGGTGCGCTGGCGTTCGCGACCGCCGCGACAGTTGTCCCCGCCGGGGTCATCGAACTGGTGCAAGGGCCGGCGCGGATCAGTGCGATGGAGTTGGTGCTGGGCACCCTCATCACCGCGGGCGCGGCACTGCTGCCCGATATCGATCACCCGAAGGCGACGATCGCACAGGCGCTAGGACCGGTCACGTATTCGCTGTCGAAGGTGGTGTCGACGATCTCGGGCGGGCACCGGCAGGCGACGCACAGCCTGCTGTTCGTGCTCGCCGCAGGGTGGGCGACCTGGGCGGGCCAGCATTTCCTCGGCCGCTATTTCACTCTCGGTGTGATCTTCTTCATGCTCGCACTGGGGGTCCGTGCGCTACATCTGAGCCCGTCGGGTGATTCGCTACGCGCTTACGGGCCGTGCATTCTGGTGGCCGCGGGCGGCACGGTGCTGATGGATCGATGGCTACCGGACACTCCGCGGTGGCTGCCGTTCGCGATCGGTGTGGGCTGCCTTGTTCACCTGATCGGTGACTGTTTGACCGATCGCGGCTGCCCGCTGCTGTGGCCGTGGAAACCGCGGCTGGCGCTGCCGGTCATTTCCCGGACGGGCAATACCGTCGAAACCTGGCTGCTGACCCCGGCCATGGGTGTGGTGACCGTCGGGCTGCTGTACCTGTACGTGGTTCCGTGAGACCAACCGGGAAACGGCTACCGACTGCGGGAGCGTGACGGTTTGTTCCGGTACATGGCGGTATCGGCGGCGTGCATCGCCTCGTCCAGGTCGGTGGGCGGCGATTTCAGATACAAGGTTCCGACGCTGGCGCCCACCATGACTGTGTGACCGTTGATCGACATGGGCAGGTTCAACGACTCCGTTATGCGCTCGCACAGGGCGATCAGCTGCGCTTCCCCGTCGCAACATTCGATGAGGATCATGAATTCGTCACCGCCGAGGCGCGCCGCCAGCCCGCCCAACGGGGCCACGCATTCGCACAATCGTTCGGCAACGGTGCGCAGCACCTGGTCGCCGACACTGTGCCCCCATTTGTCGTTGACGTCCTTGAAACCGTCGAGATCCAAGTAGCAGACGCCGACGGGCGGCTCCGCGTCGGCTAAAGCGCTGAAGAACAGCCCACGGTTGGGCAGGCCGGTGAGCGGATCGTGGTGGGCATCGTGCCACAGCCGGTCGTAGAGGTGTTTGCGTTCGGTGATGTCGACAGCGACGCCGACCAGGAATCTGACCCGACCGGTGACGTCGCGCACCGCCGACATAGACAGGTCGATGGACGAGGTGTCACCGTCGGGGCGGACGCGGTCGATTTCGACTCGGAACTGCTCCATCGTTCCGGCGAGCAGTTTGCGCATATAGCTGTAGGCGCGGCCGAGGTTTTTGCTCCCTAGGATGTCGGCGACCGGCCTGCCGAGCATGGTCTCGGCCGGTAGTCCGAGCATGTCCGCCATCGCCGCGTTCACGTCGAGCACCCGGCCGTTGGCGTCGACGGTGCCGATACCGACCGAGGCGCCCGCGAACACCGCACCGAATCTGGCTTCCGACAGCTGCCGTCTGGTCTCGGCTTCTTGGGCGGCCGCGAGCACCGCCGACATGGTGGCTTCCTGCTCGGCCAGCGCCGCCGAGCGCAATGCGGCGGTGTAACCGGCCGCGAATTCGGCCGCAACAGAGACGGCCTGCAGACGGATTTCGTCGCGGTCGGCAGGGTCCGGGTTCAGGTCGTCGACGATATCGCTACAGATCACCGGGATGGTGCGGCTGACGACCAGCGGGTCACGATAGTTCGCCTCGACCAGGGCACCCGCGATATCGTGCGTGACGCGGATATCGTTTTTCCCATTGACGGCCTCGATCAATTGTTCGGCGAGATCGGTGAGCAGGTCCTCGATACGCGCGCGGGTAAGGGTGGGCGCGACCGCTCCATCGAGCGCTTCGGCCCACCGCACCGCCACCTCACGCGAACTCACACACACCCCCAATCCGTGCTCGCCAACCAGGTCAGATTTTGTGCGCTACTCCGGCCAGGCCCAACGAGCGGCCCGGCGCACCGTACTGGTCACGCTCGGACTCGGGCCGCCACATCGGCAGCTCGACCAGTCCGGGGGCGACCAGGTCCCATCCGTCGAACATAGCGCCGATCATTTCCCGGGTGCGGAAGTGGATGCCCACCCGACTTCTTTTGGCCGCCGACAGGCCGAGCTGGGCAGCGTCGTCGGGGCGCAATGCCGAGGTCAAATGCGATATCGCGACGTAGCTGCCCGCGGGCACCGCATCACGCAGTTCGGCCACTTTGTCCGCGGGCCGTTCCTCGTCGGTGAGCAGGTGCAGCACCGCGATCAGCAGTACGCCCACCGGTGCGTCGAGATCGATGAGCCCGGTGTCGCGCACCGCGGCCAGCAACTCGGATGGTTTACGCAGGTCGGCACTGATCGCCGAGGCGCGTTCGTTTCCGGCGAGGATGGCCCGCGAATGCGCCACCGCGACCGGATCGATGTCGACGTAGAGCACCCGGCATGCCGGATCCAGCTCTTGGGCGACTTCGTGCACATTGCCCGCTGTGGGTATCCCCGACCCGATGTCGAGGAACTGTTTCACCCCGGACTCGACCAGGAACCGGGCCGCCCGGCGCAGAAACGCCCGGTTGCTCAACGCCAGCTGCGGCAGATCCGGGACGAGCTGCTTCCCTGCCTCGACGGCTTGGCGGTCGATCTCGAAATTATGCGAGCCGCCCAGCAGAGCGTCGTACATTCGCGCGGGGCTCGCCCGCCCCATATCCACACCGTCGGGCGCCCATCCGGGCCTCTGCATCACACCAACACCTCAATCGCAACATCCCCCTGGCGGTTGATCGGCCGCCCAGCCCCGAAGATATGACCGGTGCCGACGCTGAGCGCATGATAGCCCCGAACCGGGCAGTTCAGGGCCGATCCGCGAACACCGGGCTCGGCCCGCAGACGTGGCAGGTCAGGACAGCGTCTGTTCGGTAGGAACCCGCACCGCCGAACGGGGCGTTGCGGACAGGGTTTTGTGCAGGCTGGTGCGCAGGGTGGTCGCCGAGTCCAGGATGTAGTTCTGACGGACCTTCCACGGGTGCCGGTCGCCTTGGCGAGGGAATTCGGTGATGGAGCGCTGAATGTATCCGGCGGCCAGGTCCAGCAGCGGGTGTTCGTCCAGGTTGCCGGTGGGTCGGGGGACGACGGCGGCGTAACCGTTGCGGTCCATATGGTTGACGACCTTGCAGACCAGCCGGGAGGTGAGGTCGGCGCGCAAGGTCCAGGAGGCGTTGGTGTAGCCGATGCAGACGGCGAAGTTCGGGACTTCGGTCAGCATCGCGCCCTGCCAGACGAACTGTTTCGCCAGGTCGACCTGTGTGCCGTCGACGCTGGGGGCGATTCCGCCGAACGCGCGCAGCTGCAGGCCGGTGGCGGTGATGACGATATCGGCGGGCAGGGTGCGCCCGGATTTCAGGCGGATGCCTTCGGGAACGAAAGCGTCGATGTGGTCGGTGACGACGTCGGCTTTGCCTTTGCGCATCGCTTTGAAGAAGTCGGCGTCGGGGGCGGCGCACAGACGCTGATCCCACGGATCGTAGCTGGGGGTGAAGTGTTCGGCGACGAGCTTTTCGTCTTTGAGGATGCGGGTGGTGAGGTCGGTCAGCAGTTTGCGCGCGGCCTGCGGGCGGCGGCGGCAGTACTGGTAGAAACCGACACCGAACAGGATGTTCTTGGTGCGGATCAGGCGGTGCGCGAGGTCGGCGGGCAGCCAGGCGCGTAACCGGTCGGCGATCTTGTCCCGGCCTGGGACAGCGCTGATCCAGGTGGGGGAACGCTGCAGCATGGTGACCAGTTCGGCGTCCTCGGCCAGCGACGGCACCAACGTCACCGCGGTCGCGCCGCTACCGATGATCACCACTCGCTTACCCGCGTAGTCGAGGTCTTCCGGCCAGAACTGCGGGTGCACCACCTGGCCACCGAAGGAGCCGATACGGGGGAATTCCGGTTCGTACCCGTGGTCGTAGTCGTAGTAACCGGCGCACGTGTAGAGAAACCCGCAGGTCAGCGTGCTGTGTTCGACCGTTCCCGCGGCGTCGCGCCGTTCGATGGTGAGCGTCCATCGCGCGGTTTCGCTGGACCAGTCGGCGGCGATCACCTTGTTCGAGTACCGGATCTTGCGGTCGATGCCGTATTCGACGGCGGTTTCGTTGATGTAGCGCAGGATCGACGGCCCGTCAGCAATGGATTTGGCGTCGCGCCAGGGTTTGAACGGGTAGCCGAGCGTGAACATATCCGAGTCAGACCGGATACCGGGGTAACGGAACAGGTCCCAGGTCCCGCCCATGGCCGGGCGCGCTTCCAGAATGGCGTAGCTCTTACCCGGGCATTCGGTCTGTAACCGGTAGGCGGCCCCCACGCCGGACAGGCCTGCGCCGACGATCACCACGTCGAGGTGCTCCGGTACAACAACGGTCTCGCTCATAGTTCCAGTGTGCGGCCTCGCTGACGTTCGCCGCACCGCAACCCTCCCCTTACACAGGCGTCTTGATGAACCGAGTCGCTTCCCTGATCGGCTTCTCCGAACAAGCCACCCTCACCCGCTCTTGTCGCCGCTGGTGGGACACCACCCCACCACCGTCCGCCGGGCGCACCGGTCGGCCGGTAGCGGGTAAGCTCCGTGCACCATTGGTGACTCTGGCTGATCACGCACGCTGATATCGGTGGGATTCAGCCGTTTTGTCCGGAGTGCCGAGTCATCTCACCTGGCGTAATGCTGTACTGGGCAGGTGAGTTCCCTTTTCGCCGTTATGCCGGCGGCCGGGATCGACTCGGCCGAGCAGGCTTACGAGCGATACCTGGCGATCGAGCACGGCCCGCAACCAACCGCCCCGCTGCCGGTGGTCGGGATTGTCTGCGCGTTACTCGGTCGCACCGACACCGGCTTGTCCCCGCATCGGCCGCCGGATGGTCGCGGAGTCGTGCTGCGCGCCAGCGAATCCCAGCGAATGCCCTGCTTGAGCGCTGTTTTGACGTTGACAGCCGAACGCGATCTCGCTGTTCTGGACGTGGGCTCACGCCGCCTCTACAACCCGCGCCGCCGCGTCCGCCTCCCGGTCACCGCGGGCGCGAACACCCTCCCGTATCTCACCGAAGCAATCCTCGACGAACTGCTCTCCGCTCCTCCCGACCCCGCCGACCCCGCCCTCACCGTCACCCGCACCCCCACTCGCTATATCCGCACCAGACGGCTACCGGAATCCGTGCACGAACTCGAGCACCGCCGCGGTGGCGCGCTCTTCCGCCTCCTCACCGACAACCCCGACCTGGTCCGCAGAACCATCTGGTCCTGGGCCGTCGAAGACCCCTGGTGGCAGGAAGCCATCGCCTGGCAGCCCGCCACCGAACCAACGACCCACTCCACCGACAGCGTCGCGTCGGTACTCGCCGAACTCCGTCGGCTCGAAGCCGAAACCCGCGAGCTCCCGGCCTTCCAACTACTGGACACCATGCAGAACCTGGACAACCTCACCCAGTCCATCCTCGATCGCGTCGACGACGATAGCGACGGTTGCCCCTGAGAAGCGGAGAAGTGCTGACCCTCTTATCGTCTCTCGAGCATGCTCTGCCGCAACGGGTTACAGCTGCGTAGGGCTTATAGTTCGGCGGGCCTACACTTCAAGTCCATGTTGACAGCGTTGGGCGACGAGAGCGGATCGCAGCGACCTGGACATCCTGCAGAAATTCCGCGTGGCGCGAGCCACGGCCTCGTCTCCGGCGAGTAATCCCTTGGCTCACTTCCAACCCCACCGCGATGAGGTGGCTCTGAAGCCAGAAAAGCACAGACTTCGCGACAGAGCCACCGATGACGCAGAGTATCGGCTCAGTTCACGGTGACCCGCAGCTTCACCGAGTCTTCGTCGGTGCTGCGCAATGCCTGGCTGATCAGGGCGCTCAGATCGATGCGTGGGGCGGTGGTGGTGAGGGCATCGGTCAACGGCTGGAGCGCCGGGACCATTGCTGCCAGTTCCGGTCCGGCTTCGTGCAGCCATTCGGTGAGCCGCTGCAGGAACGGGACGAGGCCGTTGCCTTCCAGGTACATCTCGGGGGCTTCACCGGTTTCGATGAGGCGGCCCACGGATTCGACGAGTTCGTCGAGCACTTCGGTGAAGCGGACGAATTCGCCTGCAGCGGCGGAGGTGGCGGGGCCTGCCCAGTCGATGTCCTGGGAGACGGATTCGAAATCGTTGAGCAGGTCACCGATTTGCGGGTCGCGGGAGATGAGGGTGGCGGCGAGGATATCGGCGGCGCGGGTCAATTCGGGCATGACGGCGTCGGTGCCGGTCAACGCGACGCTCATGGTGTCGACCAGGGAACCGACGGTGGTGGGGTCGAGCTGGTTCATGGTCTTGGTGACCAGCCGGGACACTTCGGGGATCGACAGCGGGGTGCGCACGTCTTCGGAGCGCAGTCGCTGACCGTCGCGCAGGTAGGGGCCGTCGCCGGTTTTCGGCTGGAACTGGACGTACGGTTCGCCGAGCGCCGACAGGTGTTCGATGGTGACGATGCTGTCGGTCGGCACCTGACGGGTGTCGTCGACACGGAAACCGACTTCCACACCGTCGCCGACGCGGTCCACCGAGGTCACCTGGCCGACTTCGATGCCGGTGAGCAGCACAGGCGAGCCGACGCCGAGACCGCCGGAGTCGCCAAGCATCATAGTCGCTTCGGTGTAGTCGGCGAACGGGTCGGCACGGACCACGCCGAACGTCAGATAGCTCGCGCCGAGGACGGTGATGGCGGCGATACCGCCGAGCGAGGCCAGTGCACCCGAACCGATCTTCACCGCACAGCTCCGATCATCCGCAAGGTATCGATAATCCGGTCGACCTGATCGTCGGTGGACATACCGTTCACCTCGACATCGCTGATATCGACCTTCGGGCCGCGCTCCACGAACGGGATGATCTTGTCCCGCAGCAGCGCCACCAGCATCGCCAGGTTCGACGGGGAACGCAGATCGAGCGGGCCTCCGGTTGCCAATGGCACGAACGCTTCCGCTGCCGCACCACCCGACTGGGCGAGTGGAGCAAGCCATGTCATGGAGTGACCGATGGGGCCGAGCGCGCCGAAGATATCGGTGGCCCCGGCGATGGAGGCGGCGGCATAGTTCATCTGCTCCACCGATTCCGGGCGCAGAATATTGTCCAGCTCGGGCTGGATCTTGTGCATGACCTCAGCGTTTCCGGCGACGCCGTACAGCAGGCTGTCCACCTGGTCCAGGTTCGCGGCTAAATCCACCGCGTCGCCTGCGATCACCTGGGTGATGCGCTGGGTTTGCTTCGGATCCTGCGGCAGTACCGTATTGAACCGGTTGATGATGTCCTGCAACTGGCCGACCGCGCCGCTCTGCACAAAGAACGCCATCGCCGCCATGGTGTCCTCTAGCTGCGCCGGAGGTTCGGTGCGGTCGAGGGCGATGGTGCCGCCGGGCGGGAGCAGGTCGGCGAAACCGTCCGGCGGGGTGGTCAAGGCGATGTGGATATCGCCGAGGATGGTGTTCTGCCGCAGTTCGGCGATGGTGGTGGACGGCAGCCGCACCGCATCGGAGACCTCGATATCGACCTCGACGTAACCGCCGCGACCCTCGGGAGCCTCGTGTGCAGGCACGACTTTTACGTCCTCCACCGTGCCGACCTGTGCGCCGTTGGCAATCACTTTGGCGCGGGCGGGCAGGTTGAGGACATTGGAGAACTCGATCCGCAGCGGGTAGGTCGACCCCGCCACCGACGAGCCAGGAACCGGCACCTGCGACGGGTCGAACGCGCATCCGCCGACCGCGAGACCGGCAGCCAACACCATCGCGGGCACTACGCGACGCACGCGTACCGGCACGAGACGACGCCCGTGCTTCGCTGTCGCCATGAATCCACCTTTCGCCGCCGACCTCGCCCTGCCCGCCGAGTCCGTGATACCCCGCCTGGTCACAGCGGCATCGCCCGCGACAGAAGGAAGTTCAGCAGCCGAACCGTGTACCCAGTCGCTCACCTCGACGTATTCCGGCACCGAATTCACCAGAAGGCGCGACGCCACCGGCCGCCGAGAGACTCGCTCGCGCACCGACCGTGGCTCTGCCGATCGCCGGATGCGGTTCCGTACCTGCCGCGCTGCTCTCATCGAGCCCCTGCCAATCCCAGCACGAGCTGAACGAGCCACAGGTCGACCATGCCGTTGTCCGCTCCCGCGCACTGTCCCGGCGCGACCGCGTTGACCGCCGCACACACCTGTTCGGCGTTGCGCTGCGGGATCGCGACGCGCGGCGGCGCATAGATCAGGCCCGGCGCACCCGTCTCCGGGTCGGTCACGGACCGGAACGCCGAGGTGAGTACCGGGGTTGTCAGCACGATATCCCGCAGCGAACCCACATTGGCCCGCAACAGCTTCACCAACGGCACCAGCGCGTCCAGTGTCCCGATCAGCGGGTCGGCGAGGATGGTGGTCAGGTCGTTGAGCATCGGCAGCAGCTGGCGTAGACCGTCGAACATTTCGACACCGGGAGTCAACAGCTCGGTGTGGGCCTGGTTCAGCACCGGACCCAGCCGGGTGAGCATGGATTTCAGGTCGCCCCAGTGTGTTTCCACCTTCTGCGAGACCGAGGAGAAGGCGTCGAAGATCCCGGCGAGGTGCCCGATATCGGCGTCGGGGGATTCGAGGACCGCGCCGAGCCGCAGGATCAGCTGGTTGATCTGCTGCCCGGTGCCCGCGGTGGCCGCATCGAGGGAGGCCAGGCCGCCGGCGAGGGCGTTGGGCTGGTCGGTTGTGCCGCCGATCTGGTCGGAGAGTTCGGCGAGCGCGGTGAGGGTTTGGGTGAGGCTCTTCGGGGTGAGGGTGTTGGTGATGCACCCGGTGTTGTCCCAGTGGTCGAGGTTCTTCCCGCTGGCCAGTACCGCCAGTTCGCGGTCGGCGACGACAGTATCGGACAGTGTGGTGGCGGAGGCGTCGGCGTAGACGGGGTAGTCGGCGTCGACTGCGAAATCGACCCGGACCTGGGTGCCTTCCGGCTCGATCCCGGTGACCTCGCCGACGGTGATACCGCGCATCGACACCTGGTTGCCGACGTAGAGCCCGATGCTGTCAGGCATGAGCGCACAGTAGGAGCGGGTGTGTTTCAGCGGATCGAACGCGACCACGTATCCCACGACGACGACCGCGGCCAGCACCACGGCCCCGGCAATCGACATGAACGCCTGCGATCCGAGCACTCGTTTGAGCATCAGCACACCTTCCCGGGGACCGGAACGCATACCTTGTCCAGATCGAGTCCGGGCGCGGTGATGGTCTGCCCCGACTGGTCCACCCGCACCTCGCCTCCCGGCCCGGCCAGCTCACGCAGCTTTGCGCCGAGACTCTGCACGGAGCCGATCAGCGGTTCGAGCTGTGCACCGTATTCCTGCAACCGCGGCAGTGCGTCGGCGAGCTGCTTGATCTTCGGTTCCAGCGTCTGATCCCAAGTAGGACTCACCGCGGCCACCCGCTGGACGACCGAGGCGAGCAGGCCGACCGCTTCGCGCAGTTCGGCGCGTTTGTCCAGCAGCACGGTTTCCATCAGGTTGACGTTGTCCATCAACCGGCCCAGGTCGGTTTTCGCGCCGTCGTACATGGTGACGTATTCGTCGGCGACGGCGATCGCGTTGGACACCTGGGTGCGCTGGCGTTCGATGTGGTCGAGGTAGCTGCCGAGGGTGTCGAGGACGGTGCGCAGGGTGTCGGGAGCGCCCTGGATGGAGGTGTCGAGGGAGGCGAGGTTGCGGCGCAGGGTGTCGCCGTCGACTTCCTGTAAGGGGGTGGTGGCGTCCTGGAAGGTTTCCATCAGGCTGTAAGGCAGGCGCACCCGGTCGGCGGGGATGGGGTTGTCGCCCAGCGGCTGGTCGCCTGCGGGGAACAGGGCGACGTAGTGTCCGCCGACCACGGTGAGCATGCGCACATCGAGCGAGGACTGGTCGCCGACGAACACATCGGAATCGACGGTGAACCGCATCAGCACTCGATCCGGTTTCAGCTCCAGCGATTCCACCGACCCCACCGGGATCCCGGCCAGCCGCACATCGTCACCGACCCGCACCGACTGTGCTTCGGACAGTTCCGCGGTGTAGGTGTCTTTCCCGAACGGCACCACATACAGCATGCCGACGGCGATCACCGCGACCACCAGCGCGAGCACGCCGATGAGGCCGAGCCGTAGTTCCTTACGCAGCCGGGTGGGTTCGTCGGTGATCGGACGGTCGTTGTCGAAAACCCGCCCGAGCAGCTGCTGTGCCCGCGAGATCAGGCGTTGCATATCGCCACCTGCTGTCCGCCGATCAACACCTGCACTGCCGTGGGCAGTTCGGCGTTTCCTTTACTGCATTCCGGTTTCCAGCCCGCGACGGTACGTCCGAATGCGGCATCGACCGAGGCGAGCAGGCCGGGCAACCGGCCGAATACCTCGACCGCCTGCTGCGGATCGGGGAACAACCCGCGGATCATCGCGTCGATATCCGGCCCGCTTTCCGGGGTCAGCCCGAGCGCGCCCAGCAGCCGGTCCACCGGGGCGAGCACCGACGGCGCCGTCATCGCGAACTCGGCCAGCCCGCCGACGTTGGTCTGCAACGCCTCGAAAATATCGGTGAGCCGAGCCAGCAGCGGCACCAGATGCGGCAGCCGCCCACCCACCCGGTCGGCGATATCGGACATATTGCGGACCAGGGTGCCGATGACCTGTTGTCGGTCGCCGACGTAGGCGCTGAGCTGTTCGATGGCGTCGAGTGCGGGACCGATCCCGGCGCCGTCGCCTTCGATGACAGCGAGCATGCTTTCGGTGAACTGGTTGATCGCTTCCGGCGACATGGTGGCCAGCACCGGTTTCAGACCGTTGAACAGGCTGGTCACATCGAACGACGGGATCGTCATATCGGTGCCGATGATGGCGCCCGCGGCCAGCCGCGCGCCGGGGTTCGGCTGCTGCTGCAGGTCGATGTACCGCTGACCGGTGAGGTTCTGGTAGCGGATGGCGAGGGTGCTGTTGTCGTAGACGGGGGTGTCGTCGGTGAGGGTGAACCGCACCCGCGCCTTGTCGCCGTCGAGGGTCAGGCTCTCCACCTTGCCGACCTGCACGCCGTACATGCGCACATCGTCGCCGACTGTGAGCCCATTGGCGTCGGTGAACAGGGCGTCGTGGGTTTCGGTGTTCCCGGCCACCGGCCGCTGTAATGCCGTGAGCACCAGCAGCAGCACCACCACCATCACCGCGGCGAACACCGCAAGCCGCCACGCCGCGCCGCGTACCGTCGTCATCGCACACCTCCCAGCCCGAGCAACGGCACCGCGATACCTGGCACGCCGCGCAACTCCACCTCGAGGTCGAGAACGGGCCCGTCGGGACCGTCGCGGAACGCGGCCTCTAGCCGGGTGAGCAGGTCACGCAGTTCGGCCGCGGACTGCTGTGGACGTGACACCGTCTGCGCCAGCACATCCAGTACGGGGGCCAGCATGTCGGTGTACCCGGACAGCTGCTTCGCCGCGGTGAGTGTGGTGCCCAGAGCAGGCAGGATCTGCTCGGTCAACGCCGTAACGCCGCGGTCGTAGTGTTCCCTGTTGTTGCGCAGCACGTCGATATCGACGATCTGATCCAGTACCTCGATGGTGGCTCCCGCGAACTGCCCGCCGCCGTCGAACGCAGGACCGAGCCGGCCCACCAGCTCCGACGAGGGCATCGACTGGTTGTCGGCGATGGTCTGGGCCACCGTGATCAACGCCTGCACCAGCGGCGCGAACGCTTCCACATCGGCGGCGGCCTGAGCGATGACGGTGGCCATCTGTGGGGTGAACACGGTGCCGCTGACCTGCGACGTACTGCGCAGCAGACTGCCCATGGTCGCGTCGTACACATCGGCCGCGCGGTCTCCGGTCAGGTCGACGACGCTGCCGGACTGCAACGGTGTGCCGCCGGCACCGGGTAGCAGCTCGATCTCGCTGATACCGAACAGGTTGGCAGGCGCGTAGTCCACGCGCAGGCTGTCGTCGAGTCCGTGCAACCGGGTTTCGTCGAGCCGCAGGGTGATCTGCTGGGTGCCCTGTTCGGCGGGTTCGATCCGGGTGACTTCGCCGATGCGCACCCCGTCCACCCGCACCTGGGTGCCCGTGACGACACCGTCACCGATCTGCGTGGTGTGCAGCGCGACCTGCACACCCTCTTGTGTGCGCATCGCCCGGTAGGTGGTCACGGCCAGCGCGAGCACCGCGATCGTCGCGACGACCGCGACCCCGACCGTCCGCGCGCGGCTGCGATCCGCGGCAACCCCTGGTAGTCCGTATTTCGGCATCCGTCCCTACCCCGTGAAGCTGATTGCGGAGTTGAAACCCCACAGTGCGATGGACAGCACCATGTCGATGGCGATGATGGCGACGAAACTGGCGCGCACCGCCCGCCCGGAGGCGATACCGACGCCTTCTGGTCCGCCGGTGGCGAAGAACCCGTAGTAGCTGTGCACCAGGATCACCACGGTGCCGAACACGGCGACTTTGATGGTGGCGGCGATGATGTCGAACCCGGCGACGAACTGGAAGAAGTAGTGGTCGTAGACACCTGCGGATTGGCCGTGCACGAGGGTGATCAGGCCGCGGCAGGCGAAATACGACAGGATCAGCGCGATCAAGAAGGTCGGCACGATCGCGATGGCGCCTGCGATAACGCGGGTGGTGACCACGAACGGCACCGACCGCAGGCCGAGCGCTTCGATGGCGTCGATTTCCTCGGAGATCCGCATGGACCCGATCTCGGCGGTGATCCGGCAGCCTGCTTGGGCGGCGAACCCGACCGCCGCGGCGATGGGCGCGAGTTCGCGGGTGGTGGCGAACGCGGACACGATGCCGGTCACCGGCCCCATCCCCAGCATGTCCAGTGTCGCGAAAGATTCGACGCCGATCGACGCGCCGATCACCAGACCGAGCACGATCATCATCGGCACGGTGCCACCGCCGACGATCACCGAACCGCGGCCCCAGGTCATATTCGTGACGACCTTCATGGTCTCCGCGCGGTAGCGGCGCAGCGTCAACGGTATCGATGACAGCACCTGCCAGACGAAGACCGTCACGAACCCGAGCGAGTCGACCGCGCCCATGATCCTGCTGCCGCGCCGGAAGTAGCGGGTGAGCCAGCCGAGCCCCTTCGGGGCGTAAGACGAAACAGCCATCACGCGAACCTTGTCGGCATGAACATGGCGGTGATCTGGGTCATCCCCAGGTTCACGATCACGATCGACACCACCGACAGCACCACCGCGGCGTTCACCGCGTCGGCGACACCGCGTGGGCCGCCCTTGGCTTCCAGCCCGCGCTGGCAGGCGATGACCACCACCAGGAACCCGAAGATCAACGCCTTGAGCAGCGATACCCACACATCGGCTGCGGTGGTGAACGACCCGAATGTCGCCCAGTAGGAGCCTGGTGTCACGCCCTGCCCGCCGATCGCGACCATGTATCCGGCGAGCACACCGACGAAGATCACCAGCACGTTCAGCAGTGGCGCCACGAGCAGCATCGCCGCCATCCGCGGGATCACCAGCCGGTGGATCGGGCTGATGCCCATGGTGTTGAGTGCGTCGATCTCCTCGCGGATGGTGCGTGCGCCCAGATCTGCGGCGATGGCTGCCGCGCCCGCGCCGCCGAGCAGGAACCCGGTCGCCATCGGTGCGCCCTGTTTGATCACGCCCAGCCCGCCGGTCGCCCCGAGCAGCGAGTCCGCGCCGAGGTTGTGGATCAGGTTGCCCACCTGCACCGACACGATCACCCCGAACGGCACCGCCATCAGGATGGCGGGGAAGGCGGTCACGGTGACCAGCCGCCAGGCCTGGATCAGCGTTTCCTGCCACTGGAACCGGCCGCGCGCGATATCGCCGACCGCGCCGGTCACCGATTCCTGCGCCATCCCGACTGCCCGCCCGAATGTCCGCAAGGACGAGACGACTGTGCCGGAGAAGTTTTTGCGGACGATTTGCACGGCGGAGTCGGTGGCCGGAGTGCGAGTGTCGGAAGTCATCGGCGCAGCCCCCGTGCCGCAGCCGCGACGCGTGGTGTCTCGAGGTTCATAACGCACAACTTTCCGGGTTCGGCGTCGGTGCCAACCCAGAGGAAGCTAATCGTTACGTAAGGTGACATACAAATCCGGACCCATGTGACGGTCATCACCTACTAGCCGTTCACTCTATGCAGACCAGACTTGCGTGTTAGCAATCACACCCCCGTGCCGGCACGACTGAACGGCCGCTCACCGGAAAGACCCGGCGAAGGCGGTATCGGAAAAGTTCGCGCTGGTCAGGAATCCAGATCGACGCGCACGGTCAGTAGGTCGGTGCCCATAGTGCGCACCCCCGCGCTATTGAGCCGCGGCAGCGAGCGCAGGCGCAGCCGGGCATCGTCGTCGGGCAGCAGATGCGCGGTGCCGGTGTACCAGCGCCCACCCAACCTGACCCGCACCCGGTTGTCGATCTTGATATTGCGGATGTACTGCGAACGTTCACCGAACTCGGAAACGAACCAGTACTGCGAGCCCACCCGCCTGCCACCGATGGGAGTAATGCGCGGCTCACCGCTGATGCGACCGGTGGTTTCCAGCAGTTGCTGGGAGGGCAGCCTGCGCAGCAACGGGTTGCCCAACCTTCGCTGGAAGGTGGTGACCAGACGATGCTGAATATCGCGCCTGCTCGGCATGTGTCGACGGTAACACCGCAGGATACGAGCAGGCGGGAACCGGCGAGGGGCGGACAAGATTGCCGGATCGATCGACCCGCACCACAGGCATAGGCGACAATTCAGCGGTGCGAACCCAGTTCACCAACGAGCTCGTCGCGTTGACCGCAGATTTGACGCAGATGTGCCGGCTCGCCCAGGGCGCCGCCGAGCGCGTCACCGACGCACTCGTCGGAGCCGACCTCACCGCGACCTACGAGGTCTTCGCCCTCGACGAGCAGCTGCAGAAAATGTACAGCGCGTGCGAGGCGCGGACAGTGGTGCTGCTGGCGTTGCAGGCGCCGGTCGCGCGTGATCTGCGTCATGTGGTGACCGCGATCCAGATCGCCGGTGAACTGTCCCGCATCGGCTGGCTCACCAGCCGCGCCGCCGACCAGGTGTACAAAAGCCACCCGGAGCCGGTCGCCCCGCAGCATATCCTCGACCTGTTCGCCGAAATGGGCTGTGTCGCGGCCCAGGCCACCGCCCGCGCAGGCCGCGCCGTCGCTTCCGGACATCAGGATCCCGCCGAGGAATCCGATGCCGAAGCCATGGAAACGCTGAATCGGCAGCTGCATTCGGCCCTGGCCGCCCCCGCCTGGACCGGAACCACCGACGAAGCCATCGAACTCGCACTGCTCGGCCATCACCTGGAACGTGCCGTCGACCACACCGCCCGTATCGAGCGTTTGATCCGCTTCCTGGATACCGGTATTCCACCGACCGCCCAGCCGGACCTGGACGGCGACGAGAAATAGGTAAAGTGTTTACACAGTCGAATATGAACATTTACTCTTCATCTATGTAGTACTAGAGCGCTGTCGTGCTGTAGTACTGGTCACGATGGACTTGGCCGAGGGCTCATCCGCTCTGGCCGACAGATCGTCACGACGAGTTCGCGTTCGCGCGACACGTCACCCCGGGACTACCCCCTCATCAGCCTCGAGGTGGCAGCGACGCGGCCACCGGTCCGGACAACCGGCCCGCTTCCATCGTCGCGCGAACCACAGTTCGAACTCGCCCGTGGCAGGCCGCCCCCGAGTCGGCGCCGGCACGGCGACTCGGGGGCCGGTCCGCATTCAGGGGGTTGCCCTGCGCCGCGGGAGGGTATTCAACGGGCAGATGGTGTGCCGGAAGTCATCACTGGTGCATGCTTCCAGTTCATCGGGGGCCGGGTAGCTTGGCGCTCGGCAGTTCTCGCGTAGTGGCAAGGAAGACCGTTGACGTTCACAGCACAGTTATCCCCACGGGCAGCAGGCTTCCCGGCCGCTGCCGGCATCGCCCCCGCTGAGGTCGCACGATGAAGGGCCTGTGGTCGCGCGCTTCCGCAGCTCTGCGCGGCGTGGTTGCCGCGGTTTCGGCGATCGTGCTGGCCGCTGTCCTGTTCGTCGGGTACGTGTTCGTCGAGGAACTCACCGGCAGCGGCGGACGCGGGTCCGGCCCGACCGGCGGCGCGACAATCTCCAGCGGAGAGATCAACGCGCTGTTCGACGATCTCGTCGTCGCCGCAGAAGCACCGATGAAAGGTTACCGCCGCGAGGAGTTCCCGCACTGGGACAACAACGAGCCCGAGCACGGTTTCGGCGACGAATACGCGAAATACCTCCGCTGCACCACCCGTGAGGTGATGTTGCTGCGCGACGCCGTCGGCTCGGTCACCCTCGACCCGAAGACCTGCGAATTCAGCATCGGCGCCGACGGCGGCTGGCGCGACGAATACGGGGTGGCCGACCGCAAAACCGGTGAGCTGCAGCCGTACAAATGGATCACCGACCCATCCGGAGTCGACGCCGAGCACATCGTCGCGCTGGCCGAGGCGTGGCGTTCCGGCGCAGGCAAACTCGACAAGGACACCCGCCGCCGTATCGCCAACGATGCGCTCAACCTCGAAGCATCCGACCCCTCGGCCAACCGCTCCAAGGGCGACCAGGACATCGCCGACTATCTGCCGCCCGGGAAATTCCGGTGCGAATACATCAAGCGATACCTCGGCGTGAAGGTAAAGTACGCCCTGACCGTGGATTCCGACGAACATACCGCGTTGCGCACCGCTGTGGACGAGTGCATCAACCGAGGAGAGTTCAAATAAGCGACATCATCCAGATCCGCGCCAAAACCTCCATCATGACTCAGGAGGAAGGGACGGTGTCCGGCGAACTCGACGTCACCATCGACGACACCGGCACCGGGTTGGTCCGCTACCGCGGCACCGAAACCTGGTACACCATCGGCAACCTCGACGCCGACAAACCCCGCACCTGGGAAACCGTCGTCGAACTCGTCTCCGCTATCGAAGCCAATATCGGAAAACGGGACGCCACAGGCAACACCATCCCGTTCGAAGCCTGATGGCGCCGGTACGGACCTAGGGCTGAGTGAAAATGGTCGGAACCAGGTCGCATCGGGTGACGAGGCCAGCTCTGTCGTAAGAGCCCGACAGCATTCCGATTCCAGGGGCAGTACCGGTAATGACCTCGACGGCGGAACCGGCATAGTAATTTACTGTCGCATTGCCGAAGAACGGCGGTGCGAGCTGAAAGTATGTTGCCGTGACGGTACCCGTGCCGCCTACACCTGGATCCCCTATCTGAATGATGCCCGGCCCAGTGACCGTGTAGGCACCGGGACAGCCCGAAGCCGGATTCGCTGGGATTGTTGCATTGGCACCGGCAACCGCAGGCGCCACGGCGACAGCGGCCCCGGCTATCCCGAAACAGAACGCAGCGCGAAGCAGAGCGTGTGTCATATCGAACCCTTTTCCGCTCCGGCACGAAGTAAACGAGTATCCGACGACCTTTCTGCAAGGAGGTGACAGGCAGGGCAGTATGAGTCGCCCTGCCCGGACCGCGACCCCTACCCGGACCGCACCGCACCCTCCGTCTGCACCGGAGAGTCCCAGTCGATGCGGTAACGCTGCTCGGCGCCCATGGTCTTCTCCGGGTTCATCACCGTCTTCGCCAGCAACGGCATCATCATCCGCATCATCCGCCCGGCTATCGGGCCCGGCGTCTTACTGTGGTTGATCTTCGCCGCGCGGGCAGCGACTCCTTCCACTCGCGGCCGCCGCAACCCCTCATACACGGCGAACGCCGCTTCCGGGTCCGGGATATCGCGCAGGCAGCGGGCCAGCTGGATCGCGCTTTCGATGGCCAGCGACGCCCCCTGACCGGAACTGTTGGACGGCGCGTGCACGGCGTCTCCGATCAGCACCATGCGGTTGCGGTACCAGCGCGGCACCGGCGGCATGATGTGCAGCGCACCGGTCACCTCCAGCTGTTCGGCGGTGGTAGCGCGGGCCAGGTGACCGCCGGGGGTGTCGTCGGCGTAGGTGTCGCGCAGAATCTTCAGCCAGTGTTCGGCGGAGTATGTGCGCGCCTGGGTCAGCGACAGATACTGCTCGTACGGCAGGTTCGCACCCCAGGCGACCCGGCCGTCGCCGACGGGCCAATACAGGTAGTAGGCGCGTTTGCCGTAGGAGAAAACGATGGTCTCCGGCGGGGTGTCGACCGGGCACTCGGTGGTCGCGCCGAAGCCGAGCATGCCGGTGTATTCGGGGCCGGGCGCGTCGGGGTCGATGAGCGTACGCACGGTCGAGCGGATACCGTCCGCCCCGACCAGCACATCGGCGGTGGCGGTGCTGCCGTCGGCGAAACGGGCGGTGACGCCTGCGCCGCCTTCGTCCACGCCGACCAGGCGTTTGTTGTATTCGAACGGTACGCCCGCGGCGAGTGCGTGATCGTGTAACTGCTGGTGCAGTTCGCTGCGGTCGACCAGCTGCAGCGGCGGCAGGCCTCCCGGCACCGGCATCGAGAGCATTTTCCCGCCGACCGACATGTTCATCTTCGGCACCGGTGTCGCGATATCGCGGATCCGGTCACCGGCTCCGATGATGTCGAGCGCGGCGACCCCGTTGGGAGCCAGGGCGAGCCCGCTGCCGATGGTGTATGCCGGGCCCGGGTAGGCCTCGTAGACGCGGGCGTCGATACCCGCCTTGCGCAGTGCGGTCGCCGCGACCGGTCCTGCTATGCCGCCGCCGATGACCAGCGCGGTACGGATTGTGGACATGGGTGTCTCCTGAGGATCGAATTCGGATCTTGTCCGTGTCCGAACCGAGCCGTTGCTCACCCACCCGGTTATCCTGTCGTTGCCAAACTCGTGGCCGGGTGTGCGTGATATGCGCGGGCACGGTCCGAGACGGTTCCCGGGCTCGGCGTCGGTGTTGCCGCACCGCCGCCGGGCCCGTCTCGGTTATCGCTTGGTTTCGCGTTCGGGTGCCGTTCCTCCTTCCCCGTGCTCGCCGAGCTGCGGCGGCTCGCCGCCGGAATGCCAGTCGCGCCACTGGTCCTGGCCGGGGAACGTCCCGGCGGCCAGTTCGTCGCGCATCGACTGCGTCCAGGCGGCCTCGGCTTCCAGCATGGCCAGGCCGTAATAGGTTTCGACGAGGAACAGCCGCGGCAGCGAACTCTCCAGCTGTTCCAGTTCGGCTCGTACCGCGGTGATCTGTTCGGTGAGCGCCGCGAGGCGACGGCCGAACAGTTCGATCACCTCGTCCGGTGGGAGCGCCGCGAGGATGGACAGCCCGGCGGTGAAACGGCCGCGTTCGGGTTCCGGTTCGGCGATCAGTTCCCGCGTCCAGTCGACCATTTCGGCGCGGCCTGCCTCGGTGATCCGGTAGATGACTCGTTCGGGCCGGGCGCCTTCACGTTCGCTGCCGACGACCTCCAGGAACCCGGCCTTCGCCAGGTTCCGCACCACCGTGTACAGCGAACCCCATTTGATGTCCATATCGCAGTCTTTGCCGCGGGCGCGCAGCGTCGCTGCGATCTCGTAGCGGTGCATGGGGCGATCAACCATCACCGACAGCACCGCCAGTGCCATCAGGTTGCCGACCTTGCGTTTCTTCGCCACCGAGACCTCCAATACTCGCCCACGAATATATGTCGGCGATTATTCGTAGGCAAGTATCAGATGTCGACGGTTTCCCGAGTGTCCAGGAGTTTGGCGGCGATACGTTCCAAGGCGCGATCGAGGAGGACCTGGTCATCGGGGTCGGTGTAGTCCCAGTCCTCGAGGTGGACGTCGAGCCAGCGACGCCAGGATTCGCGGATACGGTCGAGTTGGGTGTACCCGGAGTCGGTGAGGCTCAGGCGTATCCCGATCTTCGTCAGATATCCCCGCTCCTGCACCTGTTCGAAGATCGGCTCGATGACCTCCTCGGGCACCTGATGCGCTTTCGCGATCCCGGCGGGTGTGGCCTGGCCGAGCAGCCGGTCGAGCAAATACACGTGCGCGAGCGCCCACAGTTCACCACGGCTGAGCGTGCTACCGGAGCCGGCGAGGATATCCGGGACGATCGGCCCCTTGGCCCGCTCGATACTCAGAACATCGGCAACCGCCCGCTCGAGCAGCACGACCCGATCGGCAGAATCCGGCACCGAGAAACCCTCCCCCACATCACGGACCCCGACCCGGGCGCTGTCACGCAACGGCACCTCTTTGAGAAACCAGGCGACGACGAAACCGAGCAACGCGATCGGGACCACCCAACGGAACACATGGTCGATAGCGTTCGAATAGGCGTCGATGATCGGCAGCGCCACCTCGGACGGCAAGGCGCGCAGCGCCTCCGGGTCGGCCGCCACCTGCGGCGGCACCCCCGGCGACTGGGCGAGCGCGGTTTCCAGATTCGGGTCGAGCTCATTGCTGTAAAGGGTGCCGAATACGGCCGTGCCGAACGCACTGCCCAAAGTGCGGAAGAACGTCACACCGGATGTCGCGGCCCCCAGCTGCGAGTACGGGACAGTGTTCTGCACGACGATCGTCAACACCTGCATGGCCGAACCGATCCCGAGCCCGAGGACCAGCATGTACAGCGACTCCCGCAGGGTGCTCGTCGAACGATCCATTCCCGACATCAGGAACAGACCCAACACCATCAACGCCGTCCCCACGATCGGGAAATACCGGTAGCGACCGGTGCGCCCCACCACCTGCCCGGACAGCACCGAAGTCACGAACAACCCCACCACCAGCGGCAATGTCCGCACCCCTGATACCGTCGCCGACACCCCGTCCACATACTGCAGATACGCGGGCAAATATGTGATCGCCCCGAGCATCGCAAACCCGACGATGAAACTGAGCACCGAGCACACCGTGAAGATCCGGCTGTTGAACAGGTTCATCGGCAGCATCGGCTCCGCCGCCCGCCGCTCCACGGCCACGAAGTTCACCAGCAGCACCACAGCCAGCACGAACAACCCGATGATCACCGGGGACGTCCACGGGTACTCCTGCCCGCCGAACTCCAATCCCAGGATCAGCGCCGACACCCCGACCGCAACCAGCGCGATCCCCGCGTAGTCGATGATCGGCCGGGCCGCCGCCGCCACATGCGGAATGGTGCGCGCCGCGATCAGGATCATCAGCGCCGCCAGTGGAACATTCACGTAGAAGCACCAGCGCCACGTCGCGTGATCGGTGAACAGCCCACCCAGCATCGGCCCCACCACGGTGGTCACCCCGAAAACCGCCCCGAGCGCGCCCTGATACTTCCCGCGTTCGCGCAGCGGAATGATATCGGCGATCAACGCCATCGACGTCACCATCAACCCGCCCGCACCGACCCCCTGCACCGCCCGCGCCACGATCAGCAGCAACATCCCGTTCGCCAGCCCCGCCACCGCCGACCCGACGATGAAGACCACCGCGCTGACCTGGAATATCAACTTCCGCCCGAACAGATCCCCTAGTTTCCCCGCCAACGCCGTCGCCACCGCCTCGGCCAGCAGATACGACGTCACCACCCACGCCATATGCCCCGCCCCACCCAGATCGGCGACGATCGTCGGCAGCGCCGTGGACACGATGGTCTGATCCAGCGCCGCCATCAGCATCCCGAGCATGATGGTGCCGAAGACGATATTGGTTTGCGCCCGGCTCAACGGTTGGGCGGACTTCTCGGCAACAGCGAATGCACCGCTCATCGGCCCAGTATGGTGCTGACCCACAGGCCGGAACGGGTGCGACACGACCATCCCGATGCCGCCTGCCACATCAGGCAATCATCGGGCATTCATTGTTTCGACCTTCAGCGCAGCGGCGTGGCGGGCTGTCACTCGCCATCCCCGGCAGGAAGAACACTTTGTTCGCGATTGCGGTCAGGTCCCTGCCACACCGGGCAACCCTGCGCATGCTCGCCTCCGACCAGCGTTCGCCAACGCTGCTCACACGGAATCGTGCTCACCGTGGCGCGGAGTCGCGCAAGTTGTTGTAGGCGGTGACATCTCGCCATCGAACCCTTGCCTGATCCTGGACGCCGGGTTCCACCGATCCGGGTCGCGGTATGGTGTTTTCTACCCAGAATGGGCATCCACACCGATAGGCACCGGGGCAGTCAGGCAAGGGGGGCAGTATGGCTAGTTTGGGGCAATGGGTGTCTGCGCTCGGTTTGGGTGAGGCGGAGCGCAACAAGAACAACGACACGCAGCTTGTCGAGGATCAGAAGACCAAGTGGGATTCCGACCGCGCGATCGTCAACGGCGAATGGTCCGGTTTGCTCGCCGAATACGACAGCGACCAGTTCGCGCCGCCCGCGATCACTGTGCGCGACCCGTTCGAGACGATGACCCACCAGCAGATCTACGACGCTCTGCAAGACGTGAAACCGGGCGAGATCAACACAAAAGCCGACGGCTGGCGGAACCTGACCATCGAAGCCAGGGACGCGATCGGCCATTTCACCACCGGTGTGGAGGCCGCGATCACCGAACACTGGAGCGGGCAATCCGGTGCGGCCGCTATCGACGGCACCCGCGCGTTCGCGACATCGTTCCAGAAGCTCGCGGCGAGTTTCCAGATGGTCGCGCACGGACTAGACCTCACCGAAGGCCATCTCGCGCAAGCGAAAGCATCGGTCGGCAAACCCGACAGCGTCACCGTGGGTGACAAGTTCATCAGCGCCCTTCCGATGCAGAACGTCATCAAAGGACCCGCGTATCGCGCCGCCGAGGCACAGGAAACGGCGCGCTGGGTGATGACCACCTACTACCGGCCCGGCGTCGAGGACGTCGACACCCACACCCCGATCCTCCCGCAGCCGAAGAACCCGGTCGACGACGGCACCACCACCGGCGACAACAGCAACAATCGGGGGCGGCCTTCGCCGGGCAGTACCCAGCAGCCGACGAACACCGGCAATCCGAACACCGACACCGAGGGCGACCCGCAACAGCAGAATCAGCAACAAAACCAGCAGGAACAGCCGACCACCCCGCAGTCGACAACCCCTGCCGCTACACCGCAATCCACGGTTCCCGCCGGGACTCCCCAAACCCCGAACACCGATCTGCCCAAGACGACGACAACCCCTGGCACCCCGTATGTCCCGTCCACGCCCGGAGCCCCTGGCAACCCGGGCACGCCGAGCCAGACCCCGGCTCCGGGCCGGAGCATCCCCGGCACCCCGGGCACACCCGGCAACAAACAACCCACGTCGTCGACCCAAACCCACAACGCAGGCAAACCGGGCAGAACCGGTATGCCGGGCATGATGTCGCCCGCGGCGCGCGGTGGTCAGGGCGATGACGACGACGAACACAAAACCCCCGACTATCTGATCTACGACCGCGGCAGCGAACTACTCGGCACCCAGCCGCCCGCCCTGCCGCCGGGAGGAGTGATCGGCGGATGAACGAACCCCGTTGGCGCCTGGACGGTCTGATGTTCACCCTCGCGGTGGAAGCCTTCGGCCGCGACCGCCTGCCGTACCCGATCACCTACGAACCGGAAGCCACGAACCCCGGTGAAGTCGTCTCCTACGACGACTACCAGCGCATGCGCGCCGAAGCCCGCCAACGCCTGGCCCGCATCGCCGACAACCGCCTCCACCACGCGCTCACGGTCCTCCTGGAACCCCAGGTCCGCGTCGAAGTCCACGGATTCCACGGCCCCGGCTTCGCCCAGGTGACCCGCATCCACGCAGGCATCACCGACCACTCGGCCACCATCGCCGTCCAACTCCCCGGCCCCACCCAGCAATCCGGCCGCGACGTCATCCTCACCCAACTGGCCCCCCAATCCCTACCCACCCACCTGGTGGCCCACCTCCCCACCTGCGCAGGCGGCAAATACGACCCCCTCCGCGCCCACGCCTCCGACGTCAACCGCCCCGTCTACAGCCACCACCCCACCCGCCTGTCCCTCACCGAACAAATCACCCGCATCGCCCGCCGCCCCCGCTCCGGTCTCGGCGAAATCGGCGTCTTCGCCGGCGGCGCCATCGACGCCCGCCCCACCCCCGACGTCCGCGGCTTCCACTGGATGGACTACCAACCCACCGACGGCCGCTACCTCCTCCACCACCACCCCCACAACGAATTCAGCCTCACTCCCGGCCCACCGGAAGAAATCACCCGCTGCCTCCAGCAAACCATCGAGACAACCCGCCGCAGCGTGGCACACTCCTGGTGACCGCAGTCCGAGGAGGGTGGCCTGGTGATGCTCGGCGATGAGCCGATTACGCGCGCCTACGACATCAATGCCGACTACTGGATTTCGCTGGTCCGGTCGGGCGCCGATCCGTATCAGCAGGAAATCACCGACCCTGCTCTGCTGGCGGCGATCGGTGAGGTGGAGGGCCTGCACATTCTCGATGCCGGTTGCGGTGAAGGGTATTTGGCGCGGCGACTGGAAACGTTGGGAGCCGCGCAGGTCACGGGGATCGATACCTGTCGCGCCTTCGTCGACGCCGCGACCGCGGCCCCCACGCAGCGGTGCCGCTTCCTGCACGCAGATGTCGCGGACATCCCCTTACTCGACAGCAGCATGGACTTGGTCGTGGTCAACCGCCTGCCCAACGGGTTGACCAGGCCAGGTCGGCGCTATCACGAGTTCGCGCGTCTGCTACGTCCGGGCGGGCGGCTGATCTGCATCGGTCAGCACCCCTGCTTCTATACCGCGCGCAGCGAACGAACACCGGCCGATAGCGGGGATGCACCGGCCGCCGAGTATTTCGACGGGCGAATCGTGCAGCAGCACTTCTCAGTTGGTGGGCAGCTCTCACCGGCGCCGACAGTGCAGAAGTTGTATTCACTCGAGGAATACCTCGGCATGATCACCGGCGCGGGCTTCGTGATCACCCGAATCCGGGAACCGCGCCCCACCACAGATCAACTGCGCACCGATCCACAGTGGAGCCTGCTAGTTCAACGGCCATTGTTTCTGCTGGTAGAGGCCAAGATCATGTGACCACCACCAGCAATGGGACCGCTTCGGCTCAATCCACTTCTCCGTCGAGGACCTCATGCAGTGTGCGGGCGAACGCCTCGGGCTGGCCCGCGTAACCGAATTCGCCGTCGAGGAAGCCGCCGTGGTTGCTCGGGAAAACCGTCGCCTGCTGACCGAGTAGTTCGGCGGCGGCGACAGCGGTGCGGGCGGTGAGGGTGTTCAGGGATTCCTCACCTACGGCGATCACGATCCGGGTCGGTGCCGCGGCGAGGGCGGTGGTGTCAGGACGGTAGCTGCTGATCGCCCAGGAGTGGTCGGACAGCAGTGGGTCGTCGCGGTTACCGTCGTCCTCGGACGGCATCCCGAACATGGCGGGGTCCGGGGCGGGCTGGGCGAAATAGTCGTCGGTGAACTCGCCCTGCCATGAGGTCATCGCAATGAATGCCGCCATTCCGGCACCGAACCCTTTGGCTTGGTAGGCGTCGCGGACGGCGGCGCGGGCGCGCTCGGCCGCTGCGGCGTCGGGAAGGATCGAGATGAGCGGTGGCTCGTGGGCGACCAGCGTGGTCACGTCGCCGGGATATGCGGCCACGAGGGCGAGTGCGGTGACCGCGCCGCCACTGCTGGCGAATATGTCGACCGGCCCGGCACCGAGAGCCTCGATAACGGCATGCACATCGCCTGCCTGCGCCTCGGGTGTTTGATCGGCGCGGCCGTCTTTGCGGATGCTGCGACCGATACCGCGCGGGTCGTAGGTGACCACGGTGCGCTCCGGGAAGTACGACGCCAGCGCGCGGAAACCGCTGGCCTCCATCGGCTGGCCGATCATCAGCAGGGGCGGACGCCCGTCGGCGGTGGGCAACTGGCCGTGCACGTCGTAGGCGATGTCGACTTCGGCGGTGTCGAGGATATGTGTTGTCATATCGGTGTCGACGGTGTCCGAGGCAAGAATTCATCGGCTCGGGCGAGGCAGTGTTGCGCACACGGCGGCCGATCCGCGGCGAGAACGGTCGCCGCCCCGGCTGTTGCGCGCCAGGACGTCGGTGACAACAGGCTTCGTCCGAATCGGCGCGGGTTGCTCGGGGTGCTCGGCGGTGCAAGTGGCGGGGCGGAAACTCTGTCCTGACCTCCCGTGAGGGCCGGTTCAGCCGTTACTCGTTCGCACCGGAAAGGCGACGTAGGCGGTGTCTGAGGTGGCGTTGCTCGGCGAGATTGACGGTAGTGGCGATGGCTCGCCGGTAGGCATTTGCTGCGTCGCCGGGTCTGTTGGCTTCCTCCAGGAGGTGGGCGCGTACGGCGTCGAGACGAGGAAGGCCGGGGTGGTCGGCTTCCAGCGCATCGATCTGGGCTAGGGCGATGTCATATCCGCCGGCCATGGCCTGGGCGACGATGCGGTTCAAGGTGATCGTGGGGTTCCGGTGACCGGTCACGAATTCGAGGAGCCGGTACAGCGCGAGGATCTCGTGCCAATCCGTTTTCTCGGTGTCGGGGGCCTCGGCGTGCAGGGCCGCGATACAAGCCTGAAGTAGGTAGGGGCCGGGTTCGGCGCCCGGGGCGGCATGTTCGACGAGCTCGAGCCCTTCGCCGATCAGTTCCTGATCCCACACCGACCGGTCCTGCTCATCGAGCGGCACGAGACGCCCGTCCTCCCCTACCCTGGCCGGGTGGCGGGCCTCGGTGAGCAGCATCAATGCGAGAAGACCGGTGACTTCGGTGGACTCTGGGACGCTGCGGAGGAGGAGGCGGGTCAGGTGAATCGCCTCGGCGGCGAGATCCGCGTCGCGGGGCGGCGCACCAGCGGTGGTGTGGTGCGCTTCGGTGAACATCACGTAGAGCACGTCGAGTACGGCGGTGACGCGTTCGCCTGCGTGTTCGGGTGGCGGGAGCGGCCGGCCGAGTTCGGAGACGCGCCGTTTGGCCCGCGTGATCCGCTGGGCGATGGTGCGCTCGGGGACTTGATAGACGTTGGCGATCTGGGCGGTGGTCAACCCGGCAACCGCCCGCAGGGTCAGCGCGACCTGCCCGGAGCGAGGTAGGTCGGGGTGGCAGCACAGTTGCAGCACCAGCAGGGAGTCATCGCTCTGGACGGCCTCCGGCGTCACCGGGGGGTGTAGCACAGCGGCGCGGGTTTCGCGGTGCCGGCGGCGGGCGTCGCTGCGGGCGTGGTCGGCGTACCGGCGGCGGGCGGTCGCGGTGAGCCAGGCCAGCGGGTCGTCCGGGAAATGTGTCGGCCACTGTTGGTGTGCCTGCAGCAGCGCCTCCTGGACGGCGTCTTCGCACAGGTCGAACTGGGCGCTGCCATAGCTGCGCAGCAGCCGGGCGAGGGCCTGTCGCGCGAGTTCACGCCACCGGCCCTCGCCCAGCGGAGCTGCAATGGTCATTCGTCGCCCAGGTCGCTGAACATCACCGGCCGCAGCTCGAGGGCGAGGCCGGGAATGGTGGCGTCGGGGATCTGTTTGGCCAGTTCCACCGCCCTGGCCTCGTCCTCGACGTCGACGAGGTAGAAGCCGCCCAGGAACTCTTTGCTCTCCACGAACGGTCCGTCGGTCACCTCGGGCCTGCCCCCGGAGCTGCGGATGACTTTCGACCGGCTGGGGTCGGCGAGGGCCTGAGTAGCGATGAACTCACCGCGCTCCTTGGTAGCGGCCATGAACGCGGTGTGCCCTTCTTGGATCTGTTTCTGCTGTTCGTCGGTGAGCTGCTCCAGCACCGCCGGATCGACCTGCATCAGGATCAAATACTTCACGATGTCCTCCTCGGTAGGTGCACCACTCATGTGGCAACACCTGGTGGTCGTCGCCGACAGCCCGCACACGACACTACGCACAAAAATTCTCGAGATTCTCCGCCGATGCTGTCGCGCGCGGCGCATCGGCGACGACCACCGGACATGCGACACCAGCAGTCGCGACCGTTCAGCTCTTCCCGAGGAGGTAGTCATGACACACAGCGCACGACCACAGCAGGTCCGCGTCCAATGTTTCAATATCAGCCGAGACGGGATCGGGGCAGGCGAGGCGCAGAGCTTCACGCAACCGTTCGGTCTTGCCGATGCCGGCGAACTGTTCGCCTGGGTGGGGGCCACAGCCGACTGGATCAACCGGGACCGCTGCGGCTGTGAACTACCTGCCAGGGCGCACGCCTCACGGGCTGAGCTCACGTCGCCGCCCGACCCCGGCGGCACGCGCGGTCTCGACAATTACATCGCACGCGATTTCACCCGCAATATCGGTGCCGAGATCATGGGCCGCAACAAGTTCGGCCCGCAGCGCGGCCCGTGGCCGGACCACAACTGGCAGGGCTGGTGGGGCGACGAGCCGCCATTCCACACACCGGTCTTCGTGCTCACCCACCATGCGCGCCCCTCGTTCACGCTCAGCGATACGACATTCCACTTCATCGACACCACCCCGCATGACGCAGTGCGGCAGGCCAAGGGCGCCGCGAACGGCCAAGATGTGCGTATCGGCGGCGGCGTGACCACCATCCGCGAGTTCCTGGAAGCGGACCTGATCGACGAGATGCATATCGCTGTGGCTCCCTGCGAACTCGGCAGCGGCCTGCGGCTCTGGGATAGCCCGGAAGAGTTGACCGACCGCTTCCACCTGGAGCGGGTGCTGAGCCCGAGCGGCGTCGTGCACCACTTCTTCTGGCGGCGCTGAACAGTCGGCTCAAGGGAAGTCACGGTCGCCACTCACAGCTATCCGGCACCGAAACCACAAGTGGGAACACCGCATCGGCTCGAGCCGATACAGTCGATGGAGGTTGGCATCGACTACACGCACCACTACGCTGTCGCCACTTCGAGGGGTAGCGGCGTTCGCCGACCGGGCCACGCAGCGCGCGGACCAGCTGTTGGTTCCGCGCCCGAAGGATGGACTGTGACCATGCGAATTCTCGCAATCGTGCTCGCCCTCGCCGCCGCAAGCCTGGCTGTCGGCACCGCGTCTCCCGTATCGGCGGCCCCTGCCGATACGGGAGACGCCTTGTGCAAGTTCACTTACCCGACTCCGGACGATTTCGACGTCACGGCCTCCAGCGCGACCTTCGCAACGCCGACCGCGCCCGGCACCGTCGACCTCACCATGCTGACCGACGCCGCGTCGGAGGTGAGTTACGAGCAGCGGTTCTCGGTGACCTGGGCCAACCTCGACACCGGCCGGAGCGGTCAGGAACAGGTGGTCGAGCAGGTGCAGGGCCCCGACAATGTGCTCACGATCCCCGACGTAACGACCGAACCCGGCCGCGTCCTGTTCGTGCTGCACGCCAACAATCACGGATCGGACCAGAATTACACCAACGGCGACTGCAGCGCGGAGTACACCGTCAACTGAGACGGGTAGCCGAGCGGTACCGGCTTCACCGGCGCGGGGTGGTCTCTTATGTCAAGACGTGCTTTCTTCGGTCACCACTCCTGGCGACGATAGGTGCGGTCCGGCGTCGTTGAGCGAGCACTGTGAGCGCTCGGCGGCGGCAAGATAGGCGAACGCCCGTTCCAGGGTGCAGCGAGGCGTGTTTCCTACGCGTTGTAGGGGCTTTTCGACTCGCTGTCAGCTGCGTGCCGACGGGTACCATCGGCTTGCGTGAGCGGAACTGGCAGCGGGGCCTGCGAATGCGGGGCTGCGACAGCGTGCATCGACACCTGGCACGAAGCGCTGGCGGTCGAGCAGGCCGACCCTCAGATGTACACCTGGCATGCACCGTTGGTGTGCGCATTCGTTCTTCAGCATCGCTCGCACATGTTGCCGCAGTTCGCCGACGGACAGTTTCGGATGCTCCAGTTCTATACCGATCAAGGCATAGCGGCAACGAACCGGCTCGCCCGATATCAGATCGCCCGCAACAAGAGCGGCGGCGGCTACGACATGGGGCCGTTGGGCTCGTATGCCGCTCTCCCGGTGGCAGGCTTCCCGACCGGCTTCTCTCTCAATGTCCACGACCTCAAAGATGCGAGCGGCGGGTTCGTCGGGGACGGACATCAGGCATACGGAGAACGGGTGTTTCGCCTGGCTGAGGCCACTATCCAGGCCTGGCTTCGCCTTGCTTGACCAGGTGCAGCGCGGTGCAAAAGGCCGCCGTCCATGCGCAGCCGACCCGGGGCCGAGATGAGTGACGGTGTGTTTTCATCGCGATATGGAAAGTGCTGCGGACCCTCCGAAACAGAGTAGGGCGAAGTACGTGTTCTGGCGTATGGCGTGCGGTTGCCTGGGCATCGTCATGACACTGGGGGCGTTGTTCCTGCTGGCGGACCCGATCAATGTCGTCGCCTATTACCTGGGTTACGGCGAAGACATACGGGTCGAAGTCACCCAGGGAACGAAATCGACTGGCCCCGGCCGTGATTCGATACTCGGGACGGGACGTGTGATCGGGGATAACCGCACCGTCAACCTGTACGACGCCAGCGACGGGGATGTGGTGACCGCTCGGCCACGGCTCATCGATACCGGGGCGAAAAAGTATGTGTTCCACGGTAATCGCTCGGTGCTGTCGGGGCTGACTTCGATCATCGGTGTATTCCTGCTCGGGACTCCCGGGGTGCTCCTGCTGCTCATGGGCTTCGCGCCGGTGGGTCTGCTCGTGAGACTAGAGCCGCTGATGCGCAGGCTCACCCGAGCACTCGAAGCACGCCGCCACGATGAAACCCGTTGACCCGCTTGCCCGCACGCGGCAAGCCCTGCACCGCTCATTTACCCTTGTGATCCCGCCCAGAGCGGGTATGGAAATCCGGTGTTCTCCGGCTCAGCCAAGTGCAGGGAGACGGCTCAACTGCTGGATCTACTCGGGACGGATGATTGCGCTTGAATGGCGCGGTGGTTCCACTCGGCGGCGATTCAGGTACCACCCTGGTGCGGTGGCTTGTGAAAACGTCGCTGCTGTTCGAGCGCGGCTCGGAAGCTCGGTTGCGCTTTTATCGAAAGGAATTGTTCGTCGTCGAGTGACCGGTATGTCACCCACTCGCCGCCCTTGGCGCCGATCAGCAATACGAGTAACGCGAGGAGCGGCAGCAAAATACAACCCAGCCCGAACACCATCGGGTAGGGACCTGCCTTGGGATCGAAATCTGTGAAAACCGGCACCACCCATAGGGTGACAACACCGGCCAGCGCCGCAACGCCCAGGGATATGAACAGGAGGGTCGAGACGCGCAGGTAGCGCCGGGAGACGGCGAGGCACTGTTCGCACACCGGCCAGTCACCGACGACGATTGTGGAAAGCGGAGAGGGCATTTGCCCCTTGGGTCTAGACATGTCCTTGAAGACAGGGCCGGGCATGAGGTGGGGCGACCGCGGATGTTTTTCGGTGTCGTAGAAGCGCATTTCCATGGGCCGTCGCGAAACAGCGGTTTGCCCGTGCTCAGGGCAAATATCCGGCAGAGGTTCGGCCACTTCCAATTCCAGCGGCTCCACCCGCAACGGCCGCGGGCCCTTGACCCACAAATTCTTGGTGCCGGGCAGTGGTTGCGCACAACGGCGGAGCCGGACAGCCGCGTCGCCCTCGCGGGAAGAAGACCACCGGTTCGCTGGGGTGCGGCTGACGTGGATGCCCGGGGTATTCCCCGGCGTTGCCCGAGTTCGGCTGGTATCGGACCACGTGTGTTCCTTTCTTTGCAGCCAGCCGTTGCGGTGTCGTTCCTGGAAGTAGAGGTCGTCCTCGTCCGGTTCGTCAGGGGTGACGACGATATCGCGCCAGGATTGCCGGCGGCTGCGCGCCGGTTGGGCGGTGGTGTTGTGCGCGGGCGCGGGATCCGCTGGAGGTTCGGGCACGGTGCTGGGGCGGGCCGACCTGAGCGTCGAGCGCATCGGTCAGTGTGGTGAAGAACTGCCGTGCATCGTCGGCCGCATTCCCTTTCCAGGACTGCTCGGCGATGCCCATTGCACTATCGAGCGCCTGGTGGTACGCACTGTTGTAATCGGCCAGTTTACGTATGGCGTCGGCGGACTTCTGAAGCGCAGACCAGTTGCCGCTTACGTTATCGGTGATGGTTTGGAGGGGATTGAACCCGCCGGTGATTATAGCGACCAGGTTGTTGATATGGTAGGTGAGACTGATACCGTTTCCGTTGATGATCAGCTCGAGAAGGTCTGGATAAGGATCGGAAATCTGCGGTTCGGTGAGCTTTTCTACGGGGAACTCGACGGCCGCTTGGTTGGTGCTCATTTATCCGCTCCTGCCGAATAGGCGCGGTCCAAGGCAGCAGCGGTTGCGTGGTCGGTATTTTTGTACATGATTCCCGCATTCGTCAGTTCAGTTGACGATGAATCGGTTATGGTTCCCAGCCGCTCATAGCTGGCTTTGAGTTTATCGCAAACCTTCTGCAACTCATCGAGCACCGGCGTCAAGATGAGGCCACCGCTTTCCTCTACCTGCAGCCATTCCTGAGCGTACGATATTACTCGGGCGTTCTCCTGCGCCAACCTCCAAATGTGGCGTGCCGCCTCATCGAGATCGTCCGGCTCGACTTTGAATTCGTAAACCACTCTCAACCTTCAACTGTATCTTCGCGCGAACAGAGGGCAGTGTGTTTGCAAAGCTGTCCTAGGCTTACGCTCGGAACTCGAGTCCGGGTGTTGATCGAAGCATGAGTGCATAGAACCCTCCCCTGGTCACGCTCGAGATGTGTACGACCATACCGCCACGCGGCGGGCGTTTCATTTCCAGGCCACCAACTGGTCTGTCTCGCATCGTGTTCGCGGTGCCGCAGCCGCTCTTCTCGCGTCGTCACCTGGGCTGCCCACCCCTGCAGTCGTCGCTTCCCTGAGCAGGGCGCCACGGGCGTGACATCGTGGATGCGAGGACGCCCGGCTCTGGATGCCGGGCTGGACGGAATCGGATCGCGGTATCGTGCTTCTCAGCTTGTGTGGGCCGTCCGCACCGGAGGCAGGAGGGGTATGCGAACCGCCAGTAGAGGAAACAGACGGGCCGTGGTGCGTGCGGTACTGGGCGGGGTGGCTGTTGTCGGGGTGGCTGCCGGGTGTTCGGTATACGTGGACGGGGAGCCTGCCGCAGAGGGGCAGAGCGCGACGACCACGGAAGAAGACGTTGCGTTCAACCCTTGTACAGACCTGTCGGACGAAGCCTTGAGGGCTACACGGGTGGATCCGGCATCCAAGAGCACGGTCACCGACGCGCCAACGGGCCCGGTGACATGGCGGATCTGTAAGTGGAGGTCGGCAGAGTCTTCATACTTCGTCACGGTGTCGTCATCAGTCCACACCCAGGACGAGGCCCGTGCAAACGACAAACTCACCGGATTCCGAGATGTTGAGATCGGTGACCGCGCTGGGCTGGTCTACTACGACAAAGCCGACGAAGACAAGCTGCGCTGCTACGTGAACCTTTCTGCAACGCAAGGGATGTACGAAGTAACTGTCGGCTGGGCGTACAGCAAGAAAGACTCCATACCGGAATCTCCCCCATGCAGCCTTGCCATCGAACATGCCAAGGACCTCGAGCCCTACCTCCCGGAATAATCTCCGCTCACGGCTGGGCACAAGGTAGTTCACGCGAGAAATTCACACCCGCGAAGCGGCGGCTGAACTGAGGAAGGGCGATGACAGGTACCGGGAACGGGGATGATGCGCCGCTGTCGGGCATGCGTACGCATTGGCAATCGCTGAAGACCCAGGCCGAGAACGGTGAGCTACGACTGGATGAACAGGTTGGCAAGGAACTGATGAAGCAAGCCGACCAGCTACTCACCAGGCTGGACACGATGGTCGATGCTGCTGGAGACCTCGAGCACCTGACAGGGTTCGGGGGGCTGGAGTCAGCAAAGGCACTGAAAAATAAGTTCGCGCTAAAGGCTAAGAACGGAGATGACTCTGCGGTGAAGCGTCTCCAGGAGAGCATCGAAATCGTCAAACTGATGAGGGAAACATACGAGCTTTCCATCCGAAAGCTCAATGAAACAGATCAGTCCATCGCAAGCCAACTCGGTAAGACCTGGGAGCAGTAGCAGAACTGCACCGCCGCCACGGCCTTCGCGGCCTGTTCAACGTCTAGAATGTGCAAACCCTGTTGGCATCACCAGTTGTGCTGCCAGCAGGGTTATCTCCACCAGGTCAGTAGTTGCCGCACTCTCCTGACCCTGTTCGCGTTACGAAGGCGTCCCACACGGACGGAGTGAACACCAACGCAGGCCCGGTGGGGTTCTTCGAGTCCCGAACACCGACACTGCCACTGTCCAGGTGCGCGACCTCGACGCAGTCCTTGCCCCCGGCGCTACGGCTGGACTTGAACCACTTGGCCGCGCTCAAATCATCGCTCACGCTCGTACTCCCTTGCTCTTGATCGCAGCAGGCTCTTGCTGTCGATGCTGTTCAACGCTACCTCTTGCATCGCCCGGAATGCCTTCCGAAATCGTTCGACCGCATCAGGCCTGTCGTAGTAGATGTCACTCGTATAGAACTCGATGTAGACAGTGGAAGGCTCGTGCGCGGCCGGTGCGAAATCGAGGATCGTGAAAGGGCCGGTCGAGATACCAGCGGGGAACCCGCAAGCAAAGGGAAGCACGCGCACCGTCACATTCGGCGGCATGTTTGCCAGGTGCCGAAGCTGAGCGCACATCGTCTTCCGTCCACCAACGACCCTGTTCAGCACAGCCTCATCGAGGATGAGCGACACCGTCACCGGGTTGCGCTTGCGCGTGATGATCTTCTGCCTGCCCAACCTCATCCGTACACGTCGCTCAAGCTCCTCGGCACCGTCTTTCGGGAAGTAGATTGCATCCAGAGACCTTGCGTATCCGGCAGTTTGGAACAGCCCGCTCACCATGTCCGGCCGATAGATCGTGAGCGACGATGCGGCCGACTCCAGCCCCACATACAGCTCGAAATCGTCAGGTATCAGTTCCCCATACTCATGCCACCACCCTCCGTTCTTGGACGCTGCCCCAGCCTCCTTCGCCAACCCAAGCAACGCATCCTGCCGCTCCACCTCGTCATACAACTCGCACAACCCGGTGATATCCGCCAGATGTATCCGCCCGGGATGCCCGGTTTCCAACCGCTGCACGGTCCCTGCCCCGCGCCCGATCTGCCGGGCGGCCTCGGCGATGGTCAACCCGGCAGCTTGGCGCATTTCGCGCAGGTGGCGGCCGAGTTGGCGTCGTGGCACCGTGTTGTCCACTGTGGACATGCTGATCCCCTCTTGTGAATGGCACCCCTGCCGTGGAGTGATTCTGCCGTAATCCTGGGCGGCGCACTGCGAAAACGGTTGATTGGTGCCGATTTCCTATTACCGCAGCTGATTTGGGGTGTTGGAGGTGTTGGAGTGGCGTCCGCATCGGAGATCGGGCCCGCCGCCACTTCGGCCCCTGCTGTGGCGGCGCATCCGGTATCGGCCATGGCGGGCGCGCCGGGTGGCGGTTCATATCGCCCCGGTCTCCGGTGCGCCCGGTGGGTTCGTGTCCGAGACATCCTTCCCAGAGAACTTACTCCGAAGTAAGGTCTAGCCATGGCGTGGAACCCTAGAGAGATTTCCGACCAGAGCGGACGCACCTTCATCGTCACCGGGGCCAATGGCGGTCTCGGGGCGGAGACGACGAAGGTGCTGGCCGGCAAGGGTGCGATAGTGGTCATGGCCTGCCGTAATACCGCGAAAGGGCAGGAGGTGGCGGACCGGATCGGTGGCGATGTGCGGGTCGCGGCCCTCGATTTGGCCGATCTGGAATCGGTGCGTGAGTTCGCGGACAAAGCCGACGAGTTCGATGTGCTGATCAACAACGCGGGGCTGATGAATGTGCCGTTCTCGCGGACGAAGGACGGGTACGAAACCCAGTTCGGGGTGAATCACCTGGGGCATTTCGCGTTGACGGGACTGCTGCTGGACAAAATGCGTGACAGGGTGGTGACGCTGGCCAGTATCGCGCACAAGCAGACGCCGAAACTGTGGATCGACGACCTCAACTATGAGAACCGCCGCTACCAGCGCAACCTGGCTTATGCGCAGTCGAAGCTGTCGAATCTGATGTTCGCGCGGGAGCTGCAGCGGCGGCTGAGCGCAGCCGGGTCGGCGAAACGGTCCTACGGGGTGCATCCGGGAGTGTCGGCGACGGAGCTGTTCACCCGGACCGAAACCCCGCTGGACTGGGTCAGCAAACCGGTGATCAGCCTGGTCGGGCATGCACCGGCCAAGGCAGCCCATTCGACGCTGTTCGCGGCGACCACACCCGACGCCGACCCGGAAACCTATTGGGGTCCGACCAGGCTGTTCCAGTTCCAGGGGCCCGTCGGTCCCTCGCCGTCGACCAGGCTGTCGCGCAACACCGAGCTGCAACGGCGACTGTGGGAGGAATCGGAGCGGCTGACCGGGATCAGCTACCGCCTCTGAGCTGGGACGGCGCGCGGTCCGGCAGGTGATGGGGGCTTGCCGGGCTGCGCGCAGGCCCGCCCCTGCGGCAGCGCCGACCTGCTCCTACGGCAGCCGTAGTAGACGGGGTACCGTGGTAGTCGTGTCCGGTTCTCCGCGTCGCTCGGCCCACAACCGCCCGGCCCTGATCGTGTTGGTGGTCGTGGCCACCTCGGCCTGCCTCGCTTTGGGCTGGTGGCAGTGGGAGCGGTTCGACTCGGCCAGCGGCACCGGGCAGAACCTGGGGTACGCGCTGCAATGGCCGCTGTTCGCGGCGTTCGCGGTTTTCGCCTACTTCCGGTTCGTGCGGCTGGAGCAGGAAGCCGAGGAAACCACCGAACAGCCGAGCAGCGGGCGGGAGACCGACCGCGCGACGGTAGCGGCTTCCGCCGACTCGACCGGGCGCAGCCATGCCGGTGGTGGCTGGAAATCCTTCACCGAACGACGCGCAGCCAAGACCATCGGCCCGCGCGAAATCCCCGCCGGGATTCTGCCGGAACGGCCGACAGCGGCCCGTGACGCCGACCCGGTGCTCGCCGAATACAACAAATACCTGGCCCAGCTCAACGCCGACGATATCGGCGAGCAGGTCCGCGCGGCCGGACTTCGCCGCGACACCGAAAGGAGCGCCGGTTGACCACCAGCGAGAACACGACCGAAACCACACCGGCCACCGGTGTCGGTCACTCCCCCGCCCAACAGCGCAAGATCGCGGGGGCGCTGCTGCGCTACCGGACGCTGGCCTGGACGACCGGTCTGTGGCTGCTGCTGCTGACCGCGGAGATGATCGCCAAATACGGTTTCGGTGTGGACACCCCGAGCTGGATCGCCGTCGTTCACGGTTGGGTGTACTTCATCTACCTGATCTTGACCGCCGACCTCGCGGTGAAGGTCCGCTGGCCGCTCGGCCGCACCATCGGCACGCTTCTCGCGGGCACCATCCCGCTGCTGTCGTTCTTCGTCGAGCACCGCAACGCGCAGCAGGTCAAACGCGACTTCGCGGTTTAGTCGCCCTGGGACCAGGCGGCCACCGGGAGCGTCAGGTAGACGCCGAAGTCGCGTAGCTCTATCGCTGTCTCGATCGCCTGGTGCAGGGTGTCCACTCGCTCTTGACGGTTGGTTTCCCGGCTCTCGGTCCATTTGGACCGCACCTCGATCACAACGTCCAAACCGCAGCGATCCAACGGACCGAGCTGCCGGAACCGGATCTCCACATCGCCCGGTTGCAGGTCACCGTCATACGGTTCCTCTGGGCATTCCACGGCCTCGGACACCAGATGCGGCAACACCGCACCGAGTTCGCGCAACACCGATTCGGTGACGACCGGCGCATAGGTGACTTCCACGAGCGGCACCGAACCAGCCTAATGGGCGCGGCCGGGCGTAGTCCGTCCGATCGGCCGTGGCCTCCGCCGGTTGCCCCGAGCTGGTCACATCCTCGATGCTGCGCTGAACCGAAGCAGTCGCAACTGGTCGGCACGCTGAACGGAAATGATGGGCCCGCACTCCTGGCGAATCACCCGGTGCAGCAAACGCGGTAACTGTGCTGTGCGGCCAGGCCCAGAGTCGCGGCTGCCCGATGGAGCTCTTGCAACACATCACCGACACAGCCAGATGCTGTGCTGATGTCGGTGCGAGCATGCGCTCAGGGGCTGGAGAAGCCGAGCGCGGAGATGGATGCCGACCCGCAGGCCGCCGCAGCACGCGCTGTGACGCTCAGCCGTCGAGCGCTGTCAGCGCCGGTAGCAACTGCATCAGGGCGCGTTTGCGGTGCGAGACGGCGTCCTTCTCCGCAGGTGTGAGTTGCGCCGCGCTCGTCTGCCCGCCATCGGGACGGAACAGGGGGTCGTAGCCGAAGCCGCCGTCACCGAGCGGGGCGTGTCCGATGGTGCCGTTCCACTCGCCGCGCACCACGGTCTCGGCACCGCCGGGCACCACCAGGGCGCAGACCGAGACGAACCGCGCGCCGCGACGCTCGTCCGGGACGTCGTTCAGCTGCGCCAACAGCAGTTCGTTGTTGGCGGTGTCGTCGCCGTGTGTACCGGCCCAGCGGGCGGACAGTACCCCGGGCATACCGTTCAGCGCATCCACTTCGATACCGGAATCGTCTGCCACGCACGGCAATCCGGTGGCGGCGGCGCCATCGCGGGCTTTGGCGAGCGCGTTCTCCTCGAACGTCGCCCCGGTTTCGGGCGCTTCGGGGTATTCGGGCACATCGTCGAGGCCGACGATCTGCACACCCGCCACCCCGGCTTCGGCGAGGATGCGGCGCAGTTCGTTCAGTTTCTTCGCGTTGCGGCTGGCGACCAGGACGCGGCGACTCATTACTTCTTCTTCGCGGTATCGGCCGGTTCCGGCAGCACACCCGGGTACGGCAGGGCCAGGGCTTCCCGCTGCACCACGAACAGCTGTTCACAACCAGCCAGGGCGGCGTCGAGCAGTTTGTCCAGGGTGGAGCGGGGGAAGGTGGCTCCTTCGCCGGTGCCCTGGATCTCCACCAGAGTGCCGGTGTCGGTGGCGACGACGTTCATATCGACCTCGGCGCGCGAATCCTCCTCATACGGCAGGTCCAGACGCACCCGGCCGTCGACGACGCCGACACTGACCGCGGCAATCGCACAAGAGATGGGCTGCGGGTCGGTGAGGCCGCCCGCCGCGCCGAGATAGGTGACGGCGTCGGCGAGGGCAACGTAGGCGCCGGTGATGGCGGCGGTGCGGGTGCCACCGTCGGCTTGCAGCACGTCACAGTCGATGGCGATGGTGTTCTCGCCGATGGCCGCCAGATCGATACAGGCGCGCAGGGAGCGGCCGACCAGACGGCTGATCTCCTGGGTACGTCCGCCGACCTTGCCTTTGACGGATTCGCGGCCGCTGCGGGTGTGGGTGGCGGCGGGCAGCATCGCGTACTCGGCGGTGAGCCAGCCGAGCCCGGAGTCACGCCGCCACGGCGGCACACCTTCGGTGACGCTGGCGGTGCACATCACCCGCGTCTGGCCGAACTCCACCAGCACCGAACCGGCTGGGTGCGTGGTGAACCCCCGGGTGATCCGTACCTCGCGGAGCTCGTCGTCCGCCCTGCCATCGGCTCGTCTCGACACGGGGCTCAGCGTAGTGGGGTTCCCGTAACCGTTACCGAGGGGGTTGGCGGTGTCAGAGATCGAATGTCTCGCCCGGGGCCACGGCGTGCACGGGGCCGGTGAATTCGGCCTTCGCTTCGGCGATGACGTCTTCGCGGGACGTCCACGGCGGGATATGGGTGAGCAGCAGTTCCCCGACGCCCGCTTCGGCGGCGATCCGGCCCGCTTCGGTACCCGAAAGATGAACGCCGGGAGGGCGATTGCCCGGATCGTGGGTCCACGACGCCTCGGCCATCAGTATGTCGGCGCCGGACGCCAACTCTTGCACGGCCGGGCAGAGCGCGGTGTCGCCGGTGTAGACGAAGGTACGCCCGGCGGCGGTGACCAGGCGCAAACCGTAGGACTCGGGCGGATGGAACATGCGGCGCGCGGTGACGGTGTGGCCGGGGCCGAACTCGACAGCCTCGGCTTCGGTCCACGGGCGCATATCGATGACATCGGACCAGTCGTCGCATTCGCCGCCGATTTCGGCGGAAGCATTGCCGATGCGCAGCGCGGTGTCGGCGGGGCCGCGCACGATGGCCCGGCCGACCGGCGGTGTCGGGTGGTAGCGCCGCCAGACGAGCAGGCCCGGCAGGTCCAAGCAGTGGTCGGCATGCAGATGCGTGAGGAAGACCGACACCTCACCGGGGTCGGCGTAACGCTGCAGCGCGCCGAGAACTCCGGGTCCGAAATCGATGACCACCGGGGACATATCCGGGCCGGTGAGCAGATACCCCGACGCTGGGGAGTCCGGGCCGGACACACTGCCCGAGCACCCGAGGACGGTAAGGCGCATCCTCCCATGCTGCCACGACGTTTTCTCGCTCAAAACCTCATCCCCCGAAAAACCGGGCCGCGCCCGTGACGTCACCGCGGTGACGGTAGGGCGCCGGCGTGCGCCTGGCGACGGTGTCGACGTTCATCACCAGAGAGTACCCAGCCGGCCACCAGTCCACCCAACGCGCCGAAAAGATGCCCCTGCCAGGAGATTCCGGGCTGACCGGGCAGCACACCCCACAGCAGCGACCCGTATAGGGCGAACACGATCAGGCCGAGCACGATCTGCCAGGGGTGGCGGGCGAACCAACCGCGCGAGATCAGGTAGGTGAGCCAGCCGAAGATCAACGAGGACGCGCCGATATGAACGGTGCCGGATGCGCCGGTGAGCCAGGTGCCCGCGCCGGCGATCACCCAGATGATCGCGGTCGCCGCCACGCCCCGCCAGAGGCCGGAGACGAGCGCGAGGAAACCGAGCACCAGCACCGGGAGCGTATTGCCGATCAGATGGTCCCAGGGGCCGTGCAGCATCGGGGCGAACAAGATCCCGGACAGCCCGTCGACCTGACGCGGTTCGATACCGGCCTGCTCGAAGCGGCTGTCGTTGATCGTGTCCAGCACTTCGATCACATACAGCAGCGCCACGAAACCGGTGACCAGCACGGCCGCCCGCGTCCACAGTTGCCGCGCGCCGGAGAACTTGCCCGGTGCAGGAGCGCTCGCACCCGGTCGCGCCGGATTGGTTTGTTTGCGCAGCGCCGCGATCCGATCGGGATCGAACGAGGCGCCGAGTCCGGTGTCGCCGGTCACCGCAATCTCCTCCTCGGGGCGCGAAGGTCGGCAGCTGTTCGCGCTGACTTTCGAGGGTACCGGCGCGCTCAGGCCCAGAGCTGGCCTTCCAGCCGTTCCTCGGCGTCCTCGAGGGTGCCGTCATAGGCGCCGGTGGACAGGTATTTCCAGCCGCCGTCGGCGACCACGAACGCGATATCGGCCCTGACACCCGCCCGCACCGCTTTCTGTGCGACACCGAGCGCGGCATGCAGGATCGCACCGGTGGATATCCCGGCGAAAATACCTTCCTCCAACACCAGCTCGCGGGTGCGGCGTACAGCGTCGTAGGGGCCGACGGAGTAACGGGACGTCAGCACCGTCTCGTCGTACAGTTCGGGAATGAAGCCCTCGTCGATATTGCGCAGCCCGTACACCAGCTCGCCGTAGCGCGGTTCGGCGGCGACGATCTGGATATCCGGCACGTTCTCGCGCAGGAACCGGCCGGTGCCCATCAGGGTGCCTGTGGTGCCGAGACCGGCCACGAAATGGGTGATCTCGGGCAGGTCGGCGAGGATTTCCGGTCCGGTGGTCTCGTAGTGGGCGAGCGCGTTGGCCGGATTGCCGTACTGGTACAGCATCACCCAGTCGGGATTCTGCGCGGCGATCTCCTTGGCACGTGCCACGGCCTGGTTGGAGCCGCCCGCGGCGGGCGAATCGATGATCTCGGCCCCGAACATGGTGAGCAGCTGCCGCCGCTCCACCGAGGTGTTCTCCGGCATCACGCACACCAGGCGGTAGCCCTTGAGCTTGGCGGCCATGGCCAGCGAGATACCGGTGTTGCCGCTGGTCGGTTCCAGGATGGTGCAGCCGGGGGTCAGCAGCCCATCGGCCTCGGCCTGTTCGATCATGCGCAGCGCCGGACGGTCCTTGACCGAACCGGTGGGGTTGCGGTCCTCGAGTTTGGCCCACAACCGCACCGGGTTGTCGCCGTCCCACCGCGGGGACAGGGTGCGCAAACCCACCAGCGGCGTATTGCCGAGGGTCGCGATCAGCGATTCGTAGCGCGCCACAGGTTCGTCAGAATCCAGTAGGTGCGCCGCCGGCGACCGCGGGCAGGATGGTCACGCTCGCCCCCTCAGGGACCTCGGCTTCGAGGCCACCGGAGAAACGCACATCCTCGTCGTCGACGTAGATGTTGACGTACCGGTTGAGCTTGCCGCCGGACAGCAGCCGCTCCGCCAGCCCCGGATGGTTGGCCTCGAGATCGTTGATGACGGCGGCGAGGGTGTCACCGTTGGCCTGCACCCGCTTCTCGCCCCCGGTGTGGGTGCGCATGATGGTCGGGATGGACACGGTAACCGGCATGAGAACTCCTCGATGGTGACGAAAAACGGTGGGAATCAGACTGTTTCGTAGGCCGCGACGATCTCGACGGGCTCCTCGGTGACCTCGCCGTCGACGATCCGATAGCTGCGCAGTTCGTGCTGCTCGGGGTCGCGCGTGGAGATCAGCACATAGTGTGCGAACGGTTCGGCGGCGTAGGCGATATCGGTGCGACTCGGGTAGGCCTCGGTCGCGGTGTGCGAATGGTAGATCACCACCGGCTCCTCGTCGGCGGCTTCCATCTCACGCCACACCCGCAACTGCTCTGCGGAGTCGAAACGGTAGAAGGTGGGTGAACGCTCGGCGTTGACCATCGCGATGAACCGTTCCGGACGATCCGAGCCCTCCGGCCCGGCAATGACCCCGCACGCCTCGTCCGGGTGGTCGGCGCGAGCATGCGCCACCATTGCCTCGACGAGGTCGGCCCTGATCACGAGCACAATCGAACCCTTTCGCAAAACATCCGGCCTGTCGTCGGCCCGTCACAGCCTGACAACCAGCCAGGGTATGCGGCTATTCCTGGCCGCCGGAATCTGGCTCCGGACCAGCAGCTGAGCCGGCTCGTGCGGCAGGTCGGAGTCGGCGCTGATGGCAGACCGACAGCCGGTCCCGCCGACCCGCCTTCACTACGCCACCAGCGCCCACCTGTTCGGCCATTCGCGGGCTTCGTTGGCAGTTCTCCCCACAGGCCGAGCGCGCCGACAGCGTCTGCTCCGATAACCGTGCAAGTACCTCGCCGCCGCAGCAACATCGCGGCGCTGATCCCGCCGCACTGATCACAGCGGCGCCGTCTTCGATTACGTCACCAGCGCCCATCTACTCGGCCGCTCGCGGGCTTCGTCGTCAGCTCCCCAACAGGCGTCGGCGTCTCCTGCTCCGCTGATCGTGCAGGGATGGCGCCGCTGCGCTGGATCGTGCCATCGCGGCCGTCGTCGCACCGATCGTGACCGCGCCCGTATTCGTGCGCCCGGCTCAGGCCGGGAAGAGGTCATGGTAGGCGGGGATGCCCGCGACCGAGGTGGCGGAGGTGACGGCGTCGACGACGGCGCGTTCCACGCAGACCGCGGCGGCCGTGCACAGCTGGTCCAGGATGAGGATCTCCGGTGGGAAGGCCGGGGGTGTCGGGTCGAGTTTCGGAAGGGTCGCGGTGCCGGTGGCCAGGGCGAACAGGGTGTCGCCGTCCAGGGGGGAATGGGCGGGGCGGACGGCTCGGGCCAGACCGTCGTGGGCGGTGGTGGCCAGGCGGCGACAGGCGACCGTGTTCAACGGTGCGTCGGTGGCGACGACGCCGATGGTGGTGTTGAGGGCGGTGCCCTTCACCGGGAGCGCGTTCGCGGCCGCCAACTGTTCGGGGGTGGCCGGGCGCAGGCCGAACGGTGCGGGGCCGTCGGTACCCACGCCCCAGGGCAGGCCGGTGCGGGGGTCGAAGACCGAGCCGACCGGGTTGGCCACGATCAGCGCCGCCACCGTTGCGCCCGCCGCGGGACCGTCGGATACGACCACGCTCGCCGAACCGATACCGCCCTTGAGGGAACCGGCGCGTGCGCCCACGCCCGCACCCACGGTGCCGCGGGCGAACTCGACTGCCGCGGACGCGGCGGCCCGGTACCCGAACTCGGCGTTCGGCCGGATACTCCAGTCGCCGACAGGCAGGTCGAAGATCACCGCGCCGGGCACGATCGGCACCACCCGGCCGGGGTCGGCGGGGTCCATGGGGATTCCTTCGCCGTGTTCCTCCAGCCAGCGCATCACCCCGTCGGCCGCAGCCAGACCGTAGGCGCTGCCCCCGGCGAGCAGGATCGCGTTCGCGCGGCGCACCGTGTTGGCCGGGTCGAGCAGATCGGTTTCCCTGGTGCCGGGGCCGCCGCCGCGCACATCCACGGCGGCAACCGCGCCGCCGGACACCCGTACCACCGTGCACCCGGTTGCCGCGCCGGAACCCAGCGTGGCGTCGGAGTCCAGGACGTGATGGTGTCCGACCAGGACGCCGGGGACGTCGGTCAGCGCGTTACGGGGGCCCGCGTCGATGAAGGTCATGGGGCCAGCGCCTGCAACAGGGAGTCCTGCATCCAGGTCAGCCAGTGGTAGACATCCAGATGCGGGGCGCGCGGATCGTCGGGGTCGAGGTGGTCGGGGGTGTCGGCGTCGATGCCGAGCACCGCACCCAACGTCAACCGCACATCGGTGAGCGCGGTCAGCCAGGATTCGGCCTGCTCCTGGGTGAGGATGATGCGGCCACCGCCCGCGGGGACCGTGTCGAGCACCACCGCGCCCGCGGCCAGTTTCGCGTCGATGATCTCCGGTTCGTGCAGGGCGCGCAGGGCGCTGTTCAGGTCGGCGCGTTCGGCGTCGGGGGAACCGGATTCCTTGCGGTGGAAATCCGGGAGCAGTCTGCGCAGCCGGGGATCATCCGGCGGGGCGGTGTTACCGGTGCGCAATCCGGTCAGCGCAGCCAGATCATCGGTCGGGGCGGAATCGGCGCGGTCGGACAGGAGTCCCGAGACCGCGCCCACCAGCGACCGCAGGACGTCGGCTTCCTGCGCGTCCATCTCCGACCGCAACTTGAAACCGCTCAGTGAGTTCTTCCGGCTCCACTTACGCACGTCGCTACGGTAGCCGTCCGGCTCAGTCGTCTCGTTGCATGGTCGCCCACAGGCCGGCCGCGTGTAGCCGGCGCACATCCTGTTCCATCTTGTCCCGGGAACCGGAGGACACGACCGCCTTGCCCTCGTTGTGCACCTTCAGCATCAACTCGGTCGCCTTGGCTTTGCTGTAACCGAACAGCTTCTGGAATATGTAGGCGACGTAATGCATCAGGTTGACGGGGTCGTCCCAGACGACCGTGACCCAGGGCCGGTCCTCCGCTTCGAGGATCTCGGTGTATTCCACCGCTTCCGGCGTCGCCTGCGCCGCCGACAGGATCACCTCGGCGACGGCGCCGTGGCGGACCTCATCCGTCCGATAGCGGGGTGCTGTGTTGCACAAGGCCATAAAGTCAAGGGTACGACTCGCCTCTGAATACTCAACACCCGCACATGATCAACAGGGGCATTTCCTGGCCCGTATACAACGGCCCGTCGCCTATGGCGAATCGCTGTCTACAGTGGCCACCGTGTCTTCTCCCGACGCGGTCGCCGGCACCGCTCTGCTCACCGATCAGTACGAACTGACGATGCTCGCCGCAGCGCTGGCCGACGGCTCGGCCCAGCGTCGCTGCACGTTCGAATTATTCGCCAGGCGGCTGCCGCATGGTCGCCGCTATGGCGTAGTCGCAGGCACCGGCCGCCTGCTGGAGGCGCTGGCCGGTTTCCGGTTCGGCGATGCGGAACTGGCCGTTGCCGAAACGTTCCTCGACCGCAACACACTGGAATGGCTGCGCGGTTTCCGGTTCACCGGGGACATCGACGGCTACCCCGAAGGCGAACTGTATTTCCCCGGTTCGCCGATCCTGTCGGTGCGTGGCACCTTCGGTGAATGCGTGCTGCTGGAGACGCTGGCCCTGTCGATCCTCAACCACGACACCGCCGTCGCCTCCGCCGCGGCCAGGATGGTCAGTGCCGCCGACGGGCGCCGGATGATCGAGATGGGGTCCCGGCGCACCCATGAACTCGCCGCGCCCGCCAGCGCGCGGGCCGCCTATCTGGCCGGATTCGATGCCACCTCCAATCTGGAGGCGGTGCGCCGCTTCCACGTTCCCGGCGCTGGCACCAGCGCGCATGCGTTCACCCTGCTGCACAGCGGCGCCGACGGCGCGCATGAGGCGGCGGCGTTCCGCAGCCAGATCGAGGCGCTCGGTATCGGCACCACCTTGCTGGTCGACACTTTCGACATCACCCGAGGGGTGGCCACCGCGATCGAGGTGGCCGGGCCGGAACTGGGCGGGGTGCGCATCGACTCCGGTGATCTCGGTGTGCTGGCCCGGCAGGTACGCAGCCAGCTCGACGAACTCGGTGCCACCAACACTCGCATCGTGGTGTCCGGGGACTTGGACGAATATGCGATCGCCGCGCTGCGTGCCGAACCGGTGGACGCCTACGGGGTCGGCACGTCGCTGGTCACCGGTTCGGGGGCACCGACAGCAGGGATGGTGTACAAGCTCGTCGAGGTCGACGGGGTTCCGGTGGCCAAACGCAGCAGTCACAAGGAATCGCGTGGCGGCACCAAACGGGCCGTGCGGGTGGCGCGGTCCACCGGGACGATTGTCGAGGAGATCGTGTACCCGGCCGCTGGTGAGCGGCCTGCGCCGGACGGGTTGCAGGTGCGGGATCTGCAGGTGCCGCTGGTGCGCAAGGGGGAGGTGATCGAACAGCCCTCGCTCACCGAATCACGGAAGCTGGTGGCGAGCGGGCTGGTCAGCCTGCCGTGGGAGGGGTTGAAGTTGTCGGCGGGCGATCCTGCGGTGCCGACGACATTCGTTTCCTGAACCCGTCGCGGCCGGGTTTCGGCGGATATCCGGCGGATAATCGCGGGGTAGGAGGTACAGCATGGGCCGGGCTTTGATCATCGTGGACGTGCAGAACGATTTCTGCGAAGGTGGTTCGCTCGCCGTCTCGGGCGGTGCGCGGGTAGCCGAGCTGATCAGCGACTATCTGCTGACTGCGGATTACGAGGCGATCGTAGCGACCCGTGACCATCACATCGATCCCGGTGCGCATTTCTCCGATCACCCCGATTACGTCGACAGTTGGCCACCGCATTGCCGGGTCGGGACACCGGGTGCGCAATTCCACCCGGGTTTCGATACCGCCGCCGTGCAGGAGGTTTTCTCCAAGGGTGAGTATGCAGCAGCGTATTCCGGTTTCGAAGGCGTGGCCGCCGACGGATCGGATCTGGCGGAATGGCTGCGGGCCCGGGATATCGACGCCGTCGACGTGGTGGGTATAGCGACCGACCACTGTGTGCGGGCCACCGCCATGGATGCGGTCGAGGCCGGATTCGACACGCGCGTGCTGCTCGGGATGACCGCTGGCGTGTCGCGGGCCACGGTCGATGCCGCCCTGGATCAGCTCGACCGAGCCGGGGTGGAACTGGCCGGAACGGTCGGCGGAGCCGTTCGCTGACCCGCGCGGAGAACCTTCGCTGACCCGCGCGGAGATATTGTGTGCGGCCTGCGCGGACCAGCTGATGTCTGTCGGTGCCGGGCAGTAGGCTGCCGGGGTGCCCGAACTCCCACCCGTTTCCACCCTGTTGACCACAGCTGTGTCCGCGCTCGGCGGGAAGGAACGTCCGGGGCAGGTGACGATGGCCGCGGCGGTGGATCACGCCATCGACACCAAGGAGCATCTGGCGGTACAGGCGGGGACGGGCACCGGGAAATCGCTGGCATATCTGGTGCCGAGCCTGCGGCATGCGGTGCGCACCGGTCGCACGGTGGTGGTGTCGACCGCGACGATCGCATTGCAGCGGCAGCTGGTCGATCGGGATCTGCCCCGGCTGGCGGAGGCGTTACGGGAACCGTTGGGCCGCACGCCGCAGTTCGCGATCCTGAAGGGGCGCAACAACTATCTGTGCCTGAACAAGATCAACAGTGCGGTTCCGGAAGAGCCGGCCGAGGCCGAACTGTTCGATGCGTTCGCGGTGTCGCGGCTCGGGCGCGAAGTGCAGCGGCTCAACGAATGGGCCTCCGACACCAAGACCGGCGATCGCGACGATCTGGCGCCCGGCGTCACCGATCGGGCGTGGCGGCAGGTCAGTGTGTCGTCACGGGAATGCCTCGGCAAGAGCCGCTGCCAGTTCGGGCAGGACTGTTTCGCCGAGCAGGCCAGGGCCGAAGCCGCGCAGGCCGACATCGTGGTCACCAATCACGCGCTGCTCGCCATCGACGCCATCAGCGGTATCCAGATCCTGCCCGAACACGATGTGGTCGTGGTGGACGAGGCCCATGAACTGGTCGACCGGGTGACCGGGGTCGCGACCGCGGAATTGTCACCGACCGGGATCACCGCGGCCGCGCGCCGCTGCGGCAAACTCATCGACGAACAGGAGATCGACCGGCTCGCAGGCGCCGCCGACGCCTGGCACAGCGCACTCGACGATCTGCCCGCGAGCCGGTGGGACACCCTCCCCGAGGGGATCGCCCCCGTGCTGGCATTGATCCGGGATGCGGCGTGGAACGCCCGTACAGCCCTCAACCCGCAGGGCGTGACCCCACCCGGCAGCGACCCCGACGCCGCCGCCGGACGCACTATGGCGCTGGCGGCGGTGGAGGAAATACACGACAGCGCGGTGCGCGCGCTCACCGCCTTCGACGAAGCCGAGCCCGCCGCGCGCCGCGATGTCGTCTGGCTCGCCGCCGACGAGATTCGTGGCGTCACCCGCCGCACGCTGCGGATGGCTCCACTGTCGGTCGGCGGGCTGTTGCGCAGCAGACTGTTCGGCGAGTCCACGGTGATCCTCACCTCCGCCACCCTGCAGATCGGTGGTTCGTTCGACGGGCTCGCCGCCACCTGGGGGCTGCCGCCGCAATCGCCCAGCCGCCTGGACACCGACACCGCCAACGGGGCTGAAGCCCCCGCCGATCACGACACCGTGCGGTGGAGCTCCCTCGACGTCGGCTCCCCGTTCGATCACGCGAAATCCGGCATCCTCTACGTCGCCAAACATCTGCCCAACCCGGGACGCGACGGTCTGGCTCCCAGCTACCTGGACGAAATCGAACGCCTCATCCAGGCCGCGGGCGGCCGCACCCTCGGCCTGTTCTCCTCCATGCGCGCCGCGAAAGCCGCCACCGAGGCGCTGCGCTCCCGGCTGGACACCCCGGTGCTGTGCCAGGGCGAGGACTCCACCGGCGCACTGGTCCGCAAATTCGCCGACGACCCGGAAACCTCGCTGTTCGGCACCCTGTCGCTGTGGCAGGGGGTGGACGTGCCCGGTCCGTCGCTGAGTGTGGTCATACTGGACCGTATTCCGTTCCCGCGGCCCGACGATCCGCTGTTGGCGGCCAGACAGCGTGCGGTCGAATCGCGCGGCGGCAACGGTTTCATGTCCGTGGCTGCCAGCCACGCCGCGCTGCTGCTGGCTCAGGGCACCGGCCGCCTGCTGCGCAGCATCGACGACCGGGGTGTCGTCGCCATCCTCGATCCACGGCTGGCCACCGCCCGCTACGGGGGCTACCTGCGGGCTTCGCTACCGCCGTACTGGGAGACCTCCGATCCGGAAGTCGTCACCCAGGCCCTGCGACGGCTGATCGCCACATCCTGAACTCCTCTGGCCCAGCGATGTTCGGCGGCACGGTAATCAGCTCGAGCCGCGGCCACAGCGCAGCACCGGACATAACGAGCGCGGCGCGGTGAACCGTCACCGCGCCGCACCCTGTCGTTGCATCTGTGAAATCAGAGAGCCCCCTTGAGAATTACGGTCAGCACGCCCGTGACCACGGCGAGCACGATCGCGGCGGCGGCCCATAGGAAACCGTGGCGCGCCCACGGCCGATTGTGGTCCAGTGAGAACTTGCCCGGCCCGGTGAACGCGATCGTCACCGCGACCGCCGCCCACAGCAGCCCCATCTCGTAGCCCTGTCCGGTGAGCAGCCCGCCGCTCCACATCTGGACGATGACATTGAGCATGGTGCCGAGCACGATGGCCGCCGCGAGTGGGGACAGCAGGCCCAGCGCCAGCAGCAGGCCGCCGGCCAGTTCGCTCAGTCCGGCGAGCGTGCCGAACAGCACGCCCGGGTTGTAGCCCATGCTGTCGAACATGGCGTTGTTGGCTTCCCAACCGGGTCCGCCGAACCAGCCGAACAGTTTCTGGGCGCCGTGCGCGGCCAGCAGGCCACCGAAAACCACGCGCAGCGCGAGCAACCCGATATCGGCGGAGACGGTGTCATAGGCAGCGGCGTTCTTACTCGCCTGGGCAAGTGTGGTGGTGGACATGGGCCCTCTTCCTCATGGTTAACCTTTAGCCACGGCAACAAACGGACCGCAGTCCGATTGCTGTCGCTGCTGTGGACCAACCAGCGTGCGCGCGAAGCTATTCCGCAAGGAAGAAAAAATAGGCGAGGAAGACAGCCATCAGCGCCCACATCGCCGGATGGACCTCCCTGAACCGCCCGCGCGCCACCATCACCACCGGGTAGAACAGCATGCCCATGGCCAGCCCGTTGGCAATCGAATAGGTCAGCGGCATCATCACGATCGTGATGAACGCCGGCACCGCGAATTCCAGCCGCTGCCAGTCGATATCGCCCAGCGACCGCGCCATCAGCACCCCGACCACGATCAGCGCCGGAGCAGTCACCGCCCCGGAACTCGCTACCACCGCGAAGATCGGGAAACAGAACATCGCGATCGCAAACCACCCCGCCGTCGCCACCGCCGTCAACCCGGTGCGCCCGCCCGCCGACACACCAGCCGTCGACTCCACGTACGCGGTGGTGGTCGAGGTGCCGATCACCGCGCCCGCCATGGTGCCCACCGAATCCGCGGCCAACGCACTCGCCGCCCGCGGCAGCCTGCCCTGCCGGTCCAGCAGCCCGGCCTGGTTGGCGACGCCGATCAGGGTGCCGGAGGCATCGAAGAAATCGACGAACAGCATGGTCAGCACCACCACCGCCAGCTGCGCGGTGAACGCGTCCGGTAGGTGCACCACGGCCTGCCCGAACGTTTGCTCCAGACCACGCGGCAGTGCCGCGACACCGCTGGGCAGCTCGATCAGACCGCTGATCATGCCGACCACCGTGGTGAACACGATGCCGTACAGCACCGCGCCGTGCCAGCCAAGAACCAGGAACACCACGGTCACCAGTAGCCCGAACAGCGCAAGCAGCGTGGTTCCCTCGGTGAAATCACCGAGCGTGACCAAGGTGGCGTCATCGGCGACGACAATGCCTGCGCTCTGCAGCCCGAGAAACGCGACGAACAACCCGATCCCCGCCGCCACAGCCAGCTTCAACTGCATCGGAATCGCATTGAGGATGCGCTCGCGCACCTTCGTCACCGCGAGCACGAAGAAGATCACACCCGACAGCAGCGTCCCCGACAGCGCCACTTCCCACGGAATACCCATCCCCTGCACCACCGAGTACGCGAAGAACGCATTCAGCCCCATCCCCGGCGCCAGCGCGATCGGGTACTTCGCCCACAGCCCCATCACCAATGTGCCGAACACGGCCGACGCCGCGGTCGCGGTGAACACCGCCTGCATGGGAATCCCCTGCTCACCGAGTGCACCATGATCGCCGAGCACCGAAGGAATCACCGCGAGCACGTAACACATGGCCAGGAACGTCACCGTCCCCGCCATCAGCTCACGCTTGACGTTCGAACCATTGGCAGTGATCTGGAAGAACCTATCGATGCGTCCCGGCGGTCGGGTCGGCGCGTCGGTTGCCATGAGTTCTCCAGTCGGATCGCGAACAGGGGTGCTCAGGCACGGTAACGGATACCCGGCCCGCACGTCCGCTTCCGCGATCATCGCCACATTTGCGCCGGACCTGCTCATTACCGGGGTCCGGGCGGTCGGTGACGGCCGAGGCGCGGCAAGGCAGTCATAGACGACACCGCGCGGTCGTGGACAGCGATGCACCCCACGTCGCCCGCCCAGCAAGCCCCCCTCGGCTAGCCGAAAACACGGAGCCTTCGTCAACGGTGGGAAGCAGCTTCTACTCGTGGGTCGGGCCTGAATATCGCATCGGTGATGCCGGACGATACCTCCAGTCGTTCGCGCCGCAGCCGATGATCCGTCGCTGGTGTACGCGCTGCCCGCTACCGGCCTTCGACTCTTGTCATCGCACCACCCCGGCGCGGTGCGCACCGCGGCTGGTACGCCGGGACGCTGCCTCAGCTGGGGCAGCGGTGGTCAAGCGTTGACGACCAGCCCCAACTCGGCGTCGGAGGCCAGGAGCTCATGGTGGGGCAGCACCCGCACCGTGTAGCCCACCGCACCGGACAGCGACACCGGAGTATCGACGGTAAAGATCTCGAGGCCGCCATCGGAACCGGTATGGGCCATCGGCAGCGTGGCGATATCGGACAGGTCGTCATCTGGCGAGACCCGGCCCAGCACGGCCTGCACGACGACATCGGCCGGGGTGAGCCCGGCGAGGTCGACCCGTGCGGTGAGCGAGAGTTGCGCGCCGATAACCGGCGTATCGGGCAGGCCTGCGTTGTCGACCTGCGCTATCCGCACCCCGGGCCAGGCGGCCTCCACCCGACGCCGGTACCCGGCTAGTTCGCGCGCGCCTGCGAAATCGTCCGCGACGGCGCGCCGGTAGGCCTGCGCGGCGGGCGCGTAGTACTGGTTCGCGTAGTCGCGCACCATCCGCGCGGCGGGGACCTGCGGGCCGAGCGTGCCGAGGGTGTGGCGCACCATATCCACCCAGCGCACCGGCAACCCCTGCGGGTCCCGGTCGTAGAAGCGAGGCGCGACAGTGCGTTCGAAGAGGTCGTAGAGGGCGGCGGCCTCCAGGTCGTCGCGGCGGTGTTCGTCGGTGACGCCGTCTGCGCTGGGAATGGCCCAGCCGTTGTGGCCGTCGAACATCTCGTCCCACCAGCCGTCGCGGATCGACAGGTTGAGTCCGCCGTTGAGCGCCGATTTCATACCGGAAGTGCCACAGGCTTCCATAGGGCGCAGCGGGTTGTTCAACCAGACATCGCAACCCCAGTACAGGTAGCGCGCCATCGACATGTCGTAGTCGGGTAGGAAGACGATGCGGTGACGTACCTGCGCGTCGTCGGCGAAACGGACCACCTGCTGGATGAGCGCTTTACCGCCTTCGTCGGCGGGGTGGCTTTTGCCCGCCACCACCAGTTGCACCGGGCGGTCGGGGTCGAGCAGCAGGGCGCGCAGGCGGTCCGGGTCACGCAGCATCAGGGTGAGCCGTTTGTAGGTGGGTACGCGGCGGGCGAAACCGACAGTCAGCACGGCGGGGTCGAAAACCCCGTCTACCCAGTCGAGCTCGGCTTCGGCGGCGCCGCGTTGGATCCAGGATTCGCGCAGTCTGCGGCGCACCTCTGCGACCAGGGTGGCGCGCAGGGTGTTGCGGATCGGCCACAGCTGTTCCGGCTCCAGTGCTGCCAGTTGCTGCCAGAGGGAATGCTGGTTGCCCTCGGGGGTTTCTCGGTGACCGGCTGCCCTGTCAGGGTCCTCGGTGATATCGGCACCGACTGCGGCATCAGCGCGTTCGGCTGCCGCCCGCATACCGATATCCGGGCCCGTCACGGCATCAACCCATTCGCGGGCCGCCCAGGTACTCGTGTGCACCCCATTGGTGATCGAGCCGATCGGCACCTCAGCCGCATCGAACCCGCTCCACAACGGCGCGAACATCTCCCGGCTGACCTCGCCGTGCAGTTGTGAAACCCCGTTGGCGCGCTGCGCGAGCCGCAACCCCATATGGGCCATATTGAACACCGACGGGTCGGCTTCCCGCCCCAGCGCGACGATCCGGTCCACCGAAAGCCCCGGCAGCAGTGCCGATTCCATCTCACCGTGCGCGCCGCCGAAATGCCGGTGCACCAGCGAAACCGGGAAGCGGTCGATCCCGGCGGGCACCGGGGTGTGGGTGGTGAACACCGTTCCCGCCCGCACCGCGGCCAGGGCGGTATCGAATTCCAGACCGTCGGCGACGTATTCGCGGATCCGCTCGAGGCCGAGGAACCCCGCATGGCCTTCGTTCATATGGAACACATCCGGGTCGGGCAGTCCCTCGGCCCGCGTATAGGCGCGCACCGCGCGGACCCCGCCGATCCCGGCCAGGATCTCCTGCGCGATTCGATGATCCTGGTCGCCGCCGTAGAGCCGGTCGGTGACCGTACGCAGGTCCGGGTCGTTATCGGCGATATCGGAATCCAGCAGCAGCAACGGCACCCGCCCCACCTGGGCGATCCACACCCGCGCCCGCAACACCCGGCGATCGGGCATCGCCACATGGACCAGCACCGGCGATCCCCCCGCGGTCAGCAACCGCAACGGCAGCCCCTGCGGATCGAGCGCGGGATAGTGTTCGGCCTGCCAACCGTCGGCGGTCAGGGACTGCCGGAAATACCCCGAGCGGTACAGCAGTCCGACTCCGATCAATGGCAACCCCGCATCCGAGGCCGCCTTCAGATGATCTCCGGCCAGGATGCCCAGGCCGCCGGAATAGTTGGGCAGCACTTCGGTGACGCCGAACTCCATCGAAAAGTACGCGATTCCCCGCACTGCGCAGTTGCTGGTGGGTGCGCTCAGGTACTCCCGCAAATCGGCAGCGACGGTGTCCAGTCGCGCCGTATAGTCCGGGTCGGCGGCGAGCTCGTCCAGCCGCTCCGGCGCCACCTCACCCAGCATCCGCACGGGATCGTGCCCGAGTTCACGCCACCGCACCGGGTCGAGTCCGGCGAACAGATCCTGCGTCGGCGGATGCCACGACCAACGCAGATTGGTCGACAACTCCCCCAGCGCCGCCAGACGCTCGGGCAGATGGGCGCGGACGGTGAACCGACGCAGTGCCTTCACCACGCGAACCCTACCGAACCGCCCCACCGCAGGCCGACCAGCGCGGTCAGGCCCCGGCGGAGGTGACGAAACCGTCCGCGTACTCCGACGACGGCGGTACCTCGGTGATCACGTCGATCAGCACACCAACCGGATCGGCCAGGATGAAATGACGCTGACCGAACCCCTCGGTGCGAATATCCAGCTCGGCGCGCAGCCCGCCCCGCACCACCAGCCGCTCCCACTCGGCGTCGACGTCATCGACCTCGAAATTCAGCAGCAGCCCCTGTACGGGTTTGCGATACCCCTCGGGCACGGTCGGGTGGGTGCAGTCGAGCAGGGCGAGTTCGTAGTCGGGCGGGCCCGGCCTGCGCATGCTGATGTACCAGTCGGCGTCGAAGGTGAGTTCGAAACCGAACCACTGCGTGTAGAAGTCGCGCGCCGCCGCCACATCGGAAGTGGCGATCACCGGATAGAAGCTGGACAGGGTCATGGTCCCACCTTTCACATACCGTCGGTATGTGAATTACGCTATGTGGCATACCATCGGTATGTCAACGAGAGGATGCGATGGCAGGCACGGTCCGCGCCCAGCAGCGTGCGGAGACCAGGCGGGCCCTGCTGCTCGCGAGCAGGCGACTGTTCGCAGCGAAGGGTTACGCAGCGGTCGGTCTTTCGGAGATCGTCGCCACCGCAGGCGTCACCAAGGGCGCGCTCTACCACCATTTCGACAGCAAATCGACGCTGTTCCAGGCAGTGCTCGAACAAGTGCAGACCGAAGTCGGTGAGCGCGTGGCCGCCGCGGCCGACGCACACCCCGACCCGTGGACGCAGCTGCTCACCGGCTGCGAAACCTTCCTCACCACCTGCACCGACCCCGAGATCCAGCGCATCATGCTCATCGACGGCCCGGCAGTCCTCGGCTGGCACACCTGGCGCGCCATGGACGCCGCTGCATCCGCCCACCACCTCGCCGAAGCCCTGGAACTGCTCGTCGCCACCGCCGTGATCAAGCCCCAACCGATCGAACCGCTGACACATCTCCTGTCCGGCGCGATGAACGAAGCCGCCCTCTGGCTGACAACCACCGACGCCCCCGACGCCCTGAACCACACGACAGCCGCGCTGCACCGGCTACTCGCTTCACTGCGCAACCCCGAATGAGCCCATCTGCCCTGTGGGCATTCCGCCCTACGCTCACGAATTCCGCCGAGCGAAACGGCCCCGGCGAACGAGATCAGCTTGCGCGCACGGCAGCATCCGCTTCTGCCTCGACCAGCGCCGCCGACGTCGGCGTCCGCCCATCGAGGTAGTCACCGACGTGCCCTTCGAACAGGACCGTCCCGCCGTGTTTACCTGGCCCCGGCCCCAGATCGATCAGCCAGTCGGCCTGCCGGATCACCTCGAGGTTGTGTTCGATGACGACGACCGTGTGCCCGGCGTCGACCAGACCGTCGAGGACGCCGAGCAGGGTGTCGATATCGGTGAGATGCAGGCCGGTAGTGGGCTCGTCGAGGACGTACACAGTGGGCTGCTCCGCGACGCGAAGTTCCTTGGCGATCTTCACGCGCTGGCATTCCCCGCCGGACAGTGTGCTCAGCGATTCGCCCAGACGCAGATAGCCCAGCCCCACATCGGCGAGCCGACCGAGCGCGCGAGCGATCGCCTTGTCCGGTAGCCGTTCGATGGCCTCGGCGACGGTGAGGTCGTCGACGTCAGCTATGGACAACCCATCGACGGTGTAGGCCAGCACTTCGGGGGTGAACCGCCTGCCGCGGCAGGTGTCGCACAACATCTCGCGTCCGTCGAGGAAGGCGAGATCGGTGTAGACGACACCGAGCCCGCCGCAATCGGGGCAGGCGCCCTCGGAATTCGCGCTGAACAGTGCGGCGGAGACGTTGTTCCGGCGGGCGAACAGTGTGCGGATCGGACCGGCTGACCCGGTGTAGGTGATCGGGGTGGAGCGCCGGTTCGTGCTCACCGGCTTCTGGTCGATGACGACGGCAGCGTGCTGGGCGACCAGTTCGGCGGCAAGGCTGGACTTTCCCGAGCCCGCGACGCCGGTGAGGACGGTCAGGACACCGGTCGGAATATCGACCGTGACGCGACGGAGATTGTTGCGGGTGGCGTCGGCGACAGTGATCCGGCCGCTCTCGGTGCGCGGCTGCGGTTTCACCGGGCGGTACCGGGACAACGCGCGTGCGGTCGGGGTATCGGCTTCGGCAAGGCCCGCGAACGAGCCCTGGTACACGAGCCTGCCCCCGGCCGCTCCCCCGCCGGGTCCGACTTCCACGATCCGGTCCGCGCGCGCCATCACCGCCGGGTCGTGCTCGACCACGAGGACGCTGTTGCCCTGGTCGCGCAACTGTTCCAACAGCCGGATCATCGAGGCCACGTCGGCGGAGTGCAGGCCGACGGTGGGTTCGTCGACCACATAGATCATCTCGATCAGGCTGGACCCGAGATGTTTCACCGTTTTGATCCGCTGCGATTCCCCGCCGGACAGCGTCGGAGTGCCGCGCGCGAGCGTCAGGTAGCCGAGCCCGATCGTCGTCATCGCCTCGAGGCGAGCGGTCAGCGCCTCGACGATCGGGGCGACCGATTCGGCAGCTATGGCCCGGACTACCTCGGCCAGCTCGGCGACCTCCATGCGCGCCATCTCCGCGATCGTGTGCCCTTCCACCACAACCGCTCGCGATGCCGCGTTCAACCGGTCGCCGGCACAGTCCGGACAGACCTGGGCGCGAGTGAATCTTCTGATCGTTTCCTGTTTACGTTCCGACAGGTTGTCGGAAGTGTTCAGGTAGATGCGCTCGAAGCGCTCTACCACACCCTCGTAGGCTGCGGGTGCCTTGCTCCCCAACCGTGCCGCTGCCGCACCGCCGTACAGCAGAGCCCGACGTTGCTCCTCGGTCCACCCCCGCAACGGCGTATCCGGATCGAACACACCGATATCGGCATACTGCGAATACCAGTACCCGCCGTTGCCGAACCCCGGTAGCAGGATCGCGCCCTCCCGCAACGATTTCCCCAGGTCGAGAAACCGGTCCACCGCGCTGACCACCACCTCCCCCAACCCGCTGCATCGCGGGCACATCCCAGCGGGCTCGTTGAACGAGAAATGGTTCGACTCGCCGACATGGGGCCGGCCGATCCTGGAGAACAGCAGCCGCAGATATGTCCAGGTATCGGTGATGGTGCCAACCGTGGATCGGGCGTTACCACCGATCCGGCGCTGATCGATCACCACTACGGGTGACAACCCGTCGATGTGCTCGACCTCCGGACGCGACCATTTCGGCAACCGGTTACGCGCAAACGGTGGAAACGTCTCGTTGAGCTGGAACCCAGCCTCGGCGGCGATGGTGTCGAAGACCAGCGACGATTTCCCCGACCCCGACCGGCCGACGAAAACCACCAGTTCGTTGCGCGGAATGTCCAGATCGAACCCGGCCAGGTTGTTGGTGCGCACTCCCCGAAGAGTGATCCTGCGCTGCTGCATGACGTGCATACCCGCGACGCTACGAATAGATACGGACATATTCTGACCTCAATCGGCCGCGCCGAAGGCGGTGTGGCCGACGTAACCGATGCGCTTCCGCGCACTGCGACAGACAGCGGATGACAAGCCCGAGCGCCGGGCGCTGATGCCATGGCACAGCACCCGCGCCGGTACGGTTGGTTGCGTGACCGGCCGCATCGCCATCGATGACACCGCCCCATTCATCCCCGGGGGCCGTCCGGCGAAGGCTGTCGTCGGCGAAGTGTTCCCGGTGCGCACCGTGGTGTGGCGGGAAGGGCACGAAGCCGTCGGCGCGACATTGGCGGTCCGGGCTCCGGGGGCGTCACGCCCGATGCGGATCCGTATGGCACCGGATTACGAACCGGATGTGTTCAACGGCATCTTCACCCCGAATGCCCCTGGTGACTGGACCTATCGGATCGAAGGCTGGAGCGACCCCATCGCGACCTGGCGGGCTGCGGTGGAGGCGAAACTGGCGGTCGGGCAGAGCGCGGCCGATCTGGCCAACGATCTGGAAATCGGGGCGCGGCTGTTCGAACGGGCCGCGCTCGCCGTGCCGAAGAAACAGTTCGAGCAGTTGCGGGCGGCCGCGGCCGCGCTGCGCAGTGACGAACAACTGCCCGCGCGCGTCGGTCCCGCCTTCAGTGGTGAGGTGGCCGAGATCCTGCGCGCCACCCCGCTGCGGGATCTGGTGACGCGCGGTCCGCAACACCATGTGCTGGTGGAACGCCCCCGCGCGCTCTACGGGTCGTGGTACGAGTTCTTCCCGCGTTCGACCGGCGGCCGCGACGCCGACGGCCGTCCGGTACACGGCACCTTCACCACTGCCGCCAAAGAGCTGCCGCGGATCGCAGCGATGGGTTTCGACGTGGTCTATCTGCCGCCGATCCATCCCATCGGCACCGTGAACCGCAAGGGCCGCAACAACTCCCTCACCGCCGAGCCCGATGATGTCGGCTCGCCGTGGGCGATCGGCTCCGCGGCCGGCGGCCACGACGCCATCCACCCGCAATTGGGCACCGAATCCGATTTCGCCGATTTCGTATCCGCCGCAGCACAACTCGGCCTCGAGGTCGCACTCGATCTTGCGCTGCAATGTGCACCCGACCACCCGTGGGTCGATGCGCACCCGGAATGGTTCACCACCCTGCCCGACGGGACGATCGCCTACGCGGAGAATCCGCCGAAGAAATACCAGGACATCTACCCACTGGATTTCGACATCGACCCCGACGGCCTCTACGCAGAAATACTGCGGGTCGTCCGGTATTGGCTCGGCCTGGGCGTGAAGATCTTCCGAGTCGACAACCCGCACACCAAACCGGTCGACTTCTGGGAATGGCTGCTCACGAACATCCGTCGCACCGACCCTGACGTGATCTTCCTGTCCGAAGCGTTCACCCACCCGGCCCGCCTGTACGGGCTCGCCCGCCGCGGGTTCAGCCAGTCGTACACGTATTTCACCTGGCGCGTGCACAAATGGGAGCTGACCGAATTCGGCAACGAACTGGCCGCCAAAGCCGACGAGGCCAGGCCGAACCTGTTCGTCAACACGCCCGATATCCTGCACGAAAGCCTCCAGCACGGCGGGCCCGGCATGTTCGCCATCCGTGCCGTGCTCGCCGCGACCCTCGGCCCCAGTTGGGGGGTGTATTCGGGTTTCGAACTGTTCGAACATCAGGCGGTGCGGCCGGGCAGCGAGGAATACCTGGATTCGGAGAAATACGAACTGCGCCCGCGCCCGTTCGCCGAAGCACTCGCCCGCGGGGAATCACTGGAACCGTGGATCACCCGCCTCAACGACATCCGCCGCAACCATGCGGCGCTGCGCCAACTGCGTTGTCTGCATTTCCATCACATCGATAACGACGCGCTGCTGGCGTATTCGAAAATCGACCCCGCCACCGGTGACGCGGTCCTGGTGGTCGTGAACCTCAACCCCTTCAGCGCCGAACAGGGGATGCTTTCTCTCGACCTGCCCGCCATCGGCCGCGAATGGCACGACCACCCCGTGGTCTACGACGAGATCAGCGGCGAGGAATACCACTGGGCACACACCAACTACATCCGCCTCGACCCTGCGCGGGCCGTCGCCCACATCATCGCCCTTCCCCCGGTCCCGCATCACGCCCGCACTGTGCTCGCCTACCGCCGGACCCTGCGTTGATCGACGAAACCCCACACCCCGTTCGGATCGCCGCTCACAGCCACCGGTCCCCGGCGCAGGAAGCGCGCTCCTACCGCAGCGAGGTGCGCGGGTCGGTTCGCCGCTGCACCGTCGCGATCCACAACGCATCTTCTCGCCTGCAAGAACCCGGCGCTGCCACGCTGTTCGTGGTCGCCCCCGGATCACCGTCGACACCCGCCCCGGGCGGCACCGGGAGGAGTCGGTGAAGCCACGCGACCTGATGCTGCTCGCCGCGGGTACCCACCCCGATCCACACACCGTGCTCGGCGCGCACCCGCACCCCGACGGCACCGTGATCCGGGTGCTGCGCTCGCACGCGGACACTGTGGCCGCGCGTATCGGCGGGGTAGACCATCCGCTGGACCCGCTCGGCCACGGCGTTTTCGCGGCGGTGCTGCCCTACCCGGAGGTGCTGGATTACCGCATCGTCACCACCTACCCAGGTGGTGCGACCGTGGTCGCTGCCGACGGCTACCACTTCCTGCCGACCCTCGGCGATCTCGACCTGCACCTGATCGGAGAAGGCAAGCACGAACGGCTGTGGCAGGTGCTCGGCGCGCACCCCCGGCGCTACACCACCCTCGACGGCGTCGTGACCGGCACATCGTTCGCAGTGTGGGCGCCGAACGCACGCGGGGTCAGCGTCATCGGCGATTTCGACTGCTGGAGCGGGGCCGACGCCCCGATGCGGTCGCTCGGCAGCTCGGGTATCTGGGAGGTGTTCCTTCCCGATGTGGGCCCGGGCATCCGATACAAGTATCGCGTGCGGGGCGCGGACGGCCGCACCGTCGACCACGCCGACCCGCTCGCGTTCGCGGCCGAAGCACCGCCGGCCACCGCGTCGGTCGTCACCGCCACCGAGTACGTCTGGACCGACACGGACTGGGTTGCGGCCCGCGCCCGCACCGACCCGGTTCGCGCCCCGCTGAGCATCTATGAAGTGCACCTGGGGTCGTGGCGGCCAGGGCTCGGCTACCGCGAACTCGCCCAGCAACTGGCCGAATACGTGTACGCGCACGGCTTCACCCATATCGAGCTGCTACCGGTCGCTGGATACCCGTTCGGCGGCTCCTGGGGCTACCAGGTCACCTCCTATTACGCCCCGACCGCACGGTTCGGCAGCCCCGACGATTTCCGCGCGTTCGTCGACCACCTGCACAGCCGGGGTATCGGCGTGATCCTGGACTGGGTGCCCGCTCATTTCCCGCGCGACGAATGGGCGCTGGCCCGTTTCGACGGCACCCCCTTGTACGAGCATCCCGACCCGCGCCGCGGCGAACAACCCGACTGGGGCACCTACATCTTCGATTTCGGTCGCAACGAGGTCCGCAATTTCCTCATCGCCAACGCCCGCTACTGGATCGAGGAATTCCATATCGACGGCCTGCGCGTCGATGCCGTTGCCTCGATGCTCTACCTGGACTATTCCCGGCCCGACGGCGGCTGGGAGCCGAACGTGCACGGCGGCCGGGAAAACTTGGAAGCCGTCGATTTCCTGTCCGAACTCAACGACAGCGTGCATCGCGCCCACCCCGGCGTCCTCACCATCGCCGAGGAATCCACCACCTGGCCCGGCGTCACCCGAGCCACCGAGGTCGGCGGCCTCGGTTTCTCCATGAAATGGAATATGGGCTGGATGCACGACACGCTCGGGTATCTGCGCCGCGACCCCATCCACCGCGCCTGGCACCACAACGAGATGACGTTCTCGATGACCTATGCCTGGAGCGAAAACTATCTGCTTCCCCTCAGCCACGACGAAGTGGTGCACGGCAAAGGCACGCTGTGGACGCGGATGCCGGGCGACGAAGTCGCCAAAGCTGCCGGAGTGCGCGCCCTGCTCGCCTACATGTGGGCCCACCCCGGCAAACAACTGCTGTTCATGGGCCAGGAATTCGGCCAGTTCCGCGAATGGTCCCACGAACGTGGCCTCGACTGGCACGAACTGGACGAACCCCTGCACGGCGGTATCGCCCTGCTGGTCCGCGACCTCAACGCCGCCTACCGCGCCTGCCCCGCACTGTGGAGCCTCGACAGCACCCCTGGCGGTCACTCCTGGATCGACGCCGACGACCGCGCCGCCAACGTCCTGGCCTTCCTGCGCCATGGCGCCGACGGCTCGGTGGTCGCGTGCGTGTTCAACTTCTCCGGTTCCCCTCACCCGCACTATCGGGTGGGGCTGCCCGAGCCGGGCCGCTGGACTGAAATCCTCAATTCGGACGCGCTCGAATACGGCGGCTCCGGCGTAGGCAACTTCGGTGGGGTCGAGGCATTCGAACAGTCCTGGCATGGACGCCCGGCCTCGGCAACCCTCGCTCTCGGCCCGTCCAGCGCCGTGTGGCTGGCACCGGAAGGCGCGCCGACGTCCCGTGGCTGACCAGGCCGACCAGGCTCTTGATTTACCAACCATGTCGCGCTCCTCCTCCCATGTCCCGGTGAAACCCCGAAACCCATCTCACGAGGGTGGGAACCCCCTCCCTGCAGAGAGGAGAGGGGATCATCTCTTCGCAGAGAGCGCTTCCGAGGTTGCGGAAAAACCATTCCGGTACGCGTCGACGGCCCGTTGCGTGTCCTCGGCAACCAGGTCGGCATTGATCTGCGCTGCCGCACCCGCACCCGCCGCTGCGGCGGCCCCGACCTGCGCGGACAAGTCGTTGATATTGCCCGCCACCCACACCCCGGGCACCTCGGTGCGACCGGTCGGGTCGGCGGGAATGTGCTCCCCCATACCCGAAGGATGCGGCGCAGGCTGCAGCCCGAGTTCCGCGAGGAAACCGCCACGGGCCACCATCCGCGAACTGACGGCAAGCACCTCACGCTCGATCACAGAACCATCGCGCAGCCGGACACCGGTGATCTGGTCGTGGGCCGTTACCACCGATTCCACCGGGCCCTCGACGAGGCGAATACCGCGCGCCGCGAACTTCAGGGCCTCCTCATCGGTCGGGGCGGGCCCGGCGTGGGTGAAGTACGTGATATCGGAGCTCCACTGCCGGAACAGCAATGTCTGATGCACCGACATCGGCCCGCTGGCGATCACACCGATCGCACGATCACGCACCTCCCATCCGTGACAGTACGGGCAGTGCACCAGGTCCCGGCCCCACCGTTCCCGCAGTCCGGAAATCTCCGGCAGCTCATCGACCAGCCCGGTCGTGACCAGCAGCCGCCGCGCCCGCACCGACCTGCCATCGGCCAATGCCACGGTGAACCCGTCGGCGGAGTCGTTCTTGGCCGCACCGACCACCTCACCGTTCACCACATGCCCGCCATACCCGCGTACCTCGGCCCGGCCCCGTTCCAGCAGCTCGGCGGGCGGCACGCCTTCCCGCGCCAGCAGCCCGTGCACACCGTCGGCGGGAGCGTTACGCGGCGAGCCCGCGTCGATCACCACCACCGACCGCCGCGCTCGCGCCAACATCAGCGCCCCGTTCAATCCCGCGGCGCCACCACCACACACCACGACGTCATAGCCGTCTTCCAGTTGATCGGTCATCGTCATCACCTCGCGACCACGGTGCAACAGCACGAACCGATTCGGCAAGGAATTTTGCCGAAACAGCAAAACGGCAGCATAGCGGTCCTGCTGGACGGGCCTTACCCAATCGAGAGCATCCCGGAATTACGGAAACTCGCCGACAGCACCTGCACGACCGAACCCCTCGCACATACCCCCGGCCAGCGGCGCACCGACCAGCAATCACCACAGATACGTGGGCGCCCGGGCCCATCGAGCCAGCGACCCGCCGACGACACGCCCGCCGAGATGAACCCGATCCAGAGATTCGGTGCTTGCCGGGAGGCACCGAATAATCACGAGCACACGATCGCCCGTCGGAATCCACGGTGATGACCCGCCAAACCACCCAGCCGGTCTCGCGCCTCATCGGCTTCCACCCACGCCGGTCATGAGCCGGCGTGGAACAGCAGCCGCGCACACCCTCGTGGGCGCCGCGGATTTCCGGAGAGAACCGACAGGGCGGCACAGTCGCCGCCCAGTCTGTCTCAGTACAGTGCGGTGGCGAGTTTCCGTCGCGCCGCGACCACGAACGGTTCGGCTTGATCGAAGAGCTCGAACAGTTCCAGCAGCCGGGTGCGCACCTGGGTGCGGTCGTCACCGGACGTGCGCTTGATCAACCCGATCAACCGGTCGAACGCCGCCTCGGGCTGCTGGTGGTAGAGCTCTACGTCGGCGGCGTCGAGCGCGGCAGCCACATTCGACGGGTCGGCGTCAGCGGTCGCGATCGCCGAATCCGGCAGCGACTGCACACGCGACAGGAAACGCACCTGCCGCAGCGCCGCCTTGGCTTCGGTGTTGTTCGGTTCCTGCTCCAGGATCGCCGCGTACGCCGATTCCGCGCCCGCCAGATCGCCCTGTTCCAGTAACGCCTCGGCGGCGCTGAACCGAGGATCCTCGGTGCGCTGGGGTTGACCGCCGCCGCCTTCGAGCTTGCCCTCAACGGCCTGCACGACCGCGTCCAGCCACTGCCGAACCTGCGGCTCCGGCTGCGCCCCCTGGAAATCGGCGAGCGGCTGGCCTGCGGCGACGGCGATCACCGTGGGAATGCCCTGCACACCGAACGCCTGCGCGATCCGCATATTGCTCTCGGCTTCGACAGCGGCCAGATCCCAGGTTCCGTTCGCCTCGCCGACCAGGCGTTCCAGCAGTTCGACCAGTTCGATACTGCCGGGGCTGCGCTGCGAATACAGCGCGACCACCACCGGGACCTGGGTGGAACGGCGCAGCACCTTGGCTTCGAAATCGGCCTCGGTGACCGCGTGACCACCCGATGGACCCGCTCCGGCGGGTGGCTGCTTCAGGCTGGACAGATCCACCGCACCGGACATGGCGGCGGCAACGGCTGGCGAAGGACGGCGAGCAGCTGGTCGAGTCACGCTATCCAGTCTGTCACGACGAAACGCGAACGGTCTCCGGGGACTCGTTCGCGGCGCGGTTGCTCAGCTCACCCAGTTTGCCGGTGCGCACCGCCCACACCTCGAACACGACCGTGCAGAACGGCGGGATGCTCGACACCAGCGCGAGCAAGGTCGTCTTCAGGCTCCAGCTCAGCTCCCGCGCGGTGAGCACAGTGATCAGCAGGAACAGCACGAACGCCGCGCCGTGCGTCATACCGAACACCTTCACCGGCCACATGATCGGATCGGGAAGTCGCTTGCACACCATGCCGACGATGAGAAGACCCCAGGACACCGCCTCGAGAATCGCGACGAAGCGAAACTTCTTGGCGGCGGTGCTCAGGTCGAAGACGTTACCCATGGCCACCATTGTGCACCAGCACTACGACAACGCGTAGTTGGAACGGTCACACCCGGAACCGCCCGGCCCTGCGGCCGCCACGCCGACGCAACTGTCACCCCACGCAAACCGGCAGCTGTCAAGCCCCGGGGACACGCAGCAGCAGCGCATCACCTTGACCGCCGCCACCACACAGCGCGGCCGCGCCGATACCGCCACCGCGCCGCTGCAGCTCCAATGCCAGATGCAGCACGATCCGCGCCCCGGACATACCCAGCGGGTGCCCAATAGCGATGGCGCCGCCGTTGACGTTCACCTTCTCCGGGTCCAGCCCCAGCTTGCGGGTGGAGGCGATACCGACCGCGGCGAACGCCTCGTTGATCTCCACCAAGTCCAGATCAGCGGGCGAAATACCTTCCTTGGCGCACGCCTTCGCGATCGCGTTGGCGGGCTGATCCTGCAGCGTCGAATCCGGGCCTGCCACCACGCCCGCGGCGCCGATCTCGGCGATCCAGCTCAGCCCGAGCTCCTCGGCCTTGGCCTTGCTCATCACCACGACCGCGGCCGCCCCGTCGGAGATCTGCGAAGCCGAACCCGCCGTCACGGTGCCGTCGGCGCGGAACGCCGGACGCAGCTTGCCCAGCGATTCGACGGTGGTATCGGCGCGAATACCTTCGTCGGTGGCCACCACGGTCGGTTCGCCCTTACGCTGCGGCACCTCGACCGGCACCACTTCGTTGTCGAACACGCCGTTCTTCCACGCGGCGGCGGCCCGCTGATGCGAGGTGGCGGCGAAGGTGTCCTGGTCGACGCGGCTGATCGGCGCATCGTCGTTGCGCTTCTCGGTCAGCGCGCCCATCGCCTGATCGGTGAAAATGTCGTGCAACCCGTCGTAGGCCATATGGTCGCGCAACGTGACATCGCCGTACTTGAAGCCGGTGCGGCTCTTTTCCAACATATGCGGCGCCTGACTCATCGACTCCTGACCGCCGGCGACCACGATCTCGTACTCACCCGCGCGGATCAGCTGATCCGCCAGCGCGATCGCGTTGATGCCCGACAGGCACACCTTGTTCAGAGTCAACGCGGGCACCTGCATGGGGATACCGCCCGCGACGGCGGCCTGCCGGGCCGGGATCTGGCCCGCGCCCGCGGTCAGCACCTGACCCATGATCACGTAGTCGACCTGATCGCCGCGCACACCGGCCTTCTCCAGCGCGGCCTTGATCGCGAACCCGCCCAGGTCCGATCCGCGGAAATCCTTCAGGCCGCCCAGCAGCCGACCGACCGGGGTGCGCGCACCGGAAACGATCACGGAGTTGGTCACGACGAGCCTCGCATTCGTTGATCCGAACCTGCCTCGCGCCGCCGCAGGGACACAGCGCGGCACCGAGGGTCGTACTCCACGGTAGCTTGCCGGTCCGCGTCGACCCCGCCCAGGTGCGCGCTACGTTCGAGGGGTGAGCACCGCTACCCCGACACCCGAGTTCATCCCCGCCGACTATGTGATCGCCGTCGATCACGTCGGTATCGCCGTTCCCGACCTGGAGGCCGCCGTCGCCTGGTACGCGGCGAACCTGGGCATGGTGGAAACCCACCGCGAGGTCAACGAAAGCCAGGGCGTTCAAGAGGCGATGCTGTCGTGCCCGGCCGCCGACGACGATTCGACTGCTCTGCAGTTGCTGGCACCCCTCGACGAGACATCGACCATCGCCAAGTTCATCGACCGCAACGGCCCCGGCCTGCAGCAATTGGCCTATCGGGTGACCGATATCGAGGCAGTATCAGCACATCTACGCGGTCGCGGCCTACGTTTGCTATATGAGGCGCCGCGTCAGGGAACGGCCGATTCCCGCATCAATTTCGTGCACCCGAAGGATGCTGGTGGTGTGCTGATCGAGCTCGTCGAGCCGAATCCGAACGTTACGCACTAGTACCAAGATCGGGCCCGGTTGCGTTGTCACAACGACATTCGCGGTCGGGTCACCATCATCGGGTGGCAGGCTGTAGTTTGTTGGCCATGTCGTCACCCGAGTCCGATCGCAATCGCTTCGTTGCACTGCCCTTCACCGTTGTGCGCAAGGGTTATGCGCAAGACGAGGTGCGTAACTATTTCGACCGCTTCGATGCCGAACTGAGGGTCACCGCCACCGACCGCGACGCTGCCGCCGCCCAGGCCCGCAACCTCGCGAGCCAGCTGGAGGACGCCCGCGACGAGATCGATGAGCTCCGCAAAGAGGTCGACCGGCTGTCCGTGCCGCCGACCACTGCGGAGGGCATGAGCGACCGCATCTCCCGAATGTTGCGACTGGCCTCCGATGAGGCTTCCGAGGTCCGCGCGCTGGCGCAGGCCGAGGCTGCGGAGATGGTCTCGATCGCCGAGCAGCAGGCCACCGAGATGCGTGGCAAATACGAATCCCTGCTCGCGGAGACCAAGGAGAAGCGCGAAGCTCTCGAGATCGAGTTCGAGCAGACGCTGGCGAACGCACGCACCGAGTCCGCGAAGATTATCGAAGCCGCCCAGGCGGAGGCAGAACGCCTCGCCAAGGAGTCCGAGGCCAAGCGCAAGGCCACCCAACAGGACTTCGAGGTCACCATGGCCGAGCGGCGCACCAAGCTCACCCGCGCCATGGAGGAGCTCGAGGCCACCAGTCGCGCCGAGGCCGCCCAGCGGATCAAGGACGCCACCGACGAGGCCAACCGTCTCATCACCTCTGCCACCCAGACCTCGGAGCGCAAGATCGCGCACGCCAAGGAACTGGCCGAGGAAATGCGTGTGCTGCGCGGCCGCGTGCTGGCCCAGCTGCTCGGTATCCGTGGCCAGCTCGACTCCGTGCCCGCGATGCTCGCGGCCGTCAACCGGGAGAGCGAACTGCTCGACGGTGTCCCCGACCAGCAGCGCAAATCAATCGGCGGCAGCGGAACCAAATCCGTCACCGGTGGTTCACGCAAGGCCATCCCTGAGGTCAGCGACGAAGACGAGGATCTCATCGAAGAAGAAGAGCGCGAGAACGCCGACATCAGCAACTGACGTCGGACCAACGGCGACAGCGCATATCCACACCTGAAGGCCGCCCCACATCGGGGCGGCCTTTTTCTCATGCCGGCCGACAGGAAGAAACCTGCCCCGCTCCCCATATCCGCCAGCCCTGTCCCACGCATACCAGCTGCTGACCTGATGTACAGTGTAGTGACCAGAATATTATTTTTGGTCACTACAAGGAGCGTGCATGCCGCGGCCACTCATCCCCGACCGTCGGGAGCGCATCCTCACCGAGGCGCAAAAACTGATCGTGGACAAGGGCTGGCCCGCCACCACGGTGGCTGATATCGCCGCTCACGCGGGCATAGGGAAGGGCGCTGTATACCTGGAGTTCCCGGACAAGGCCGCAATCCTCGCGGCCGTCCTGAACCGCGCAATGCAACAGCTGACCGCCCAGGTGCATCGCCGGGTATGCGATACGCAGCATCTCGTGGATCTGCCCACGGTGTACCGATTCGGTGTCGAGGCACTGCTGGAGAACCCACTGATGTGCGCGCTGTACCTCGGCGATCAGCACGTACTCGGTGAACACGTGCACAACGTGGCCGACGACCGCTACCTGCAACGGCTGGGATGGCTCGGCGACTACATCGCCCGTCTACAGGACATCGGGGTCATCGATGCCGCAATCCCCACCGAAACGATCGTCCATGTGCTCGGCGTGTTCACTGTGGGGATGGTCCATGCGCCCGGCGCGTTGGGCGCGGCCACACCGGAGGAACTGTCGGACGCGGTCGGCCTGTTCGCCGACCTCGTCGGCCGTGGCTTGGCCACCGGCCTCCCCGTCGACCCCGAAGCAGCCCGCGCGGCACAGCTCACCCTGCTCGAACGCCTCGGCACGCAACTCGATCTCTTGGAGCAACGATCATGACCGACGTCTTCGACGCACACACCGACCTGACCGTCTGCGGGGGCCCCGTGCGGTTGTACCGCGCGGGTGAGGCCGGTCCGCCGCTGCTCCTGCTGCACGGAGGGATGCTGGACACCGCACAGGGGGTGTGGCGTCATGTCCTGCCGCACCTCGCCTCCGACTATCGCGTACACCTCGTCGACCTCCCCCGCCACGGCGGCAGCCGACCATGGTCCGGAATACTGGACGACGCCTTCTACCGCCAGTTCCTCGACGATCTGCTCGATGTCCTCGACCTGCCGCGGGTCGCGATAATCGGGCTTTCGCTCGGCGGAGGAATAGCGACCGGATATGCACTGGACCATCCCGAGCGGGTCACCGCCCTGATCGCCATCGCTCCCGGTGGCCTCGGAGCCAAGCGCAAGGCGCAGCTCCTCACCTGGTTGGCCATCCGCACCCCCGGCGCAATGAGAATGACCAGCCGATACTTGGCGCGCCGCCCCGAATCGATCCGCAGGTCGATGCTGACCAACCTCACCGCCGGCGAGCACACCCGTGACTTCGAAACCATCGTCGAACTGGCCATCGAGGAGGCCGAGGCAAAAGCGAAGCACGGCGAGCCGGCGCTGGACGACTGGATGACCCGCGCCTACGGTCCTTTCGCGATGCGGCTGAATCTGCTGCCCGCTCTGCCGAAGCTGACCGTTCCGACCCTGTGGGTCCGGGGTGACCAGGACCCGCTCGTCGGAAACACCGAGATGGCGGCCGCGGCCGCCGCGACACCGAACGGTCGACTGGTGACTATCCCAGGCGCCGGGCATATCGTCACCTACGACCAGCCCGACGAGTTCAGCCAACTGGCCCGCGGCTTCCTGGCAGCGACCCTCGACCACTTCCGGACATAGCCACGGCTCCGCGCCTGGGGGTCAGGACCAGCGCCGCGTGATCCCGCGGGTGCGGCGCCCGTTCCAGCAGCCGCGGTGCCAGTGCCTGCGATCCATCTCCCCGCCGTCGACCGGCCAGGCGACCACATGAGCGGTTCCGGGCCGGATTTCGTGGTCGCAGCCGGGACAGCGGTAGGTCTTCACCGCACGGCTGCCCGGAACGGTGCGGACCATATAGAGCTCGTCCCCGTCGGGCCCCGTCTCCCGGCGCCCGAATACATCGCCGAGTGGGGCGGGGCCATCCCGTCGAGCGCCTGTTCTGCGATCTGGCCGCGGTTTCCGTCGAGGCATGCCCTCAGACCTAGAAAAGCCGGAATTCGTTGCTCTCCGTGCCGCGTAGCGCCTCGTAATCCAAGGTAAGGCAACGGATACCGCGGTCCTCGGCGAGAGTGCGGGCCTGCGGTTTGATCTGCTGCGCGGCGAACACTCCCGCCACCGGCGCCAGCAATGGATCGCGGTTGAGCAGTTCGAGATACCGGGTCAGTTGTTCGACGCCGTCGATCTCCCCGCGGCGTTTGATCTCCACCGCCACGGTCGCACCGTCGGCGTCGCGGCACAGCAGGTCCACCGGCCCGATCGCGGTCATGTACTCGCGCCGGATCAGCGTATAACCCTCACCCAGGGTGTGCACATGCTCGGCAAGCAGCTCCTGCAGGTGCGCTTCCACACCGTCCTTCACCAAACCCGGGTCCACACCGAGCTCATGCTGGGAATCGTGCTCGATCTCGGCGACGGTGATCCGCAACTGCTCACCGGCCTTGTTCGTGACCACCCACAGCGCATCATCCCCGTCCGCGGACTGCTCCTCCATCCAGCAGGGCGGGCTCATCCAGTTCAAAGGCTTGTACGAACCACCATCCGAGTGCACCAGCACCGAACCGTCCGCTTTCATCACGAGCAGTCTCCGAGCCATCGGCAGATGGGCGGTGAGGCGTCCGACGTAGTCGACCTGGCAGCGAGCAATCACGAGGCGCACCGGTCGAGTGTAGGCCCTGGCATTTCCACCTATTGTCAGCGGCGGGACAAGCGCCGTAGCGGCAGCATTTACAGTCGGGTACGCTCGAAACTTCTCGAAACGAAGAATACCCAGAAACGACGAATGCCCCCGACCGAAGTCGGGGGCATTCGTGAAATATGTTCCGGCGGTGTCCTACTCTCCCACACCCTGTCGAGTGCAGTACCATCGGCGCTGGCAGGCTTAGCTTCCGGGTTCGGAATGGGACCGGGCGTTTCCCTGCCGCTATGGCCGCCGTAACTCTATGAAACTATCCACCGACAGCGCACACACACATGAACCTCGGATAGAGGGGTGTGTGGTGCCGCGATGTCTGTGTGTTGTTTCAGATACCGCACAGTGGACGCGTAGCAGCTTTGTTGGTAAGCCCTCGGCCTATTAGTACCGGTCACCTCCACACGTTACCGTGCTTCCAGTTCCGGCCTATCAACCCCATGGTCTGTGGGGGGCCTTAACCCCTCGAAGGGGGTGAGAAACCTCATCTTGGAACAGGCTTCCCGCTTAGATGCTTTCAGCGGTTATCCCTTCCGAACGTAGCCAACCAGCAGTGCCCCTGGCGGGACAACTGGCACACCAGAGGTTCGTCCGTCCCGGTCCTCTCGTACTAGGGACAGCCTTCCTCAAGTTTCTAACGCGCGCGGCGGATAGAGACCGAACTGTCTCACGACGTTCTAAACCCAGCTCGCGTGCCGCTTTAATGGGCGAACAGCCCAACCCTTGGGACCTACTCCAGCCCCAGGATGCGACGAGCCGACATCGAGGTGCCAAACCATCCCGTCGATATGGACTCTTGGGGAAGATCAGCCTGTTATCCCCGGGGTACCTTTTATCCGTTGAGCGACACCGCTTCCACATGCCGGTGCCGGATCACTAGTCCCGACTTTCGTCCCTGCTCGACATGTCTGTCTCACAGTCAAGCTCCCTTGTGCACTTGCACTCGACACCTGATTGCCAACCAGGCTGAGGGAACCTTTGGGCGCCTCCGTTACATTTTGGGAGGCAACCGCCCCAGTTAAACTACCCACCAGGCACTGTCCCTGAACCAGATCATGGCCCGAGGTTAGAGGTCCAATACGACCAGAGTGGTATTTCAACGACGACTCCCACGACACTGGCGTGCCGCTTTCACAGTCTCCCACCTATCCTACACAAACCGTACCGAACACCAATACCAAGCTATAGTGAAGGTCCCGGGGTCTTTTCGTCCTGCCGCGCGTAACGAGCATCTTTACTCGTAATGCAATTTCGCCGAGTCTGTGGTTGAGACAGCAGAGAAGTCGTTACGCCATTCGTGCAGGTCGGAACTTACCCGACAAGGAATTTCGCTACCTTAGGATGGTTATAGTTACCACCGCCGTTTACCGGGGCTTAAATTCTCAGCTTCGCACCCGAAGGCGCTAACCGGTCCTCTTAACCTTCCGGCACCGGGCAGGCGTCAGTCCGTATACATCGTCTTACGACTTCGCACGGACCTGTGTTTTTAGTAAACAGTCGCTTCTCTCTGGTCTCTGCGACCACACCCAGCTCCCACCGCAAGGGCGTTCACCGGACATGGTCCCCCTTCTCCCGAAGTTACGGGGGCATTTTGCCGAGTTCCTTAACCACAGTTCTCTCGATCGCCTCGGTATTCTCTACCTGACCACCTGTGTCGGTTTGGGGTACGGGCCGTGTACCAACTCACTAGAGGCTTTTCTCGGCAGCATAGGATCACTGAATTCACCTCAATCGGCTACGCATCACCTCTCAGGCACATGAGTGGCGGATTTGCCTACCACTCGCCCTACAGGCTTACACCAGTACAACCACTGACTGGCCCAGCTACCTTCCTGCGTCACCCCATCGCTTGACTACTACAGCAGGGGTCGTGTGCATCCCCCTCACGCCACCCGAAGGTGGTCGCTCGGGTTCAGGACACTTAGCACCACTGATTCGCCATTGGGCGCGGATACACGGGTACGGGAATATCAACCCGTTGTCCATCGACTACGCCTGTCGGCCTCGCCTTAGGTCCCGACTCACCCTGGGCGGATTAACCTGGCCCAGGAACCCTTGGTCATTCGGCGGACGAGTTTCTCACTCGTCTTTCGCTACTCATGCCTGCATTCTCACTCGCATGCCCTCCACAACTAGGTCACCCCGCTGCTTCCCAGGACACACGACGCTCCCCTACCCACCCACACCACTGGACACACCCCCGCAGGAATGTGCCGATGTCTTGTGTGAGTGCCGCGGCTTCGGCGGTGTACTTGAGCCCCGCTACATTGTCGGCGCAGGATCACTCGACCAGTGAGCTATTACGCACTCTTTCAAGGATGGCTGCTTCTAAGCCAACCTCCTGGCTGTCTTCGCAACCCCACATCCTTTTCCACTTAGTACACGCTTAGGGGCCTTAGCCGGCGATCTGGGCTGTTTCCCTCTCGACTACGAAGCTTATCCCCCGCAGTCTCACTGCCACGCTCTCACACACCGGCATTCGGAGTTTGGCTGACTTCGGTAAGCTTGTGGGCCCCCTAGGCCATCCAGTAGCTCTACCTCCGGCGTGAAACACGTGACGCTGCACCTAAATGCATTTCGGGGAGAACCAGCTATCACGGAGTTTGATTGGCCTTTCACCCCTACCCACAGCTCATCCCCTCAGTTTTCAACCTAAGTGGGTTCGGGCCTCCACGACGTCTTACCGTCGCTTCACCCTGGCCATGGGTAGATCACTCCGCTTCGGGTCTAGAACATGCGACTGGACCGCCCTATTCGGACTCGCTTTCGCTACGGCTACCCCACACGGGTTAACCTCGCCACATGCCACTAACTCGCAGGCTC
>NZ_MUKP01000089.1 GCF_002081715.1 Nocardia donostiensis | reverse complement strand
TCCCGGAATGGAATGTCGGCGTCTACGTGCTGGATTCGCGGCTGCGCCCGGCCCCGATCGGCGCGCCGGGCGAACTGTATCTGTCCGGTCGTCAGCTGGCGCGTTGCTATCGCGGGCGTCCCGACCTGACCGCGGACCGGTTCGTCGCCCACCCGCTGTCGGCGAACGGCGAACGCATGTACCGCACCGGTGACCTGGTGCGCTGGACGCCGGCCGGGGTGCTGGAGTACATCGGCCGCACCGACTTCCAGGTGAAGTTCCGGGGTCAGCGCATCGAGCTCGGGGAGATCGAAACCGATCTGCTGGCGCATCCGGCGGTGAGCCAGGCCGTGGTGCTGGTGGTCGACACCGCCACCGGTCAGCAACTGGTCGCCTATGTGGTTCCCGCGCCCGGCCATGCGGTGGAGCCCGCGGAGCTGACCCGTTTCGTCAGCGAGAAACTGCCCAGCTACATGGTGCCCGCGGCGATCATGGTGCTGGCCGCGTTCCCGCTCAACACCAGCGGCAAACTGGACCGCAAGGCGCTGCCGGAGCCGGTGTTCGCCGCCGACGCCGCCGATTTCCGCGCCCCGCGCACCCAGGCCGAGCAGGTGGTGGCAGGCATCTTCGCCGATGTGCTCAGCCAGGAACGTATCGGCGTCGACGACAACTTCTTCGACCTGGGCGGTAACTCGCTGGTCGCGACGCAGGTGGTGTCGCGGATCGGCGCGGCGTTCGGTATCCAGCTCGGGGTGCGGGCGTTGTTCGAGACACCGTCCGTGGCCGGGATCGCCGCCCGCGCGGAGACCGCCGCACAGCAGGGCCAGACCGAAGGGCCGCGTCCGCCGCTGGTGGCGCAGCGGCTGCCCGAGCGGGTGCCGCTGTCGCTGGCGCAGCAGCGGATGTGGTTCCTCAACCAGTTCGATCCCACGGTGCCGACCTACAACCTGCCGTTCGTGGTGCGATTGCACGGTCACGTCGAGGTGTCGGCGCTGCACGCCGCGCTGACCGATGTGGCGGCGCGGCAGGAATCGCTGCGCACCATTTTCCCGGAGTCCGGGGACGGCGGATATCAGCTGGTGGTGCCGATCGAGCAGGTCGACCTCGAGGTGAGCATCGAGCCGATCGACGAATCCGAACTGCACGCTGTGCTGGCCGAATTCGCCTCCACCGGCTTCGATGTATCGCGGGAACTGCCGTTCCGGGTGCGGGTGTACGAGGTCACCGGCGGCCGGGGCAACGGCACCCCGGAGTACGCGGTCGCGTTCGTGGTGCATCACATCGCCGCCGACGGCTTCTCCTTCGGCCCCCTGGCCCGCGATGTGGCGGCGGCCTATCTGGCTCGCGCCGCCGGTGAGGCGCCCGCCTGGTCGCCGCTGCCGGTGCAGTACCGCGACTACAGCGTCTGGCAGCGGGAACTGCTCGGCTCGGAAACCGACCCGGAGTCGATAGCGGCGCGCCAGATCGCCTACTGGCAGCGCGGGCTGGCCGGGCTGCCGGATCAGCTGGACCTGCCGACCGACCGTCCGCGCCCGCCGGTGCAGAGCTTCCACGGCAGCCGGGTGGGTTTCCGCATCGACGCCGACCTGCATCAGCGGCTCGGCGCGCTGGCCCGCGCGCAGGGTGTCAGCGTGTTCATGGTCATGCATTCGGCGCTGGCGGTGCTGCTGGCCCGGCTGTCGGGGACCAGCGATATCGCGATCGGCACCCCGGTGGCCGGTCGTGGCGAGCAGGCGCTGGACGACCTGATCGGCATGTTCGTCAACACCTTGGTGCTGCGTTCGGAGGTCGACGGCAGCGAGGCGTTCACCGAATTCCTCGGTCGCACCAGGGAAACCGACCTGCAGGCGTTCGCACACGCCGATGTGCCGTTCGAACGTCTGGTCGAGGTGCTGAACCCGACCCGTTCGCAGGCGCGGCATCCGCTGTTCCAGGTGATGCTGTCGTTCCAGGAGATGGCGCATGCCACCCTGGAACTGCCGGGGCTGTCGGTGACCGCCGACGAGCTCGAGGTCGATATCGCGAAATTCGACCTGCAGTGGACGGTTACCGAGGAACGTTCCGGTGACGGCGCCCCCGCCGGTATGGCGGCCGTGGTCTCCTACTCGACCGACCTGTTCGACGCCGATACCGTCGCCGAATTCATCAGCCGCTACCTGCGCATCCTGGAAACCGTCGTGGATGCGCCGGAAACCGCGGTGCGCGATATCGACATTCTCGACGCGGCCGAACGCGCGACCGTGCTGTCCGGCTGGAACGACACCGCGCACGCGGTGCCCGCCGCGACGGTGCTCGACCTGTTCGAAGAGCAGGCCCGGCAGCGTCCGGGCGATATCGGGGTGATCTTCGACGGCGGCTCGCGTGACGAGCACGCCGAGGTCACCGAGCTCACCTACGCCGAGTTCGCGGCGCGGGTGAACCGCCTGGCGCGCAAGCTGATCGAGGCAGGTGTCGGCCCGGAAACGCTGGTCGGTGTCGGTATCCGGCGTTCGGTCGACATGCTGGTCGCCATGTACGCCACCATGACCGCGGGCGGCGGCTATGTGCCGATCGACCCCGATCATCCGGCGGAACGCACCGAGTACGTGCTGGAGTCCTCGTCACCGGTCTGCCTGCTCACCACCACGACCCATGATGTCGCTGCGGGTGATGTGCCGGTGTTCACCGTGGACACCCTCGACCTGAGCGGCTACGACGACGCCCCGGTGACCGACGCCGACCGGCGCGCGCCGCTGCGGCCGGACAACACCGCCTACGTGCTCTACACCTCCGGTTCCACCGGGCGGCCCAAGGGTGTGGCGGTCAGCCACGCCAGTGTGGTCAACCAGATAGCCTGGATCACCTCCGAATACCGCATCACCCCCGCCGATGTGGTGTTGCAGAAGACACCGGTCACTTTCGACGTGTCGGTGTGGGAGCTGTTCGGCACCCTGGCCGTCGGCGCCCGCATGGTCATCGCTGCCCCGGACGGGCACCGCGACCCGCTGTATCTGTCGGAGATCATCGGACGGCACAAGGTCACCATGACCTCGTTCGTCCCGTCGATGCTCTCGGTGTTCGCCGGCGCCGCCTCGGCTGTCGAATGTGCTTCGCTGCGCGCGGTTCTGGTCGCGGGTGAGGCGCTGCCGCCCGCCACCGTCACCGCGTTCCGGCAGTTCTCCACCGCTGTGCTGCACAACCTGTACGGGCCGACCGAGTTCACCGTGCACGCCACCGCCTGGCAGCTCAACGAGGTCGCGCCCCGTTCGGTGCCGATCGGTAGGCCGGTGTGGAATGCCCGCACCTATGTGCTCGACGAGGCACTGTCACCGGTGCCCGTCGGGGTGCCCGGCGAGCTGTACCTGGGCGGTGTGCAGACCGCGCGTGGCTACCACGGCCGCCCCGATCTGTCGGCCGAGCGTTTCGTCGCCGACCCGTTCGGTCCGCCCGGAGCCCGGCTGTACCGCACCGGCGACCTGGTGCGCTGGGCGGTGCCGAACGACCCCGAGGTCGGCACCGCTGGCGTGCTGGAATACATCGGCCGCACCGACTTCCAGGTCAAATTCCGCGGCCAGCGCATCGAACTCGGCGAGATCGAGGCCGCGCTGCTCGACCATCCGGCAGTGCACCAGGCCGTTGTGCTGGTGTTGGACACGGTGGCCGGCGATCAGCTCGTCGGTTATGTCGTCACGCACGCGGGCCCGGTCGATATCGACAACATCAAGGCGGCGCTGCACCGCACGCTGCCCGCCTATATGGTGCCGTCGGCGATTGTGGTGCTCGAGGCGCTGCCGCTGAACCCGTCCGGCAAACTCGACCGGAAGGCGCTGCCCGCGCCGGTGTTCGAGGTGCGCGAATTCCGAGCGCCGTCGACGCCGATCGAGGAGATCGTCGCGCAGATCTTCGGCGAGGTGCTCGGACTGTCCCGGGTCGGTGCCGACGACGACTTCTTCGATCTGGGCGGTAACTCGCTGATCGCGACCCAGGTGGCTTCCCGGCTCGGTATCGCGCTCGATACCAGGGTGCCGGTGCGCATGCTGTTCGAGGCGTCCACCGTGGCGGCGTTGGCCGCGCGGGTGGAATCGCACGCCGGTGACGGTGCGCGTAAGGCGCTGGTTGCCCGGACCCGTCCGGAAGAGGTGCCGCTGTCGCTGGCGCAGCAGCGCATGTGGTTCCTGAACCGGTTCGACACCGAATCCGCGGTCAACAACATCCCGGTCGCCATCCGACTGTCCGGCGATCTGGACGTCGCCGCACTACAGGTGGCGGTGATCGACGTGATCGACCGACACGAATCGCTGCGCACCGTGTTCCCGGAAACCGCAAGCGGCCCGGTGCAGGTGGTGCTGGACGCCGCCCAGATCGTGCCCGACCTGACCCCGATCCCGGTCACCGAGCACAACCTGATCGACCACCTGGTCGAACTGGCGTCGATGGCCTTCGATGTGACCAGCGAAGTGCCGCTGCACGCCCGGCTTTTCGAGATCAGCGACACCGAGTACGTGCTCGGCATGGTGGTGCACCACATCTCCGCCGACGGCTGGTCCATGGGTCCGCTGGCCCGCGATGTGATGGTCGCCTACGCGGCCCGCACCTCGTGGGAGGCGCCCGCCTGGGCGGAGCTGCCGGTGCAGTACGCCGACTACGCGCTGTGGCAGCGTGAGGTGCTCGGCTCCGAGGACGACCCGGACTCGCTGATCTCCGGCCAGATCCGGTACTGGACGCGCGCGCTGGCCGATCTGCCCGACGAACTGGTGCTGCCCTCGGACCGGCCGCGCCCGGCCGTCGCCTCCTACCGGGGCGCGACCTATCCGTTCGTCATCTCCGGCGAAGCCCAGCGCGCGCTGGTCGAGTTGGGCCGCAAGCACAATGCCTCGCTGTTCATGGTCATGCATTCGGCGCTGGCGGTGCTGCTGGCCCGGCTGACCGGGACCGGCGATATCGCGATCGGCACCCCGGTCGCGGGCCGCGGTGAGGCCGCGCTCGACGACATGATCGGCATGTTCGTCAACACCTTGGTGTTGCGCACCGAGGTCGACTCGGCTACCAGTTTCGCCGATCTGCTCGCCCAGGCCCGCGAAACCGACCTGCAGGCGTTCGCGCACGCTGATGTGCCGTTCGAGCGGCTGGTCGAGGTGCTGAACCCGGCGCGGTCGCAGGCGCGGCACCCGCTGTTCCAGGTGATGCTGACCTTCCAGAACACCAGGCAGGCCAGCCTGGAACTGCCCGGCCTTTCGGTCAACGGCATCGACTACGACGCCCGGCTGGCGAAGTTCGATCTGCAGCTGACCCTGTCGGAAACCCAGGACGACGAGGGCGATGCGGCCGGGATGTCGGCCGAGTTCTCCTATGCGCTCGACCTGTTCGACGAGTCGACGGTGGCCGCGTTCGCCCGCCGCCTCGACCGGGTGCTTGCCCTGGTCACGGCCCACCCGGACGTTCCGCTCGGCGATATCGATCTGCTGTCCGTCGACGAGCGCGCCCTGGTGCTCACCGAATGGAACGACACCGCACACCCGGTGCCCGACGAGACACTGGTCTCGCTGTTCGCAACGCAGGCTGCCGCCACCCCCGGCGCGGTCGCGGTGGTGTTCGAGGGCGAGCAGCTCAGCTACGCCGAGTTCGCGGCGCGCGTGCACACGCTGGCGCGCAGGCTCCTCGCCGACGGGATCGGGCCGGGTTCGCTGGTGGCGCTGGCGATCCGGCGTTCGGTCGATCTGGTCGTCGCCATGTACGCGGTGCTGGAGACCGGCGCAGGGTATGTCCCGCTGGATCCGGACCAGCCTGCCGAGCGCATCGAACATGTGCTGGCCACCGCCGGTCCCGCAGCCATCCTGACCACCGGCCGTGACGCGTTCACCGCCGCCGGTGCTCCGGTGCTGACCATCGACGCACTGGACCTGACTGGTTTCGCCGCCGAGCCGATCACCGATGCCGAACGGGCGCGGCCGATCCGGGGCGGCGATATCGCCTATGTGATCTTCACCTCCGGTTCCACCGGCCGCCCGAAGGGTGTCGCGGTGGCGCATGCGGCGATCGTGAACCGGTTGCTGTGGATGCAGCATGAGTACCCGATCGGGGCAGCCGACGCGGTGCTGCAGAAGACCCCGGCGACGTTCGACGTGTCGGTGTGGGAGTTCTTCTGGCCGCTGCAGACCGGCGCCCGGCTGGTGGTGGCCAAACCCGACGGTCACCGCGACCCGGTGTATCTGGCGCAGCTGATCGCCGAACAGGGCATCACCACCGTGCATTTCGTGCCGTCGATGCTGTCGGTGTTCGTGTCCACCCTCGGCAACGGTGACGCACCGGGAGTGCCCGCGCCGCGGTTGCGGCAGGTGTTCGCCTCCGGTGAGGCGCTGCCCGCCCCGACCGCCGCTCGGCTGCGTGAGCTGACCGGCGCGCGGCTGCACAACCTGTACGGCCCCACCGAGGCTGCGGTCGACGTCACCTATCACGAGGTGACCGGCGCGGACACGGTGTCGGTGCCGATCGGCCGTCCGGTGTGGAACACTCGGGTGTACGTGCTGGACGCGCGGCTGCATCCGGTTGCCCCCGGTGTCGCAGGTGAGCTGTATCTTGCGGGCGATCAGCTGGCTGTGGGGTACCTGGGCCGCCCGGACCTGACCGCCGACCGGTTCGTCGCCGATCCGTTCGGCGCCGCGGGTAACCGCATGTACCGTACCGGCGACCTGGTGCGGTGGACCGCGACCGGCGAACTGGACTATCTGGGCCGCACCGACTTCCAGGTGAAGCTGCGCGGTCTGCGCATCGAACTCGGTGAGATCGAGGCGGCGCTGCTGGCGCAGCCGGGTGTCGCGCAGTCGGTGGTCGTGGTGCGCAGCGATGCCAGGTCCGGTGACCAGCTGGTCGGCTATCTGGTGGCCGAAGCGGACGCAGGCGTCGACATCGAGGCGGTGAAATCCGCGCTCGCCGGTTCGCTGCCCGGCTATATGGTTCCGGCCGCGCTGGTGGTGCTCGACGCGTTCCCGGTGAACGCTTCCGGCAAACTGGACCGCAAGGCGCTGCCCGCGCCCGTGTTCGAAACCAAGGGTTTCCGCGCGCCGTCCACCCCGATCGAGGAGATCGTCGCCGAGATCTTCGCCGACCTGCTCGGCGTGGAACGTGTCGGCGTGGACGACGATTTCTTCGAACTCGGCGGCAACTCGCTGGTCGCCACCCAGGTGGTGGCGCGGCTGAGCGCTGCCCTGGACACCGAGGTCGGGGTGCGGGCGCTGTTCGAGGCGCCGACCGTTGCGGCACTGGCCGCGCGGGTGGAGTCGCGCACCGGTAGCGGTGCGCGTCAGGCGTTGACCGCGCGCACCAGGCCCGAACACCCGCCGCTGTCGCTCGCCCAGCAGCGCATGTGGTTCCTGAACCGCTTCGATATCGGGACCGACACCGCCACCGGCGCGGCCGGGGCCGCCTACAACCTGCCCGCCGCGGTGCGGTTGCAGGGCGCGCTCGATCTGGACGCGCTGCGCGGCGCGGTCGCCGATGT
>NZ_MUKP01000088.1 GCF_002081715.1 Nocardia donostiensis | reverse complement strand
GAGCCGCATGTCATGGCTGCTCGCCGTGCGGGATTCGATGATGGCCGCCAACCTGCTCGCCCTCGCCGAACAGGGCCCGGCGCTGGTGAACGCCCACAACGGCCACCTCCAGCGGAACAAGAGCACGATGCGGATGGGCGACCTGCCGGTGGAATGGTGGAGCGCCGGCGCGATCGTCGGCGCCCACCTGGGGCAGGGGTACGCCTTCCTGGCCACAGCCCTCGGCACGATCCGCCACCAGGGAGTAGGTGCCCCGCCTCCGAACACCATCGAGGGGCTGCTGTACGCGCTTCCAGAGGACCGATACATCGTCGATGCCCGCCGACTGACCGCCGCGCTCGCCGGCGCCGCACCCGTCCCCCGCGTCTCCCCCTGGTACGGGTACTCCCCGCTGGATCCGAACCACGTGGCCGCCACCGACGGGATCGTGTTCGTCAAGGACGTCCGGCGGAGTTCGATTCCCCACGGTGCGCCCGGGCGGTGCGTGAAGTGAAGACGCAGCGGTCGAGCATGTTGATGTAGGTGTGCCCGAGCGGTGAGGGCCGGGCGGCGGCCGCTGAACGGAACACTCGATCAGGTTCAACCAACGGTGGTGGGGCCGGCGAGTCCATAGGCAGCTGTTCTCGACGCTGGTAGGGCTCAGGCCGGTCGTCGCTGTACAGCGTCGGAAATAACCGCTGCCACGAACTTTTCGACTGCTGCTGTGGTTGGCGGGCCGGAGTCGCGGTCTGTGAACAACAGGTGCCCGCCACCGACCAGGGACAGGGTGAGTGAGTCGATGTCGGCGTCGGCCGCGATGCGGCCCAGTTCCCGTTCGTCGGTCAGATAAGTGGAGATCGCGGTCGTCGCCTCGGCGAGGATCGCGAGACCGCCGCCGGGCTTGGCGTGGCGTAGGCGTGTGCGCAGCTCGTCGCGGAAGGTGATGAGCGGGATGATCGCCACCGGAACCGGTCCGAACAGATCGGTCAGCGCACTGGTCAGATTGGCGGCCACCGTGCCGGCGCCAGCGGACGCGCGCAGCGCAGTTCCCTGCGCCTCGAGCTGCGCGGCCCGGTCGAGCACAAGTTCGGTGAGGAAGGCATCGAAGTCGGTGAAGTGCCGGTGCAGAACACCTTTGGCGCAGCCCGCCTCGTCGGTGACGGCCCGGCTGGTCAGCCCGTTCGGCCCGTCGCGCAGCAGCACGCATTCGGCAGCGTCGAACAGCTGTTGCCGCGCGTCGCGAAGGTGCACTCCAGTCGGCACTCGCAGATCCTTTCGTGCGTCGCTCCAGTGGCATTATTGCTTAGTGGGCCCTTGCCCACTAAGGTGGGCGCATGCCCATTTTACCGCGGGAGCAACCCGAACCGTCCCCAGCGCCACCGGAAGAGTCCCAGCGGATGGCCACGTCGTTCGGTGTGCACGCACAGCGCTACGACCAGGCCCGCCCCGGCTATCCCGAAGCGCTGGTGGCGCGAATCCTCGCCGGGACACCCGGAGCGGGCGTGCTCGACGTCGGCTGCGGTACCGGTATCGCGGCCCGTCAGTTCCAGGCAGCAGGGTGCACGGTGCTCGGCATCGAACCCGATGCGCGGATGGCCGATTTCGCACGAGCCCGCGGTCTGCAGGTCGAAGTCGCTACCTTCGAGGCATGGGAGCCGGGTGACCGGATGTTCGATGCGGTCATCGCCGCTCAGTCGTGGCATTGGGTGGATCCGGTTGCCGGCACCGCGAAGGTGGCCGGCGTGCTGCGTCCAGGGGGACGGTTGGCGATCTTCGGTCACGTGTACGAGCCACCCGCCGAGGTGGCAGAACCGTTCGCCGCCGCCTACCGGCGGGTGGCGCCGGACTCCCCGATCAGCGGCCAACCGGCTCGACGCCCCCTCGAGCTCTACCAAGCGGGATACGCAAAAATCGCCGACCAGATCTGCGAGACCGAACGATTCAGAGATCCCGAACAGTGGCGATTCGACTGGCAGCAGCCCTATACACGCGACCAATGGCTGGAGCTGCTCCCCACCACAGGTGGCCTCACCCGACTCCATCCTGACCAGCTGGCCGAGATACTGGACGCGGTCGGCAACGCCATCGACTCTCTGGGTGGATCCTTCACGATGGACTACACCACCCTGGCCGCGACAGCCGCACGCACAAACACTCCCTGACGGCCGCGCTCGGCACCGAAGCCGGTCCAGGACCGATGCCTGCAAAGGCCGACGTTGCTACGAGCACAGCACCGACGATAATCCGCGCCCACAGACGCCGGTGAGCTGGGATTCCTTGCCGCAGAACACTTCCGGGCCAGCGGAAACCCCCAGTTCTTCACCACCTGAAACCTGCTGTTGATCTCTCGGGGGAACACCGACTTGCCCGACGATGAGCGCCACCTGCCTCGTCACGAACTCGGCGATCTGCGAGTGTGGCTGTGCGAGCAGGAGTTGGGACTCCTGTCACCCGCCCTGGCCTGCCGAGACCTGTTGTGAAAGCGGGGATCGGCACCCATCACCATCATCTCCAGTCCTCGCGTGCTCGTCGCGGACTCGCGGAGCAGGGAAGTCAGCGCGCCGATGTGCGCGTATCCCCGCTTATGGACATGCTGGTCGGAGGCGACCGCCTCCCCGGCAGCGCTGATGACATCTCCCGCGCGCAGCAGCATCGACGCCGGGCCACTGATCAGCAGCGTTCGGCCGTGCTCGGCCAGGACAAGGCCATCCGTATCGAACAGCAGCGGCTCATAGAGGTGGGCTGTCCGAGCCGACGGGGGCCGGAGCGTGGCCGGGTGATCACCCGCCAGGTGCCGCCGGACATCAGGCCATGCGGAAGCCCGCATCCCGACATCTCGGCGCATGATCACCAGATCTACCGAGGTTTCAGGCGGCCCATACCACGGGACTGTGCAGGGACGAGGTCCTCTCGTCGGCAAGTGAACCAGGCTGTGCGGACTGACCCCCGCCATCCGAAACCAGGCACCCAGATGTAGCAGCGCTTCCCGCGTTCCCACGATCTGGCCGAAGAAACCCGTCCCTGGTGGGCAGATCCACAGTCCGTTCGGCCGCCTACGAGGCGAAAGAACCCGCCACGGCCGCCGCGGACCCCGCACCATCCGGACAACAGCGCGCAACCGCACCCGCCCCACGCCTGAACTACCCGGACCGGACTCCACCGGGCCATACAAGCAGTTCCGGCCCTGGCTCGCCACTGAAATTCTCAACCCGCAACCCGCAACCCGTTCCCCGGTGAGGTTCTGCCGCCGCAGCCTCGATCCGCTGATCCAGCTCGGGTCGCCATCTTCAGCGACTGTCACACCCCTCGTTTGCGGCTGGTGACACTTCCTTACCAGCACTCCGGAAGCCGTGGAAATTGCGCGATGAAATGTAACCTGTTGCAGTACAATACTTTTCATCGATATTCGGGGTTGGGTATGGTCGCGCAGTGATCGGAAGACACCTCGCCGACTGGTTCCGCAAATATGTGGCCGAGAAACTCACCGGGCGTGCCGCCGACATCGCCGGTGCGGCGGAGAAGCCGCCTCGGCAGACCGGAAAATCCCTGGAAGAGTTCGCGGGCAAGGTGGTGATCGATCGGGATATGGAGGGCCGGCAGCAGATCGAGCAGTCCGGTTTCGGGTCAAGGGGGCGACCGAGGCTCCCGGAGGCCACTGATCATCCGACTACCGAGCGAGCCGCCAGCGGCGGTGACCACGCCGATGCCGGACCGTTGGATCCCCAGGGAGAGCCCACGCCACACCCTTCACCAGCATCGCCGAATACGCCGGAAACCCGCAGAGAATGGTTTCAACGGCAATTCGCCGAAGGCAACCTAGACCCCGAAAACCTGGCGGCAGCCAAGGTGGTCATCATGGATGAGCACGGCAGGGTGCTGATGCTGCAGTCTCCATATGAAGGCAAACGAACCCTGCCTGGCGGCTTTGTCGACAATGGGTGGCGCAAAAGGGAACAACCAGCGGGTGCGGCGATACGAGAAGTTCGGGAAGAACTCGGGGAAGAAATCGGGAGAATTGTAAGGATTGAGCGCCTGCTTGCCACCAACAAGAAATCACCGGACCCCGAACATGGGCGCGACTACCCGCTGACGGACTACATCCATCTCGCAACCTTCGACGACTCGGCCGGCACCAAAGTGTCGGATATGCAGTTCGATGTCGACGAGAAAGAAGTCTCAGGCTACGACTTCCTTCCCCCGGACGAGGCGGTTCGAAGCGCCGGACGAAAAGGAATCGATATTTCCGCGGCTCTCGATGCACTCTCGTCCGGAAGAACAATCCACCTCATAGACGGCGAATTCCCTTCACCCAGCAGTCGAGATGACCAGACCCGACCGGAATAACCGCTGACCGATGCCTACTCCGAGAACATGTGGGCAATACCGACACCCGCCCACACGAGCGGCTCGACGGCGGCCATAGCGGAGGCTGATCACTACGGTCCCGGTCGGCTCGAATACCGACTAATCGAAGCGGATCATCCCCAAGAGCGCATCTTTCAACTCCAGTCCAGGCTTGGGCTTCCTGGCGTACATGTACATATGCTTACCGTTGGGGTCGGCCCAGTCGGCGTCCATTTCTTCTCTGGTCGGCGATGTGAGCTTTCCACCGTCGTAGATGAACAAGACACCGGGACCTTGATGTTGTGCCATGAAATCCTTGACAACACTGTCTCCTATATGCGTCCAGGGTTCTTTCGGTGCTGCTCCCCCGTGCACGCGTGCGTCTTCCACGAGCTGCGGAACTCCATGAGCCTCACTCGCGGAGACCCAACGGAACTGTAGGTCCAACTCGCCCAGTTTCCCGCCTTGCTCCGCCTGCATATTATCCAAGAGTTCGATGAGTTCTTTTTCGGACTCCGAAAATCCCCCCCGTCCCCGCCTTTCCCGCAACTCTGCGATGATCTTGGTGTTGACAGTCATGTTCTGAAGTCCAAAAAGCTTGTCGGCGAGGCTCGCAAAGGTAGATCTGTCTTTTTGGGTGAGTCTCAATACGAAATGCTCGGCCTGGCCGAGTGCTGGGTTGTCGTTGTGGGATTCTGTACCGCCACGACCGCTGTCCGATGACGGATCCATATCACGGGAACCGGCCGCGATCTGCTGCCCGCCGTGCTCGGCGGCGGCTCGATGCGCACGCGCCACCTGGGTGACATCACCCGAAACGCTGTCCACGCTGTCGTGAAGGGGACCACAGGTCCGCCGACCTAGCAGTTCTACCAAGTAGTCCCGCAACCGCCGGAACAGCTCATCAGCGGGGCCGTCAGGGAAACCTTTCACCGCAGGCCATCCCGATCAACGCGCCGCCTGAGTCCGAGCGCGGGTCTCCTGGCGCACCGGCGATGGCCACAGCGCATAGCCGGCTGTGGATAGTTTCGCGGCCGCGATGCCCTCGCGTCGGACGCTCTCGCATACTTCGCGAGGCTGCGCACCGAGGTACAACCGACAGCTTCATCAGCACCGGTGTCCACGAGTCCTCCTCGGCCGCCTACTGGTAGGACAACCGTTCCCACCCCGTCGACCGACTTCTGACCGCTACCGCAGACAGTTTCCAAGCCGCCACCGAGTCGAATACACATCGCACCAGGGCTTTCCCGAGATTACCGCATATGGCGCACCGCTGTCTGCGTCGATTCGCCGACAGCGGTTTTCTCGAAGCTGTTCCTCGGCCCCTGAGCTGCAAAGTGTCCTGCGCGTGGACGCACAACGCTACGACCAGACTCACCCCGGCTACCCCGACGCAGCCGATCCTCGCGAGGCCCTCGGGGCGTAGGTGCTCGACGTGGGCTGCGGTATCGGCATCGCTGCCCGCCAGCGCCGAGCCGTGGGGTGCCCGCGCTCGGCGCCGACCCTTAGTCGGCAAGCAACAGAACCTCAGTCACCGGGGATCTGTCGTGGGCTCTGCTCGGTGTGCTTGCGCCGACAACAACGTGTCGAGCTGGCGTTCGGCGCGTTCGGCGCGGGCGAGGGTCTGGGCTCGCGCCTCGTCGAGCGCCTGGATGCGTTGCGCGACTTCGGCACGCGCCTTCTCGATCTGGGCCGCTGCGTCGGTGCGGGCCGCAGCCAGGTCGGCGGCGGCCGCGCGGCGGGTTTCGGCGAGCTCGGCGCGGGTGGAGTCGAGTTCACCTCGCAGCCTGCGCAGTTCTTCCCGCGCTTCGGTGGCGGCTTCGGCGCGTTCGGTCGCGGCGGCTTCGGCGCGTGCGATAGCGCGTTCGGCGTCCGCGGCGCGTTGCACGGCCAGGTCCCGTTCGGTGGTGGCCGCATGCACCTGCTGGGTGGCGGCGCGACGGGCCTGTGCGATCTCGGTATCGGCTGTGCGTTGTATGCGTTCTTTCTCCTCTGCCGCGTGTGCGCGGATTCGGTCGATCTCTTCGGCGGTTTCCCGGCGCACAGTCCGTATCTCGGCTTCGGCGGCGCTGTGGGCGGCGAATACCTCGTCGGCGGCGCGTGTGGTCACTGCTTCCACTTCCTGTAGCGCGTCGTCGCGGGTGCTGAGCGCGTCGGCGATCCGTTTTTCCGCGTCTTCGGCGGCATGTGCCGCGTCTTCGGCGGCCGCTTCGGCGTGCAGGCGCTGCTGCTCAGCCTCCCGGCGTGCGGTATCGGCGGCGGCTGCGGCGATTTCGGCGTCGGCGATCCGGCGGGCTGCGTCTGCTTGCACCGCCTGTACCTGCGCTTCAGCGACGGAAGGGTCGGCCAGTGTCGACATCTCGGCGATAGCGGCGTCGAGGCTGGTGGTGAGTTGTTCGGCGAGGCCGCGGAACTGGGTGAGCAGTTCATCGGCCCGGAGCCGCGCGACTGTTACCGGCCCCTGTTTCGTCACAGTGACTTTTTCGTCCTGAGTCTGCGACTCCTGTTGTAGCCGTTGTCGCTCCCGCCAAGCCCGCCAACGTGTGTGGTCGGGGTGATCGCAGTATTCCGAGGGTCTGCCCGGCCCGCCGGTGCGGGTGACGGGCCGGGTGCAGTCCGGGTAGTTGCAGAGGTTCGACACCGGAAAATCGTAGCGTTTGTTTCGTCGTTTCAAACGTATTTACACGCAACGAAACCCGAACCCCATCACATCACCCCCACTGAGTCTGGCCGCCGATAAGTGAACATTATCGGCGGCCAGGAGTGCCCTTTTCGCGACACGTACAAGCCATCCTGTCCTGTCTCAGTGGGCCTGGCGCAGTCGCAGCATTTCCGGGGCAGGTGGTTTGTAGTTGGCGAATGTCTCAATAGATCTGGCGCACGTGGCACGGTCACCCACGGCCGTGGACCGATTTGAGCGGGGTGATGGGTGGCCGGGGCTGATCTATGCCTGGTGTGCGGCGGTGGTCCACCCTCTCGGTGCTGCTCGACCAACTCCCGATGCAGCGCAGCGGCATTGCCTCGCCACTGACCAGCCGCACCCGAAGTCGATCATCGATCCGAAACCGGTCCCGCTGCGTCGGTGCAACGTTCAACCTTCGCGCCGACAGCCACCGCCACATCGTCCGTTCGGCCACACCGAGCGCTTCCGCGGTCAACCGCACATGCTCACTCGATAAACCACCCTGGCCCGACATCTGCGTGAGCCGATCCACAGCCGCCGCCGCAACGCACGTGTGTTCGCGTCCACCACGGGCACGGCCTTCCGGATCCACTGGCCCGCACTCAGACAGTGCGAGCGCCAGCCCGTATTCGACCATGCGCGGACGACGGCATGGACCAGATCCACTGACATTTTCATAGGGCACGTCCCACGATCAAGCTGGTTTGGTCCCAGGCCAGTCCGCACAACAACGAGGTGAGCGTGAATACCGCTACCTGGCCGCGAATACCCGTCTGCGTGGTTCTATCGGTGATCTGTGACGTCACTCATCGGTGGATGTGGACGTCGGTCGGGATCGGGAGATGTTCGTATCGGCGGATTTTGACGTCGTGATCTTGGTTGCGGTGCGAGG
>NZ_MUKP01000087.1 GCF_002081715.1 Nocardia donostiensis | reverse complement strand
CGAGCCGCCGCAACGCCTCGGCGAGGGTTTTCGCTCCTTCGGGGGCGGGGATGGCGACCCGATCCGATTCGGGGGTGAGCGTAATCCGGTAGTCGCCGGGCAGCAGGGGACCGAGCGCGGCGGCGATCACGGGCAGGTCCTCCAGGTCGAGCGGAACCACCTCGCAGTAGCTGCCGCCGGTGCGGGATTTCAGTTCGTCGGCGGTGCCGTGCGCGATCACGGTGCCGTGATCGATGACGATGATGCGGTCGCTGAGCGCGTCGGCCTCCTCCAGGTATTGGGTGGTGAGCAGGGTGGTGATCCCGGCTTTCTTGAACCCGGACACCAGATCCCACACGCCCTGCCTGCTGCGCGGATCCAGTCCGGTGGTCGGTTCGTCGAGGAACACCACCTCCGGCCGCACGACGAGCCCGCAGGCGATATCGATCCGCCTGCGCATCCCACCGGAGTAGGTGCCGACCCGGCGGTGCGCGGCGCGTTCCAGACCGAACGCGGCGATGAGTTCGTCGGCGCGGGCACGGGCGAGGCGTTTGCGCAGCCCCATCAGCCTGCCGAACATGACCAGGTTCTCGGAGCCGCTGAGCATATCGTCGAGTGCGGCGTACTGACCGGTGAGCATGATGGAGCGGCGCACCGCGGCGGGATCGGCAACCACGTCGTGCCCGGCGACGAACGCGCGGCCCCGGTCGGGTGCGATGAGCGTGGACAGAATGTTGACCATGGTGGTTTTGCCCGCGCCGTTGGGGCCGAGGATGCCGAGCACTTCGCCCGGGTGCGCGGTGAAATCCACGCCGCGCAGCGCCTCGACGGGGCCGAACGATTTCTCGATTCCGGAAACAAGGACTCCTTGTACGGCGTTCATCGGTCGCCTCCCAGGTGTTCGTCGAGCACTCGCGCGATGATCGGTAGCGCGTGCGGTGCGGTCAGTTCGTAGTGGGTGACTGCGACATCATGGTTGCTGATCTCGCCGGTCACATACGGGCGCCACCCGTCGGAACCGAAGATGTCGGAGGTGTCGACGGTCGCGCGGAAATACACGATGTCGCCGTCGAACACCGGTCGCTGGTATCCGGTTCGGGTGCGGGCGGCCGCGTTGTAGGACGCGGCCATCCGGTCGAGGGTGTCTGCGTCGATCAGTGCTACGCCGAGCCGATCACGGATCAGGTCGGCGGCCTGCTGGGCGGTTGCGTCGGCGGGCACGTCGTGGATGCCGAACACCGAGCCGAAAGCGTTGACGAAGGAGCCTGCGGTGAGCCGTTCGATGCTGTCGCCGTCGATATCGGCGGTGTCGGCGTCCAGCAGGGCCACAACACCGACTCGAGCGCCCGCCTGTCTCAGTTTCACGGCGATTGCGTGGGCGATGAGCCCGCCGAACGACCAACCGAGCAGGTGATACGGGCCGTCGGGCTGCAGGGCGCGGATCTCGCGGATATACCGCTCGGCGAACTCCTCGATGGAGCGGGCCGGGGGTTCGTTACCGTTCAGATCCGGGGCCTGCATACCGTAGATCGGGCGGCCGGGTCGCAGTTTCTCCGCCAGACCCAGATAGGTCCAGGCCATACCGGAGGACGGGTGGATGCAGAACAGCGCCGGTTCCGCACCGCCGGGGCGGATGGGCAGCACCACGTCCAGACCGAGCCCGCCCGGCACCGGGGTGGCGGTCGTTTCAGCGGCGGCTTCCTCGGCCGCCGCCCGGTGGGCCGCCGGGGTTCCGGCGTAGCGGGCAGCCGCGGCGAGGGCATCGATCCAGGTATCGGCCAGTGCGGCGACAGTGTCGGTGTCGAGCAGATTTTCCGGGAATCCGAAACTGGCCCGCAGTCGGTCGCCGATGACCACCGCGTTGACATCGATCGCCACCTGCAGTGGCACATCCGGGCTTTCGGCAGCGTTCAGGTCGCCGAGTTCGTCGGTGGGCAGCCAGCCGAGCCCTTCCAGGCCTGCCGGGATTTCGGTGGTGGAATAGCGGCCGAGGTAGTTGAACGCGATGCGGCCGGGCAGGCGTTGCGGTAGCTGCGCGGCCGTATCGGGGTTCAGGTAGCGCAGCAGGCTGAAACCGATGCCTTTGTCGGGGACCGCGCGCAGTTGGTTCCGCACCGCGCGGAGGGCCGTGCCCATGGCCGGACCGCCTGCCAGCGCCTCGGTGATGTCGACGTCGGCGAGGTCGAAGCGCACCGGGTAGATGCTGGTGAACCAGCCGATGGTGCGGGAAAGATCCGCTCCTGGGATCACCTCTTCCTGCCTGCCGTGGCCTTCCAGCCGCAGCAGGGCAGTCCTGTCGCTACCGGTTCCGTCACCGCCGCGGCTGCTGTCGTCACCGCTGCTCGGGCCGCTGTCGCTGTTGCTGTCGCGCCAGTGCAGTAGCGCCACAGCGAGGGTGGCGAGCAGGGCGTCGTCAGCTCCGCCACCGAACAGGGCAGGCAACGCGGTCAGCATGGCTTCGGTGACCGCGGCGGGGGCTTCGCGTTCGACCATGCGAAGGGTGTGCGCCTGGTCGATGGTGGGGTCGAGTTCGCGAGAGCCGATGAGGGGGTCGGGGCCGGCGATGATGTGTTGCCAGTAGCCGAGTTCGGCGGTCCGCTCGGCGGTGTGGGCTTCGTCGGCGAGTGCGTGGGCCCAGCGGCGCATCGAGGTGCCGGTGTCGGCGAGCACCGGGATGTTGCCCGCCGATACCTGGGCCCAGGCGGCCATCAGATCCGGGATCAGGATGCGCCAGGAGACGCCGTCGATCACCAGGTGGTGCGCGACGACGATGAGCCGCCCCGCCTCGGTGTGCGCGCCTGCGTCGCCGACCGGGTCGAGCCAGATGAACTGCAGCACTGTGCCGTGTTCGGGGTCGAGCCGGTTCAGCGCGGAATCCAGTTCGGTGGCCGCGTATTCGCGCAGCTCGACGAGATCCGCACCGGGCGAGCAGCCGATCCGGTGAACGAGCGCGTCCACCTCGACCGATCCGGGCTCACCGACAACCAGCCGCGGTCCGTCGCCACCGATCAACCGGGCGCGAAGCACAGCGTGCCCGTCGACCACCGCACTCAGGGTCGATACCAACTGGGTGCGTTCGATACCGACAGGCAGTTCCAGCACGGCGGTCTGCGCGAAACGACGGTAGTCACCGCCGCGTTCGAGCATGTAACGCACTATCGGGGTCAGCGGCATCTCCCCGACTCCGCCGCCGGGCAGCTCGTCGAGTGTCGCCGCCGGGCCGGCGGCATCGGCCGCGGCGGCCAGCGCAGCCACCGTGCGGTGCTCGAACACCTGCAGCGGGGTGCAGGTGACCCCGTGCTGTTTGGCCCGCGACACCAGTTGGATGGCGAGGATGCTGTCGCCGCCGAGCGCGAAGAATGAATCGTCGGCGCCGACGCGGTCCAGGCCGAGCAGTTCGCCGAAGATCGCGGCCAGCGTCTGCTCGGTCGGCGTCGAGGGGGCGCGGTATTCGGTTCGGTCGACGCGGAATTCCGGTGGGGGCAGGGCTTTACGGTCGAGTTTGCCGACGGCGTTGAGGGGAACCTCGTCGAGCACCACGAACGCCGACGGCACCATGTAGGCGGGCAGTGTGTCGGCCACGGCGGCACGCACCCGGGCGATATCGAGTTCCGTGCCGGACGCGGGCACCAGGTAGGCGGCCAGCGCCATCGCCCCGGTGGGGCCGGGGACGCCGAGGGTCACCGCGAACTCCACGCCCTCGACCCGGCCGAGCGCGGCGTCGATTTCGCCGAGTTCGATGCGTTGACCGCGCACTTTCACCTGGAAATCGGTGCGCCCGAGGTATTCGAGCGCAAGTCCCGATGCGGTCGGTGACCAGCGCACCAGGTCACCGGTACGGTACATCCGCGTACCCGGTTCGCCGAACGGGGCGGCGACGAAGCGGGCGGCCGTCAGACCCGGTCGCGCGTGATAGCCACGGGCCAGGGAGGGGCCGGCGAGGTACAGCTCACCCGCCACACCGACCGGGACAGGGCGTAACCGATCGTCGAGGACCACAACCGCCGCGCCACGGATCGGAGCGCCGATCGTCACCGGCTCGCCCACGGTCAGGGGCTCGGAAGCGGTAGCCCAGATCGTCGATTCGGTCGGCCCGTACAGGTTGACCATGGTGCGGTCGGCGGCCCAGCGTTCCACCAGTTCCGCCCCGATCGCCTCACCGGCCACCGCGAGCACCCGCACCCCCGGCACCTCGGCCGGATCGAGGGTGGCCAGCGCCGACGGCGTGATCACCATGTGGGTCACCTGCTCGCGGTCGATCAGCTCCGCGAGCGGGCGGCCGCCGAACACCCCGGGCGGCGCCACGATCGCGGCCGCACCCGCCCCGAACGCCATCAGCGCCTCGAATACCGAGGCGTCGAAACTGGGCGAGGCCACCAGCAGCACACGGGATCGTTCGTCGAGCGCGAGCAGCTCCCGCTGCGCCACCACCAGATCGGCGATCCCGCGATGGGAAACCGAAACACCCTTCGGGGTGCCGGTCGAGCCGGAGGTGTAGATCAGCCACGCCGGGGTGTCCGGGTGGATCGCCCTCGGGAGTGCTGAGGTGGGCAGGCGCTCAGCAGGGACGCCAGGTGCATACCGCGCGGTTTGGTCGGTCGCTGTTCGCTGTACAGGGAGGGCTGCGTCGACCTGCCGGTCAGTGGCGGAGTCGCGGCCCGGAGTCGCGTGCTCTGGTGGGAGTTCGGCGGGTTCGGGGTGGCGGGGCGTGTCGTCGGTTGGTCGGCTGGTGGTTGGTTCGGATCGCGGGTGTTCGGCCGGACCGTGGATGCGGGCGAGATCGGGGGCGTCGAGAATCAGCCACTCGATGCTGTCCGGGAGCAGCGGGCGATGGCTGGCGAGGGTGAGGCCGAGGTGAGCGCCGGAATCGGTGAGCAGGTGGTCGATCCGCTCGATCGGGTGTTTCGGATCGACCGGTAAGAAGGCCGCTCCGACCTTGGCGGCGGCCCAGACGCCGGTGACGAGTTCAGCCGATCGTGGAAGGCCGAGGGCGATCACTGTTTCCGGTCCCGCGCCCGCATCGAGGAGTAGGTGAGCGAGGGCGTCGGCGTTCGCGTCGAGCTGCCGGTAGCTCGCGGTGGTTCCGTTGGCGATCAGGGCGGGCTGGTCCGGATAGCGCGCTGCCGAGTCGGACAGCAGTTGTGCCAGCGTTGTTGTTCCGGAGGTCTCGGGTCCGCGCACCGGGACAAGGGTGGCGCGTTCGCTGTCATCGAGAATATCGATATCGGCCAACCGCACCCGCGGTGCGGCGAGGACCGTGGCGAGCACGCGCAACCACCTGTCGACCAGCGCCGCCGCGGTCGCCTCGTCGAACAGGTCGGTGGCGTAGGTGAGCACACCGTCCAGTCCGGCAGGCCCGGATTCGTCGATATGTTCGCGCAGTTCCCAGCTGAGATCGAATTGCGAGGACCCGCGGTCGATATCGAGCGCTTCGAAACGCAGGCCGGGCAGTTCGAGCACGGGTTCGGTGAAGTTCTGCAGGGTCAGCGATACCTGGAACACCGGGTGGTGGGCGGTCGACCTGGCCGGGTTCAACACCTGGACCACCCGCTCGAACGGGACGTCGGCGTGAGCGAACGCATCCAGGTCCACCCCGCGGACCATGGACAGGAAGTCGCCGAACTCCGCGGCGGGGTCGACCGGAGTGCGCAACGCCAGGGTGTTGACGAACATACCCACCAGCTCGTCCAGTGCCTGCTCGCCGCGGCCTGCTACGGGCGTGCCGATCACTATGTCGCTGGTCCCGGCCAGACGCGACAACAACACCGCCAGTGCCGCGTGCACGACCATGAACGGACTGGCATTGTGTGCCGCCGCGAAACCGGCCAGAGCCCTATGTAATTCGGCTTCGACGGAGAAGCCGAGATCGGCGCTGCGCATCGACTGGACCGCCGGACGTGGCCGGTCGGCGGGCAGCTCCAGCACCTCCGGTGTGTCTGTGAGCGTCTCGGTCCAGTACCGAATCTGTTGTGCTGCCAGCGATCGGGGGTCGGACTCGTCGCCGAGCATGTCGTGATGCCAGAGCGCGAAATCCGCATACTGCACGGCGAGCGGAACTCGAGCACTGTCCGCCCCGGTGGCACGTTCCGAATAAGCAGCCACCAGATCGGCGGCGAGCGGCGCCATCGACGCACCGTCCGCGCTGATGTGGTGCACGACCAGGACCAGAACATGCACCGGCTCGGGCCCCGGGCGGAAGATCCCGACGCGGATAGGAGGTTCGATGGTGATATCGAAACCGGTGCCTGCCAGTTCGCTGATCCGCTCACGTAGTGGGACGCTGTTTTCGGTGGCGCCGATGGTGATGTCCGGTGCGGCGGATTCGGTGTCGATCACCACCTGGCGGGGTCCTTCGGCGTCGGCGGGGTAGATGGTGCGCAGGCTTTCGTGACGGTCGACGACGTCGGTGAGGGCGTGGCGCATGGCGGCAACGTCGAGGTCACCGGTGACGCGCAGGGCGACAGCGATGTTGTAGGCAGGGGACCCGGGGTCCATCCGGTTGAGCACCCACATGCGCTGTTGTGCCGGGGACAGCGGGATGCGGTCGGGGCGGATGCGTGGAGCGAGAGCGAATCGGCCGCGGCCGCCGTCATCGGCAGGGACGACACGCGCCGACAGCTGGGCGACGGTCGGGGCATCGAACAGGTCGCGTAGGGCGATGGTCGAGCCCAGTACCGAGTTGACGCGGGCAACGACCTTGGTGGCGCTGAGCGAGTTGCCGCCGCGTTCGAAGAACGATTCATCCACACCCACCCGTTCGGCGCCGAGGACTTCGGCGAACACCGCGGCGACGGCCTCCTCGACCGGGGTGCGGGGAGCCAGGTAGGGACGGTGGGTTTCCGAGAAATCCGGTACCGGAAGGGCCGCACGGTCGAGTTTGCCGACCGGAGTGAGCGGGATCGAATCGAGAACGACGATATAGCCGGGCACCATATAGCCGGGCAGTTCGGCGGCCACCCGCTCCCGCAGCCGGTCGGTGTCGAGCCGCGTCTCTGCGGTGGGCAGGACATACGACACCAGCACGGTCGTGCCTGCGGGTCCGGTGCGGCCGATCGTTACCGCGTATTCGACCTGTTCGTCGCGGGCGAGCACCGCATCGATTTCACCGAGCTCGATACGCAAGCCGCGAATCTTGACCTGGAAATCGCTGCGACCCAGGTATTCCAGCTCCAGCGTGTCGTCGCGACCGAGGACCCAGCGGACCATATCGCCGGTGCGGTACATCCGTTCACCCGGTTGGCCGTGCGGGTCGGCGACGAACCGGCTCGCGGTCAACCCGAACCGGTTGAAGTAGCCGCGGGCCAGCGCCGGACCGGCCAGATACAGCTCGCCGGGGACCCCTACCGGAACCGGCCGCAGCCAGCTGTCGAGCACCATGGTGTCCGCCCCGCGGATCGGCCCGCCGATGGTGACCGGTTCGCCTGGTGTGAGCTCGGCAGGTCCGGTGGCCCAGATACTGAACTCGGTAGGCCCGTACAGGTTCACCATCCGCCGGCCCGGCGACCACCGTTCGATCAGTTCCGGTGTGGCGGCCTCACCCGCGACGGCCAGTATCCGCAGCCTGTCCAGTCCGGCGGGTTCCATGGTGGCCAGCGCCGACGGGGTGATGACCGCGTGCGTTATGTGCTCGGCGCGCAGCAACCGTTCCAGTTCGGTTCCGCCGTAGACCTCCGGTGGAGATACCACCAGCCGCCCGCCTGCACCGTGCGCGGTGAGCAGTTCGAACACCGAGGCGTCGAAACTGGGCGAGGCCACCTGCAGGGTGCTCGCCGTGGCATCCAGTTCGAGCGTTTCCCGCTGCGCGGTGACGAGGTTCGCGATCCCCCGGTGGCTGAGCAGCACCGCCTTCGGTTTGCCGGTGGAACCGGAGGTGTAGATCAGGTAGGCGGTCTGGTCGATATCGATCGGCCCGCCGCGTTCGGCA
>NZ_MUKP01000086.1 GCF_002081715.1 Nocardia donostiensis | reverse complement strand
CGCTGCCGAGCCAGTAGTGCTCCCGCTGGAAAGCATAGGAAGGCAACCGAACCCGACGACCCGGGCACAGGACGGCCCAGTCGATGCCGGCGCCGGCGACGTGCAGCCGAGCCAAGGCGGTCAGCAGTGTCCGGACCTGGGGACGGCCACGGTGCAGTGCCGCAGCGGTGGTGACCTCGCCGACGTGCTGGTGCGGGTGCCCGATGGACTGCGCGCTGTCGCTGTGCGGGGATAGACCGACGGGACTGCCCGGCACGGTTGCCGTGGTGGTGCGGGGATCGAGGGTGCGCTGGACGAGCGCGGACAGCCCGCCGTCGGGCCCGAGAATCAGGAAACGAGTGGCCTGGTGTTCGGCCAGGGTGCGCAGGCTGTCGGCGAAACGGACAGTCTCGCGCAGGTGGCGCACCCAGTATCGCGGCTCCGCCATGCGGTCGCCTGCGAACCGGCCGTCCAGGTTGCTGAGCACCGGCACGGCGGCAGGACCGACCCGCACCGTGGCTGCGACGGCAGCGAACCGGTCCAGTATCGGATCCATCAGCGGCGAATGGAACGCATGCGATACCGGCAGCCGATCGACGCGATGCCCATGCGCGGCCAGATGCTCGGCGATACCGTCGACCGCGTCGCGCGCACCGGAGAGCACAACCGAATCGGGTGCGTTGATCGCGGCGATATCGACCCCGTCGACGAGCAGGGCCGTCACCTCCGCCGGGGCCGCGTGCACGGCGATCATGGCGCCGTCGCCGGGCAGCTGCCGCATCAGCCGGCCGCGTTCTCCGATCAGGGTGACCGCGTCGGTGAGCGACAGAGCGCCCGCAAGATGGGCGGCGGTGATCTCTCCGACGGAATGCCCGCACAAGAAATCCGGGCGCAGGCCAAGAGATTCGACCAGACGAAACAGCGCCACCCCGACGGCGAACAGCCCGGCCTGCGCCTGCGCGGTGTCCTGCAGCGGCAGCGGGTCCTCGGCGCCGAGCACCTCCTGCAGGCCGCAGTCGTAGCGCTCCTCGAACGCGGCGGCAACCGTATCGAACGCGGCGGCGAATACCGGGTAGGCGGCGTGGAGCTCACGCCCCATCCCTTGCCACTGGGCGCCTTGCCCGGGGAACAGGAACACGGTCTTGCCGGGCCGGGCCACTCCACTGACCACTCCGTCGGCGGGCCGGCCGTCGGCGTGGGCCCACAGCCGGGTCAGCAGCGCGTCGCGGTTGCCGCCGAGCACCACGAGGCGGTGCTCGAACCGGGTGCGGCGGGCGAGTGTAGCGGCGATATCGGAAGCGGGCAGGTCCGGCTCGTGCACCGCCCGGTCGGCCAGCCGCCGGGCCTGTTCCGCCAGCGCGGCCTCGCTGCGCGCCGACACCACCCAGGCCGGTATATCGGCGGGTCCGTCCGCGCCGGGAACCTCGCTGTCGGCTTCGGCGGCCTGCTCCAGAACGACGTGCGCGTTGGTGCCGCTGGCGCCGAACGACGACACCGCCCCGCGTCGTGGCCTGCCGTGGTCCGGCCAGTCCCGCCCCTCGGTCAGCAGTGCCACCGCCCCGGCCGACCAGTCCACCTGGGTCGACGGCCGGTCGATGTGCAGGGTCGGTGGTAGCCGCCGGTGCCGCAGTGCCAGCGCCATTTTGATGACACCCGCGATGCCCGCAGCGGCCTGGGTGTGGCCGATATTGGATTTGATCGAGCCCAGCCACAGCGGCCGGTCCGCGGGCCGGTCCTGCCCGTAGGCGGCGATCAGCGCGTGTGCCTCGACCGGGTCACCGAGAACAGTTCCCGTCCCATGCGCTTCGACCGCGTCGATCTCGGTGGCGGCGATTCCGGCGTCGTCGAGCGCCTGCCGGATCACCCGCTGTTGTGCGGGACCGTTGGGTGCGGTGAAACCGTTGCTGGCCCCATCGGAATTGACCGCAGAACCCCGGACCACCGCCACCACCTCGTGGCCGAGCCGGCGGGCGTCGGACAGCCGCTCCAGCACCAGTACCCCGGCGCCGTCGGCGAACCCGGTGCCGTCGGCGGACGCGGCAAACGATTTGCACCGGCCGTCGGGTGCCAGCCCGCTCTGCCGCCAGAACTCCAGCAGAGTGTCGGGGGTAGCCATCACCGACACCCCGCCCACCACTGCCAGCGCGCATTCACCGGCCCGCAGCGCGGCCATCGCCTGGTGCAACGCCACCAGCGAGGACGAGCAGGCGGTGTCGACGGATATCGCGGGGCCATGGAAGCCGAACAGGTAGGCGACCCGGCCGGATGCAGCGCTCGCGGTGGTGCCGGTCAACCGGTAGCCCTCGGCACCGGTATCGGTGCTGCCGTACAGCTGGCTGCTGACACCGAGGAATACACCGGTATCGCTGTCACGCAACGACTTCGGGTCGATACCGGCGTATTCGAAAGCCTCCCAGGTGGTTTCGAGGACCAGCCGGTGCTGCGGGTCCATGGCCGCGGCCTCGCGCGGGCTGATGTCGAAGAAACCGGCGTCGAACAGCGCGGCGTCGTGCAGGAAACCGCCGGCACGTGTTGTGACGCCTGCAGCGGCGAGGGAGTCGAGGTCCCAGCCGCGGTCGGTCGGTAGCGGTCCGATGCCGTCGCGGCCGTCGTCGAGCAGTTGCCACAACTGCTCCGGGGTGTCTGCCCCGCCGGGGAAACGGCAACCGATACCGACGATGGCGATCGGCTCGGTGCGTGCGTCCGTCAGCCGCCGGTTCTCCTCGCGCAGCCGCTGCGTTCTGGCCAGCGCGGCGCGCAAGGCGCCGGCCAGCTCGTCCCGGGAGGCAGTCACGGCAGGTCCTCCCGCAGCGCCAGTTCGATCAACTCCTGTTCGTCCAGTTCGTCGAGGTCGGCGGCCGGGGCCGGGGCGTCGCCGCCGTCCGCCAGCGCCAGCAAGGTGTCGAGTACGCCCGACTCCCGCAGCCGACGCGGCGGAATGCGCCGGAGAGCGGCGTGGATATTGCGTTCGATATCTGACAGTTCGTGCTGCCCGGCGCCGTCGAGTTCCCGCAGCAGGCGTTCGGCGGTGGCGGCGGCCGTGGGATGGTCGAATACAAGGGTGCTCGGCAACGCCAGACCAGTGGCGGTTTCCAGGCGTGTGCGGGTCTCGACGGCCGCCAGCGAGTCGAAACCGAGTTCGGCGAAGGGCCGGTCCGGTGCGACAGCCTCGGGGCGGTCGTGGCCGAGCACAGCGGCGACCTGGCCGCGGACCAGGTCGAGCACAATCTGGTGCCGCTCGTAACCGGGCAGGCCGGACAGCCGCTGCCGCAGCAGAATCGCGGCGTCGGAATTTCGCCGTGCGTTACAGTGCGCATCGCTGTTCGGCCCTGCGGTATCAGGTGCGCCGGTGTCCGGCTCGGTGCCGGGAGCGTCCGGGAGCGCCGCCAGCAGCGGTCGGCGTCGGGCGGCGGTGTAGGTCCCGAGGAATCGAGGCCAGTGGATTTCGGCGACGGTGAGCTGGGTTTCTCCGGCGCCGATGGCAAGGGCGAGCGCGCTGAGCGCGGTATCGGGATCCATCGCGCCGACGCCGTGCCGCGCGAGCTGGGCGATGTCTGCGCCGGTCGCCGCCCAGCTGCCCCACGCCAACGAGATCGCGGCCCGGCCGCGGGCGCGCCGACGCTGGGCGAGGGCATCGAGAAAGGCGTTGGCGGCAGCGTAACCTGCGCTGCCCGCCGCCCCCCAGGTGGCGGCACCGGAGGAGAACAACACAAAGGCGTCGAGGGCGCGGTCGCCGAGCAACTCGTCCAGATACCGGGCCCCCGCGACCTTCGCCGCCGCGACCTCGGCCATTGCGGCCGGCTCGGTGGCTGTGAGCGGAGACTGGGCGCCGATGCCTGCGGCGTGGATCACAGCGGTCAAGGTCGCGTCGGCGTCGGCCTCGGCCAGTGCTGTGGCGATAGCGTCACGATCGGTGACATCACAGGTCAGGACCGTCACCCGGCCCAGTTCCCGCAGTCGAGCCGCCGCAGCCGCGATACCCGGCGTATCGGTGCCGCGCCGTCCGGCGAGCACGACATGTTCGGCGCCGTGCTGCAGGAGCCACGGCGCCAGCAATACCCCGATCGCGCCCGTGCCGCCGGTGACCAGCACGGTGCCGCGCGGCCGCCACGGCCGGACCTGCCCGAGATCGGGTCGGTCGGCGCGGGCCAGCCTGCGGCCATAGAGCCCGTCGGCCCGGATCGCGAGCTGGTCCTCGCCATCCCCGCGAGCGAGCGCAGCGACCAGTTGCTGCGGTGCGTCGGCGCCCGGATCGGCGGGCAGGTCGATCGATCCGCCCCACTGTTGCGGCAGTTCCAGGCCCGCGACCTGCCCCGCGCCCCACAGCTGCGCCTGCAACGGGTCCGGTTCCTCTACAGTGCTCACCGCGACCGCGCCGCGGGTCACCCACCACAGCGGTGCCGCGACCGCCGCATCAGCCCACGCCTGCAGCAGCACCAGATTCGCCACCAGACCCCGGGACAGCACCGGCAGCGCCGGGCTCGGCCCTGCGACGCTCCCGGCGAGCGACACCGCGCCCGCGAGCGGTCCCTCGGCGGCGATCGACTCGATCACACGGGCCAGCTGGTCACGGTCCGGCCGGTCGGCGTCGATATCGAGGTAACGCAGCCGTGCACCGGCCGCAGTGAACGCTGCGATCGTGGTCTCGTCGGGGTACCCGGACTCGTCGCGGATCAGCAGCCAGGTACCGGGCAGGTGGGCCGGGGCGTCCGGGAGCGGATGCCAGTCGGTGCGATACCACCACGAGCCGATCCGGTCCAGCTCGCGACGCCGATGCCGCCAGGACGACAGCGCGGCGAGCACGTCGGTATGCCGCCGGTCGATACCGAGCGCGGCGGTGTCGCCGGTTTCGACCGCGCGCCAGAATTCGTCGTCACTGCCGGATGCCGGGGCAGGCTGATGTTCGAGGGCGCCCGCCCAGTACCGGTACCGCTGAAACGCATACCCGGGCAAGGTCACTCGCCGGGCGCCGCGGCCGGCGAACAGCCGCGACCAGTCGACCGGAACGCCGCTGGTCGACAATCCCGCCAGGGCTGTCAGCAGTGCCGCCACCTCGGAGCGGCCCGCACGCAAGACCGGCATCGCGGCGGCCGCCGTGCCGGTGGGGTCCAGGCATTGCCGCAGGAGGCCGGTGAGGCCGCCGTCCGGTCCGGCGACGACGAAACGAGTGCACCCGGCATCGGTGAGTGCGGTGACGGCGTCGGCGAACCGCACTGTTTCGCGCATATGCCGTACCCAGTGCTCGGGGCAGGCCAGCGCGGTATTGGACGGGGTGCCGGCGAGCGCCGACAGCACGGTCGTCGTCGGTTCGCCGAATGTCAGGCCGGCGACGGCGGCGGCGAAGCTGGGGAGCGCGGGCGCTATCAGCGGCGAATGGAAGCCGTGCGTGACGGGCAGGCGCTCGATACGGTGCCCGCGGGCGGCCAGCTGCCCGGCGATATCGGTGACATCGGGTTCGGCGCCGGAGACCACCACGGCCGCGGGAGCATTCACCGCCGCGAGCGCGGTCCGCTCGGTCAGCAGCGCCACCACTTCGTTCTCGGCGGCGGCGACAGCGACCATGGCGCCGTTGGCGGGCAAGCTGCGCATATGGCGACCGCGTGCGGCGACCAGCGTCGCGGCGTCGGTGCGGGAGAGTATTCCGGCGACGTAGGCGGCGGTGATCTCACCGACGGAATGCCCCATGACGATATCGGGCTGCACACCCCATGCCCGCAGTAGTTCGTGTACGGCCACACCCACCGCGAACAGTCCGGCCTGGGCGATATCGGTGGCTTGTACGGCCGCGGGGTCGTCGCCCCAGAGCGTGTCACGCAGCGAACAACCGAGGTGTGGATCGAGTTCGGCGCAGACGGCGTCGAACGAGGTGGCGAAAACCGGGAAGGCGCGATGCAGTTCGCGCCCCATCCCCAGCCACTGCGCACCCTGCCCCGGGAAGACGAAAGCGGTCCGTCCGTGTCCGCGCGCTCGACCGGTTACCGTGGCTGCTGTCGGCGCACCGCCGGCGAGCGCATCCAGTCCCGCGAGCAGGATGTCGCGGCCGCTGCCGAGCACGACCGCGCGGTGGTCGAACCGAGCCCGGCTCACGGCAAGTGTCCAGCCGATGTCCATCGGGTCGTAGTCGGGGTGTGCGTGCAGAAACTGCGACAGTTCCCGCGCCTGTGCGACGAGTGCCTGTTCGGTGCGCCCGGATACCGGCCACGCCGAGATGTCGGTATCGGCGAAACGTTCGCCGGTATCGCCGGGGTCGGTGGCGTCCGGTGGTGCTTCTTCGAGGATGACGTGAGCGTTGGTGCCGCTGATCCCGAACGACGACACACCGGCTCGCCGAGGGCGTTCTGCGGTGCGCGGCCATGGTTGCTGCTCGGTGAGCAGTCGTACCGTGCCTGCCGACCAGTCCACGTGCGAGGTCGGTGTGTCCGCATGCAGGGTGCGTGGCAGTATCTCGTGCCGCATGGCCTGCACCATTTTGATCACCCCGGCCATCCCGGCGGCGGCTTGGGTGTGGCCGATGTTGGATTTGATCGATCCCAGCCATAACGGGTTGCTGGGGGAGCGGTCTTGCCCGTAGGTGGCGATCAATGCTTGTGCTTCGATCGGGTCGCCGAGCACGGTCCCGGTGCCGTGTGCTTCCACCGCGTCGATATCGTTCGCCGCGAGTCCGGCGTCGGCAAGTGCCACCCGAACGACCCGCTGCTGCGCACCGGCACCAGGGGCGGTGAGACCGTTGGTGGCGCCGTCCTGATTCACCGCCGACCCGCGGATGACGGCCAGTACGTCGCGCCCGAGCTGCCGGGCTCGGGACAGCCGTTCGAGCACCAGGACCGCGGCCCCCTCGGCGAAACCGGTGCCATCCGCATGTGCGGCGAACGATTTACAGCGCCCGTCCGCAGCAAGCCCGCCCTGCCGGGCGAAGCCGGTGAACACCTCCGGTGTCGCCATAACGGTGACGCCCCCGGCCAGCGCCAGCCCGCAATCGCCTGCCCGCAGCGCGCGTATCGCCTGATGCACCGCCACCAGCGACGACGAGCAGGCGGTATCGACCGAAACCGCCGGACCGTGCAGACCGAGCGTGTAGGCGATCCGGCCCGACACCACGCTGGCGGCGACACCGGTCATCCGGAAGCCGTGCGCGCCGTCGTCGACCGGTATGCCCGCGCCGTAGGCCTGGGCGATGACACCGAGGAAAACCCCGGTATCGCTGCCGCGCAGTCCCGAGGGGTCGATACCGGCATGCTCGAGTGCTGCCCAACTGGTTTCGAGCGCCAACCGCTGCTGCGGGTCCATGGCGGTCGCTTCCCTGGGGCTGATACCGAAGAACTCGGCATCGAACTCGGCGGCGTCGTGGAGGAAACCGCCTACCGCGACGGTGGGCAGGTCGGTGTACTGCCATCCGCGGTCGGTGGGGAACGGGCCGATCGCGTCGGTGCCGTCGGCCACCAGCCGCCACAGCTGCTCCGGTTCGCCGACCCCACCGGGGAAGCGGCATCCCATGCCGACGACGGCGATCGGTTCCGTCGCCGTCGCGCGCAACTCGTCATTCGTGCGGCGTAGTGCGGCATTGTCGAGGGCGGCTGTCCGCAGGGCGTCGACGAGCGCGTCGACGGTGACCGGCTGCTGTTCCACGCTGTGCTCCTCAAGCCTGCCGGTGATCGGTTACGTGCCGGATCAAGCTGCCGACGTCCATTCGGGTGATCGCGTCGAGTTCGTCGTCGTCGCCGTCCGGCCCGGTCACCGGTGGCGGGTCACCGGCCGCTCGGGCCAGGTTCAGCACGGTGTCGAGCACACCGTGCTCGCGTAACCGCTCCAGCGGAACCGACGCCAGGAACCGCCGGATCAGGTGCTCGTCCATGGTGTGTGCCGCGGGCTCCTCGGTGAGCAGGGTGTGGAGGTGGTGTGCGGTGTCGGTGGGGGTGGGGTGGTCGAAGACGAGGGTGGTGGGGAGGGGTAGGCCGGTGGTGGTGGTGAGTCGGTTGCGGGTTTCGACGGCGGTGAGGGA
>NZ_MUKP01000085.1 GCF_002081715.1 Nocardia donostiensis | reverse complement strand
GCCGCGCGGCCGCCGCCCGGCTCGGCGCGGGAACCAGGATCAACGGCCGCTCCCTGATGCGCAGCCGAGCCAGCCCACCGGCGAGCGCCAGCCCCAGCGGTTCGGCCAGATCGCGGCGGCCGCGTTCCTTGGCTGCCAGCACCGCGCGGCGGCCGGGGCCGCGGTAACGGCTCAGCGCCCAGCACGGCACACCGGGATCGGTACGCGGCCTTATCCGAAACGGCGGCCCCGCCAAGGCTTTTGCGCATTCGCCGCACCATCGGATTCTCGGCCGCCCGCATCCACCGCATGCCACGGGCAGCACCAGATCCAACAGAGTCCGCATCGCCCGAGTGTGCCCGCACCCACCGACACAACCGCACCACCCGAGTGCACCCGCACCCGCCGACACGACCACACCGCCCGCAGGGCGCGCGCCGGGTATTCCTACCGCCCCCGCCCTGCGCCCACTCGCTCGACCGCTTCCGGCACCAGGGATTCAGGGTAGGCAGGCATGGGTCGAGTGGTTTCGGTAGCCGGGCGGTCCACCGTCATAGTCTGCGGGCCGAGCAGCACCGTCCGCGCGATCCCGTACAGCGCGAGATCGTGGGCACCGCGGGAGGTTATTGCGCGGCCATCGCCGCAGTCCCCCAACGATCCGCCTGACCAGCCAGCCGGTAGGGCCCGGTCGGCAGGCTGGGTCAGCCCGGTAGCACCGGGACCGTGTTCTCGCCCGTCAAGCCGGGCACCTCGCGCCAGAATTCGTCGCGCGACGCCGCGCCCCCGGAGTAGTGCAGTTGCAGGACCGCGCGCGAATCGGCCACGTACTGGGTTTCCGGCGACGCCGAGACCACCCGCACTGGCGGGGTCAGATTCTGCGGGGTCTGCGGTATGCGTTGCGAGCCGTCGATCGAGATGCTCACCACCGGGTCGACGTTGCCTTCCCTGGCGACAATGACCGCTTCGCCGGTGAGCCAGCTCATCGACTGCGCATTAGTGCTGAGCCCGAGGGCGAGCGGTATCGGAGAGGTGAGCGCGTATTTGCCGTCCGGTCGCCGCTCGACCACCGCGATATAGACCTTGCCGTCGGCGATCAGCGCCGCGCGCACCCCGGAGCGGGCGATACGCAGCTCGGTGATGGGCAGCCGCAGCGACTGGCCGGAGGTGATTGCGGTCAGCGCAGAAATATCGACCTCCTGCACCGAAACGTGGCCGGTATTGCGGTCGTTGACCGCCCGGATCACGCGTTCACCGTCGATGACCGCCCACGCGGCGCTGCCGTCGGAGGTCCACGACGGTCTGCTGATGGTGGTGCCTTCGGCCACGGGGAACGCGTTACCGCCGTAGGTGCCGATCATCAGGGTGCGCGGGGGCTCCGGCGGAGGACGTCCCGCGTCGGCAACCGCGGCGACCAGCTGGCCGTCCGGTGACAGACCCGCCGACTGCAGGTTGTGCACCGAACCGAAATAGCCGGGTGCGGGCGAAATACCTTTCTCGTTCACCTGCACCAGCGAACCGCCCCGCAGCGCGTGCAAACCGGTGTGGTTGGCCGGACGCACCGAGGCGGCGAACGGCTCGATATCGGCCACCGACCACCCATTGGTAGCGAACCGCTCGTCCAGCGGTTTGCCCTCCGCCAGCAGCATGTACGGGCCCAGGATGTCGGCGCCGGACAAGGTGAGCACCACCTGCGCGGCCAGCAGTTCCCGGTCGCGGGGGTTCAGTCTGTCTGCCCCGGAGAAGTCGATGCGCACCCCGCCGAGACCGACTCCGACCTCGGCGGGATCACCATTGGCCTTGGTGATCGAACCGCGCAGCGCCACCGGTGCGGCAAGCAGATTGCGCACCACGGGGGCGATAGCGGGCTGTGGTCCTTCGATCAGCTGGCTCAGCAGCCGCTGGGTCAGCTGTTCGGGCGGCTCGGCGAACCAGCGCAGATCCGGCACCGCGGAACCATCGGGGCCGACGAAGTACAGCACATGACGCGCATAGGATTTTTCGAAGGCACGGGTCTCCATCACCACGCCGTCGGGCAGCTCATCGATACGCCATTCGCCACCGACCTTGGTCATTTCGATCTTGTTCTCGATGAGCCCTTCGGCGACGCGATAGGAACCGTCGACGGACAGCTCACCCACCTTGCGAGCGCGCAGCACATAGGTCGCTTCGTGCTCGGTCCGCGATTCGCGCAGCGTGTCGGCCGTCTCCACGATCACCGTCGATGTGGTGTCGTTCCACTGCGTCGCCGCCGCGAGCGTCATGTACTGGCGGGCGGCCAGATGCCGGTTCGCCGGCTCCGCGGTGGCCTGCAGGAAATCACGCAGCAGCAGGTCGGGATCGCGACCCGGGATCGGCGGAGGGGGGCCCTCGGGAGTGGGCTCCCGGTTGATCGTGCCCAGCGCCTGCGGCTGGGACGATTCCGGCAGGCTCGCGCATCCGGACGCCACCACGGCGACCACCACCACGCTCGCCAGCAGTGTGACCAGTCGGAACAACCTCGGATGCCTGCGCCCCATGGTCATGACTGTATGTCCCTGTTCTCGGAGAACTCCGACCGTTCCGCGCCGCGAGACGGCCCGTTGCCCGGCGCGGGCCCACCGGGTCGTGACGGGTCTGCGCTCCCTGACTGTTGCCGCTGCGCCTCGCTCGACCCGTCGGCCACCGAATCGGTCACGCCGTCCTCGGGGCGCCCGGCAGTAGATCCGTCACGGGCGGGGGCACCGCTGTCGTCCGGGCCGTCGTCTGCCACGGCATCACCGCCGGGTGCCATGCCAGTATCCGAGTCTGAGCGGCTCTCGGTCGCTGAGCCCGCTTCCGGCGCAGCGCCACCCTCCGACACGACGCCGGGACCGGACGCACGATCCTGGTCGGCCGCCGAGCCGCTTTCCCGATCGCGCTCCGGCTCTGCACTCGAAGGCTCCGCACTCGAGCCGACCCCACCGCTACCGGGCGCCGCACCACTATCGGATTCGGAGCGGGCCCCGATGCTCCCCTCAGGCGGTGTGCTGCTGTCATCGGGGGCTGCTGGGTCGTCCAGCGCATTACCGGCCGGGACGGCATCACCAGCCGCGAGCACGGCGCTTCCGGCAGTGTCGTTTTCCGACGCGTGTGCGAGCACAGGGGCCGGGCCGTTCTGTTCTGCGGAACTGCCTTGGGAGTCCGCCAGGTCTGGGGTGTCCGGCACGGCTTTCAAGGCGGGCACGGTGCTGCCTGCAGCCTCCAGCTCGGCATCGGTGACAGGGCGCCGGGGTGCCTTACGGACGGGTTCCAATGGCAGCGGGCTCTTGCCGAGTTTGCGGCCGCGGACCAGCGGCAAGGTCAGGCGGAAGCTGGCGCCGACACCGACTTCGCCCCACGCCTCTAGCTTGCCTTCGTGCAGGTTCGCGTCCTCCTGGCTGATGGACAGGCCGAGCCCGGTGCCGCCGGAGCGCCGCATCCGGGACGGGTCAGAGCGCCAGAACCTGCTGAATACCAGCTTCTCTTCGCCGGGCCGCAGACCGACACCCTGATCGCGGACCACTACGGCGACGGCGTTGGCCTCGCTGTCGCCACGCATCCGCACCAGCACCGGTTTACCCTCGCTGTGGTCGATGGCGTTGGCGGTCAGATTGCGCAGCACCCGCTCCACCCGGCGCGGGTCGACCTCGGCGACCACCGGCTCCTCCGGCAGATCCACCACCACCTCGACACCGGATTCTTTGGCCAGATGCCGCACGGTGGCGATCGCGGCGCGCACGCACATCCGCACATCCAGGGATTCGACCTGCAGTTCGGCGACACCGGCGTCATGCCTGCTGATCTCGAGCAGATCGTTGAGCAGGCCCTCGAACCGGTCGAGTTCGGTGACCAGCAGTTCCGCGCTGCGGGCCAGCGCCGGATCCAGATCCTCGCTGCTGCCGTGGATCAAATCGGCGGCCATGCGCACGGTGGTCAGCGGGGTGCGCAGCTCATGGCTGACATCGGAGGTGAAGCGCCGCTGCAGATTGCCGAACTCCTCGAGCTGGGTGATCTGGTTGGACAGGCTTTCGGCCATTTCGTTGAACGCCTCGGCCAGCCGCGCCATATCGTCCTCGCCGCGCACCAGCATGCGTTCCTTGAGCCGCCCGTCGGCGAACCGGCCCGCGATCCGCGCCGCCGACCGGATCGGCAACACCACCTGCCGGGTGACCAGCGCGGTGATCGCGGCGAGCAATACCAACAGCACCAGCCCACCGACCATCATGGTGCCACGCATCAGCGCCAGACTGCGTTCCTCGTTGGTCAGCGGGAAGATCAGGTACGTCTCCAGCGTGGGTACCTCGGCGCTCGGGCTGCCGATGATCAATGCCCGGCCCTCGTAGCCGTCCGAGTCCGAGACCGTCGTGAACTGGTAGCTGACCTGGTTGCGCTGCACGAACCGGCGCAGCTCGGCGGGGACCTCCTCGATCGGCCCGACCGTGATCTGCTGCTGCCTGGTGCCGCCGACCATGCTCAATGCCGAATCGAAACTGCCCGCCGCACCGCCTGCTTGTCCGCCGCTACCGCGGCTGGACAGTGCGTCGCGGGCGTCGGCGAGCCGCTGCTGCTGGCTGCTGATGTCGTGCACCCCGGCCAGCTGGCTTTGCACGGTGTTGCGGGCGCGATCCATCTCCTCGACCGCGGCATTGATCTTGGCGTCCAGCAGGCGGTCGGTGATCTGGCTGGTCAGCACGACCCCGAGGACCGTGATCACGATCAACGACAAGGTCAGCGTGGAGACGATGACCCGCAGTTGCAGCGAGCGCCGCCACAGATGCCCCAGGCCGACCCCGGCCTGCTCGAACCATTCGGTCACCGGGACCAGCGCCTGCCGCAGCTCCGCAAGGCGCCGCCCGGAGCCCGCCTCCCGGCCTACGCGGGGCCCTTCGTGGTCAGGCAACTACCGCCTCCGGGCCCCGAGCTCAGGTCGGATCACGGCGGTCCGGCCTTGTAGCCGACGCCGCGGACGGTCAGCACGATCTCCGGGTTCTCCGGATCTTTCTCGACCTTCGCGCGGAGTCGCTGCACGTGCACATTCACCAGCCGGGTGTCGGCGGCGTGCCGGTAACCCCACACCTGTTCGAGCAGCACTTCCCGAGTGAACACCTGACGGGGTTTGCGCGCCAGCGCCACCAGCAGGTCGAATTCGAGCGGGGTGAGCGAGATCTGCGCGCCTTCGCGGCTCACCTTGTGCGCGGGCACGTCGATGACGATATCGGCGATCGTCAACAGTTCCGCAGGCTCTTCCTCGGTGCGGCGCAGCCGGGCACGCACCCGGGCCACGAGTTCTTTCGGTTTGAACGGTTTGACGATGTAATCGTCGGCGCCCGATTCCAAACCGAGCACCACGTCGACGGTGTCGGTTTTCGCCGTGAGCATCACAATCGGCACCCCGGAATCGGCGCGCAGCACACGGCACACGTCGATACCGTTCATGCCTGGCAGCATCAGATCGAGCAGCACCAGATCGGGCCGGATCTCCCGGACCGCCGACAGCGCCTGTGTGCCGTCGCCGACCACATGCGGGTCGAATCCTTCCCCGCGCAGGACGATGGTGAGCATCTCGGCGAGCGCCATATCGTCGTTGACGACCAGAATCTTCGGCTTCATAGTTACTATGTTGTCATCTCCCCGGCTCGTAACGGGTCGCCACGCCAAACACTGGCGGTTCCCGCGGAATATCCAACACTATTCGCCGGCGATTTCGGCAAGCCGAGCAGCCAAATCGGCCGGATCGTCACCGGATCGGTACGTCCACCACGGCCCGTACCAATCGCGCCGAGCGAGCTCACGGTACACCTCTGCGGTGCGCCGCTGCAGCCCGCCGTCACGTTCGTAGGCGTCCAGGGCCCGGGACTCGTCGAGCTCCCCGCGGCGGCGGGCGCGTGCGACGGCGACCTCTGTCGGCACATCCAGCAGCAGCTGTACCCGCGGCACCGGCAGCGCGAACCGGCCGAACTCCAATCCGCCCACCCAGGCCACGATTTCACCGTCGGCAGGCTGTTCCAGCCGGGCCGCGCTGTAGGCGGCGTTGGAGGCCACATAGCGGTCGAGGATCACGATGTCGTTATCCGCCAGCAGCTTCGACAGGTCGTCGCGGGCTCCGGCCCGGTCGAGGGCGAACAGCAGGGCCATCGCGTTCACCGAGGCGGCGACGTCGCCGTGCCCGCCCCGCAGGGCTTCGGCGGCCAGGTCCGCATGCACGGAACGGCCGTAGCGAGGAAAGGCCAGCGTCGCCGGACGCACGCCCCGCGCACGCAACTGTGCGACGAGCCTGTCGATCAGCGTGCGTTTGCCCGCACCGTCGAGCCCTTCCACCGAGACCAGCGCCATGCGGAGCAGATTACTGGCGCAGCCGGACAAGCGGTGCCCCGCCTGCTACTCGGCAGGCGGGACAACCGGCCGCCTCAGTACCGGTAGTGGTCGGACTTGTAGGGCCCTTCGACGTCGACGCCGATGTATTCGGCCTGATCCTTGGTCAGCTTGGTCAGGTTGCCGCCGAGCGCTTCCACGTGGATGCGGGCAACCTTCTCGTCCAGGTGCTTGGGCAGGCGGTAGACCTCGTTGTCGTATTCCTCGGGCTTGGTCCACAGCTCGATCTGGGCGATGACCTGGTTGGAGAAGCTGTTGGACATGACGAACGACGGGTGGCCGGTGGCGTTGCCCAGGTTCAGCAGGCGGCCCTCGGACAGCACGATGATGGACTTGCCCGTTTCGCCGAACGTCCACTGGTCGACCTGCGGTTTGATAGTGAGCCGGGTCGCGCCGCAGCGCTCCAGGGCAGCCATATCGATCTCGTTGTCGAAGTGGCCGATATTGCCCAGAATGGCCTGATCCTTCATCGCCTTCATGTGCTCGAGGGTGATGATGTCCTTGTTGCCGGTGGCCGTGATGACGATATCGGCGGCGCCGATGCCCTGCTCGACGGTGACGACGTCGTAGCCGTCCATCAGCGCCTGCAGCGCATTGATCGGGTCGATCTCGGTGACCTGCACGCGCGCGCCCTGCCCGGCAAGCGATTCCGCGCAGCCCTTGCCGACGTCACCGTAGCCGCAGATCAGCACCTTCTTGCCGCCGATGAGCACATCGGTGCCGCGGTTGATGCCGTCGATCAGCGAGTGACGGGTGCCGTATTTGTTGTCGAACTTGGATTTTGTGACCGAATCGTTGACGTTGATCGCTGGGAACACCAGCTCGCCCGCGGCCGCGAACTGATACAGCCGCAGCACACCGGTGGTGGTCTCCTCGGTGACACCCTTGACGCTCTCGGCGATCTTCGACCACTTGCCCTTGTCGGTGGTGAAGCGCTCCCGCAGCAGATTCAAAAACACCGTGTACTCGGCGGAATGCTCCTCGTCGGCGGGCGGCACCACGCCGGCTTTTTCGAACTGTGCGCCCCGCAGCACCAGCATGGTGGCGTCGCCGCCGTCGTCGAGGATCATATTGGCCGGCTCGCCCGGCCAGGTCAGCATCTGCTCACAGGCCCACCAGTACTCCTCCAGCGTCTCGCCCTTCCAGGCGAACACCGGGGTGCCCTTGGGCTCGTCGATGGTGCCGTGCGGCCCGACGACGACCGCCGCGGCGGCATGGTCCTGGGTGCTGAAGATATTGCACGACGCCCAGCGCACCTCGGCGCCGAGCGCGGTCAGGGTTTCGATGAGCACCGCGGTCTGCACCGTCATATGCAGCGAGCCGGAGATCCGCGCCCCCTTCAGCGGCGCGACGTCGGCGTATTCGCGGCGCAAAGCCATCAGACCGGGCATCTCGTGCTCGGCCAGGCGGATCTCCTTACGGCCGAATTCGGCCAGTGACAAATCCGCCACCTTGTATTCGATGCCGTTGCGGACATCGGCGGTCAGCGATGTGCGTGGAAGTTCTGAGGTCGTCATCAGCCTGGATCAGCCTCTCTGGATGTCGGTACCGAGGCAAGGCTAGTCGCTACAGCGCGGCTACGCGGCAGCCCCGTACGCGGCCAGCAGCCGCCGTCGTTTTCGTGGCGCGATGTTGGCCATGGTGACGTCGCCGCCGTAGTGCGCGAGTACCCGCTTGTCCATCACCAACCGCCACAGCGGCGGGAAAAGAGCGAGCACCACCATGCTGGCGTAACCAGCGGGCAGCTGCGGAGCCTGCTCGCAGCTGCGCAGGGTCTGATAACGGCGGCCGGGATTGGCGTGATGGTCGCTGTGACGTTGTAGATGGAACAGGAAGATGTTGGTGACCAGCCGGTCACTGTTCCAGCTGTCTCGCGGCGAGCAGCGCCGGTAGCGGCCGTTTGCGCGCTGTTCGCGCAGTAGCCCG
>NZ_MUKP01000084.1 GCF_002081715.1 Nocardia donostiensis | reverse complement strand
CGCTACCCGCGCAATCGCCGAGAACCCGGAGCTGACCAGTGTGCTCATCCCGGTCGGCGACGGACTGCTCTGCGCCTGCCGAGGGTGAGGCGCCACCACGGCCTGAGCCGGCGGTTCAGACCCAGGTGCCTTTGCCGACGGTGACCACGCCGCCGTTGCTGATCGCGAACCTGCCGCGGTCGCGGTCCAGATCGACTCCGATGATCTCGCCTGCCGACACCACCACGTTCTTGTCCAGGATCGCCCGGCGGACCACGGCGCCGCGGCCGATGCGGACACCAGGCATCAGCACACTGCCCTCCACGGTGGCGCCGTCGTCGACCACTACATTCGCGCTGAGCACCGAATTGCGCACCGTCGCCGCCGACAGAATGCTGCCCGCGCCGACGATTGATTCCTGAGCCAGTCCGCCCTGCGCGAATTTGGCGGGCGGCAGGTTCTCGGCGGCGCCGCGGATCGGCCAGTGCCTGTTGTACAGGTTGAAGACCGGGTGCACCGAGACCAGATCCATATGCGCCTCGTAGAAGGCGTCGATGGTGCCCACATCACGCCAGTAGCCGCGGTCGCGGTCGGTGGCACCGGGAACATCGTTATCGGAGAAGTCGTATACCGCTGCCTGCCCCTCGGCCACCAGCGACGGGATGATGTCGCCGCCCATATCGTGGTCGGAATCGGAATTCTCCGAATCGGCCCGGATCGAGTCCACCAGTACCTTGGTGGTGAACACATAGTTGCCCATGGACGCGAACGTCATATTGGGGTCGTCGGGGATACCGGGCGGATGCGCGGGTTTCTCCAGGAAACCGAGGATGCGCCCCGATTCGTCGGAGTCGATACAGCCGAACGCGCTGGCCTGGCTGCGGGGCACCCGGATACCGGCCACCGTGACGCCTGCCCCGGAATCGATATGGTGGGCCACCATCTGTTCCGGATCCATTCGGTAGACGTGGTCGGCGCCGAACACCACGATGTAGTCGGGATCCTCGTCGTAGATCAGGTTCAACGACTGCATGATCGCGTCCGCGCTGCCGGTGTACCAGCGCGGGCCGAGGCGCTGCTGGGCGGGCACCGGGGTGATGTATTCGCCCGCGAAACCCGACAGCCGCCAGGTCTGCGAGATATGCCGGTCCAGTGAATGCGATTTGTATTGGGTGAGCACGCACAACCGCAAGAAACCTGCGTTGACCAGATTGCTCAGCACGAAGTCGATGAGCCGGTAGGCACCGCCGAAAGGGACGGCCGGTTTGGCCCGGTCGGCAGTGAGCGGAAAGAGGCGCTTGCCCTCGCCACCTGCGAGCACGATTCCGAGTACGTGCGGCTGGCTCCTCACACCTGCCAAACTACCGAACCGGCCGGTCGCGAGTGGCCGCCGCCGGGCTGCAACGTCTACGTTGAAGTCCGTGAGTTTCGGCACCGACGGCGGTCGTGTGGCGGCGGGCGCCTGCCTCGGCGAACGGCTGCGGGTCGCCATGTTGACCCGGGAGTATCCGCCGCAGGTGTACGGCGGCGCGGGCGTGCACGTCACCGAGTTGGTGCCGCGGTTACGGCGTTTCGCCGAGGTGAGCGTGCACTGCATGGGCGCCCGTCGCTACAACGCGGTGGTGCACCAGCCCGATCCGGCGCTGGAGGCCGCCAACGCCGCCATCCAGATGATGTCTGCCCAGCTGCGGATGGCCGATGCCGTCGGCCAGGTCGACGTCGTGCATTCGCATACGTGGTACACCGGCCTTGCCGGACATCTGGCCGCCACCCTGTACGGGATCCCGCATGTATTGACCGCGCATTCGCTGGAGCCGCGCCGGCCGTGGAAGGCCGAACAGCTGGGCGGCGGCTATCGGTTGTCGTCCTGGTCGGAGCGCAATGCGATGACCGATGCCGACGCCGTTATCGCGGTGAGCGCGGGGATGCGCCGCGATGTGCTCGACGCGTACCCGGCCATCGATCCCGCCCGGGTGCATGTCGTGCACAACGGTATCGACGCCGAGGTGTGGCATCCCGGCCCGCCTGCCGCCGACTCCAGACCCATCCTCGACGAGCTGGGGGTGGTGGACGATATGCCGATTGCGGTGTTCGTGGGGCGGATCACCCGGCAGAAAGGGGTCGCTCATCTGCTGGCCGCCGCCCGCCATATCGATCCCGGTATCCAGCTGGTGCTGTGCGCGGGTGAGCCGGACACCATGCAGCTGGAAGCCGAGGTCGCCGACGCGGTTGCCGGGCTACGCCGCAGACGCGGCAATGTGTTCTGGGTGCGGGAGATGCTGCCCACCGAGCAGATCCGTCAGCTGCTTGCGGCCGCGACCGTGTTCGTCTGCCCCTCGGTGTACGAACCGCTGGGGATCGTCAACCTGGAGGCAATGGCCTGCGGGACCGCCGTCGTCGCCTCCGATGTGGGCGGTATCCCCGAGGTGGTGGTGGACGGCCGCACCGGCAGGCTGGTGCATTACGACGCGGGTGAATCCGAGGCGTACGAGCAGGGTTTGGCCGCCGCGGTGAACGAGCTGGCCGCCGACCCGGCCCGTGCGGCCGAATACGGCGCGGCAGGCCGGGCGCGCGCCATCGCCGACTTCGACTGGTTCCGCATCGCCGAACAGACGTTGCGCGTTTACGACCAGGTGCGCAAACCCTGAGAGCCCGCTGCGGCCACGTCGCGTGGACACGAAGCGGCGCCGTCGAGGCGGGAGGAGATCATGCCGTGGCGCCGCCGGAGGTGATGTCGTCGGCCAGCGGAACCACAATGGCGAGGATTTCGGCGACGGTGTCGTCGGGGACGCCGGCTGCGGACAGGGAATCCTTCAGGTATCCGGCAACCAATTCGAAATGGTGCATGGTGATTCCTCGGCCCTGATGCACCTGTTTCATCGGCGCTCCCGTATACGGTTCTGGCCCGCCGAGCGCGGCCGCGAAGAATTCGACCTGTTTCCCCCGCAATCGCGACATATTGGTGCCGGTGAAGAAACCGGCGAGCTCGTCGTCGGCAAGCACCCTCGTATAAAAGTCCGCGACGACAGCTTCGAGCGCCTCGTGTCCGCCGATTCGGTCGTAGATGGGGGTGGATTTTTTCTGGAACAGTATCGGCATTCGCATGCAACAAGGACACCACCGCGTGATTGCGTACCCGTTAGACGGGTGTCGCGAGAGTATTTCCATTGCGTGGCAGCGCAGTTTCTCGCTGGTCACAGTAGGCGGGCAACCGGGAGAGGTCTGTCGCGGCCGTGAAATGTCACGGTCGGTTGTCTGTTACGTGGCCGCAACGGTGGGGCGATAGGAGCTGACGATGACCGAAGCCGTCGCCTCGTACCGCTCGGGTAATGCGCCGACGGATGCGGCTGCGGCGTCGACGTGATGGGCGGACGGGCCCATGGCCACCAGGCGGGTGATATCGGCGCGGGTGAGCTGCATCGGGTACGCGACGGTGGTGCGGTCGATCAGGTCGAAGTGGCCGGACATGGCCGAACCGAGCCGCTGTTCCTTATCCGGCTCGACGGTGACCATGCCGAGCGGGCCGACCAACTCCCTGAGGTGCTCCGCGGTGGGTGTGACCACGACGTAACGACCGTCGGGGCGTAGTGACCTGGCGACGGCCGCGGGATTGCGGGGCGCGAAGACCGACAGTGCGGCGTACAGGGCGTGGTCGCGGACCGGGAGACCCTGCCAGGCGTCGGCGACCACCGACGCCGCCCGTGGGTGGGCGCGTGCGCAGCGCCGCCCGGCGGCTTTCGATACATCCAGCGCTATACCGAGGGCTTGCGGCAGCACGTCGAGCACCTGTGCGAGGTAGTAGCCGGTCCCGGCGCCCATCTCCAGAACGATGTCGACGATAGGCAGGCCGGGACCGCCCGCCGGGGGATGGGTCTCACCTACGCCTAACGCCCTGGTCACGGCGGCCGCGATCGGGGCGAAATGACTGCCCGCCTGGAACGCGGCGCGCGCGTCGAGCATCGCGGCGGTATCACCGGTCATCTTGGTCGAAGCGCCGGTGAGCAGGCTGATATATCCCTGCCGGGCGATATCGAAACTGTGCCTGTTCGCGCAGCGCAGCGACCGGTCGTATGAGCGCATGGCACCGCCGCATTCCGGGCACGCCAACACCCCCGCCACCGCGGCGAGTGCCGGTTGGTCGCCAGCGGTACTAGCTGGTGACACTCTTCAGTTCGTCACCCAGCGCTGCCGCCTCATCCGGTGTGAGCTCTACGACCAGACGCCCGCCACCCTCGAGCGGGACCCGCATAACGATCCCACGCCCTTCTTTGGTTGCCTCGAGGGGACCGTCCCCGGTGCGGGGCTTCATGGCCGCCATCCTCTGCTCCCTCCAGATCTGCGCGGTATGCTGCGCACTTGCTTGGAACTCCAGCTGTCACCAGCTGGGTAGCCCGCCGGCATTTGGCGAGCTACATCGGCTCTATTCTTCCTTATCGCTCGATGCGACGGATACCTGACTTCGAAATACGCCGGGGTGGCCGGTGTCGCGCAGGTCACTTCGCACCCAGCAATCGGCCAGGTGATCGTCGACCAACCCGGTCGCCTGCATCAGCGCGTACGCCGTTGTCGGGCCGACGAAGCGGAAACCGCGTCGCTTCAATTCCTTTGCCAGAGCGACTGATTCGGGGGTTGTCGCAGGGATTTCGGCGATGCTGCGCGGCCGCGGCCGTCGCGGCGGCGCGAACGACCAGATCAGCTCGTCGAGGCCGATATCCAGATCACGGGCAACCTTGGCGTTGGCGATGACAGCGTCGATCTTGGCGCGGTTGCGCACGATCCCGGCATCGGTGAGCAACCTGGCGCGATCGGCGGCGCCGAACTCGGCGACCTGTTCGATGGCGAATCCGGCGAACGCTGCCCGGAAGGCCGGACGCTTACGCAGGATGGTGATCCAGGACAGCCCGGATTGGAAGGCCTCCAGACAGAGGCGTTCGAACATGGCATCGTCGCCGTGCAGCGGCTGGCCCCACTCCTGATCGTGATAGTCGCGGTAGAGCTGCGATGCCAGCGACCACGGGCAGCGCACGAGGCCGTCGTGGCTCATATGATCTCCGGCGTGGTCGACGACGGCGTGCGACGCGCTTCGGCCTCGGCCAGCTGCACCTGTAGTTCGTCGATCCTGGCCGCCAGCCGCGCCAGCGCCCAGTCCACCTCACCGGCCTTGTAGCCGCGCACCACCTGCTGGAACCGCAGCGCGCGCACGTCCGATCCGGAAATACCTTCCACCGGCAGCACCGTGGCCGTCGTCCCCTCGGGCAGCGGCCCCAGCTCCTCCGAGCGCCCGAACACCGCGCTGGCGAGCAGAAACAGGACCGCGGCCACCAATCCGACGATCAACACGTACAACAGCAGCGTGAGCATGTCTGCGAGCTTATTGGCGAGGCCCGGCACCCGCACGGCGCGCTGCGGGACGGTGACGGGTCACAGGTGACGGGTGGTGTCGATACCGAGCGACATACCGGCCAGACCACGGCGGCGCACCGCCAGCTTGTCGGCAACCTCGCGCAGCGCGACCGCGGCCGGGTTGTCCGGGTTGCGCAGCACGATGGGGGTGCCCTCGTCACCGGCTTCACGCAGGCTCTGTTCGATGGGGATCTGCCCGAGCAGCGGAACCTCGGCGCCGACGGCACGCGTCAGCCGGTCGGCGACGGACTGCCCGCCGCCGGAACCGTAGAGGTCCATCCGAGTGCCGTCCGGCAGGTCAAGCCAGGACATGTTCTCCACCACGCCCGCGATGCGCTGCCGGGTCTGTAGCGCGATAGCGCCCGCGCGTTCGGCGACCTCGGCTGCGGCGGCCTGCGGCGTGGTGACGACGAGGATCTCCGCGTTCGGGATCAGCTGCGCGATGGAGATGGCCACATCGCCGGTGCCGGGCGGCAGATCGAGCAGCAGCACGTCCAGGTCGCCCCAGAAGACGTCGGCCAGGAACTGCTGCAGCGCCCGATGCAGCATCGGCCCACGCCACACCACCGGTGTGTTGCCCTTGGTGAACTGGGCGATGGAGATCATCTTCACATCGTGTGCGACGGGCGGCATGATCATCCGCTCCACCTGGGTGGGCCGGGCGTCGGTGCCGAGCATGCGCGGAACCGAATGGCCGTAGATGTCGGCGTCGAGCACGCCGACCGAGAGCCCGCGCGCGGCCATGGCGGCGGCGAGGTTGACGGTGACGCTGGATTTGCCGACACCGCCCTTACCGGACGCGACCGCGTACACCCGGGTGAGCGAGCCGGGCTGGGCGAAGGGGATCACCGGTTCGGGCGAATCGCCGCGCAACTGTTTACGCAGCTCGGTGCGCTGCTCGTCGCTCATCACGTCGAGTTCGACGGTGACCGCTCCGACACCGGGCACGTCGGCGACCGCCTTGGTGACCCGTTGGGTGATCTCGGTGCGCAGCGGGCAACCAGCGGTGGTGAGGTAGATCTCGATATGGACATTGCTGTCGGCGCCGATATCGACACTTTTCACCATGCCCAATTCGGTGATCGGCTTGCGGATCTCCGGGTCGTCGACTTTGGCGAGCGCGCCGCGCACATCCGCTTCCGTTACCACTGACATGACGTCGATTTTAGGCCGTCATATCCGTGGCAGGTCCGCGGGCCGTGGCGCGACCCCGGTGGCGTAGGCCTTCGACCATGCCATGACATTGGCCACATAGGCCATCGAGTTGTTGTAGCGGAGAATGGCGCGCGACTGCTGGGCGGTATCGCGCATATCCAGGCCGCCGTCGCAGAGATATTTGCCCGCGGTGAGCGTGGCGTCGTAATAGTTCTGCGGGTCGGCGATACCGTCGCCGTTGCCGTCGGCGGCGTAGCGCGTCCAGGTTTCCGGCAGGAACTGCATCGGGCCGACCGCGCGGTCATAGCCGGACAGGCCGTCGAGGGCGCCGCCGTCGGAGTCGTAGATGACGTTGTTGCCCGCGAGGCTGCCGTCGAGCACCGGTCCGTACACCGGGTCCAGTGCGTTGCCGTCGGCGTCTGCCTTGCCGTGGAACATATGCGTCGACTCGACCCGTCCGATCCCGGCGAGCACCGTCCACGGCATCCCGCATTCGGGATTCTCCTCGGCGAGGATCTGCTCGGCCGACAGGTAGGCGTCGTCGGCGATACCCGGGATGCCCTGCTGCCCGGGTGGTAACTGGGCCTGCTCCCGATCCTCGGGTAGCGCAACGCTTTTCACTACGGGCGGGGCGCTGCGTGACTGTTTCGCCATGGCATGGGTGAGGTTTTCGTCGGCGTAGGTTGCCGCGAGGGCGGCACTGTCCTGAGCGTCCGGCTGGTCGTCACCCGGCATATGCAGCTGCACCGATGCCGCGGTCGGATCGGTGGCCACTGCGGCGGCGTTGACGGCGACGAAACTCGCGGGCACCAATCCGGTGAGTGCGAGAACGGAGCTGCGTTTGACGGTGGCAGGTGTTTGTTTGCGATGACGCCCCACGGTGCGGTGACCCTCCGTCTACCCTTCGGGCCCATTCGTGAGCCCTTTGTGACCTACGAAGGGCAGGCTACCGCATCCGAGACCTTTTCGTTACTGCTTCGTGATCCGTTCTGCTGTTTGAAGTTACCTGTGTACGGCTGTCAGCGTGGCGGAGCGGGCAGTGGGATGACGATGCCGAACGGCAGCCTGATCACAGGCTGCGGGGCAGGCCCGGCCGGGGGCGGCTGGGGTGCGGGCTCGGGCGGATGCTCTGGCTGCCCTGGTGTCTGCGGGGCGGGCGCGGCAGGGTCCTGCGGCGCGACTGGGTCGCGGGGCCCTGCCGGGGCTGCCTGCACCTGCCGGTCCGGCTTCACGGGCCCGGGTACTGGCATCGGCGCGGGCACCGGGGTCGGTGGCCCGGACGGTGCGGGCGGACAGAAGATCCCGCACGGAATCGGCGGCAGGCCAGGGATGATGATCATCGGTTCGATGACTGGAGTCGGCACGTCCGGCAGCGGCGGCGCCGGGGTTTCGGGCGGTTCGGTGGCGGTCTGCGTATCCACCGCGGTCATATCCGGCCTCGGTTCGATCGGTGCGCTGCCCGGTGGGACCAGGTGCGGCGAGACGGGCACCGGGGTCGGTGAGCCGCCTGCGCGGTAGGCGGCCGACCAGCTCAGCACGTCGGCCGCGTACCGCATCGAATTGTTGTAGCGCAGCACGGCCTTCAGCTCCTGCGCCCGGTCGCGCAGGTTCAGGCCACCCGAGCACAGGTACTTGCCCGCGGCGAGGGTGGCGTCGAAAACGTTGTGCGGGTCGGCGACCCCGTCTCCGTTGCCGTCGGCGGCGTAGCGGCTCCAGGTGCTCGGCAGGAACTGCATCGGGCCGAGCGCGCGCACATAGCTGCCGTCGGCGGCCCGGATGATCTCGTTCCCGGGCAGG
>NZ_MUKP01000083.1 GCF_002081715.1 Nocardia donostiensis | reverse complement strand
GCCGTCGCGATCAGCGCGGACGGACGCTGGGTCGTCACCGGCGGCGACGAGGGCGGAGTGCGGGTGTGGGACACCAACGCCGATGCTGACTCTGTCGCCGAACCACCCGCCCTGCCCGGCATCGGCCCCCGGCCGGTCAGCGCCGTCGCGATCAGCCCGGACGGACACCGAATAGTCAGCAGCGACAGCGCGGGTGTGGTGCGGATGTGGGGCACGGTCTCCGCCGAGGCCGAACCACGCGCCCTGCCGGATGCGGGCTCCTACACGATCAAGGAGGTCGCGATGAGTCCGGACGGACGCTTTATCGTCGCCGACAACGACGACGGGGTGCGGGTGTGGGGTCCCACCGATGCTGAGCCGCGCAACTTCTCCAGCGGCAGCAACGAGCCGGTCACCGCCGTCGCGATCAGCCCGGACGGACGCTGGATCGTCACCGGCGGCGCCAAGGGCGGGGTGCGGGTGTGGGATACGGACTCCGCCAGTGCTGTACCAGACAACCTGCCCGGCACCGGCACCTCATCGATCAACGCCGTCGCGATCAGCCCGGACGGACAGTGGATCGTCGCCGGCGACAACGACGACGGGGTGCGGGTGTGGGGTCCCACCACCGATGCTGAACCGCGCAACTTCTCCAACGGCAGCAACGAGCCGATCACCGCCGTCGCGATCAGCCCGGACGGACGCTGGATCGTCACCGGCGACTACGCACGAAAGGTGCGCGTGGGAAATACCACCGATGCTGAACTACACGTCCTCCCTGATCCAGACCCCGCCACCAACCCCGAGCCCAGTGCCGGAGTCGGGGACGGGGCCGATAATGGGCGGGTCGAAGCCGTAGCGATCAGCCCGGACGGAAACTACATCGTCACCGGCGACGATGCGGGCAGGGTGCGGGTGTGGAACACGAATCTGAGCCGGGACACCGTCTCCCTGGCTGCCAACGGAGGGGGCTATATTCGTACATATTCGTTAGATCCTCGGGGGTGGTCGATCAACGCCGTGTCAGGGATCGGCGGTTTTGCTGTTCTCCCGATCCCGAACTCGAAACCAGGGATGGAGCAATTGTGTTCCAAGCTGACAACGACGATGAGCAAGGCCGAATGGGACGAATGGGTAACGCCGAGCAGTGATCCCATCCAACTGTGCGAGGGACTGAAACCGCCTACCGGGAGCTGAACCTATGACGAGTTCTCGGCGAGGAGCGCCACAGACACCGAGTCGTACCCCACCCTCACCAGGAAGGCACAGCGTGACAGTTCAATCCGAGGCCGCCGCCATCGACCCGGTGTGGCAGCGACTGACCGACCAAATCGCCTGGTACAGCGCGCGGAGCCGGTCCGCCCAACGCGCATACAAACTGGTCAAACTCGGACAGGTCGTCACCGGCGCCGCCGTCCCCGTTATTGCCGCCTTGCACGCACCCGCAGCAGTAACAGCATCGATAGCGGCGGTCGTCGTGGCAGCCGAGGGAGTACAGCAGCTGTTTCAGTGGCATGCCCACTGGTTGAACTACCGCGCCACAGCGGAGGCACTGAAGCACGAACGGCTCATGTACCTCGCCGAAGCAGGTCCGTATACCAGACCGAACCGACGGAAGATCCTGGCGCAACGGGTAGAAAACATTGCGGCACAAGAGAATACACGGTGGGTATCGGCGCATGCCGAAAGTCGCGAGGACACGGACACCGTTCAGCAGAGGTGAGCAGTCGATGAGACAGTGTGGCGCGGCGGCACGCCCCTCGAGCGGCCTCTGCGACCGTAGGGCCGCTGTTACGCATCGACTGTCTTGTCCATGGCAGGCAAGGCGCACCCTACCTGCGCTACACCAACCACAAGTTGCGCCGCGACGCGTTCGTCCCGATCGACACTGACCTGGTCGAGGCCATCACCGCCCAGCAGCAGGCGTCCTCGCAGAGTTCGACGACCCGGCATTCCTGCTGCCACGACCCACCCGCAATCCCGAAGCCAAACAGCCGTTCAGCACCGCCACCTTCAGGGGAGAACTGCGAAAGTGGTTGCTGGTCTGCGATAGTCGTGACTAACTCGCAAATGGGAACGGGCCCGCAAGGTCGTTATCGCCGGAGAGCAGCTGGCCACCGACACTGGGCCGTTGGTTGATGCGATCTGGATGAAGAACAATCTCGCCCGCGCGAAGATGGTTCTCCCGAATGGCTACTGCACGTTGCCGTTGCAGCAGAAATGTGAGTACGCCAACGCCCTATTGACTGAACTAACCCCATGGTTGGGGCAGGTACGAGCCACTGCGGTCGGGCTCGGTGGGTAGCTTGCCCGCGTGATCGAATCCGAGGAGAACACCCGCGATCTCGCGGGTCTGGTGGTGCCCCGGTCTGGTCGGTTGATAGCCACCGGCGAGGAGTCCGAGCCGTATCGGCTGCTGGACAGCCGCGGGGCGGTGGTCGCCCCGGTGGAGGTATTCCTGCGAGAGTTGCTGGCAGCGGGACGGGCGGCGCCGACGCTGCGCTCATATGGCATGGATCTGTTGCGGTGGTGGCGGTTTCTACAGGCCATCGATGGTGGCTGGGACCGCGCAACTCGGGTCGAGGCCCGCGATTTCAGTTGCTGGATCCAGCTGACGGTGAAGCAGCGCCGTCGGGTCGATCGTTCCGATGGGGCTGGTTGGGCAAAGCATAGGGCAGCAGAAGCCAATTCAGTCACCGGTAAGCCCGCTCCAGGAGACGGATACGCCCCGGCGACCGTGGCGCATTCGGAGACTGTGCTGCGGACTTTCTACGATTTTCACCGCGATGCCGGAAGTGGGCCGATTCTGAATCCGTTCCCGCTGGATCCGTCGCGGCGGTCCCGTCGGGCGCATGCACATCGCAATCCGATGGATGGGTGGGCGCGCGAGCGAGTGGGGCGTTATCGGCCGAAGGTTCGACATCGGATTCCTCGCGCGATTCCCGATCACCGGTTCAACGAGTTGTTCGCGGCGCTGGGGTCGCATCGGGACCGCGCGTTGGTGGCGTTCTGGATCTCGACGGGGGTGCGAGCGTCGGAGCTGCTGGGGCTTCGGCATTGCGACGTCGACCCGGGCCAGCAACTGATCACCGTAGTGCGCAAGGGAACTCGCGCTTGCCAGCAGGTGCCGGCGTCGGCGGATGCGTTCGTTTGGCTGCGGTTGTATCAGGAACAACTACACGGCCAGGTCCCCCAAGGTCGGATCCAGCCGGTGTGGTGGACGCTTCGGCGGCCGCGGCGGCCGTTGAATTATCACGCGGCGCACCGGATGTTCGAGCGCGCCAACGCAGTCCTCGGCTCGGACTGGACCCTGCACGACCTCAGGCATTCGGCCGCGGCCAGAATGGCCCGCGACCCGCAGCTGACGTTGAGCGACGTGCAGCTGGTCATGGGACATGCGCACCTGTCCACCACCGAAATCTATCTGACCCCGAACAGCGGCGAGGTGATCGCCGGAGTGCTGGCCCATCATGCCCGCACCGCCGAAGAGCGCGACAAGCCGGTGCCGCCACCGCCGGCGCCCGGTTACGACCCGCAGACGCTGAGCGTGTTGTTCGGAAGGAACCTGTGACCTCCATCGTCAAGCACAGCACCCGCAAACCCCTGACCGCCGCTGCGTCGGTCGCCGCCGAGCAGCGGCTGCGCAATGGTCAGCTGCGCACCGAATTTCCGCCACGATCCGTCGAGGGATGGTGGCCGCACACGGCAGCCACGGCCGAGCAGGTACAGCAGAGGTTGACCGCCCCACCGTTCGTCCCGTCGGCGAACGGCACCCGGGCCGGGCGACGGCGCGGAGTGACCAAGATACTGCGCTGGCTGTCGTCGTTCCCAGGTGGCACCTGGCAGGATCGCTGGCAGGTCAGCGGCGCCGAGGAACATCCGGGAGCGGAATGGATCGAGCTGCCGACGGCATGGCTGGCAGCACACGGCGGAACCACCTCCTACGACTCGACCGATCTGACGTCCGGGCTGCTGATGCTGATCTGCGGCGACGTGCTCCGCCCCGGCATGGATTGGATGCTTACCCGCACTCACCGGCATCTCGCGACAGCGATGGCACAGGTCAGGGATCCGAACGGGTTCGCGCGACTGGCCGAACTGGCCGCCGCCGAACCGGCCAGCTCCCGGGCTGACGCGAAGATCGCGACGACCCGCATCGCCGTGATCCTGGCCTGCAAGGGCGGCACCATCGCCGACATCGTCGTGGGTGACTGCGCAGAACTGGTCGACACCATGCGCCGAGTCCAGACTCGCGGCGGACAGAAGAAAGTCGATTTCTATCTCCGATTGCGCGCCATGGGCATCTTCGGCGAACACTCGCCGCACAGCATCCGGGCGTTCGGATTGGCCGGTGGACGACTGACAATCGAGCAGTTGGTCGACCGCTACCGCATCCAGTGCCGACCGATCCGCGACCTGCTCGTCGACTACCTGCGTGAACGCCAGCCGTCCCTGGACTTCGCCAGCATCGACGCGGTCTCGAGGACGCTGGCCGGCCTGTTCTGGGCCCGCATCGAGACACTGTCTCCCGGCATCGACACCCTGCAGATCCCTCCGGAGGTAATGCGTTCCTGGAAGGACGCCCTCGGCACCATCGAACGCACCACGATCAGCAGCAACGGCGAGCGGATCAAGGTGCCGGCGCCGCGGCTGAACCTGAAAGATGAACTGATGCGAGTGCGGGCCCTCTACCTCGACATCGCACACTGGGCTGTCGAGGACCCAGCTCGTTGGGGACCATGGGTCGCGCCCTGCCCGATCACCAACGCCGAAATTCAGAAGGCCAAGGAACGCAAGCACCGCAAGGCACGCATGGACCAGCGCACCCGGGAACGGCTGCCCGTCCTGCCTGTCCTCGTGCGCACCGTCAACGACCGGCGTCTCGCTGCAGCCCGAGTACTGGCCTCAGCCCAGGCGGCAGAACCTGGGGCGATCGTCGACGGCACCGACGGAAAGTTGCGAAAAGCTGTTGTTCCCCATGCGATCGGGCGATTCGTCTGGGCCGAGAACGTCGCTACTGGCAAACGCCGCAACCTGTCCTACGAGGAAGAGGAAGCGTTTTGGGCGTTCGCGACCATCGAGGTCTTGCGCCTGACCGGCATCCGCTGCGAGGAACTACTCGAACTGACCCACCACAGCATCACCGAGTACCGGCTGCCCAGCACCGGCGAACTCGTCCCGCTGCTGCAGATCGCACCGTCCAAGACCGACACCGAGCGCCTACTCCTGGTCAGCCCCGAGCTGGCCGACATTCTCAGCACCATCGTCCAGCGCTTACGCAACCCGGACGGCTCCATCCCGCTAATCGTTTCCTACGACGTCAGGGAGAGAATCTGGAACCCGCCCATGCCGGTGCTGTTCCAGCGCGGCATTGGTAACGAACGCCGCGCTTACACCCCGACCGCGATCCGCAAGCTGCTCATCAACGCCCTCGCCGCGACCCGGCTCACCGACCCGAACGGCGACCCACTGATTTTCAGCCCCCACGACTTCCGCAGGATCTTCGTCACCGACGCCATCATGAACGGCCTGCCACCCCACATCGCACAGGTCATTTGCGGGCACAAGAGCATCGACACGACCATGGGCTACAAGGCCGTCTACCCTGCAGAAACCATTGAGGCGCACCGGGCGTTCATCGCGCGCCGTCGGTCCGTTCGGCCCGGCGAGGAATACCGCACTCCGACCGACGAAGAATGGGACGCATTTCTGTCCCACTTCGAGAAGCGGAAAGTGTCGGTCGGGACATGCGCGCGGGCATTTTCGACGCCGTGTATTCATGAGCACGCATGTGTCCGATGTTCACTCCTGAGACCGGACCCGGCCCAACGAGCCAGGCTCGAAGAGGTCCGCGTCAATCTCGAAGCCCGCATCATCGAGGCCAGACGCGAGGGCTGGCTCGGCGAAGTCGAGGGCCTGCAGGTCAGCTACAGCGGCGTCAACGACAAACTCGCCCAGATCGACGCCACGCTCCAGCGAACCACAGCAGCGACCGAACTCGGCATCCCCGGATTCGATGCCATTTCCGGAAGGACTGCTGCCCCACAGAAATTAGCTCAGATGCTCCTCAACCCAGCCGCCGCAGCGTCGGTCAATGGCGATTGATGGTTACGGACTACCCTGCCAGTGATGAGCGCAGACGACTGGCTGACCGATACCCGAATCTCCTACGACACTGTCGCGCTGAGCTATGCCGACCAGGTGCGCGATGCCCTGGCTGGACACCCATACCTCCGTGCAGCTCTGGCATTGTTCGCGGACAGCGTGCGGGCCGCTGGCGGCGGGCTCGTAGCCGACGTCGGGTGCGGTCCCGGACACGTTACCGCCTACTTACACGAGCTGGGTGTTGATGCCTTCGGTGTCGATCTCTCCCCTGGGATGATCGAGGCAGCTCGGCGTGACCACCCTGGACTGCGGTTCGAGGTGGGTTCTATGACGGAGCTGGACTTCCCGGCAGCCTCGATGGCCGGCATGCTGGTTTGGCAGTCGTTGATCCACGTCCCCGACGACGAGGTCCCCGCCGTGCTGAGGCACTTTCATCGAGTACTGCGTCCCGGCGGACCACTGCAATTACTGTTCCACGTCGGCACCGAGTCGCAGTTGAAGACCCAAGGCTACGGCGGTCACCCGATGAATGTCCATGTCCACCGTCGGCAGCCGGACCTCATGACGACCTGGCTGCGTGATGCCGGATTCAAGGTCGAGGCTCACATGCTGCTCGCCCCGGAAGAGAAAGCTTCGCAAGCAATACTTTTCGCACGTCACCAGCCCTACCAGTAGTTCAGAGAAGCCTGCCTGACCTGCCCGGTCTTCGTCACCACCTCAGAGTTCTTGCCGCAGCATCGCCGTCAGCTCGAACAAACCCAAGCGTTGATCGCCCAGTCCGAACACTACGGCCTCCAGCGCATGGCCGAAATGAACCGCACCGTCGAGAAGAACCTGCTCGTCATCATCGACGGACTCACGGGCCCCCACCGGATGCTGCACTGGCGAAAACGTCTGCGGCTGCAACAGAAGATCCCACACCGGTGCCTGCTGACCGCCTCGCCGAACACGCCAAAGCCCGCCCTCGTCAGACCTTTCAGCGGGCACAGGACACGCTTGCTGAACTCGTCACCTCCGGCGACCCACTCACGGTCGCCGGACTCGCCGGCCGCGCTGGAGTCTCACGGTCATGGATTTACACCCAACCTCCTCGACCGCCACCCTGGCCAGCGACGAATCCCTGCGTCAGCGACTGGCGCTCGCCCACGAACGAATCACCCAGCTCCGCACCGAGGACCAACAACTGCGGGAAGCGCTTGCCACCGCCCACGGCCAACTCCGTGCCGCACGAGAAATCAGAGCCGAAGCCTCTCGAGTCGTCGCACGCCAGGATCTTTGTCAGCCGCCTCGGGCTGCGGGGCCGCCGACTTTCTAAAGCTCGAAGTCTCCTGCAATTTCGTCCCAGCACAGATCTCGCAGACCGGGATCGGCGTCCTCGCCTGACGGGATATCGGGAGTTGCTTGGAGCCACACGACGGTCAGCGCGGAGTGGTACAACACCGAATTCTTTCCTGCGTCGACCGGCTGCGAGAAGAAAAACCCAACGCAGGTCACGGCCGGCAGCAGCTCGACGGGGCCGAAACTACCAGGTGCAACATCGGGCCACTCTCGCACGGGCGGAACCATATGCACAGGAAAGGATGGCCGTTCCGCCCTGGCGCTCTCGAGCACGCCCTCCAGCTTGCGATCGTTCCATCGCGGAAACGGATACCCCTCCGACATCGCGCCATATGTCGATGACAGCCGCAGGTCCGAGAGTTCGATCGAGCGGCCGGACGTGAGAGCAACCTGCGCCAATGCCATAACAGACCAAAATACCGGCCGAGGCATCGTTGCTCGGATGCCACCTCGGGGAACGCACGTTCACGCGCATTCCCAGTGCACACCGAAAACTGGCACCGGCTCCTACCGCCTTGCCCGGACAGCGCAAGCAGTGGCCGCAGCGAGATGACGTCGAGATTCACTGATAGATCCCAGGTCAACACGCAAAACTGTTGCCATGAGCGACCACCATCAACGGCTACACAGCCTGACCAACCTGATCCGCCCGCGCAACGCGGCAACGACCGTGCGCGGGCGGACACTTTCCGGTGGGGTCTGCGTCCGGTCGGTGCGTAGCTCGCACTCGGACTGGTCAGTTGGAGCCGTTGCGAACCGGCGCGCTGCTGCGGCCCGCTGGTCGGCCGCTGAGCTCGGCATCGAGCGTGGCCTGGGCAACCTGCATTCTTTCGGAATACACAGGATCTTGCAGCCGCTCCCACATCTGGTCTTCGGTGACGTCTTCGATGTGGCAGCTCACCCACCAGATGTTGCCGAATGGATCCTTGATGCGTGCGCCGCGCTGCC
>NZ_MUKP01000082.1 GCF_002081715.1 Nocardia donostiensis | reverse complement strand
TTGATGGATCAGGAGTGACGATGACTACGGGGACTACGGGGTTGAGCGCCGAAAGCGAGGCGGTAGCGGTCGACGCACCGTTCAGCCGGGTCTGCGAGATGCGTGAACTCGGCACCGGCGGGCCGGATACCGCCCGCTACCGGGGTGTCATCGACGATATCTGGACCATCGGTCACAAGGTGCACGGCGGAACCATGGTCGCCGCCTCCGCCGCCGCAGCGACACGCCGGTTGCGGACCATCGATCCCGAGCGGGCGGGGATGGCACCGATCTCCGCCACCACCGACTTCCTCGGCGCTCCCGTCGCAGGCGAAGTCGACTACGAAGTGACGATCGGTAAGCTCGGCCGCCAGATCTGCACGGCCGATGTGCGCCTGATCCAGGGCGACCGCACGATGGTGCGCACAGCGTTCACCTTCGGCCACCTCGACAGCGCCGACACCCCGCCCCATTACGCGCCTTCACATACCGATCTCCCGGTGGAACCGCCCGCCGACGCCGTCGGCTACGAACCCGGCTCACCGATGGGCAGGCTGGTGCATGTGGCGCGCGGGATGGATCTGTTCTTGGACCGCAAGCTCGCCCGATTCCTCGACAACGAGCGGGGCGAACCGCGGCTGGGTATGTGGCTGCGCCCGCGCGCGGCTGATCAGGCCGACCCGGACATCGCTGCATACACGGCCATGATGGCCGCCGATATGAGCCCGCCGGTGCCGACCAACCTCGGCTACTTCGGCTGGTCACCGACCGTGCAAATGACCACCTACCTGCGGCGCAGGCCCGCGCCCGGCTGGTTGCGGATCATCGCGAGCACCCATGAGGTGGGCGGGCGGTTGTTCGATTCCGACCAGGTGGTGCTCGATTCCACCGGGGCCCTGGTTGCCCAGAGCCGACAACTGGCGTTGCTACCGAGCCGCTGAGCGCGCATACGTACCTCCGACTTCGCTCCGTGCGTACCTCCGCCTTCGTTCCGGCCATGCGCATTCAGGTGTACTTTTCGCATTCGCGCGGTCGTGTGGGGTTTGCCTAGCTGGCGCCTTTGTGTCGGGAGTGCGGTCTGTTTACTTCCGCCTGCGCTCTTCTGCGTACCTTCCGTATGCGCACAGCCGGACAGGGGGCTGTCTAGCTGCCGCCTTTTGCTCCGAGCGTGCGGCTTGCATACCTCCGCATTCGGTTCCGCTGTGCACGGCTAGCCTTGTGGTCTATGACGAGAATTGCGGTGATCGGTGGTGGCCGGATCGGGGAGGCGCTGGTAGCGGGCCTGCTCGAGGCCGGGCGCGCGGTCAAAGACCTGGTCGTCGTGGAAACGCATGCCAATCGGGCCGGGTTGCTCGCCGACCGGTTCGGGGTACGGGTGACCGATGCGATCGACGATGCGGCGGTGGGCGCGGATCTGCTGGTGATCGCGGTGAAACCGGCCGATGTCGATGCGGTGCTGACCGAACTCGGCAAGATCGAACTCGACGGCGACCGCGACCAGACCCTGGTTTCGCTGGCCGCCGGGGTGCCGACGGCACGCCTCGAGTCCAAACTGCCCGCGGGGTTCCCGGTGGTCCGGGTTATGCCGAACACCCCGATGCTGGTGGGGCAGGGGATGAGTGTGCTGGCGCCGGGTCGCTACGCCAAGGCCGAACAACTGGACCTGGTCACCGAGGTTCTCGGCGCCGTCGGTCAGGTGGCCGTGGTCGCCGAATCGCAGATGGACGCAGTCACCGCGATCTCTGGATCAGGGCCCGCGTACTTCTTCCTGGTCGTCGAGGCGATGGTGGACGCCGGGGTGAGCCTCGGATTGAGCCGGGACGTCGCCGCCCAACTGGTTGTGCAGACCATGATCGGCTCGGCCGCGATGCTGGACGAATCGGGCCAGAGCGCGGTGGACTTGCGCGCCGCCGTCACCTCGCCCGCGGGCACTACTGCCGCGGCCGTGCGAGAACTAGAGCGGGCGGGCGTCCGCTCGGCGTTCCTGGAGGCGCTGCACGCCGCCGAACGCCGGTCCGCCGAACAGGGTGCATCCGCGGAATGACCGGGTCGGTTCCCAGCGTATGAACCGGATTTCTCACTCCCGTCGCAGCAATCCCACTGGTCCCGCTAAGCTTCAAGGAGCACGTGCGTGTCTGTTCCGCCGGTGGGGAAGCCGGTGGCGCGGACGTGCCGGAGGTCAGTGGTGCGATGATGTCTTCGAATAAGATGTCTGCTAACAGCAGCGGTGGTTCGTCGCAAGGGCAACCAATCCTCGGCGGTGGTACGCAATTCCTCACCGTCGCCGAGGTGGCGAATCTGATGAGAGTATCCAAAATGACGGTGTACCGGCTGGTGCACTCCGGAGAGCTGCCCGCGGTGCGCGTCGGCAGATCGTTCCGAGTGCATGCCAAGGCGGTGCACGAATACCTCGAGACGTCCTACTTCGACGCGGGATGAGCCGATTTCCGGCGTGCGAACAGCGGCCGGTACGATGAATCTTCGGTTCGTGTTCGCGCGCCGTGGCCGAGTGTTCACATGTCCCGAGGCAACGGCATGCCGTGCGGCGGCGTGAACGCGGGGAGCTTGCCGAGTCATCGCCACCGCTGGGTGCGACGGCCCGACGAGCCGGCCGAGTGAGCTGAGCCTGCTGAGTTGGCTGAAGTAGCTGAGTGAGCGTACGTGAGCGCGTGCGCGCCGAGTAGAGAGAACGCGAGGACACCCTATGGGTTCTGTGATCAAGAAGCGCCGTAAGCGCATGTCGAAGAAGAAGCACCGTAAGCTGCTTCGTCGTACCCGTGTGCAACGGCGCAAACTCGGCAAGTAAGCGCTGTGGCGCCGAAGACCCGCTACCATCCGGTGGCGGGTTTTTTTTTATTCTATGTTTCCGCCCGCTGAAGATCTCGTAAGAAGCTGGTCGATCTATCGGCGGCGGATGCGGCGGACGCTAACCTAGAACCGGAAACTGAGCGGGGGCTCGATGCTCGAGGTGGGACGGCCCGGTGAACTCTGAGGCGAACGATCGGCGGAGGCCGAATATCGTGATGGTGACCGGCGCGAGCCGGTTCTTCGGCGGCAATGTGGTGTGCAAGCTCGCCCAGCATCCGGAGATCGAACGCGTTATCGGTGTCGATGTGATGACGCCCAATCCGCAACTGCGCCGCAGGATGGGTCGCGCCGAATTCATCCGCGCCGATATCCGGAACCCGTTGATCCGCAAGGTCGTCGCCGGTAACGAGGTGGACACCGTGGTACATACCGCGGTGCTTTCCCAGCCGTCGTCGGGCGGCAGCCGGGCCGCTATGAAGGATATGAACGTCCTCGGCGCGATGCAGCTGTTTGCGGTCTGCCAGAAATCGCCCTCGGTCGCCCGGGTGGTGCTGCGGTCGACATCGGGCGTGTACGGCGGCAGCGCCAAGGATCCGGCGAAATTCACCGAGGAGATGAGTGCGCGCACCCCGCCGCGCGGTTGGTTCGCCTCCGACATGATCGAGATCGAGGGTTTCGTACGCGGGTTGGCCCGCCGCCGCCCCGATGTCTGCGCGACTATCCTGCGGCTGGCGCCGGTGGTCGGTCCCGGCCTCGCCGCCCGCGCCGCCGAATACCTGCGCTCCCCGATGACCCCGACGGTACTGGGCCGGGACGCGCGCCTGCAGTTCGTGCACGAAGAAGATGCCGTCGCCGCGCTGGTGCATGCGGCGCTGACCGGCATTCCCGGCACCTACAACGTCGCCGGTGACGGTGCGCTGGCACTGTCGCAGGCGGTGCGCCGGGCGGGCCGGATCGCGATGCCGGTACCGTGGACGATGTTTCGCACTCTCGGCAAAAAACTGATGGGGCCGGTGATGCGAGATTTCAGCACCGAACAGCTCGACTATTTCCATTTCGGGTGTGGTCTGGACACGACGCGAATGCGCGCCGAACTCGGGTTCGAGCCGCGCTGGACGACGGTACAGGCGTTCGACGACTTCATCGGGGGCGCAACGTTGCGACCCGTAGTCGATCCCCTGTGGATCGAAACCGCAGAACGTAAACTGCTCGGCCTGCTCGGGGCCGATACGGGAGCACACACATGAACGATGTAGCCAAGGTCATCCGTTTGCACGACCTCGCGACCGCGCCACGCCAGCGCGCCGCAGGCGCCGTCCACAGTTGGCCACGGCCCACACCGAGCCCGGTGACTTCACTGGCCGAACGGCGCAGTGCGCGCGAACCAGCCGAACCACAGTCGTTGTCGGAGATGGTGCGCGGGATGCTGGGCACGCAGATCGCGAACGCCGCCGAATTCACCCGCCGCAGGCTCACCGGCGACTATCAGGTCGATGAATTCGGTTTCGACCAGCATCTGCTGGAATCGGTGATCCTGCCCGCGCTACGGCCACTGTCCGATCGGTGGTTCCGGGTGCAGGTCAGCGGTATGGAGAATATTCCGGAAGACGGCGGCGCGCTGATCGTGGCCAATCACGCGGGGACCGTCCCTCTCGACGGGCTGATGCTCCAGCTGGCCGTGCACGACAATCATCCCCAGCATCGCGCGTTGCGGCTACTGGCCGCCGATCTGGTCTTCGAACTGCCGATGGTCGGGGCGCTGGCCCGTAAGGCAGGCCACACTCTCGCCTGCCGGCCCGACGCCGAACGACTACTGAGGTCGGGGCAGCTGACCGGGGTGTTTCCCGAGGGTTTCAAAGGCGTCGGCAAGAAATACACCGACCGCTATAAGCTCCAGCGTTTCGGCAGGGGCGGGTTCGTCGCCGCCGCAGTACGCGCCGGAGTGCCGATCATTCCGTGCTCGATCGTCGGCTCCGAAGAGATCTATCCGAAGCTGGCCGATATCAAACCGCTGGCCAGGCTGCTCGGTCTGCCGTATTTCCCGGTGACACCGCTGTTCCCGCATCTGGGTCCGCTCGGCGCGGTCCCGCTGCCGTCGAAATGGTACATCGAATTCGGCGCGCCGATTTCCACCACCGAATACGCCGCCGAGGATGCCGACGACCCGATGACCATGTTCGAGGTCACCGACCAGGTACGCGAAACGATCCAGCAGACGCTCTACAAACTGCTCACCCGCCGCCGCAATATTTTCCTGGGCTGATTCGCCGCTGCGCGACCGCCAGTGCTCGCCGTGACCGTCAGTGCTCGCGACGGCGGGTGACCGCGGCCGCTACCGCGCCGCCCGCCGCACCCAAGGCAAGAGCGGTTGGGACGCCGATTTTGGCGGCCTTGCGCCCGGTGCGGAAATCGCGGATCTCCCAGCCGCGGTTCTTGGCGACCTCGCGCAGATCCGAGTCCGGGTTGATCGCGACCGCGGTACCGGTCAACGACAGCATCGGTACATCGTTATGGCTGTCGGAATAGGCGGTGCAGCGTTTCAGATTCAGTCCTTCGCGAATGGCCAGCGCACGCACCGCGTGCGCTTTACCGAGGCCGTGCAGGATATCGCCGACCAGCCGGCCGGTGAATTTCCCGTCCACGCTTTCGGCGACCGTGCCGAGCGCACCGGTCAGACCGAGCCGTTTGGCGATCACCTGAGCCAGTTCCACCGGGGTTGCGGTGACCAGCCACACCTGCTGGCCCGCATCCAGATGCATCTGCGCCAGCGCGCGGGTACCCGGCCAGATCTTGTCCGCGATGATCTCGTCGTAGATCTCCTCACCGAGCGCGGCCAGTTCCGCCGTCGAACGGCCCGCGATGAACGCCAGCGCTTTTTCCTTCCCCGAGGCCATATCGGTGCTGCTCTCTTTGCCGGTCACCCGGAACTTCACCTGTTTCCAGGCGATATCAGCCAGATCGGAGGTCTTGAAATATTTGCGCGCTGCCAGCCCGCGGGCAAAATGCACGATCGAGGCGCCCTGCACCATTGTGTTGTCGACGTCGAAGAACGCCGCCGCGGTCAGATCGCGGGCCACCTCGGCGCCGAGCGGGGGAGCTCCGGCTGTCGCCAGTTCCGCATCATGCAGGGCGAGCGCCGCGTCGGCACTGGCCTCACCGGCCAGATTGGCGCGCACCTCTTCTTCGCTGGGGCCGAACGGGCTGCGGGAGATACGCGCGAGCTGCTCGGTCAGTCCCTGGCCGAGCGGGCCCAGATTCCAGCGCACCGGAAACTCACCGAACCGGCCCGCGATGAATCCGGTCTTTTCCATCTTCGATCGTTCCGGCACCAGTACCTCCGCCCGTCGCGCGAACCACGTCCACACTAACCGGATTCATCGGTAACCGACGTGAGGACAGCGCACCGGAAGGCGAGCACGCCGACGGGGTGCGGGAACTCCCGCAGGGCGCAGGAGGCGCGATGAGACACAATCGCGCAGCGCTCATTGTGCCGACGGGGTGCGGGAACTCCCAGAGGATATTTAATGACTTCATGACCAATCCCACAGATGGTGCCGGAGCCGACGAGCGTTCGCGCGCGCATTCGGTGACGTTGTTGACCAGATCCGGCTGCGGTATGTGCGATCGGGCACTGGAGCAGTTGCGGCCGTTGTGCGCGGAATTCGGTGTCGAGGTGGCGACCGTGGACGTGGATGCGGCGGTCGCGACCGATCCACAGCTGCGCGCCGAGTTCGGCGACCGATTGCCGGTGGTGCTGCTCGACGGCCGGGAACACAGCTATTTCGATGTCGATGAGGATAGATTGCGGGCCGATCTGAGCCGTTGATCCAGCACAGTGGAGCATGCGCCGGGGCTGCGCGCATAACTCACGGTCGAAAATGAGGCCAATTTCACCGACTTTGTGCAGGGCTTCACAAGCGGTTACGGTGGTGGCACGCGACCGCGGGCCGACCCGATCTGCGAGGCCGGCGGCGCGCGGTGAATCAACCCGACATCCGACCCCTCAGCGGTGCACGACTGCGAGGGAGGTCGCAGAGCAACCCGACCGTGATCAGGCCGGACGAGGAGCCGAGAACGTGACAGAGCAACATGAGGCGCCGGGCGGCGTCTCGAGGGCTCTGCAGAAGGACATCCCGCAGGCCACAGTGGCGCGGTTGGCCACCTACCTTCGCGTCCTCGCCATGTTGGCCGACGACGGTGTTGCCATCGTATCGAGTGAGGAGCTGGCTGTCGCGGCGGGTGTCAATTCGGCAAAGCTGCGCAAGGACCTGTCTTTTCTCGGCCCCAACGGAGTTCGCGGTGTCGGCTATGACGTGGTCAGGCTGCGGGCCAGGGTCGAAGAGGTGCTCGGGCTGGCCGACGGCCACCGGGTGGTGCTGGTCGGGGCGGGGAATCTGGGCCGGGCGCTGGCCGGGTATCGGGGCTTCCGGCGGCGCGGGTTCACCGTGGTCGGACTGTTCGACAACGATCAGGCCCTGGTCGGGACCGAGATCCACGGGCAGCAGGTCCGTGATGCCCGGAACACCGCCGACCTGACCGCCGATGTGGCCGCGCTACAGCCGACCATCGCCGTAATCGCGGTACCCGACGACGCGGCGCAGCCGGTATGCGACGCACTGGTCGCCGCCGGAGTGCAATCGATCCTCAGCTTCGCTCCCTGTGCGCTGGAAGCACCACCCACCGTGGAGGTACGCCGGGTGGATCTAGCGGTCGAAATGCAGATGCTGTCGTTCGAGCGGGTGCGCAACGCCGACGCCGATCCCGGTTCCGTGGCCGCCACGCTGAATGAGGCGGAGAACACCACTGCTGGTGAGAACAACTCCGGTACGCGCAGCGTTGAACACAGGAGTGCGGCCACGTCCGGTTCGATCGGAGCGAGGCCCGCTGCCGCCGAAACCGGGGACGACGCGCAGAACGTGAGCACCGGCACCGCGACCGCCGGAGCGGAACTGGCCGACACGGCGCCCACCGCGCGCTCCCTGGCTGGTCCGGGCCGGGGCACGCGCAGGCTGCCCGCCACCCATGCGCCCCCCACGCACGCCGCCTGTGCCGCGGCACAGGCGACCTCGCATTCGGCAACGGAGCCAACCAGCAAGGGATCGGTGGTAACACCATGAGCGTTCTTCTCGTCGGGATCTCCCATCGCAGCGCCCCCGTGGCTGTGCTGGAAAAGGTCGCGATCACCGATGACGACCGGCCGAAGCTGATCGACCGAATGCTGGCTTCTAGCCGTATCTCCGAAGCCATGATCGTCTCCACCTGCAACCGCGTCGAGGTGTACGCGGTGGTCGACGCCTTCCACGGCGGGCTGGCCGAGGTGGGCGACCTGCTCAGCAACCACTCCGGGCTCGCCATGCCCGATCTGACCCGGCACGCCTACGTCCGCTACAGCGAAGCCGCGGCCGAACACCTGTTCGCGGTGGCCAGCGGCCTGGACTCGATGGTCGTCGGCGAACAGCAGGTGCTCAGCCAGATCCGCAGCGCCTACTCCAGTGCCGACGCGCAGCAGGCGGTCGGCCGGACGCTGCACGAACTCGCCCAGCACGCCCTGCGCGTCGGCAAACGGGTGCATTCGGAAACCGGGATCGACCGGGCGGGCGCTTCGGTGGTGTCGGTCGCGTTGGAACGTGCGACGACCGTGCTCGGGCCGTTGACCGGCAAAACCGCCGTGGTGGTCGGGGCGGGCGCGATGGGCGGGCTCGCCGTCGCGCATCTGTCGCGCGCCGGGATCGGCCGCATCATCGTGGTGAACCGCACCATCGACCGGGCCAGACGGCTCGCCGCGACCGCGGGCACGCACGGGGTTCCCGCTACGGGCTACGAGCTGTCCCGGTTGACCGAGGCGATGGCCGACGCGGACGTGGTGGTCAGCTGCACCGGCGCGGTCGGTGCGGTGATCACGCTGGCCGACACCCATAACGCCTTGGCCGACCGGGATCGTACCGGTCAGCGGCCGCTGGTCTTCTGCGATCTCGGCCTGCCCCGCGATGTGGAGCATGCGG
>NZ_MUKP01000081.1 GCF_002081715.1 Nocardia donostiensis | reverse complement strand
GCGCGGACAGTTCGTCAAGCCGCAACCGCACCGCGGTCAGCCTGCTGCGCAGCTGATGCGAGACATCGGCGACCAGCGCGTGCTCGCGTTGCAACCGTCCGGCGATCTCCACCGTCGCCGAATCCAGCACATCGGAGACCCGATCCAGTTCGGCGATACCGTGCCTGCGCGGATCCGGCCGGAAATCCCCCATCGCCAGCCGCGCCGCACGGGCCGCGACATCGCGGATCGGACCGGCGACGCGGCGGGCGGTGACCATCGCCACGGTAATCGCCGCACCCAGCGAAACCAGCACCGCGAGACCGACCCCGGCCACCGCCTGCTGCTGCCTGGCATGCATCGGGCCCGCGGGCACCTCCAGGCGCAGCGATCCGGAGGCACCCATCGACAGCGATTCGGTCAGCGGATCGGCGACATCAGGCACACCGATATCCAGCTGCGCGGCGTTGTCGCCCGGCGTCGGATAGACGATGGTCAGCCTGCCGTCCTCGGGAACCAGCGGACGCACCGTGCGCAGGTCGAGGCCGTCGTGCACTGTGCCGTCGCTGCGTTCCTGCGCGATCACCTCCACCGCGATCCGCTCCAACCTGCCCTGCAGGTCGTTGCGGGTGATGTCCTCCACCCACAGCACAGCGGTGTAGGTGAGCGGCACGCCGAGCACCACGGTGGTCAGCATCAGCACGGTCAGCATCGACCGCAGGATCCGCCGCCGCACGTCAGTCGGTATTCAATCGGAAGCCGACACCGCGCACGGTGACGATACGCCGCTCGGCCATCGGGCCCTCGTCCCCGATTTTGCGGCGCAGCCAGGACATATGCATATCGAGGGTTTTGGAGCCGCGCAGCTCCGCATCGCCCCAGACCTCACGCAAGATGGTGTCGCGGGAGACCACCTGCCCTGCCCGGTCGATGAGCACCTTGAGCAGTTCGTATTCCTTGTTGGCCAGGCCCACTTCGACACCGTTGACCAGCACCCGCCGCGCCGCCGGTTCCAACCGGATACCACCGACTTCCACCGTATCGTCGCCGATTCCGCTGCGCCGCAGCAACGCCCGCACCCGGGCGAGCAATTCGGCCAGGCGGAACGGTTTTCCGACGTAGTCGTCGGCGCCCGCGTCCAGACCGACCACGAAATCGACCTCGTCGGTGCGGGCGGTCAACATGAGCACGGCCAGGTCCGCACCGCGGGCACGTACTTGGCGGCATACCTCCAGCCCATCCATACCAGGCAGCCCCAGATCCAGAATGAGCAGATCGTGGCGGCCTTCCAGCGCGGTGCTCAGCACCGCGGGCCCGAAGCTTTCCACGGTGACCGAATAGCCTTCGCGGCCCAATGCTCGCGACAGGGGCGCGGCGATGGCCTCGTCGTCTTCGGCCAGCAGTACGGCGGTCATAGGCTCACATTACGGACCCGTCGCGGTTTTCCGCCGGGTCACCGATAGCCGCGCAGCTCGTCGTCGTAGCTGCGCTCACCTTCGAAGACCTGGTTGTAGAGCATCGCGTGCACCTGTTGCACCGCTGGGATGTCGTCGTATTCGAGGGGTTCCTCCGACGAGGAGCCGATGATCAGGGTGCCGGTGCCGAGCAGCCGGTCGAAAAGCCCGTGCCGGAACTGCACACTGGAAATGCGGCTCATCGGGATATCTATACCGGTGTGAGTGAGCACACCTTGACGCACCAGCACCCGCCGCTCGGTGACGATGAAATGGGTGGTCTTCCATCTGAGTACCGGTGCGACACAACGCCACCCGAGGACGGCCAGCCACATCAGGAAGATCACCAGCAGCAATACCGAGCGGCTCGTTCCCTCGGTATTGCGCCAGGCCAGACCACCGGCGAAACCGGCGAGCGCGGTCGCGACGATCAGCGTCACCGCGGGCAAGAACAGCATCTTCCAGTGTGGGTGGCGATGCAGGATCAGCTCTTCGTCGGGCGCCAGCACATCCTCCGGATAACCCATGGCCGAACCCTACCGCGCGCGGGGCCCGATGTACCTGACCTGGACCGTAAGAAGCACTCGTGATCTCGTTGCCGGGGATTGCGCGTATTCGCGTCCGTCCGGTGTTGCGGTGTGCGGAACCGGAACCGCGTTTATCGACCGAGTGTTTGCGGGCTGTGTGGTTGAGGGCTGTGTGGACGTAGGTGAGTGACATCCCCCGCAGACACCGGCTCCTCGCCGATCAGCAGGCGTCCCGCGCTGTCGATATCGCGGGCGATGCCGGTGAGCATCCGCCCGCCGGGTAATTCCGCGCGCACCGGTGTGCCCAGCGTCGCGCAGCGTTCGCGGTAGGCTGCGGCCATTTCCTCGGTCGCCCAGCCCGCATCGCGCCACGCGGTGAACCGGCGCGCGAATTCGGCCAGCAGCGACCCCACCAGTTCGGTGCGATCAACCTCCCCCGCGCCTGCCACGGTCAGCGAGGTCGCGTGCGGCACCGGCAGCTCGTCCTCGGTCAGGCTCACATTCAGGCCGACCCCGACCACGACGGCGGGAACCGGGCCGCCCGTCACGACCTCGGCCAGGATCCCAGCCACCTTGCGGTCATCGATCAGCACGTCATTGGGCCATTTGAGGGCGGCGGGCAGCTCCGCGGTACGGCGCACAGCGTCGACCACGGCGATACCGGTCAACAGCGGCAGCCAGCCCAGCGCGGTGGGCTCCAGCCCCTCCGGACGCAGCAGCATCGATAACGCGATCTGCGCCCGCGGCGGGCTCGCCCACGCTCGGGCGTGCCTGCCGCGGCCGCTGTCCTGGGTTTCGGCCACCAGCACGACGCGGTCGATACCGGGATCGGCGGCGCGCGCGATCAGATCGGCGTTGGTGGAGCCGGTGGAGTCCACGACCTCGATTCCGGTGAAAAACGCCGGTTCCGGCGCTCCCGGCAGACTGCGGAGATCGCGCCGCAACCGTTCTGTATCCAATGGTGGCCTGTGCACACCGGCAGGCTACTCGGGGTCGGTCCGGCTACCCGGCCAGGTCATACCCTTCCGGACGAACCGACGACGCACTTGTCATATCGTCGTCTTCGGCATCGACAACGGGATCGGTGACCGTCGGTTCTGGCTCCGATACTGTCCGCGTGAACGCCGCCGCGTCCGCGAATTCGGCTACCCGTGCGCTCCATCCCCACATTCGAGATACCTCCCCTTCTGCTCGAAAACGGGCTGGTCCAGCCTATTCCGGCGGGGGGTTCGGACGAAAGCGATTTTCCGGCCGCGCGGCGGTCGACCAGCGCTTTTCCGGAGGGGGTTCTACTGGCGAGTATCCCTTCCTGGGTTAACAGGGGTTATTGGCACTGGTTACACTCCGACCCATGACGAGTCTCCAGCAGCAGCCAACGCCGGGATCGGCAGGTGCCCCCGATATCCACACCACCGCCGGCAAGCTGGCTGACCTGCGGAATCGGCTGGAAGAGGCCAAGCATCCGATGGGTGAGGCCGCCGTCGACAAGGTGCACGCCAAGGGCAAGATGACTGCCCGCGAACGCATCCTTGCCCTGCTCGACGAGGGCTCCTTCGTCGAACTCGATGCACTGGCCCGGCACCGCAGCGTGAACTTCGGCCTGGAGCAGAATCGTCCGCTCGGCGACGGTGTGGTGACCGGTTACGGCGCCATCGACGGCCGCGAAGTGTGCATCTTCAGCCAGGACGTCACCGTATTCGGCGGCAGCCTCGGCGAGGTCTACGGCGAGAAGATCGTCAAGGTGATGGACCTGGCCCTCAAGACCGGCCGTCCACTGATCGGCATCAACGAGGGCGCGGGCGCGCGCATCCAGGAGGGTGTCGTTTCGCTCGGCCTCTACGGCGAGATCTTCCACCGCAACATCCAGGCCTCGGGCGTGATCCCCCAGATCTCGCTGATCATGGGTCCGGCCGCAGGCGGACACGTCTACTCCCCCGCACTCACCGACTTCGTGGTGATGGTCGACCAGGCCAGCCAGATGTTCGTCACCGGCCCCGACGTCATCAAGACGGTCACCGGTGAGGAAGTCACCATGGAGGAACTGGGCGGCGCACACACCCATATGACCAAGTCGGGTGTGGCCCACTACGTCGCCTCCGGCGAACAGGATGCCCTCGACTACGTCAAGGATCTGCTGTCCTACCTGCCGAGCAACAATCGCGCCGAGGCTCCGCGCTTCCCGGCCAGCGACCCGATCGAGGGTGCTATCGAGGATTCGCTGACCGATGACGACCTCGAGCTCGACACGATCATCCCGGACTCGCCGAACCAGCCCTACGATATGCACGAGGTGATCCGCCGGCTGCTCGACGACGACGAGTTCCTCGAGGTGCAGGCCGAGCGCGCGATGAACATCGTCGTCGGTTTCGGCCGTATCGACGGGCGCAGCGTCGGCATCGTCGCCAATCAGCCGACCCAGTTCGCCGGCTGCCTGGATATCGACGCCTCGGAGAAGGCCGCCCGCTTCGTGCGTACCTGCGACGCGTTCAACGTCCCGATCATCACGCTGGTCGATGTTCCCGGCTTCCTGCCCGGTACCGGCCAGGAATACAACGGCATCATCCGGCGCGGCGCGAAGCTGCTCTACGCCTACGGTGAGGCCACTGTGGGCAAAATCACCATCATCACCCGCAAGGCTTACGGCGGCGCCTACGATGTCATGGGCTCCAAGCATATGGGCGCCGATGTGAACCTCGCGTGGCCCACCGCGCAGATCGCCGTCATGGGCGCTTCCGGCGCTGTCGGCTTCGTCTACCGCAAGAAGCTGGCCGAGGCCGCCAAGGAGGGCGCCGACGTCGATGCGCTGCGGCTCGAGCTCCAAAACGAGTACGAGGACACCTTGGTGAACCCGTACGTCGCCGCCGAACGTGGCTATGTGGACGCCGTCATTCCGCCGTCGCATACCCGCGGCCAGATCGTTTCCGCGCTGCGACTGCTGGAGCGCAAGATGGTGAGCATGCCACCGAAGAAACACGGCAACATTCCGCTGTGATCCAGCGATAAACCCTCGGTAAGCCGCGCGCACCGATTGCACAGAAGCGATCGGTAACGGACGATCGGAGCGGGCATATCAACGCCCGATCCGGCAAGAGAGAGGATCTGGCACCGTGACGATTGTGGCAGAAGAAGAAGTGTTGACCGCCGCCGAACTGGACCTCGCCGTCGACTCGTTCGTGGACCAGCCGGCAGCAACCGACACCGAAACGGGCCCTGCCGCCACCGCGACAGGCGCGCGTCAACAGCCGTTCCTCGTCATCGAAAAGGGTGCGCCGACCGACGAGGAGATCGCTGCCCTGGTGTGTGTGTTCAGTGCCGCCGCGAGCGCGGGCGCGCCCCCGGCCGACAACCGCCCGATCGATCTGTGGGGATTGCCGACGCTGCTGCACCGCGGCAACTCGCCCTCCTCGCCCTACGCCTTCCCGCGGCTGGCGCATCTGCACGCCTGAACCGGCCGATCCAGGGAGGGTTGAACAACGGTGACCCGGCTGGTTCTGGCGTCCGCCTCCCCGGCCCGTCGTGCTGTGCTGCGCGCGGCAGGTATCGAACCCGTCGTCAGGGTGTCGGGTGTGGACGAAGACGCCGTCGCAGCGGCCCTTCCCCTGGGCACCGCCCCCGATGACGTCGTCGTCGCGCTGGCGCGCGCGAAGGCACACGATGTTGCTACGACGATTCCCGAATTCGCCGGTGACTGCGTGGTGGTCGGCTGCGATTCGATGCTGTTGATCGACGGCGTACTCCAGGGCAAACCGCATACCGTCGAGGTGGCGCGCGCACGCTGGAACGAGATGGCCGGACGCAGCGCCGACCTGATCACCGGTCACTGCGTGCTGCGGTTGCGTGACGGCGCGGTAGCGGCCGAGGCCGTGGACTGCAGCGCGACCACGATTCATTTCGCCAAACCCGAACCCGCCGAGCTGGACGCCTATCTCGCCACCGGCGAACCCTTGCAGGTGGCGGGCGCGTTCACCCTGGACGGTCTCGGCGGCTGGTTCGTCGACCGCATCGACGGAGACCCGTCGAGTGTGATCGGTATCGGGCTACCACTGCTGCGCAGGCTGCTCCAGGATGTCGGTGTCGGTGTCGCGCAACTGTGGGAACATCCGGCCTGATCCCGCCTGCTGTGCGCCGGTCCTGGCACCGGCTTCCCGGCGGGCCAGCCGCATTTCGCATACCTCGGGGCCGACGAACGGCTCCAAACCGACCTCGATCCGATCGCTGACGCCGTTGCGCTCCAGTAATTCCTCCAGCAGCCCCCGATGCACCCCGCACACCACATCGGAGTGGGTGCGCGCCAGTTCCCGCAACGGACAGGCGGTCATCCGGACCAGGCTCTGGGTATCGGTGTCGCGAGTGACGTCGCGTTCGGGGGCGAAGCCCAGTTCCGACATCAACGACACCGCCAGGTCCCTGGCATCGTTCAATGATTCGACGGGCTGTTCGGGCGCGTCGAGTTTGGCGCCCCAGGCGCGCCCAGCGGCCATCCCGGCTGCGATCCTGCGGTCGCGGTCGGGTCCGAGCTGATCGGCGAGTACCTGGGCGAGGTCCTGGTATCCGACCGTGCGCTGCACGGCGCGGTAACCGATACGCGGGCGACCGCGGCCGCGCGGCGGCTGCTGGAACTGCCGGACCAGGGAATCGCGGGTGAGCACGTCCAGGTGGAACCGAACGGTGGTGACGTGCTGGCCGGTGATCCGGGCCAGTTCCTGCGCATCGAGGGGTTCGCTGGCGCCACGTAGGATCGCGAGCAGCCGCCGCCGCGGCCATGAGTCGGACATAGCTCCACCCCTCCTTCGGGGAGACATTATCGGATGAGCGTGCGATTTATTCGTCCGTCCACCCGATAAGTGACTGAAACGAGATTCAGGCGTCCCGTCACACATACCATGCACAGTGCGAACAGAACCGTTGTCACCGCCGCCTACCTCGCGTGAAGGACCCTGAACGTGCCCGTTGCCCCGGACCCTCATCCCGCTTTCGGCGCGTATGCGCAACCTCACCGATTGGTAACCACACAGTGGTTGTCGGCAAACATCGGCGCGCCGGGACTCGTGATCGTCGAGTGCAACGAGGATGCCCTGCTCTACGACATCGGCCATGTGCCGGGAGCGGTCAAACTCGACTGGCGGGGTGAGCTGAACGACTCGGTCACCCGCGACTATATCGACGGGGCTCGGTTCACCCGGTTGATGCGGACCAAGGGCATCGCCCGCGACGACACCGTGGTGATCTACGGCGACCGGGGCAACGCCCAGGCGGCCCACGCACTATGGGTGTTCACCCTGTTCGGCCATGAAGACGTGCGGCTGCTCGACGGTGGACGCGACGCGTGGATCGGCGAGGCCAGGGAAACCACCTTCGAACGGCCCTCCCTCGCCCCGAGCGAATATCCGGAGGTCCACCGCGACGACAGCACCGCCCGCGCCTTCCGGGAAGACGTACTCGCCCATCTCGGTGGCCCGCTGATCGACGTGCGCTCTGCCGAGGAGTACGCAGGCGACCTGGCCCACCCGCCGGTGACTCCGGAGGATGCGACGCTGCGCGGCGGCCATATCCCCACCGCCGTGAACATCCCGTGGACCGAAGCGTTCGATGCAGGCGGAAAGTTCCGCTCCCGGGACCGGCTCGAGGCCGCGTACCGCGATTTCGGGGTCACCGACCCGCTGATCGTGTACAGCCGGGTGGGTGAGCGTTCCAGCCACACCTGGTTCGTGCTGCGGTATCTGCTCGGCTTCACATCGGTGCGCAACTACGACGGTTCGTGGACCGAATGGGGCAATTCGGTACGGATGCCGATCGCGACCGGTGCAGCACCCGGCGCGATGCCTGCCGGGGCCGGACGGCGAGGCCGGAATAGATAGCACAAAGCCAGGAACATACGATTGTGATCCACGACCTACTCTCCGGTAGGCCTATCCGAGTTCGGTGTCTGTTGGCAGACTGCCTACACTCGCCCGAGACGAAAATGTCGTCCACGGGCGCGGAGCCCGCGCAGCGGATCCGAACCCCGGAGCGGAATGCGCGTGTAGCGACCCCACCCGTTCGGAGCGGAGCCGGTACCGCGGACCCCAACCACGGGAGCGGAGCCTGCGTAGCGACCCCCATCCCGCGAAGCGACCACAGAGATTGCACACAGGAGGCTCAGTGCCCAGCCATGCCAGCGCGCGGATAACGAAGGTACTCGTAGCTAACCGAGGCGAAATCGCCGTGCGCGTTATCCGGGCGGCCAAGGATGCCGGTCTCGGCAGTGTCGCGGTGTACGCCGAACCCGACGCCGACGCCCCATTCGTCACACTCGCCGACGAGGCGTTCGCCCTCGGTGGGCAGACCTCTGCCGAGTCGTACCTGGTATTCGACAAGATCCTCGATGCCGCGGCCCGCTCCGGCGCCGACGCCATCCACCCCGGCTACGGCTTCCTGTCGGAAAACGCGGACTTCGCCCAGGCCGTCATCGACGCCGGGCTGATCTGGATTGGGCCGTCACCGCAGTCGATCCGCGATCTGGGTGACAAGGTCACCGCCCGCCATATCGCCGAACGCGCCAACGCGCCGATGGCCGCGGGCACCAAGGACCCGGTGAAAAACGCCGACGAGGTCGTGGAGTTCGCGAAGAAGTACGGCGTGCCGGTCGCCATCAAGGCGGCTTTCGGCGGCGGCGGCCGCGGCATGAAGGTCGCGCACACGATCGAAGAGATCCCCGAACTGTTCGAGTCGGCCACCCGTGAGGCGACCGCGGCGTTCGGGCGTGGCGAATGCTTTGTCGAGCAGTACCTGGACAAGGCCCGCCACGTCGAGGCGCAGGTCATCGCCGACAAGCACGGCAATGTCGTGGTCGCAGGCACCCGTGACTGCTCGCTGCAGCGCCGCTTCCAGAAGCTGGTGGAGGAAGCACCCGCACCGTTCCTCACCGACGA
>NZ_MUKP01000080.1 GCF_002081715.1 Nocardia donostiensis | reverse complement strand
TCGGCGACGGCAGCGAGCTCACCGGTTCGTTCTCCACCATGTATGTGATCGGCTGTCTGGCGGCTGTGCTCGCCGTGCGGCTGCGCGGGCTGTTCACCACGCTGGTGCTGCCGCCGCTACTGCTGTTCGTCGCGGTGCCGCTGGCCTATCAGCAGCTCACCGGCAGCGTCTCGACATCGATCAAAGACATCCTGCTGAACCTGGCCATCCCGCTGGTACACCGATTCCCGGCGATGATGATCGCCACCGTGCTGGTGCTGCTGGTCGGCGCCGCACGCATCGTGATGCATCGGCAGGAGCAGGCCGCCGAGCACTCCACCGAAGCCCGGCGCGGTACCAGCTGGGGGCGCCGCCAGGCGGACCGCCCGCGCCCCGGCCGCGGCAAGGGGTCTCGCACCTCCGGAGCCACCCGGCGCAAGCCGAAGAACTCCGAACTCGACGACCACAACGGGGTCGGTAGCGACGTCCCGTCCCGACGCAACGGCCGTAGACGACCTGCTCCCGTCGCCGACGCACCGCCCCGAGTAGCGGCCGGTTCCTCCCGCGCCCGCGAACCACGCCGGGAACCCCGCGCCCGTGAGCCCCGTATGCGTGAGCTGCGCACTCGGGTAGACCGCCCGGCGGCCCCGTTCCCCGACGAACCGTCCCGCCCGGCCGCGAACCGGCGCCGCGGCGAACCGCCGCACCCGCAGCCCATCGTGCGCTATCGAGACCGCGAACCGGCGGAACGGCGCAGGCCGGAAACCTTGTAGCCGCACGCTCAACCACTGCCCGAGCCGTCGAAGAGCCATCAGCGACCTGCTGGGCGGGGCTGAACCCTCGGGTGCCGCCCTGGCAGGCCGACACCGAGCAAGCCGGAGGGAACCGTCCGGGCCGGACAGGTAGCAGAGCCGTACGAGACCGGCAGAATCAGGCGATCCGACCGACCCGAACAAGCGCGCCGATCGGCCGAGATGGCCACTGAGCGGCGGCGTATACGCCCCCGGATCGCGCAATGGAGCCGGTGGACAGGATCAGCGACGCGAAGAGCGCAACTCCCGCGGCAGCGCGAAGACCAGGGTTTCGTTCGCGGTGGTCACCGGCTGCACCTCGCCGAAGCCGTGCTCGGCGAGCATGTCCAGCACCCCTCGCACCAGGATCTCGGGCACCGATGCTCCGGAAGTGATGCCGACGGTGCGCACACCCTCCAGCCACGCGGGGTCCACCTCGCGGGCGTAGTCGACCAGGTGTGCTGCCTTGGCTCCCGCGCCGAGCGCGACCTCGACCAGTCGCACCGAGTTCGAGGAGTTACGCGAACCGACAACGATCACCAGATCGCATTCCGGCGCCATCGCCTTCACCGCGACCTGCCGGTTCTGGGTGGCGTAGCAGATATCGTCGCTCGGCGGGTCCTGCAGCGCGGGGAACTTCTCGCGCAGCCGGGCCACCGTCTCCATGGTCTCGTCGACGCTCAGCGTGGTCTGCGACAGCCAGATCACCTTGGACTCGTCGCGCACGGTGATCTTGTCCACCGCGTCCGGCCCGTCCACCAGCTGCACGTGTTCGGGGGCCTCGCCCGCGGTGCCTTCGACTTCCTCATGGCCTTCGTGGCCGATCAGCAGGATGTCGTAGTCGTCACGGGCGAACCGCTTGGCTTCCTGGTGCACCTTGGTGACCAGCGGGCAGGTGGCGTCGATGGTGCGCAGGTTGCGTTCGGCGGCGTCGGCGTGCACCGCCGGGGACACACCGTGCGCGGAGAACACGACCAGCTCACCTTCGGGCACCTCGTCGGTTTCGTCGACGAAGATCACCCCGCGTTCGCGCAGCGTCTCCACCACATGCCGGTTGTGCACGATCTCTTTACGCACATAGATGGGGGCGCCGTGCTTTTCCAGCGCCTTCTCCACCGTTTCGACGGCGCGGTCCACGCCCGCGCAGTAGCCGCGCGGTTCGGCGAGCAGCACCCGCTTGCCGGCGGCGACAGGGGTGAGGGTGCTGGTGGTTCCGATGCTCAACGGTATAGCCGAGGACATGCCAACAACCATACGTGCGCGCGAGCCACAGCCACCTGTTGCGCCTGCCATCTTTTGCACATCGCACCATTTCGGGCAGGCTAGGACCATGTTCCGACCACCGTTCCTGGCCCGGGTCGCCGCCGGTGCCGCCGTCTATGCCATCGAGGAGACTCGACGGCTGCCGTCGGCGGCGGTGAAATTCCCTGTGACCGCGATCAGTCAGCTCCTGCAGACCAGCATGCATGTCCAGCAGTTCGTCACCAGCCTCGCGATCAAAGGCGACATGGTGTTCGAGCGTCTGGGCGCCCGCCCTGTCGAGCAGCCGGAGTGGGCGACCTTCGACGAGGACAACGACCCCGCCGACCCCGCCGACCCGGTCGGCACCGTCGGCGGCCGTTCGGTCCGCAACAGCGGTTTCGATCGTTTCGACGCCGACCCGGCGGAGGTGGAAGCCGCGCTCGCCGACACTTTGGCCGGGCTGCGCGCCCTCCAGAACATCGAGAGCGACGGCAGCGCGGCCGGTGCACCGGCGAACAGTGGTGCCACCGTCACCGCGCCGGAGCCCGCCGTCGAATCCCCCGTCAGCAGCGAGACCGTGGCTGGGGCGGCTGGGGTCGACGACACCGTGCAGACAGCCGAAGTGGTGGAACCGGAAGTCGCCGCCCGCTACGACTACGTCAATATGACGTTGGCTCAGCTGCGCGCCCGCCTGCGCATGCTGACCGTCGACGATCTGACCGCGCTGCTGGAGTACGAGCAGCAGACCCGCGCCAGGGCGCCGTTCGTGACCATGCTGACCAACCGGATCGCCACCGTGCGAGCCCAGTGACCGAACCCACCTCGTCTCCGCCGCCGGTTGGCCGGGCCTCCTCTGGTCAACCCCAGCGCGCGACCGCCCCCGCCAACACCGCCGAGCACCCTTGGCCGGTGCGTTCGGTGGCGATCAAGGTCGCCCAGTGGATCGACCGGCTCGGCAGTATCTGGGTGGAGGGGCAGATCACGCAGATGAATCTGCGGCCGGGCACCCGCACCGCGTTTCTGGTGCTGCGCGATCCGTCGGCGGATATGTCGCTGTCGGTGACCTGCGATCCGGCACTCATCCGCAGTTCACCGATCCCGCTGCAGGAGGGCAGCCGGGTGGTGGTCTACGGCAAGCTCTCTTTCTTCACCGGCCGCGGCACCCTGTCGCTGCGGATCACCGAGATCCGTCCCGTCGGGGTGGGTGAACTGCTGGCCAGGATCGAACGGTTGAAGGCGCTGCTGGCCGCCGAGGGATTGTTCGACCCGCGGCTCAAGCGGCCGATCCCGTTCCTGCCCGGCACCATCGGTGTGATCACCGGACGCGCCAGCGCCGCCGAACACGATGTGCTCACCGTCGCCCGCAACCGCTGGCCTGCGGTGCGTTTCCAGGTCCGCAACACGGCCGTGCAGGGGCCGACAGCGGTCCCGCAGATCATGGAAGCCCTCGCCGAACTCGATCGCCACCCCGAGGTGGACGTGATCGTGCTGGCTCGCGGCGGCGGCAGTGTGGAGGATCTGCTGCCGTTTTCCGATGAAGCGCTGTGCCGCGCCATCGTCGCCGCGAGGACCCCGGTGGTCAGCGCGATCGGGCACGAACCAGACAATCCGCTCAGCGACCTGGTCGCCGACCTGCGCGCCGCAACCCCCACCGATGCCGCGAAACGTCTCGTCCCCGACGCCGCCGTCGAACTCGCCACGGTGCGTGAGCTGCGCGCCCGCTCCGCCGCCGCGCTGCGCGGCTGGGTGGACCGCGAGACCAGGGCGCTGACCCAGTTGCGTTCCCGCCCCGTGCTGGCCGACCCGCTGCGCGAACTCGACCACCGCCGCGACGAGGTGGAACGCTGGCGCACCGCCGCCCGCCGCTGCGCCGAACAACTCATCCGCACCGAAACCACTGCCACCCGCCACCTGCGCGACAAACTCACCGCTGTGGGCCCGGCCGCCACACTGGCTCGTGGTTACGCTGTCGTGCAACGCGTCACCGGACCCGAACGCCATGTGGTGCGCAGTATCGACGACGCCCAGCCCGGCAGTCAGTTACGTATCCGCGTCGCCGACGGCGCGGTCAACGCTGCCGCGCTTGGCGTCACCCCGCTCGGCGCCCGCACCACAGTCGCGCCGAGCAGCAAGCCTGGGGCCACGACCGGCGACGAGACCAGCGGCCCCGGCTAGGCCGCGGCCTCGAGCACCGACATCACACCTACGTGGAGAGGACCTGACGTTGCCCGATTCCTCCGCCGACGCCGACTCGGCCAGCGCTCCCGACCTTGCCGAAATCGCCACCTTCGGCTACGAACGCGCCCGCGACGAACTGGTCAATGTGGTGAAGAGACTCGAACAGGGCGGCCTCGACCTCGACGACTCCCTGGCCCTGTGGGAACGCGGCGAAGCCCTCGCCAACCGCTGCGAGGAACACCTCGCCGGAGCCCACCGACGCATCGAGGACGCCCTCTCCCAGTCGGAACCAGCCGACCTGGAATAGCCCGTGAAGGACGATCTTCGGACACGAACGCCGGCCGAAGATCGGATGCGGCCACCCACTGGTGGACGTGCCGATTTACTGGCGGATGTACGGCGTCGCCTCGCTACGGCGTGAGAGGCTGGGCCGTACCTACGGCCTGAGCGAGGGTGGTGAACGCCTCGTTGTTGCCCGCGCCGCGGATCAGGACACGGACGTCACCGAAGTCGGAGACCCAGGCGGGTTCGGCGCCGGGTTCGTCATAGACCACCCATTTCTGGGTGCCGATCTGTTCGGTGCCGGTGGCGTAGCGGCGGCCGACTGTGTGGGTGACCAGGAGTTCTTCGGTGGCGTTGCTCTGGTTGAGCTGCATGTAGGTGCCCTGGTCGGTGATATAGCCGACTGTGCTGACGGCGCCGCCGCCTGCTTCGGCGATGGTGTCGCGGCTGCCGGAGTTCGGTTTCCAGCTCGCAGGCAGCTCGGGTTCACGGATCGGGAAGGACAGGCTGGTCGCGTCGGATTGCAGCGCGGCCTCGGCGTCGAAGCTGGGGATCGGGCCCTGGGTGGGGCCGTTGACGGCGAAGCTGCACTGGCTGGCCGCGCCCGCGAACACCACAACGATCAGCACCAACGGGATCAGCGAAAAGAACAGGTCCCGATAGTCGTGCAGGATGCGCGGCTTTTGATACGACACGCATCCAGTATCCACTCGCGGACAGCCGGGGACCTCGTGCCCCCGTATCCGCTCTGGTGGGTGCGGTCTGCGGACGGACTACGCCCGGTCGCGCCCACGAGGGGGTACCGGTACGCGGGCGAGGTGAATGAGACAATTGCACCAGTACGTTCGACGCCAAGGAGGCACCCCGCAATGACGGCATCTTCCACCGCTTCCAGCCGCCGCGAGGCGCCCGACCGCAATCTCGCTTTGGAACTCGTCCGCGTCACCGAAGCCGGCGCGATGGCGGCGGGCCGCTGGGTCGGCCGCGGCGACAAGGAAGGCGGTGACGGCGCTGCGGTCGATGCCATGCGACAGCTGGTGAGCTCGGTGTCCATGCGCGGCATCGTCGTGATCGGCGAGGGCGAGAAGGACGAAGCGCCCATGCTGTACAACGGCGAGGAGGTCGGCAACGGCGACGGCCCCGAGGTGGATTTCGCGGTCGACCCGATCGACGGCACCACGCTGATGTCGAAGGGTTCCCCGGGCGCGATCTCGGTGCTCGCGGTCGCCGAACGCGACGCCATGTTCGACCCGTCGGCCGTGTTCTATATGCACAAGATCGCCGTCGGCCCCGAGGCCGCGGACGTGATCGATATCTCGATCCCGATCGGCGAGAACATCCGGCGCGTCGCAAAGGCGAAGAAATCCTCGGTGTCGGATCTGACGGTGTGCATCCTGGACCGTCCCCGGCATGCCGAACTGATCCAGCAGATCCGGGATGCGGGCGCGCGTATCCGCCTGATCTCCGATGGTGATGTGGCAGGCGCGATCGCCGCCGCTCGCCCGGATTCGGGCACCGACATCCTGGTCGGTATCGGCGGCACCCCCGAAGGCATCATCGCCGCCGCCGCGATGCGCTGTATGGGCGGTGTACTGCAGGGCAAGCTGGCCCCCACGGACGACGAGGAACGCCAGAAGGCGATCGACGCGGGCCACGACCTGGACCGGGTGCTGGTCACCGAGGATCTGGTGTCCGGCGACAATGTCTTCTTCTGCGCGACCGGCGTCACCGACGGTGACCTGCTGCGCGGGGTGCGCTATTACGGCGGCGGTGCCTCCACTCAGTCGATCGTGATGCGATCGAAGTCGGGCACGGTGCGGATGATCGACGCCTACCACCGGCTGACCAAGCTGCGCGAGTACTCGTCGGTCGATTTCCACGGCGACGACGACGCCGTTCCCCCGATGCCCTGACCGGCTCGGTACCTGCCCGAAAGCCGATCAGGACACTTCCGGGCCAATCAACAACATATGGTTCACGTCACTTTTCCTGGGTATCATGCCCGTGACTACCAATCCGGCGGCGGCCCGGCGATTCCTCTGATTCGCCGGGCCGTTGCCGCACCAGGCCCGGCCTGCGCGGTGCACCGCGTATCGACGGTCAACCGGGTAGGCCATTCGCGAGAGGATGGACCATGCACCATTTCGCTCGACGTACGGCTGGATTCGCGGCAGCGATCGCGGCGGGGGGCTTACTGGTCGCAGGATGCGGCGACGACAACAACGACACCAGCGATGATGTCGGTTCGCTGACCTCGGCTGTGATACCCGGCCAGGACACCGAGGGGCAGGGCCGGACCGGTGAACAGACCGAGGAGACATCGCCCACCGGTACCGCGACCGGTACCGAAAGCCCCGGTCAGTCCCCCGGCGCCGCGGCAGGCGAAACCACGGTCTCCACTCCCGACGGCGATATCACCGTTTCCGGGGAGATCTACCAGAAGTACGAGGAAGCGGGCGGCCAGACCAGCCCGCTCGGATTGCCGCGCGAAGCCGAGGAGGAGGGCCCTGACGGCGGCAAATACCAGGACTTCATCGGCGGCACCATCGCCTGGAGCCCGGACACCGGCGCCCATATCGTCTGGGGCGATATCCGTCAGGCGTGGGAGGACAACGGCGGCGCAGCCGGCGGCCTCGGCTACCCGGTGAGCGACGAGGAGGTCACTCCCGAGGGCAAGAAGAGCGAATTCGCCGGCGGCACGATCACCTGGAACGAAGCCGACCGGCAGACCACCGTCACCGAAAAGTAGCCCCACCCCACGGCCACGCTGCCACGCGAGCACTCGCCCTGCGGCGTGGCCGTGGGTTCGCACACAGCCCCAACCCGCCGCGTTTCGTCGGCGATCACAGCAAGGTGTCCCCGCCGGCCCTCGACCCGCTAGGTTGGTTCCGTGCAAACACTGCTGACCGATCGTGAACTGCTGGAATCGCTCGCCGACGAGGTGGAGAGCAATCTACGCCGCCATATCGACGCCGCCGAGCCGTGGCAGCCGCACGACTATGTGCCGTGGGACGACGGACGTAATTTCGGTTTCCTCGGCGGCACCGACTGGGACCCGAGCCAATCCCAGCTCAGTGAGGTCGCGAAGCTGGCGCTCACGGTCAGCGTGCTGATCGCCGACAACCTGCCCTCCTATCACCGGGAGATCGGCAAATACCTGCGCACCGGCTCCTGGTGGCGCTGGGTGGGTCGCTGGACGGCCGAGGAGAACCGGCACGAGATCTTGATCCGCAACTATCTGATGGTGACCCGCGCGGTGGACCCGGTGGAACTGGAGCGGCTGCGCATGGCGCATATGACCACCGGTTTCCGCCGTGAGCCGCTGCACCTGCTGGACGTGCTGGCCAACTGCGCGTTCGAGGAGGCCGCCGCCACGGTCCGGCACCGCAACACCGCCGCTCTGAACGAGAACCCGATCGTCACCGCGATCGCCGAACGCCTGGCCGACGACGACGAACGGCAGGCCGAATTCTTCGCCGATTTGGTCGCCGCGGGCTTCGACAAGGCCCCCGACCAGACGATGCGCGCCGTCGCCGACCGGGTCGCCGCATTCGAGGTGCCCAGTATGACGCTGCCCGACGGCCGCAACAGCAACGAGGTGCTGGCCGAGGCCGGTATCTACGATCCGGCGAAGCAGGGCGAACTGGTTTTCGCGCCGCTGCTGGCGAAATGGAATGTTTTCACCCGCACCGATCTGGGTGAGACCGGCGAGCAGGCCCGGGCCGAGCTCGCACATCTGCGCGGCTGATGCCCGGCGGGGCCCGGCTGCCCCGCCCTGAGTACCGCCGACCGGCACCGCCGTGGTCACTCTCTGCCACGGCGGCACCGCGACGGTGTTATCCCTCCTTGTCGACCCGGGTCATCGACAGCACGTCCAGCCTGCGATCCAGCTCCGCTTCGGTGAGCTGTGCCCCGATCAGGCCGCGATCGATGACCGTCTGCCGGATGGTTTTCTTCTCCTTCAACGCCTCTTTCGCCACCGCCGCCGCTTCCTCGTAGCCGATGGCCGAGTTCAGCGGGGTCACGATCGACGGCGAGGATTCGGCGAGGGTGCGCAACCGTTCGGTGTCGGCGGTCAGCCCGCGCACACAGCGGTCGGCGAACAACCGGGAGACATTCGCCAGCAGGCGGATCGATTCGAGCAGGTTGCGCGCCATCACCGGGATGTAGACGTTCAGTTCGAAATGCCCACCCGCACCGGCGAACGCGACCGCGGCATCATTGCCGACCACCTGCGCGGCGACCTGCGTAACCGCTTCCGGCAGCACCGGATTCACCTTGCCCGGCATGATCGAGCTGCCCGGCTGCAGATCGGGCAGCTGCAGCTCGGCCAGCCCGGTGAGCGGTCCCGAGCCCATCCAGCGGATATCGTTCGCAATCTTGGTGAGACTCACCGCGATAGTGCGCAGCGCACCCGAGGTCTCCACCAGCCCGTCCCGCGCGGCCTGCGCTTCGAAATGATCCTGCGCCTCGCACAAAGCGTCGATACCGGTGGAGCGCACCAGTTCGGCAACCACCTTGGCACCGAACCCGTCGGGCGCGTTGAGCCCGGTACCGACCGCGGTGCCGCCGATCGGCAGCTCACCGAGCCGAGACAGAGTCGCCATCGCACGATCGATACCGAGCGCGATCTGACGGGTGTAGCCACCGAACTCCTGGCCGAGGGTCACCGGCACCGCATCCATCAGATGGGTACGCCCGGATTTCACCACGGTGCGCCATTCGACGGATTTATCCAGCAGCGCCAGCCGCAAATGCTCCAGCGCGGGCACCAGATCGCTGATGATCGCCTCGGTGGCGGCCAGGTGGGTGGCGGTCGGGAAGGTGTCGTTGGACGACTGCGACATGTTCACGTCGTCATTCGGGTGCACCGTGACGCCGTTCGCGGCGGCGATCGAGGCGATCACCTCGTTGGTGTTCATATTGGAGCTGGTGCCCGACCCGGTTTGGAAGACGTCGATCGGGAACTGGTCGTCGTGGCGGCC
>NZ_MUKP01000008.1 GCF_002081715.1 Nocardia donostiensis | reverse complement strand
ATCCGACCAGGTTCAAGTTCGGTGGCGATGGCTACTATCTGAAATCGGCCGCCGAGATGCGTGAGCTCTGGGACGACCAGGTGCCTGGGGCCTGCGACAACACCCTGTTGATCGCCGAACGGGTGCAATCCTACGACGAGGTGTGGGCGTTCAAGGACCGGATGCCGGTGTTCCCGGTGCCCGAAGACGAAACCCAGGCCAGCTGGTTGCGCCGGGAGGTCAAGCGCGGGCTGGAGCGGCGGTTCCCGAATGGTGTGCCGCAGGAGTACCTGTCGCGCGCCGACTACGAGCTCGACGTGATCATTGAAATGGGCTTCCCGGCCTACTTCCTGGTGGTCGGTGACCTGATCAACCATGCGCGCGAAGTCGGTATCCGGGTCGGTCCCGGCCGTGGTTCGGCCGCGGGTTCGCTGGTCGCCTACGCGCTCGGTATCACGAATATCGACCCGATTCCGCACGGTCTGCTGTTCGAGCGGTTCCTCAACCCGGAGCGCGTGTCGATGCCCGATATCGATATCGACTTCGACGATCGCCGCCGCGGTGAAATGGTGCGTTATGCCACCGAGAAGTGGGGTAGTGACCGGGTTGCTCAGGTCATCACTTTCGGCACCATCAAAACGAAAGCGGCGATCAAGGATTCGGCGCGGGTCCAGTTCGGGCAGCCCGGTTTCGCCATCGCCGACCAGATCTCCAAGGCGCTGCCGCCGCCGATCATGGCCAAGGACATCCCGCTGTCGGGGATCACCGACACCGAGCACGAGCGGTACAAGGAGGCCGCCGAGGTTCGCGAGCTGATCGGCAGCAATCCCGATGTCGCCAAGATCTACGAGACCGCGCTCGGGTTGGAGGGCCTGATCCGTAACGCGGGTGTGCACGCCTGTGCGGTGATCATGTCGTCGGAACCGCTGATGGATGCCATCCCGCTGTGGCGCAGGGCCCAGGACGGCGCCATCATCACCGGCTGGGACTATCCGTCGTGTGAGGCCATCGGCCTGCTGAAGATGGACTTCCTCGGCCTGCGCAACCTCACCGTCATCGGCGACACGATCGACAACATCAAGACCAACCGCGGCATCGACCTCGACCTCGACACCCTCGCACTGGACGACGAAGCTACCTACGCGATGCTCGCCCGCGGCGACAACCTGGGTGTCTTCCAGCTCGATTCAGCGGGCATGCGCGATCTTCTGCTCCGCATGGCGCCGACCGAGTTCAACGATCTCATCGCATCGAACGCCCTCTATCGCCCCGGCCCGATGGGGGTCGGAGCGCACTGGGCGTATGCGGACCGCAAGAACGGCCGTGAGGCCGTCGTGCCGATCCATCCAGAACTCGACGAACCGCTCCGCGGCATCTTGGGCGAGACGTACGCGCTGATCGTCTACCAGGAGCAGATCATGCAGATCGCTCAGAAGGTGGCCGGCTACTCCCTTGGACAGGCGGATCTGCTCCGCCGTGCGATGGGTAAGAAGAAGCCCGAAGTGCTCGCTGCCGAGTTCGAGAATTTCCGCAACGGTATGCGCGGCAACGGCTACAGCGACGAAGCAGTTACCGCACTGTGGGAGGCTGTTCTGCCGTTTGCTGGCTACGCTTACAACAAGTCACACGCCGCTGGATACAGCCTGGTCATGTACTGGACCGCGTACCTCAAGGCCAACTACCCGGCCGAGTACATGGCCAGCCTGCTCACCTCCGTCGGTGACGACAAAGACAAGTCGGCGATCTACCTGGCAGACTGCCGCAAGAGGGGCATCACCGTGCTGCCGCCCGACGTCAACGCCTCGCGCGTCGACTTCGTGTCGGTCGGTGCGGACATCCGCTTCGGCCTTGGTGCAGTCCGCAACGTCGGCACCAACGTGGTGTCGTCGATCATCGCGACCCGCGAGGAGAAGGGGAAGTTCACCGACTTCTCCGACTACCTCAACAAAGTCGACGCACTCGCGTGCTCGAAGAAGATCACCGAATCCCTCATCAAAGCAGGCGGATTCGACTCGCTCGGCCATCCGCGCAAGGGCCTGATGCTGGTACACACCGACGCCATCGACGCGGCGATGTCCACCAAGAAGGCCGAGGCGATGGGTCAGTTCGACCTCTTTGGCGGAGACGATGCAGACGAGTCGAGCACGTCAGTCTTCAACGTCAAGGTGCCCGACGAGGAGTGGGACACCAAGCACAAGCTCGCCCTCGAACGCGAGATGCTAGGCCTGTATGTATCGGGCCACCCCCTAGAGGGTATCGCCGCAGCGCTCACCACGCTCACGGACACCTCCATCGCTGCCGTGCACGCCGGGAAGGTCCGCAACGGCCAGAAGATCGTCATCGGCGGCATCGTCGCGGCGGTCGACCGCCGCCTCAGCAAGAAGGGCGAGCCGTGGGCCATCGTCGAGATCGCCGACCTCGACGCTGCCACCGAGATACTCGTCTTCTCCTCGATCTACACCAGCTTCCAGCACGCTCTCACCGAAGACTCGATCCTGCTCGTCACCGCGAACGTCAACATCCGCGAGGGCAGGACGTCAGTCGTCGCAGTCGATATCTCCACACCCGACCTGGGGAATGGTGGGCCATCCTCCGCCCCGATAACCCTTACCCTCCCGGTGCACGCATGCACGCGACCCAACATCGAAGCCCTTCGTGACGCCTTGCAGCGCCACCCCGGGGACACCGACGTGCACATCGTGTTGATCGGCAGCACGACGACCCGGTTGGCGACAGACCCGAAGTTCCGGGTTCACAAGACTCCAGCCCTATTCGGAGATCTCAAGGCCTTGTTCGGAGCCAATTGCCTGACAACAGCTGCTGCTACAGCGAATGCGTAGATCGGGTCAGCGAGCTGTCGACCGAGTCGCACTCGCCGAGAGCCATATCTCCATTCCCACCGACAAAGGCGCCGACCCCGAGAAGGCGTTGCGCGAATTCCGGCGCATCACCCGCCCCAGCGGCGTGAATGGGCGGGTTTCAGGCGGCCTCCTCGGTGTTGGCGGGTCGATCGGTCGTTCTGCGAGTTTCGCTGGGTAGCAGTTCGTCGAACTGCTGGTGGATGTCGAGCAGTAGCGGGGTGCCGCTCGGGTCGTGTACTTCGTAGTGCGTCCGCAGGGCGGGCCTGGCTGTATCAGTTGTGTTTCGCCTCGTAGCGCAGCAGGACCGTGCCGCCCGGGAAGGTGCGGTTCTCCACCAGCCGCAGCGATATCCATGACGGCAGTGTCGGGAAGAATGGGGTGCCGCCGCCCACGGCGGTAGGCGTGACCACGATCCGGTACTCGTCCACCAGTCCGGCCTGCACGATCGGTGCGGCCAGCGTCGCGCCGGCCACCTCCAGTCTGCCGTCGGTTTCGGCTTTCAGTTTCGTCACCACCTCGACCGGGTCGCCGCGTTCCAGGCGGGAGTTCCAGTCGACCGACTCCAGGGTGCGTGAGAACACGACCTTGGGCATGTCGCGCCAGATGCGGGCGAAGTCGACGGTCCGAGGGGTGGCGTCCGGAGCCTTGTCAGCGGTCGGCCAGTACGCGGACATCAGTTCGTAGAGCCGCCGCCCGTAGAACGACAGGGCGGTCTCCCGCTCGAAGTCGTTCCAGTACTGGAGGAGCTCTTCGCTCGGATCGGACCAGTCGATGTTGCCGTGCGCGTCGGCGATGTACCCGTCCACCGACACGTTGAAGCCATAGATGAGTTTGCCCATGGAGATCAGACTGCACCGGCGGGTAGAACTCATCGCGCCGCCACACGAGATATCGTCAAATCCTTGTAGAAGGGGCGAGCGTCGGGCGGAATCCTTCGTAGTTGACGAATCGACCGGTTGTTCTACGGTTTCCTTCTCGAACTCGGCTCCGGTCCGAACGAGGGCGACCAGGTGCGTCGCGTTCACGGCGTGCCAGCGTACCTCAGCGGCCTCGATCAGCTTGAACGCCATCGCGAGCCTGGCCACCCGCGAGCCCGGTCCCTTGGTTGCCCTGCTTCTTGAACGCGCTGTCGTGAAAGTAGATTCGATGGGATTCGTCGTGGGCAGATGAATCCAGTGCTCTGCCGGGTAGTTGTAGAACCCCAGGAGTACGTCGACGATCTCGGAGACGGCCTTCGGGGATTTCGCGCCGTAGTCGCGGTCGAACGCCTCGGTCGCCGCCCGCATCAACCGCCCGACCTGGTCACGGCCCAGATCATGGCCGGCGCGACGGACGGTGTGCCAGAGTTTGCGCACCCACAGCTGCCACAATTGTGTCATATGTCCGTCAGGCACCATCCGAGGCGACGTCCGACAGGTCGTCGCCACCGCGGATGACCTGCAGCAGTCTGTCGGGTCATCTGCCGTGACCATCCCTTTCACGCGCCTTGCCCTCGCTCCGACGACACCCGCGCATCTGCATGAGATTCATCAACCGGCCAGCCCACGGGCAGGGGCCCGATAACGGAAGAGTCGTCTCGCAGCGACTCATCGCCACGCTCGAAACCTCCTATCGCGTCCGCCGCCGGAGCACCGAACGGCCACGTACCCCGTGACAACGGCGGCACAGATGCCGGGGACATAGTCGCCGAACCGGACGTAGGGCGTATCCACCGCGTGAACGGGTATGTCGACCAGTAGAACGCCGTGCTCGTCGGCGGACATCGCCCCGAGACGGTGACCGCGCGCGTCGAACGCCGCCGATTCGCCCGTCAGGGCGGCCGCGGCGACCGGGCGCCCGCTCTCCGCGGCCCGCAGCGCACCGAACGACGCCAGCTGCGCGGGCGCCCAACTCCCCTGGAATGTGGCCGTCGAAGTCTGGTACACCAGCAGGTCCGCCCCCGCCCGCGCCTGCGCGCGCCCCAGGTCCGGGAAAGTCTCCTCGAAGGAGATCAGCGGTCCGATCCGGACACCACCGGCTTCCATCACGACCAGCCGGTCGCCGGGCTGCCGGTTCTGCGCCGCCGCGGCGGTGATGTCGCTGAGCCAACCGAGTTGATCACGGAACGGGACGTATTCGCCGAACAGAACCAGCCGGGTCTTGCGGTAGGTGGCGAGGATTCCGCGATCGTCGATCAGGACGGAGGTCTTCGTGATCGCACCGGAGTCGCCGACCAGCGCATCGACGTTGACCAGCAGGTCCGCCCCGGTTGCTGCGGACAGCGTGCTGAGCTGGCGGCGCAGTGCAGGATCAGCGGCCAGGTCGGTGCCGACGCTGCTCTCACCCCACACCACGAGGTCGACCGGCACGCCGATCTCCCGGGACAGTTCTTCTTGAGCCGAGAATAGATCGCCGTGCACGATCCCCGGCTGCACGAGTGCAACGGCCACGACCCCGGCCGGCGGCTCAGCGGGACGACTTACCGACCAGAGCGGACCGGACGTGACCGCCACGATCGCGATCATCGCCCCGACGGTCCGGGCCGCCACGCCGCCGACCACGCACAGCGCAGCTCCGATGTTCGACGCCACGATCGCGAAGCTGACCAGCCACACCCCGCCGATCGCGGCGAGCCCGAGCACGCCGGGGTGCTGCCACTGGGTGGCGCCGAGCAGCGACCATGGGCCACCGAGCCACTGCCACGACCGGATCGCCTCGACCAGCACCCACCCTGCCGGCACGACGACCGCGCCGGCTGCCGCTCTGCTGCCGGTGAGCGGGGCCCGCAACGCGTCCCATGCCAGCACCCCCCATCCGGTCCACAGCAACGCGAGCACGCCCACCGCCAGCGGGAAGAACCAGATCAGGTTCGGCGCCACCCAGTACTGCGTGCCCGCGAGGAACCCGACACCCGCCAGCCAGCCGCGCAGCCCGGCCTCACGCGCGGTGACCGCGGCACGCAGCAACAGCACCACCGGTACCAGCGACACCCACGCGACCACGCTGAGATTCGGCGCGGGGAACGCCAGCAGCGGCAGCGCTCCTGCAGCCGCCACCGCAGCTCGTGGCATCCACCGTCGACTTGTGGCGCCGGCTGTCCAGTCCGGTGCGTGGCGCCTGCGAGCCACTGCCGCCCGGAAAAAGGCCCCGTTGGGCACAAGATCCATTCTATGGAATTCAGGCGAGCCCGGCCGCTCTACACACGGACCGCTATGCCTCACCGGCGTAGGCCGCGTGCAGCACCTCGAAGTGGGCCGCTGAACATCACGCTCCTGTCGGGCGGCGAGCTCGGTGACGTGACACCAACACCAGATGGCGCACCCAGCCGGGACTGCTCTGCCCAGGCCATGCCTGATCTCCCTGCTGGTCAGGCGCTCCGTGAACTTGGTTGTTTTGTGCGCCATTGCTACCGGGACCCCCGATCCGTTACCGGGGCAGAGTTTCGGGGGGTCGGCCAGTTCGACACGCCTGCCGCAGCTGGAACGACGACTCACCGACATCACATCGGATCTGGGCCATCACCCCCGAACACGCCGACAGGCAGCAGGTTTTCGCCGGAACGATCGACGACCGCCCCACCGGCCACGGCACCGCCAACGGCGGCGACACAGAGACGGACTTCCGGTAGCTTCAGACTCTCTGTCAGGCAGGAGAATACCGGCGTTCACTGCGCCGGGTGATCGACCCTGGTGTCCTGCTCTGCCGGCCGAGAACCCGTGATCCCCTCATCGCTGCACCTGAGGCTTGCGCGGCCGTTGCGGCTGGTGGGTGACGGAAATGTGGGGGCGGGAACTCTGGATGTGGGGATCACCGGCAAGGATCTTCTCGAAGACGCGGCCGCGCCGGCCGAATCGATCCTGGATCTGGGGTTTGCGCGTAGCACGTTCTATTTCGCGGCGCGCCCGGACGGGCCGAAGTCGGTGGCGGATCTGGCGGGTAAGTCGGTAGCGACCTCGTTATCCGGGGCTGGTGCGCAAGCACCTTGCGCAGGCCAGGGTGGCGGCCAACGTCGTGGTATTGCAGAGGGCGGTGGAGAACGCCGTCGAACACCTGCGAATGGACGAGCCCGCGCTCGTCCATCCAGATCGCCTCGAAACCTCCCGGTACGCGCTCGATCTCGCCGAGTAGCCCGAGCCGCCTGTGGCGCGGCTTTGCATCGAGGACCGATCATTCGGCTGCTGTCGCGAAAGATTGTCGAAGTGTCGAAGGCGGCCGAGTTGCTCGGCTGTGAGGGTGTCGTCGGCGTAGCTGCTGTCGGTATGTGCTGGAGGCGGTGACGTCACTGTCGGTCCTCGAGTCGTTTCAGTGATCGAAGGTCAGGACGGCCTTGGTGACCTCGCCGTGGTGGGCGGCGTCGATGGCCTTGTTGATCTCTTCGAAGGCGAATGTTTGGATCATCTTGTCGAAAGGAAACCGGCCTTCGCGGTAGAGCGAGATCATGAGCGGGATGAACTCAGACGGGATGGAGTCGCCCTCGATGACGCCGATCAGCGACTTGCCGAACAGGAGTTGCCCGTGATCGATGGTGATCTCGTTCGGAATGCCCTGGAAGCCGACAGTGGCGCACACTCCCGGTGTCTGGAGCGATTCGAGGGCGCTGCGCACGACGGACGGCAGCCCGATGCAGTCGACGGTGTACTCGGCGCCCGTTCCTCCGGTGATGTCGCGGATCGCTTCGACCGCATCCCGTTCTGCGGAGTTGACGGTGTGGGTGGCCCCGAGTGCGCGGGCCTGTTCGAGGCGGGATTGCTGGATGTCGACGGCGATGATCGTCTCGCAGCCGGCGACTCGCGCCGCCAGCAGTGCGGCCAGCCCTACCGATCCGACGGCGAAGATCGCGATGGATGAGCCGGGGCGCGGCTCGAGGGTGTTCAGTACCGCGCCTGCTCCGGTTTGAATTCCACATCCGAGGGGGCCGAGAATTTCCAGTGGAAGGTCGTTGTCGACCTTGATCGCGTTGCGCTCGGTGACGACCGCGTGCCGGGCCCAGGAGGATTGGCCGAACCAGGAGCCGAGGATGGGAGCGCCGTCCTTCCTCAGCGGCGTTGTTCCGTCCAGGCGCGCGCCGGTCATGTTCATGCCCATGAAGTCGCGGCAATGCTGCGGGATCCCCCGCGTGCAGTTGTCGCACCTACCGCAGAAGCTGTAGGTGAGGACCACGTGGTCGCCGGGGGCCAGCGCGGTAACTGCGGAACCGACTTCGCGGACGATTCCAGAGCCTTCGTGGCCCAGAACAATCGGGGTCTGTCCCTCGGCGGGTGCGGCGATCACGCCGAGGTCGGTGTGACAGATGCCGACGCCTGCCATCTCGACCAGAACTTCGTGCGCTGCGATCGCCGCGATGTCGACATCCTCCACGACGAGCGGGGAGGCGGCGGAATGAAGGATGGCTGCTGTGGTTTTCACGAATTCTCCTGGTTCTTGGCGACGCTCTCGACGGCGTCGAGCTCCGCGAGTTTGCGGCGCATGATCTTTCCCGACGCTGTAGTAGGCAGGTGGTCGACGAAAACCACTGCGCGGGGACGTTTGTACGGGGCGAGGCTGTCTCGGCAGAAGTCGATGATCTCTGTTTCGGTCAGCCCGATTCCCGCTTTGGGCACGACGTAGGCGACGGCTATCTCGCCGCGGACCTCGTCCGTTCGCCGTCCTACGGCAACCATCGCGACTCCGGGGTGGCCGGCCAGGACTTGTTCGATCTCGGCAGGGTAGACGTTGTAACCGGCCGTGAGGATCATGTCCTTGATCCGGTCCACGACGAAGTAGTGCCCGGTGTCGGCGGCGTAGGCGACGTCGCCCGTTCGTAGCCATCCACCGGGGAGGACGACTTCCTCGGTGGCCTCCGGGTTCGCGAAGTAGCCCAGCATGACCAGTGGGCCCCGGACCTGTAGCTCACCGGGTTCGCCGATGCCGACCGAGGTGGCGCTGCCGTCGAGGGCCGCGATGCGGATCTCGGTGCCCGGCAGTGCGACGCCGATGGAGCCGGGCACCGCGGGTGCATATGGACTGTGGGTGGTGCCGAGCCCGGCCAGCTCGGTCATTCCCCACAGTTCGATCAGGGGTACTCGCGACCGTTGCTGCCAGGCCCGCATGGTCTCCGGTGCGATCGTCTGCCCGCCCACGGTCGTCATCCGCAGGCTTGTCAGATCAGCGGTGGCCGATGTCTGCTCGGCGAGCAGCATCGAGTACATCGCCGGCACGCCTTCGAAAATGGTGGCGCGCTCGGTTTCGATCGAACGCAGCGCCTCGGCGGCGTTGAAACGTTCCATCAGGACCACGGTCCCGCCGGCGAGGAAGGTGGCGTTGATGGCGACGTTGCCGTAGACGTGGGCGGCGGGTAGGCCGGTGACCACGATGTCGTCGCTGGTGCGGAGGTGCATCGTTGCTGTGAGCGCGCAATTGAGCAGAATCGCGCGATGCGATTGCATGGCGCCCTTGGGGTGGCCGGTCGTCCCGGAGGTGTAGGCGATCGCGCAGAGGTCACCGGGCCGGGGCCGGTGGTCGATGAACCCCTCCTCGTCACGCTCCGTGAGCAATGATGCGAAGGTCTCGGCCCTGTCGTACCTGGGGTGGTCGCCGAACTGGACGAACAGTTCAATGGATGCGACGTCGGGCAGGATCGCGGCGATCTTGTCGGCCTGCGCGGCACCGGCGAGCACGGCTGTCGTCTGGCAATCGTTCAGCACGTATGTCAGTTCCGGTCCGGTCAGCATCACGTTGATCGGATTGACCACCGCGCCGGCGCGAAGGGCGGCATGGTAGCCGACGATCCACTCCCAGCTGTTCTGCCCGTAGAGCGAGACGACGTCGCCAGCGCCGATGCCTCGGTTGCGCAATGCTGCCGCGACCCGTCGGGACATCGACTCCAGGTCTGCATAGGTGAAGCGCCGATCCCCGGCGACGAGTGCCACGTGCTGCGGTTGGCGACGAGCTGCGTGCGGAAGGATTTCCCCTGGTCCGGCTTCGGGGGCGAAGACGGTGGGCCAGGACAGCGAGGTAGGCATCAGATCCGTCACGAGACCGACCCGCTCGCTTTGTTCAGCGTGATCGTCTGGTGGTTGGTGTATTCGGCCAGGCCGTGCAGGGAGTTCTCCGCGCCGATTCCGGATTGCTTGTGTCCGCCGAAGACCTGGTGCGGCGAGTACTGGTGGACCTCGTTCAGCCACACGGTGCCGGCCTCGAGCCGCCGACCGATCCGCTGGATCGCGTCGAGATCCTCGCCCCACACGGTAGCGCCCAGGCCCCAGACGGTGTCGTTGGCGCGGCGGACGACGTCGTCTTCGTCGGACCAGCGCAGCAACGGCACGATCGGCCCGAAGGGCTCCTCGGCCACCAGCCGGGAGTTCTCCGGGGGGTTGTCCACGATCGTCACCGGCACGAACCAGCCTTCGGCGTCGGGATCGATCCGGCCGCCCAGGGCGAAGGTGTAGCCGTTGGCGGCGCAGTCGTCGAAGTACTCGGCTACCTTGCGGTACTGCGGCTCGTTCTGGATGGGGCCGAGTTCGGTGTCCGGCTGGGCGCCGTTGCCGACCTTGACTGTGCGGGCGAAGGCCACGAGTTCGTCTCGCACGGCGTCATAGACGCTGTCGTGCACGTAGACTCGCTTGGCGGCGTTGCAGAACTGGGCGTTGTTCTGGAACGCGGCCCAGAACAGCTGCGGTGCGACCTTCTTGGGATCCACATCGCCGAGCACGATGGCCGGATCGTTGCCGCCGAGCTCGAGGGTGATCCGCTTCAGGGTCCCCGCCGCGGAACGCATGACATGCTTGCCGGTTTCGGTACTGCCGGTGAAGGCGATCTTGGCGATCCGATCGTGCGCGGTCATCCACTTGCCGAGATCGTCGTCACCGCTCAGTGCGCTGAGCACGCCCGGAGGCAGCAGATCCTGCACGAGTTCGACCAGCTTGAGATCGCACAGAGGGGTGAACGGCGAAGGCTTGACGATGATCGTGTTGCCGGCGACCAGCGCCGGCGCGATCTTCCACACCGCGAGCAGGATGGGGAAGTTCCACGGAACGATCGCCGCCACGACACCGAGCGGGGTGCGGCGGGAAATCACCCGACGCTCTGCCGTGTCCTCGACGACGTCCTCCGGCAGCGACTGCTTGGCGACCTCCCGGAACCAAGCAATCGAGCCGTAGACCTCCCACTCGGCCATCGCGCGCGGTTTGCCCTGTTCGGCGGTCAGCAGCGCCATGAAGTCCTCGGCGCGCTCCTCGAGCCGGTCCCCGATCGCGGCCACGAGCGCCTGCCGCTCGGCAAGCGGGGCGGCCGACCAGGTCGCGAACGCCTGGTGGGCGGCGTCCACCGCGCGGTTGAGATCCTCGCGGGTTGCGACCGGTACCTGGGCGATCACCGACCGGGTCGCGGGGTTGAAGACATCGGACGTTTCCGCCCCCTTCACCGACTCACCGTTGATCGTCATGACGAACTCGGCTCCGACCCCGACCTGTACCGACTGGCCCACTGTCATCGTTGACTCCTCGATCGTGTGTTGCGCATCACTGTGATGCGATGCAGACCATGGTGCTGCCGCCGGCGCCGGAGGCTGTGTTCCGATTACGAACATTTCCCGGAAATGGCGACACGGTCCGCCGCGGCCTGGCGACGGTAGACTCCACTCGCCCGTTCGAAAGAGATGCCACCTCGATGACCGCTAGTTCGATGGAACCCCGTTTACGCCCAGAGATCGCCGCGGCCTGGAAACGTGCAGAATTGTTCGGGTTGGATCCCGGGATGCCTGTGCGCGAAAGCACGTTCGTCAGCGATTTCCACCGTCGCAGTCGGCTCGTCGTGGCCGCCGAACCTGTGTTGGATCGGATGATGGACGAGCTGGCCGACACCCGTTTCTCGGTGCTTCTCGGCGACCGCACCGCCAGGATCATCGAGCGCCGTGTGGCACAACGAGAGCTCAATGGCGCGTTGGACCGCGTGCTCGCAGCCCCCGGATTCCAGTACCTCGAGGAGTCCAGCGGTACCAACGCGCTCGCCACCGCCTACGAACTGGGCAAGCCCATCGCTGTCTCCGGAGACGAGCACTACCTCGAGTCGCTACGCCAGTTCTGCTGCTTCGGCGCGCCGATCGTCCACCCGATCGCCCGTCGAGTCGTCGGCGTTCTCGACATCACCGGACCGGTCGACCAATCGACGGCACTGCTAGGGCCGTTTCTGATGCGCGCTGTTCACGACATCGAGCAGCGCCTGCTCGAAGGCGCAAAAGTCACCGAGCAACGTCTCCTCGCCGCATTCCAGACTCACACCCGAAACACCCGCCACCCAGTGGTTGTCTACGGAGACAACGTCCTGCTGAGCAACGCGGCTGCGGTCGATCTGCTCAGGGCAGCCGATCACGCCGAACTGCGGATGCTCGCCTCCGCCGTCGACCCCCGCACGGCGGTTCACCGCCACCTGACCTTGGCCTCGGGAGCCAATGTCCGGGTCACCGCCAGCGCTGTCCCCGACACTGCTGGGGGCGTCATCTTCGATCTCGTTCCCGCCGAATCTGCATCGCCCTCGCCCGGCTCCTCGCCGCCCGCCGCGATATCCCGGCGCAGACAACTCGTCATCGGAGAACCCGGCACCGGTCGCACCACGACGGCTCGCGAGATCGCAGGCCCTGACGCCGCCTATTTCACCGCTATCGACGAGGACGCCGAGGGCCGATGGCTACGGTCGGTTCGGCAGGCATTGAACGACTCCCCGCAAGTGGTGATCGACGACATCCACGCCCTGACGCCACGAGCAGCAACCCTTCTCGCGCCCGCCGTCCGCGCATCCGCCGGCGAGGTGGTGATGGCAACATCACCACTGTCCGATGAGTGCACCGAGCATGCTGCCCTGGCCGCGGAAGCGCTCCACCGTTGCGAGTTACGGCCGCTGCGCGCCCACCGTCAGGGCTTCCACACGTTGGTCACGGAGGTACTGGAGCGTTTGAAACCGCAGTCCGGCAAGGGAATAACGCCATCGGCACTCAGTGCTCTGGCCGCTCATTCCTGGCCGGGGAACTTCCGCGAGCTGGAATCGGTCCTCGCTCACGCGTGTTCCCGCGCTCCGGTCGGCGACATCACCGAACGGCACCTACCTGAGACATATCGGTCGCCGTCCACACGTCCACTCACCTTGATGGAGAACGCTGAACGGGACGCCATCCTTGCCGCCTTACGCAAGGCGGACGGCAACAAGGCTGCTGCGGCGGCCGAGCTGGGAATCGGACGCACCACCCTCTACGCCCGGCTACGTCGCTACCGCATCCACGCGTGAGCGCTGGCCGAGCGGTCCATTCGATGTGATTCTCCTCGAGGCGATCGAGCCTGGAGTGGGCTCGTCGTAGGTATCGTCCACTTTCTCGTCGCCGGTGTGGGCCGATCCAGCGCGTCTCACATCATCGAGTTCAAGCAGGAATCGACCGGGCGTTTCCCGCCGAAAATGGTTGATGAACCGCTGAATAGGCATAGCCGCTTGCCCTGAGGACGGTGGCTCGTGCGTATCTCCACTGCAACACTTCGTGGAACGATTACCGATTCAGCGCACATCACCGTCCGCCTCGCCGGCGTGGTGGATATGGCTCGTGACGACGGCGGGGTCTACCTGCACGGTTCGGAAACGTGATCACCGGCATCGAATTCAGCGACGATATCACTGAGCTCAGCTATTCCGAGGTCGCGCAAGCCCTGGTCGAGGCGGTTCGGAAAGCCTCGGCGGAGATCACCCGGAAGTCCATGGACCTGATGGCACCACTCGAGGCGGAACGGGCCGGAATACCCAAGCTGATCCATCTACTCGAGCAGTTGTCGATCGATTCGCCCGGACTGCAGATTCCGGAACCGATTGCGACCCCGTTCGATCTTCCGAAAGCCGGCCAGCGGCGGCAGTTCGCTGATGATAGCGCCTCACCTGATGCGGACGCCGAGAGTGGCCGGGACGGATGCGACTCGATCACCGAGCCGGTTGATGAGGCCGAAGTCCATCAATGGCTGTGGACCTGCCCACGGACCTGGAATGGCTGGTCGACATGGAATGGCCGGATGGCGATGAAGCCCAGATGCGGTCATGGTACGAAAGCGCCTAGGGTCCAGTGCCTTGACCTGTTCATTGAGGCCGTCATTGGATTCGTACAGTTCGCCTCCACCCGCCCGTCGGTGAGGGCGAGTAGGCGCTGTTCGTCGGGCTGATCGACTGCCAGGAAGTCGTCTTGCCGGGGTATGCCCGGACATTATCAGGTTCTCGAGTGCAACAGTCGAATGCCCAGCGCCATAGCAGCCGCCGCAGCGAGCCCGAGCGCGGCCGCCATTGCCGAGGCGACGGTAAACCCGAATGCGCTGGCGAGTGCACCAAAGGCGAAAGGTGCAATGGTCGCACCAGTGTAGATGCCGACTTGCACGGTATGCCCGGCCTTTTCCGCGCGCCCAGGAAGCAGGTGCAATGTCGTGGCCAGTAACAGCCCGGTCCAGCCCCAGCCCGCGGAGAAGGCCAGCACCGCTCCGCTGACGAACATCGCTGGTGTTCCGACGGCGATCGAAGCGAGGCCGAGTGCCCCGGCGAGCATCATGGCGGTGATCACCGCAGGATTGTGGCTCGGCGCCCGATCCGACAGCGCCCCGGTCACCAGTCGCACTACCACGGCGAGGATCGCGCTAGTCGCCAGTAGGTTCCCAGCGACGGAGGCCGCTGTACCAGAGTGCTGACCGAGCTGGATGAAGTAAGACGCCACTGCGTTGTTGCCGGTCGCCGACAGTCCTGCCGCCAGCGCCCACAACAACAGGATCCGGCGTACATGTGGTGTGTGGGAACCGGCGGCGACCGGGCGGAGCGGCAGTGGCGAGTTCATGCACCGGGTCGCGCCCGTGAATACCACTGGAAGGAGGGCTACCAGTCCGGCAATGCACATAGCGGTGCGCCATCCGTGTGACGGAAGTACGAAGGCGACAAGCAATCCGGGAACAAGCGTGGCGGCGCCGAGCGCGGCACCCACCAGACCCGCCGCCAGCGAACGGCGGCGAACCGGTATCCGGGTGGCGATCACGCGACCTGCAGCCGGCTGGACCAGCCCATTGGTGAATCCGCCGGCAATCAGTACCGCGAGCAAGGTTGCGAAGCCGGTGGTTCGCGACAGCGTGATCATCACCGTCGATGCGGCGATTCCAGCGGTTGCCAGAATCAAGGGGACAGGAAGAGCAGCGGCAAGTCGGGTGGCAGCCGGCGATCCGAGCGCCGTGGCGGCATAGAACGCACTCATTGCCAGGCCGAGAGAGGTGTGCGAGATATGGAGGTCGGCTGCGATGGGTGCGGCGAGCGCTCCCACGGTGAAACCGGGCATCACCGTGACCGTTGCAACAAGGGCTGTGGTGGACACTGCGGGCCATGGGCCGGTGAGCGTAGGTGTCGAGACCAATCGCATCATGATGTTCGCACCACGACTCAGGCGGGGATCGGCCGCCATGCCGGGCTGGCGCCGTCGAGCACGACCCGGCCGAACACCACATCGGCGAAATGCACGCCGAAGCCGATTGTGGCGGGTCGGGCCAATTCGGCCACCAGTCGGCGCCGGAACTCGGTGGACATGCCGTGGTCGTGATCGGAGGCTGCCGACCATTCGGGATGATCGACCTGGATCGGTGAATGCAGTGCGTCTCCGAAGGCGATGAGCCGCTGGTTGCCTTCGGTGATGATGTAGCCGGTGTGGCCGGCGGTGTGGCCGGGCGTGAACATGACCTGCACCCCAGGAAAGATCTCTTCACCATCGGTTACGGTGCGTACCCGCGGTTGCAGCCGATCGAGGATTTCCCTGGTCGTGCCATGTGCTTCGACCAGTCGGCGTTGTGTCCATTCTGGCTCGGAAACAAGGTATGCGGCACGAGTGAAGGCAGGCTCGGTGCTCCCAGGTGCGGGATGCCAGGCCCACCCGACGTGGTCGATGTGGAGGTGAGTGAAGGCCACCGCTTCGATCAGCGCGGGATCGCGACCTAGTGTTGCCAAGTTCTTCAGCAGTGCACCGCCGTGAATTGCGCCGTGCGGATTGCCGGGTTGCGCAGGCACTGCCTGCGGCCCGAATCCGGCGTCGATCAGCAGTGCGCGGGTGCCGTGCTCCACGAGGAGCCCGCCGATACTGCCGACCAGGTTGCCGGATTCGTCGAGGTATTCCGGGTGGGTGGCCCACACTTGGCCGGTGGTGTCGGGAAGCCATCCCTGTGGGGTGAGTTGGACCGATCCGTCCGGTACGTAGGTCACTGTCGTTTCGCCCAGCTGGACCGACCGTATGGTCGCGGTCTGCCGTAGTCGTGTGTCGCTGTCGGATGTCGAGTTCGCCATGTTTCGTCCTTGTCCGGGCTGAGATGCGGCCACAGTCAGATGGCAGCGAGGACGACAATAAGCTCATGAATTGAATGTTTCAAGCTTTAATTATTATTACTTGACCTACCTTGCTACGCTGGGGACATGACCACACCGGACCCTCAGCTCGTCGCCGAGCGTGAACTCTGCGGGCTCGTGAACGGGCTGGCCCGCCGGATAAGCGACCACGTCCGGGAACGCGCGACCACGCTGGGCCTCACCGGGGCGCAGGCCACGGCGCTACGCGAGATGACCGGGCCGATGACACTGAGCGAACTGGCCGAACGGATGAGTTGCGAACCGTCCAACGCCACCTTCGTCGTCGACAAACTGCAGCAACGCGGCCTAGTCCAACGCCGCCCGCATCCCACCGACCGTCGCGCGAAGCAGCTGGTCCTCACCGCTCAGGGGACCAGCCTGCGGGAGCAGCTGATAGCGCTTCTCGTAGAGGAGTCCCCGCTGGCGGGATTGACACCCGCACAACAGAAGTCCCTGCACCAGCTGCTGGAACAAGCCGTCGCCGGGCGGTGACCGCCCTGCCCGCCACAGACCTCGATCACCCGAGGCCGAACCGGGGGTAGGGGAGCGCGGGCAGGTGTTTCTCGCCGCCCCAGGGCGAAACCCTCGGTGGCGTTGAAGGACATCGACCCGACCACGCGGCACGCCTCCGTGCGCAGCCTGGCGAAGTACACCAGGGTGTCGGCCGAGGCGCGACCAGCACGCCAGAGCGGGAAGTTCACCAAGAGCCACGACGCGTGGTGGGCCGCGGTCCACAAAGCCCACGGCGAACGCGACGGCACCCGCGCGGTCATCGAAATTCTTCTGCTGCACCGCAATATGCCCCACGAGCAGATCGTCGCCGGCCTGGACGCCGCGCTGTGCGCGGGAGCACTCACCGCCGACGCGGTCGTGCTCGAGGCCCGCAAAGCCGCCGAATCCGCACCAAGGCTGGCCCACGTGGTCGATCTCCCCGAACCCGACCCGGACCCGATTCCGTCGCTGACCGCCCGCCGCCTGGCGCAACTACCACCGGACACCCGGCCCCTGCCGTCGGTCGCGATCTATGACCAGTTGCTCCGCATCGCCAAACCGAAAATCGCAGCAGGGAATCCCTAGATGACCAGCCCTGGCCCCCGTCGTCACGGCATGAGCGACCAGGCCGCCGACGCCGCCGTCGGCCAGGCATGCCAGATGCTGCGGCTGCCCAGCATCCGCTCCCAGTTCAACGACATCGTCGAGACCGCGACCCGCGAGCAGCTCAGCTATCGAGCGTCCTCAATTGCCGAGAGACACTTGACGCGTCCACAGTATTCAGCCACCGTCCGCGCGAGCACTGCCGGTGAGATGACCATCGGCTCACAAGAGCCAGCAACTGCCCGATGCTGTAGAGGAGATCTGCGGCGCTACCCGGTAGAACCGTGCCATTTTATGTGCTGTCCACAGCGGATCGACCATCTCGGGTGTACCTCGATTCTGATCGAACCCCGCGATGTCACAGCTCGGCTCCAGATAGGGCAGGTGCGCAGTCTCGTTCATAACGTGAGCTACGTCCTGGCAAAACTGGGCCACCGCAGTCAACGGCGGCAGATCGGCATTCAGGCAATATGTCCAGCTACGCACCTGAGGAGTGCGCTTCGGTTGCGCAGACGCTGGGTATAGGGCTTGGCGGCCGATTGCCTCAGGCATAGCGGAGCCGCGCGGATGGAATGGATCTGGCGCAGGCATAAGCCGACGGATGTGGCTTCGGAACTCGGCATCGATTGAACGATGTGGCAGGATAGTGCCTCTGGAGGGACGATTGGACCCGTGAGCCTCCAGAGGCATCGCAACGCGATAGCTAGACCGCGTGCTGTGCGACCTTCACCAATCGCCGGAAAGCGACTTCACCTCTCCTGGCTACGCAAGGCGGAAAAGTGTCGTGTTGCTCATGCTCCGAGATGGTTCCGTGCTGGTCGACGTAGCGTCCCGTGACGGGACGCGTTGACCGCTCTTCCAAGTGCCTCCTGGGCCGAGAGGGTAGTGGCGCCTTGCCATGCTGGTTTCCTTTCTCTGTGGGGATGACTGGCTGGATGGGCCGGGTCTGATCAGGTGTTGCGGATTTGTGTTGGTTGCCTAATCGAAGATTCAGGTCTCCTGTGGGATGAATGGTGGTTGGCGAGGGCATCGCCGCTATCAAGGACCTCACCGACGGCCTCGGCGCCCACAGCGTCATCGAAGCCGTCGGCACCCGTGAATCGATGCTGCAGGCCATCGGCTCGACCCGCCTCGGCGGCCATATCGGCTTCGTCGGCGTCGCCCACGACGTCGCCCTGCCCCTGGACAACCTCTTCTTCGCCGAGGTCCACCTGCTGGGCGGCCCCGCGCCCGTCCGCCGGTTCCTGCCGGAACTGATCGACCTCATCTGGAATCGGAAGATCAACCCCGGCAAGGTCTTCGACCAGGTACTTCCGCTGGACAAGGCGGCCGAGGGCTACCGGTCCATGGAGGAACGCAAGGCGATCAAGACGATGCTCACTCTGTGACCAAACGGGCCACGCTGCCACGTCCAACTCGAAGGGCACAGGCGCGGCGAACTCGCGTCGGCAAGACGCCGACAGGTCGCCCCCAGCATCCCGCTGACACTCAACTGACCAGGGAAATGCGTTAGGCGAACTTTCAAGGCCTTGCACATGCTGTGGTCGGCCGACAGCGAACCCCTACCGATCCCAGTGTCGGCTTCGATGGCTCCATGGCCCGACCAGTGGATGTGGCGGTACCAGGTGGTCGGAATCACTTCCGCCTGGGGGCGCCCATCCAACGGGTCATGATTGCGGCCGGTCTGTAGTGGCGCTGACGGCGTTGCGCATCTGCGCCTGGGCGAGGTCTGCGTTCGTGGCGGGGTCGATAACTAGCAAGCGGAGACGCTGTTCGTGCGGGCCGAAGGCATACATCACGTGGGGTGGCTGGTCTGGGAGCGGCCCGGTGACCTGTATTCCGTCGGGGGCGTCGATGCGGCGTTGGGACAGACTCAGCGCATTCCAGTCGAAGCTGATGCGGGCGGTCGCGCCCAGTCGCGGGGTGAGAGCGGTGACCAAGTCGTGCAGTTCGGTGGTGAGATTGTCTGTCCTGGGCCACCAGGCGCCGTCGACGACGCCGGATTCCTCGTCCCGGTCGCGCAGCAGCAGCCGCGGTGTGCGGGTCGGGGTGTCGAACGGTTGCCCTCCACCGGCAGTGGCCTGGAATCGGCCGAGGCCGCGGTCTGCGGCAGCATCGCTGCTGTTCGGGGGCGGGTTCTGTGCCATATCCGGCCTCCAGTAAGGGTCGGGGATCACGGGATGGAACTGCGCCGGTCTGCCGGGTTGACTGGTGCGAGGTGCCCGCCTTCGTCGTCCCAGCGGTGTAACGCGGCGTTCTGGTTGCGTTCGAGACGGTGCCGAGTGTCGGCGGCCACGAGTTCGCCGGCAGTGAGTTCGTTGTCCAGCCGGGATGCGGCCGACAGCAACGCCTGCGCGGTGTCGGTAGCAGTAGCCGCCGGGATAACCAGGAGGACGAGGCGGGTGCGGTCGAGGCCCAGGACACAGAGCGTGTGGGCGGGCAGGTGCCGGTATCCGTCCAGGCGAACCGACTGCCCGCCGAGCATTGTGTGCCTAGGGGCCGGCTGCCAGGTGTCCAGGTTGTACATGATGCGGCCGACGCTGCCGGCTCGGCTGCCCAGTAGCGTCTGCAGGTCGGCCATTTCGGCGACCAAGTTGTTCGTGTGGGGCCACCAGGCCCCGCCGACTGCCCCGGGACGGGAGCGGCGCGGTGTCGGTAACCGGTGTGATAGGGGTAGTCGGTCACGGAGGGAAAAGCGTGCAGAGCGGTCCAGCAGGATCGGCTCGTGTTGTGGCGTCATCACGACGCTCCTGACCGGGCCCGCGTGGCGGGCCCTGTGCATTGGCCGGGCGACAACGAGGCTACGGCTCGTCTCGTACGAAAATCCCCCGGCATTTCTTATCCTACCTGCGTCCGCGCGGCGGACACCGGGCCGATAGCGGGCCTACGTCCGCGCCGACGTTCGAAGCGTCGCAGGAACCTCTCCGTGGGTGTCGGCCCGTCGGTCCTGGACACCGTGCATGAACCCGGCGTTGACTGGGGGAGGTAGGCACTACTCCAGGCTTAGGAGGCGTCATGATCATCTTTGGGCTCGTCGTTCTGCTCGCCGCGGTGATCATCGCGGTGGCCGGGGTGCTCGGCAACGCCGGGACCACGCACACGCTGACCGACAACTTCTCCGTGTTCGGATACCACGTCACCGGATCGACCGGAACATTGTTCCTCTACGGCATCATCGTCGGCGCGGTCGCCGCGGCCGGGCTCGGCGTGCTGCTCGCCAGTGCACGACGGACCTCACGCCGCGGCCGTCTCGCCCGCCGTGAACTGAAGCGAACCCGCGAGACCACCGCAGGGCCGGACAATATCCGCACTGTCACGACAACTGCCGACAGCCCCCGCTCATGGCGGCACCCATTCGGAGGCCATCAGGCCACCGGCACGACCACCGCCCCACGCTGAACAGGACACGCGTTTGAGCGAACACACCCAGCTGCTGCATGCATCCCTGCGGCCGCGGCAAACTAGAGCTATGACGTTATCGGCCGACGGTAACCAATGACCATAAAGGATCGAGCCTGGGATCTCGGGTACGCGGCCGGCTGGCAGCTGGTCCGCTCCCTGCCGCAGCGGCCGGCGATGCGACGGGGTGCATATGCTGATGATGGTGTCATCGGTGCCGGACTTCAGGCACGCGGACACGCTCCTGAGAGCTGTTGCGGGCCTGTTCCAGGCCAATGACATCGACTACGAGCCGTCACGGCAGAACGGCCATGAGCAGGTCGAGGGCTTGTTCTTCTTTCGCGGGTTCACCTACCTCGTGGAAGCACAGTGGGGAGGAAAAGCCCACCGCCGCCCAGCTCGCCGACGTCAAACTCGAGGTCGATGGCGAGCTCGACAGCACGCGGGCCTGTATGTCGATAGTCGGGTTCGACGATGACGTCATTGGCCGGTTCGCGAGCTGGTCGCCTTCACACCCCCAACATCATCTTCATGTCCGGTATGGATTTGGCGTTGATCTTCGGTGGCGCCGTCGAGTTGGTCGATGCCTTGCCGAAGAAGATCGATGCGGCTGAGAGCCGCGGAAAGTTTCAGTTCGACCTGACTGCATAGCCGAGCTGTTTGCGGCGGGTGGGGTCACGGTTGGTCCGTCCGTTTGCGACCAATCGACATATGCCAGTTCTTCTCCTACGTGGGTGTCGTATCGGCCGTTGACGAGTGCGGTCCTGCTGGCTGTGCCGGGCACCAGTGCTGGGTTCGACATATGCGCCGCCTACACCCGCCTGGCGTCCTGAGCACACGTCAGAACAGGCACAGCTGGTCAGGATTCGGAGCTCGGTGGCGCTTGGCGCTCTGCGTTGGGGCCTGACCATCTGTTCGTGCTGACGCAGTAGGGAGGGCGTTCGTTGCTGCTGGGTCGGATGGCGGAGAGGCCGGTGGATGCGTTGTTGCTGGTGGTCGGTATCTAACGCGCTGGGATGGCGGGCAGCTCGGGATCTCGGTGGGAGTGGTGTCTGGTGAGACTGTGTGGCCGCAGTCGACGCAGGTGATCGGTTGCCGCATCGTTCGGGCTCGCCGGAACTGTGGAGCATCGGTATAGACCGGGCGATGGCCGATGGTCATGAATTCGTTCTGGAGCCGGATCCATAGCAGGTGAGCGAGCGCCTGGGGATCGGCGGTCGGTTCTCGTGGGCCGGTGTCAACCGCAACCAAGGTGGGCCCGGCGGCGGGCGGGACGGGATGTGTGTGCGTCGGAGCGGTCAATGGAGTGGTGTGATTGCGCTGGTCGAGCCTTTGCCGGCGACGTGTTCGGAGGAGTTCGTGTTCGTGGTGCAGCGCGTCGGCCAATGACCGTTGTAACTGGGTGGGGATCGCGAGGCCGCGCGGGGTCAAGGTGAGGTCGTCCAGACGGCACGGGTGGGGGACCAGTTCGTCGTAGAGGCATGGCGGCAGGTGCGGGACGCGGTGGGTGATGTCGTGCTCGGTCGGCGGTTCTGGCCACAGGCTTCGGTGTGGGGCCCCGACCATCACGGTGGCGGCACGCTGGGTGGGGTTCAAGGTCCACAATTGTTGAGGGCTGTTGGGATCGCTGAGCGCGACCCAGTGTGGGTGGTTGGCGGGATGCCAGAACCACACGTCGACCATGCCGTTGCGTTGATAGTCGCGGTGCCGGTGGACCCATTCCGTATCGGTCATCGGCCCGCCCTGGATTTCGAGGGCGACTTCGCGGCGATCGGCAAAAACGACGCGGACATCGGCGCGGCGTTCGCGGTTGGGCAACCACACCTCGGTGTCGGCCTCGACCACGCCCGGTTGGCTGCGGGCCCACTCGGCCAGCACCGCCTTACCGGTCAAGTGCCACAGCGTCTCAGGATGATGCCGGCCATCGGCTGGCGCCTGCCCGGGTGGATGGGCGAAGTGCGGTCGGTGCTGCCCGCCCAGGCGGGCGCGAACCACCACGGGCACTTCGTCGCCGAACTCGGTGAAACAGGCCGCGCATACCAGCGACCTGTCACCGGTGAGGCTCTTGCCCTTGAGTTCTTGCACGTGCGGGTCGGCGGGATCGGTTGGCGCGCAAATGTACTGCCCGCACGAGAGATCAAGCGCGACCGTGAGTTGATCGGAGAAACCCACTCGGACACCCCTTGTCGAATAGACGGTGAGCCCTCCGGCGAACGCGGGAAGGCTACGGCGGGCCGCTCTATTCGAGAAAGACGTGGGTTCGGCTGAGTTCAGTTCGGGGAGCCTGGAACGGCTGACATATCAATGTGGGCATGTAACGCCGAGTAGGTGTAAAGGTTTGAGCATGTGCTGTGCGGCCGGTAACTCCACGGTAGAGCGAACTGATCGTCTTGTCGAGAAAGCCTGTCAAACAACACGTTCCGAGCTCAATCAATCGATATTCACCCACTGGAGATGTCGGACGGCCCCCTTGGTCGATGGGGGACGAACGAGAGCACAGATCCACGGTGTCGATGCCGGAGGCACGGCGCATCGACACCGACCCACCGGTACGGATTCGCGCCGAGGACATCCCGACACAGCAGCATAGGTGGCCGAGCGGAAAACTTCGGTGCGTGGACTGCGATGCAGTGATACAGGCCGTGTGCTCTCCGTCGAAAGAGCAGACACGCCCGCACACCTCGGTGAAGCAGCGTGCACTAGGGCAATCATTTATTCATACGTAGATATGCGCATTGAAACATAGAATCGCCCTGCAACCCTGTCGAGTTCACAAACCACGAGATGACTCTCGACAGCCCCAACATGACCTGAAGCAGTCCGCCCCTTATAGGCGGGTGGCGAAAACGCTGTACTCGAGCTTTGATTGATGGTGGGAGAATCGCCGACGGGCCATTGGAGCAGCCATGCCGTCGTCCCTCTTCCATTCACCCCGCCCCACTCTCACCGGCCGCTGCTTTTCGTTCGGCCCGCCGTGCCGGCCGAGCGCTACAGCAACTTCGCGGAAGAACTTCGGCTCTGGCCTCGCGTATAGCGGGAACACTGTTTTGCCTGGTGGTGGGCCGTGTATCGCGATCGGCGGGAGTTGGACACTATGAGCCTGTCAAGGTCACGCCGACTCTCATCTGGTGTCGAGCAAGCCCTGGCGGGCTGCCGGTGCGAGACGCCCGAACCGGATGCCACGGTTCGGTTACTTCTCCTGTTCACGCCGGGTGAGAAGGAAAGCGATGTCGTTGCGGCCGGACCGGTGACCCGCGCTCAGCGAACCGCCCAGGGTCGTGAGCAGCAGATTTGTGTTTGCGAAATTCGCTCCAGGTGGGGGATCGTGTTGCCGGACGCCCGTGTGGCAGCGGTCGGTGCCCCTCGTCATGTGTGTTGACAACGGGCGGCGGGACTTCGGGGAGCCGATCACAGCTGTTTTTCCGGACGCTCTGCCGGAGTTGAACGCTGCTGCGGCCAGAGTTCTGCTTCGCATACTTCTCCGTCATGCTCGTGATCACCCCGCAGAGAGGACCGACGATGTCGACCGAGACCAATGAGTGGGCCGTACTGGATGAGCTCCTCGGCCTCGAACCAGAAGATGTGGACGTCAGCTCCGGCCAGCGCTTTGCGTTCTATGGGCGGTGTTCGACCGAGGACAATCAGGATCCGGAGACTTCGTATCGGTGGCAGCGGGGCAATGCCGAGAAGTTCGTGGGTGAGGCAGCGATCGTCGAGAGCTATTTCGATGTGGGGCAATCCCGCTCGGTGCCGTGGCATCGACGCGAGCACGGAGCGCGGCTGCTGGCCGATCTGAAGAACCCGGCGCGGGGGTGGTCGGCGATCGTGGTCGGGGAGGGAACACGCTGCTGGTTCGGCAACCAGTTCAGCCTGATCGCGCCTCGGATCGAGGCGCACGGTGTGCAGGTGTGGGTACCGGAACTAGGTGGGCGTTTCGATTCGCGCAACGTCACCCACTCGATGATGATGAGCATGCTGGGCGGGCTGAGTGAGTCCGAACGCCAGCACGTCCAGCAGCGGACCAGGGCGAGTATGGACGCCCAGGTCTTGAACGAGGGCCGCCATCGAGGTGGGCGGCCGCCGTATGGGTATGTGGTCGTCGACGGCCCACCGCACCCGAACCCGAACCGGGCAGCGGACGGGCTGCGGTTGCGCATTCTGGCTGTTGATGCGGCGACCGCTCCGGTCGTGCAGCGCATCTTCCGCGATTACCTCGCTGGTCGCGGTGACAAGGCGATCGCGATCGAGTTGAACCGGGAGAACATTCCGTGTCCGTCGGCGTATCGGCCCGAGCAGAATCGACATCGCTCCCGGGACGGTTGGCAAGCCAGCGCGGTGGCGGCGATTCTGCAGAATCCCCGGTATACGGGGTATGCGGTGTTCGGGCGGTGGCGCAAATGCGAGGAGTTGCTCGACCCCGACGATGTCGCGGCTGGTCACATCGTGCGGTTCCGGCGCTCGCGCGCTGATCGGGTCGTCCGATCGAAGCGGCCGGCGCACCCGGCCATCGTCTCGGTGGCGACCTTTACCGAAGCGCAGTTGGAACGGCGTCGGCGAGCCGGGGCAAGCAACCGGGCACGGGCGAAGCTGGAACGCACGCGGCGAGGTTCTTGCCGAACCTATTTGTTGAGTGGGTTGCTCAGATGCGATGCGTGTGGCCGGAAGATGCAGGCCGAGATCGTCCGCGACAGCGTCTACTACCGGTGCCGAGCCAAAACCATCGCGCCCGGCAGCGCGGTGCTGCAGGATCATCCTCGCACAGTGAACCTGCGCGAAGACCTCGTCATCGCTCCTCTGGATGGATGGTTGACAGGCCTGTTCGATCACGACCACCGAGAAGCGACCGTAGCCGCGTTGCTCGAGGCCGGGCACGACCACACAGGCGAGGTTCATCGCGAGATGCTGAGAAGGCGAGCCGCTGACGCCGATGCCCGCCTCGCGCGTCATCTCGCCGCTATCGAAGCAGGGGTTGATCCGCAAGCTCTGGTCGCCGCGATGAACGCCGCTCATGCGGACAAGGCCGCCGCCCAAGCCGAGCTGAACGTTCTGCCCAAACCCGAGCGTCTCACGGAGACAGAAATCCGGAAACTTATCGGGTCGCTCGGCGACATCAAGGCGGTCCTTGCCGCAGGTCAACTAACCGATAAGGCCCAGCTCTACCAGAGTCTGGGCCTTCAGGTTCGCTACCAACATCTACGTCATCGCGTAGTAGTTGGTGCTACCCCCTGTGGGGTTAGCACTGGTGTCCGGAGGGGGAGTGGACCACTACACCCACGCGCTGTCGGCCAGTGTGATGCTGTCTCTGGAGCCATGATGCCAGAGGAGTTTCTTGCAGTAGAGGGACGTGGGTAATACGGCTGGCTTTATGCCTGCTCACGGTACGGCTGCGCCGCAAGCGCGGGTAGTTGAACCGCTGCTCCGCGCTGGCGAGATCGTGCACCATCTGGTCGCGTTCGGCCGGCCGACATCGGCGGCCTCCACTCGCCCGGATTTTGCGGCTCGAGCACCGAGGTGATCGGATTGATGTTCCGGGGTCGCCGTAGTACTCGCCGAAAATCGGGCGGATAGGGCGTAGCCGCAGGCGAGGCCGTTTGCCGCCAAGCGCGAAGTTCGCGCTTGAGCTTACGCCCCGGCATACGGGGCAGATCAACGTGGGATCTATTGATGGCCGCGTGTATGGACTGTCGCGAGTTCCCACGGGCGCGGCCGATCCAGGCAGCGCGATACGCGGCAATTGATGTCGTGAATGGCGGAGGAACCGCAGGGCCCGGCCAATCAGACGAGCCACCGTCGGCGATGGCGCAATCCCTTCCTGCTCTCACTTGGCCAGTTGCAGCGTCAGTGTTGCCGCGGCCGGTGCGAGGTACAACAGTGGGAACACTGTGGTCTTGTAGGAGTGTGCCCGCACTGTGGTAGCCGCGGCCCCGAGGAAGTAGAGGATCAGTCCCACCGCGGCCGCGACTCCGATCGCGGGGATGAACAGACCCACGACCAATCCGAGGGCGCCAGCGGACTTGGCCAGAGCCAGCCAGTTCCACCACGACTGCGAGATACCGTACTGCTGGAGTGGTTCGACGACGAACTGCTGCTTGGTGAACAGCGAGTATCCCGAGAAACCGATCCACAGCGCGGCGATGACAGCGACGATGTGGTAGGCGGTGTTCATCGAAGTTCGATCCCTTCACTTGCAATGCTTACGTGGATGATGCTGTTGTCAGTGTCGTTGCCGTGGAGGCATCGAAAAAGGAGCGTTCCCGCACCACACTGTTAACGTGAAGCTTCACAATGTGGAGGACGGGTGGAGCTACGGGATATCGAGATCTTCCTGACGCTGGCGCAGGAGCTGCACTTCGGTCGCACTGCCGAACGGCTGCATATCACCTCCGCTCGGGTGAGTCAGGCGATCAAGCAGCAAGAGCGACGTATCGGCACCACCTTGTTCGAACGCACCACGCGCAAAGTCCGCCTCACCTCCGCTGGGCAGCAGCTCTACCGCGAGCTCGACGCTGGCTACCGGCAGATCGTGAACGGGATCGAGGCAGTGACGGCCACCGCCCGGAATTCCGGCGCAACCCTGACATTGGGCACCATGGGACCGCAGGGCTGGATGGTCGACAAGCTCGTCGAGCAGTTCCGAACCCGCTTCCCGGACATCCTCATCGACCACCGTGACATCAACCCGGTCGCTCCGTTCGCCCTGCTCCGCTCGGGCGAGATCGACGTGGCACATCTGTGGCTGCCCATCCACGAACCGGACCTCACCATCGGACCCGTCACCCACACCTCGCCGATTCTGCTGATGCTGGCAGCGACCCACCCGTACGCCGACCGTGTATCGGTTTGTTTGGAGGACTACGGCGATCTCGCCTTCGTCACCCCAACGTCGCCAGTTCCTGCGGCGATGGAGACAGCGTTTCAGCCCTTTCGTACCCCCTCTGGTCGCCCGATCTCGCGGGGTCCGGCGGTCTCCAGTTGGGACGACCAGGTCAAGGCGGTCGTCTCAGGCCGGGCCGCCCTCGCCGTCCCGGCCGAGGCAGCCCGCTTCTACCCTTGGCCCAACCTCGTCTACCTCCCGGTGCTCGATGCCCCACCGGTCCAATGGGCCTTCGCATGGCAGGCCTCGAAAGAGTCCTCACTGATTCGCGCGTTCGCTCAAACTGTCCGCGACCATGGGACGCTCTCCTGACTACGCCGTGGCCGCTCTCGGGAGCGGCAGAAGCAGATACTTCCGGCATCTCCTTGGATTCTGACGTTGTCGTCACAGGTTCAGCCCAGCTCGTCTGGTGAGGGGGGCGCCGTAGTATCCGCCGGATCGGGCGGATATGGCGTATACGGGGACCCTTGCATGGGGGATGAAATAGGAGGGGGATACCCGCGCTAACCACACAAATCGAACTGGGGAAGCGTTGACAATCGTTTTGCTGGGGAGGAGGTTCTGGCCGTACACCGCTGCGGTGACCGCGAGATCCGTACGCGGCAAGCTATCCTCGTGTGCGCGGGGGATGGTCCCATGATCAGATGGAAGCTCGATACCGATCGGAGTCGCCCCCGCGCATGAGGGTGTTCCGGTCCAGCAGAGGCAGCTGGGGTCATGATGGTTTCGTATTCGATCGGGGTCGACCTGCCGAGCCGGGTTTGGCGTCGGCGCCGGTGGTAGGTGCGTTCGATCCAGGTCACGATCGCGATCCGCAACTGCTCGCGGGTATCCCACCGCTGCCGGTCCAAGGTATTGCGTTGCAGCAGGCTGAAGGAGTTTTCCATCGCGGCGTTGTCCTCGGCCGCCCCGACTCGACCCATAACCCGACCATGCGATGCCGGTTCAGGGCATGGACAAAACGCCTGGGGCGAAATTGCGAACCGCGGTCGGTGTGTCGGCCACCTCACAGCGGCGGGCAACGGCATTGTTCAACGTATTCACCGCGAGCCGGGCTTCACCCGCAAGTCGGTCGAGTAGCCACGATCCGGCCGGGTAGTCACCCATCGTCCGGTCGGCTCCAGCTCGACGGCGAACAGCGCAGGTTTCTGCCGCCGGCGGGGCCGGTACAGATGGGACCGCGCCTGACCGAGGGTCTATGGGCGGAAGATAGACGACTGACGCCGAATTCGAGCTGTAACGTTCGATTTTCGGGATTCTCGCAGTCGATTGCGGCAGATTCCATAGACGCGTCACATCTGCCTGTCTGGTCAGTGCGGAGTTGGCCGCCAGAGTGGTGATGTTGGTGGCATTTTCGAATGCTGCTGGGGCCCATTCTAACGGGCCGGGTGTCGGGGGTGGCACCGCGGGCGCAGCTGCTGCACCGGAGGATGTAGGGATGCCGGTACCGCGCCGCTTGCTCAGTGTGTGAGGCTTCGCCCCCCCCGTGAGTCGGAGCCGACTCTACGGCGATGGCGCGATCGTGGCTCCGGGCGCTGTTAGCTGCGGGAATCGCGAGGTCGGTGCTGAACAGTAAGCGACTGCGTCCGGTCTTTGTTCAGGTGTTCAGAAGCGTGTTCGAGCTTTCCCCGCCTCAACTGCTCGCCGAAGACGCCTGCGGCGCGAGTGATCGCCGCAGGCGTCGTTCGCCTAGCTGGTGCCCATTACAGAGCTAGATGGTCGGCCAGTTCCTGGTAATCGACCATCCACAGGCCGGGCGAGCCCTTGGGGTATTGCGATCGGAAGCCCAGAACGCGCTGGTGACCAGTCCCCGGTAACGCGACCACCCGGTTTCAGAGCCCGGTGTCGTTTCGTCGGTGTTCAGTTGATGTTGCAGCCCACCGGGTGGTGGGTGTGGGTGCAGGCCGCAGCGTGGCGTGTGGCGGCGGGCAGGCAGATGTGGCCGTATTTGGTGATGCCGCGGCGGCCGTGCCCGGGGCGGGTGATCAGAACCAGTCCTGCGCTGACTCGCCACGACAGCAGATCGTCGGGCCGCCAGCCCAGGGCGTCGACGATCGCTTTGTCGACCACACGGCCGTTGGTGCCGACGGGGCCGGATGCTGTGTACGGCTGTCGAGGGTGGTGGTTGTTCGACATCGGCGAGGGGGAGTGCCGGGCTGCCGGGCGGGGTGAATCCGGAGTGGCGGTGAATGGGGGGCAGCGGTCGCAGTGGGTCACAGTTTTCACCCCCATTTGGGGTGAAACCGAAGGTCAGGAGAGCGAGAGAAAAATAGGTGTCCAGGCTGTGCCTGGACACCGTTTCTGGAGTATAAATGCCTCGTTGTGTGTCCGGAGGGGGGCTGGCCACCGGTACCACGCCATTTCTGCACACATTTCGTGTGCATGCCGTCACCAAACACGATCGGCGGCTTGTACCTGCGGGGGCGCCTATTGGGAGCGCAGTTTCTCGCGCCAGTCCGCGAAACGGCGGCGTAAAGCGCCGATGTGCTCGGATGCGACGTCGTATTCGGCAAAGGCATCATCGGTGATCTGATGGAGCACGCCGAGAGCGTCCGCGAAAATCGCGGTATCGAAACCGGGGTCGGCGTTGTCCGCCAACTCCAGCAGTCTCTCCCTCGTGTATCGGCCACTGGTAACCGCCGCGTCGATATCGAGGAAGTCCCTGGCCAGTGCTCGCCCGAACAATGCGCACATCTTGTTCGCCACCGCATCATCTGGATGCAGAACCGGTCCGATATCCAGGAGAACGGGTGGATGCGCCCGCCAATCCGCCGACATCTCCAATTTGTCCGGCTCGCTCCCATCGGGCGGGGACACCAGCAAACGAATCACCGCTCATCGCGGTGGACACCTGGTATCCGTGTTCTTCCAGCGCCGTGACGACCGCTTGCACCGCGGCGGGGAAGTCGGCGCGGCGATGTCAGTCGGTGAACAAGTCGACGTCGCCGCTCGGCCGATCACCCATTCCGTGAACGCGGAGGGCGTAGCCGCTGGCGAGGGCGAATCCTTGAGCACCCGAGACCGCGAGGGCGATTTTCGCCAGTCGGCGATGGCGTGGTTCCACGGGCGAAAGCCTATGCCGAGGCCAGGCGGCTGATCTGGGCGAGTTCGGGGAAACGGTCCTCCCAGGCGCGCCGGACCAGCGGAGGGAGCCACATGTAGGACCAGAGCCGCTTCAGGGTGGCGGTGTCGAGGAAGGTATGCAGGTCGGCCGGGCTCGCGGCCTCGTTGATCACCGTGCGGTAGAGGTCGACGATGCGGCCTGGGCGGTCGAGATCGTATTCGGCGTTACCCGACCAGTCGAGGTGGGCCGGGAGGGTCACGGTGCCGCTCGTCGGTCCGGTCAGCAGCGCCAGATCGTCCGGCACGGCGACCGGTCGCGCGTATTTCCGCTGCTCACGGGGCTGCTCAGATATCCTCTCCTCCAAGGCTCGGCTGCCTGCCAGTCTAACCGCCGTGAAAGCTAGGATCCGTCCGAACTTGTCTGTGGAGATCGGCTGGTGACATCATCATCGCTGTAGTCCGCTACCCGCGTTGAGAATGCGCTGGGATGATCATCCGCAAGGCTGTGAACCGTCCCGGGTTTGGGGCTGCTTCCTTTCGTGAGGAAGATGGTTCCCATCATGTCGAAGCGTTACCCGCCCGAGGTTCGTGAGAAGGCCGTTCGTCTGGTCTTGGAACGGCTGGATGAGTTCGGGTCCCCGTAGGCCGCTGCGAGGGCGATCGGCCCGTTGGTGGATGTGCATTACGAGACGTTGCGGGTGTGGGTGAAGAAGGCACTCACGCAGGGCGTCCCGCCCGATAGCAAGGCGGTGCGGGGTTGTCGGCGGGCGAGTGTGAGGAGTTGGCGCGGCTGCGCAAAGAGGTCCGGGATCTCGAGCAGGCCAATGAGATCCTGAAAGCTGCCTCGGCTTTTTTCGCGCGAACTCGACCCGCGACACCGCTGATCGTCGGGTTCATCGACGAATACCGCCAGGTCTTCGGCGTCGAGTCGATTTGCCGTGCGCTGGCCGCGCACGGAATCCAGATCGCGCCGCGGACCTATCGCAAAGCCCGCCGTCGACAGGCGTCGACGCGCGATATCACAGATGCGCACGTGGAGAACGCTTTACGTGATCCGACAGGCCGACCGGAAGAGATGTATGGTCGCAGGAAAATGATCCGCTACCTGCGGTGCCGCGGCCACGACGTCGCCTTCTGCACCGTGGATCGGATCATGCGCGAATTGGGCATGAACGCGGTGGTGCGAGGCCGAAAGCTGCGCACCACGATCCCGGTCGAGGACGGCGTGCGGGCCGGTGACAAGCTCAACCGTGACTTCACCGCCGCCGCACCGAACCGTGTGTGGGTCGCCGGTTTCACCTACGTGTCGCCCTGGGCCGGATGGGCATATGTCGCGTTCGTCTTCGACGCCTACTCCCGCGCGATTGTCGGCTGGACCGCGGCTGCCACGAAGACGACCTCGCTGGTGTCCAAGGCGCTCGACATGGCCGTGTGGCGGCGCGGTCATTACGGGCACCGGATCGAGCCCGGCCTGATCCACCACTCCGATGCCGGGTCGCAATACACGTCAGTGAAGTTCGTTGAGTCCTTGCCCTGCAAGGGCTCTCGTCGTCGATAGGTTCGGTTGGCGATGCCTACGACAACGCCCTGGCGGAATCGATCATCGGCTTGTTCAAGACCGAGGTCGTCAACCGGCCTGGCCTGTTCAAGACGCTCACCGAGGTCGAATTCGCGCTCATGGAGTGGTGCGATTGGTACAGCAACGCCCGGCTCCACTCGCGACTGAGCTACCTGAGTCCGGCCGAATACGAAGCCGCGTACTACTCTCAACAAACGCCACGTCGACCGGTGCTGGTCTGAACCGAAGCCGGTCCCTTACTCGTGACGGTTCAGTGACGAGGACTTCGCAGCCCTGGATCACTGGCTGCGAATAACCTGAGAAACCCGGAGATCCACAAGAATTGACAATTACTCAGAACATCAACCTCGGGATTCTGCGAGCGCTGTCGATCCCACTGCCGCCTCAAAGGCCCAAAGAGGTTTTCGCGGAACGCATCACTAGTACTGAAATGCTCGAGGACCAACACCGCGCTGCCTGTGCCGAGCTGGATTCCCTTTTTACTTCCCTCCGATCCCGCACCTTCCGAGGCGAGCTATGACCACCCCTCATCCCGTGTCAGCGATGCCGGTGTGGTCAGGCTTCCTTACTCCGGTGCTGGAAGTGTTGACCGATGGCCAGGTCTGGCGCAAACGGGACCTGCACTCGGCGGTGGAGGACCGTATCGGGTTGACGGTCGAGCAGCGGGCCGAGGTGCTGCCGTCGGGTCAGGGGCGTGCTGACAACCGGATCGGGTGGGCGCTGAGCGGTCTGTACCGCGCTAAGCTGGTGGACAAGCCGGCCCGCGCGACGTTCGTCATCACCGACGCGGGTCGTGCGCTGCTCAAAGCCCATCCGGATGGGATCACCGAGAAGACTCTGAAAGCACTACCGGAATACCGCGACTACACCCCGCTGCGTTCGGGCTCGTCGAACATCACGCCGGTAACCGGCGCCGTGGGTACAGACGAAGACGTCGACCCGCTCGAGCAGATCGAGCACGGCGTCGAACGCCTCCACGCCGAGGTCGCGGCAGACCTGCTCGCGCGGCTGCGCGGTCAGAACCCGGCGTTCCTGGAACAGTCGGTGCTCGACGTGCTCGTCGCCATGGGCTACGGAGGCACCGAGGGGCGAGCCGCCCGGATCGGTGGCTCTGGTGACGGCGGCGTCGACGGCGTCATCGACCAGGATCCGCTCGGCCTCGAACGCATCTACGTGCAGGCCAAACGCTATGCAGCGGAGAACACTGTCGGCCGGCCGGAGATCCAGGCGTTCGTCGGTGCACTGCACGGTGTCGGCGCGGCCCGCGGAGTTTTCATCACCACCAGCGCGTTCACGTCGGGCGCCCGCGAGTACGCACATAGCATCAGCACCCGCATCGTCCTCATCGACGGCAGGCGCCTCGCCGAACTCATGATCCGCTACGGCGTCGCCGTCCAGACGCGACAGACCTTCACCGTCGTCGAGGTCGACGAGGACTACTTCGAATGACTCCACAGCCCCCCTGAGCACATTCCACCCCTGCTCGGCGACGAGAACTTCGCCGAGCAGCGAACGGACCTCGGCTCCCACAGCATTTCCTGCCTATGCGTCCGTGGATAAGCCCATCCTCCTGTGTCCAGGTGATGTCGGCGAACTCGGCGCAGATGGCGGTGACGCGTCGAGAAGTTCGGTGCGCTCGGTGACACACCGTGCCGATGACGCGACCGCCCTACCACCCAGCGAAAGAGCCCGGACGGTAGGGCGGTGCTGTCAGTGACGCCGGTGCGGCAGATGCTGCGCGCGGTGCACACAAGTTTTGAGAGGACCGCGGGCTCATGGTGGGGAACTTCGACTTCCTGCAGGCCGAATGGCCGCAACTGCACGCCGAAGCCAAGAAGGCTGAGCGTGACGCGTTGTTCGATCCGCGCACCACGTGCTTCTACGCACGCCGCACCGTCGAGACACCGTCAAGTGGATCTACCGCACCCAGAACCTGCCCGAGCCGTACAAGTCGGACCTCGCGGCCCGGATCCACGAGGGCAGGTTCGTCGGCGTCGTCGGCAAGAACGCGCGCAGCGCCACCTTGCGGGGTTGGCTGTCAGATCCATGACAGCGCCGGGCCCGCGGCGAGGATGACCGCCATGCTCTCCACGATGGTCTGCCGGTCGCGGTCACGCGGTCCCAGTCCGACGAGGACGGCGACTTTGCGACGGTGTCTTCACCGACGAGCAGCGGTTTGAACGCTGTCATGTGCTACCGCAGGCGCGAGTAGGGGCGAGTCTCGGTGCGCGACCTGGGCGTCGGCCCACCAAGAGGCCCGGGAGGGTGCGTGGGGGCGCAGCCCTAGAGCGTGTTTCACAAGTAGGCGGTGCCGTCATGCGGTGAGGGGTTCGCATCCAGAACCGGAATGCGGGTGAGCTCGGCCGCGGGCCGCAACGCGTAGCGTAGCGGCGCGCACCAGTCGGATGACATGGGTTGAAACGGTGCCGTAGAGCGCATCCACGTCCCACTCCTGATGATCAGTAGCATTGCTGGTTCGTTGCCGATCCAGTTCCAGGAGGTCCGGTGGTAGACAGGCCACGACTGTGGGAACAACATTGTTGCCTGCCACTGGTGCCGACAGCAGACGTCGCCGGCCTGGGACGTTATCCGCTGGGCTCGTATCTGTCGGTGAACGTGGGCTATTCGCCCCAGTCCGCCCAGGAAGTGCTGGAACTGCTTGATGTGTTCCGACGGAAAGCTTTGGCGGATGGTCGATTCCGGCTGGTGAAGAGCGTCGCCGATGCCTGGCCGGAACCGGGGTCGGTGGAGGCGGACGAATTCATTGCGCTGGCGTTCGATCTGGAAGACTCCGCTCCGCTCGAGGGCAATCTCGACAATGTCGACATATTCCACGACCTGGGGCTGCGGTCGCTGCTGCCGACCTACAACCAGGCCAACGCCTCAGGTTGTGGATGTCTCGACACCGAGGACACCGGACTCACGGCTTACGGCCGCGATCTGATCCGTAAGCTGAACGAGTCCGGTGTGTTCGCCGACGGCTCGCACTGCTCGGTTCAGACCGGGCTGGACATCGCCGAAACTTCGAGCGTGCCGATGATCTACAGCCACTCCAATTTCCGTGCGGTGTGGGAACATCCGCGGAACATTACCGACGACCAGGCGCGGGCCTGCGCGGCAACCGGTGGTGTGATAGGTATCAATGGCGTTGGAATATTTCTGGGCCACAACGGGAAAGACGAACGCGCCGAACGGGTAGCTGCTATGGCCGATCACATCGTTTACGGCGTGGAGTTGGTCGGCCTGGACCATATCGGTGTCAGTTCCGACTATTCCTTCGACGCGGACGACTTCAACGACATGCTGGCCGCCAATCCGGAGCTGTTCTCCGAGGAGTACACCCGTCACGGCCAGTTGTGCTGGACCCCACCGGAGGACTTCCTCGGTCTGTCGGACGTACCCGGCTTGCATGACGTGTTGGCCCAGCGCGGCTTCGCCGAGGACGAACTGGCCGCGGTCTTCGGCGGCAACTTCGCGCGCGTGGCCCGGCAGGTGTGGCGGGATTAGAATCGACTCTGGATGTTTGCTGCCACGTCCGGCCTTCCGCCGGCCGAGAGGGGCGAATCGCTAGGTTGTCGTGGCCGGATAACCACAGGTTGATCGCGGCGACCCGGACGGTGGCCAGGTAACGGACGGCGAGTTTGTCATAGCGGGTGGCCACTGCCCGGTGCTGTTCGAGGCGCCCGCGCGTGCTCATCGTAGGCTTCGCCCCACTGCTTGCAGCCGGGGGCGTCACCGGCCATCCTGGCGCAGGAACGCTTGACCACCTCGTGCAGCGGGCGGTCGGCGGCGCGCAGCTCACCGGCCAGGTCCTGGCATCGTCTCGCGGCCTCATAGTAGGTATCCCAGTTCACGAACAACGCCGGGTCACCCACTGTTGAGCATCGCTCGGTTCAACTCGATCGCCCTGGTGAGCGGGTATGCGCCGCGCAGACGGCATCGCCGATATCGGCGAGCCCGTCGGTGAACTCACGCGCGCTGGCTGCCCGCAACCGATGCGCATCCCGGTAAGCGGCCGCGACCACCGCCTCCCACACCCCATCCAACGTCGCGACCTTGTCATCGATCAGGTCGAATTGCTCGGTGAGATACCCGGCCAAACCGAACAGGCGATAGACGAGTTGATCGAGACGCTCGAGGTCGACCATGAACTCCGGGTTGCTCATAGATGCAGATTCAGACTCGGGAACTGTTGGGAGGTGCTGTCGTCGGTCGCCTGATAGCTGTTCGCCTGTACCCCTAAGCGTTCAGTCATGACATCGAGGGCCTGCAGGATCTTCACCCCACCGTCGCGGAGTTCGGTCCAACCACCGAAAAACTCGTTCGAAGCATCCCCGCGCCACCCATCGGCCAGCAGGGCAGCGACATCGGAACTCGCCGAGTTCAGCCCGGACCGCAGTTGACGAGCGATATCAGCGACGAACTGACCTACCGCCCGAATCTCCTCTGGGACAATAACAATGCCACTCGGCGGTGTCTCCCCAGCAGGACCACGTTCATCAACCTATCAGGAGATCCGGCCACCGCCAGATGAGGATCAGGAGATCCGGCCACCGCCCAATGAGGTTCCCGCTTCCTTGGAGGGTTCTGAGCATGGTCCGATAGGACCGGGAAGGAGTCCCGCGTGGCAGCACCGAAGAAATCTCCGGACGAGTTGACGGCTCGAGCGGTCCGGCTGTGTCTGGAGTCGGACCTGAAACCGACGATCTGAAAGCTCGCCCAGCAATTGGGCGTGCACCACAAGGCCCTGCGGAACTGGATCCGCCAGGAAGATACCGGTCAGCGACCGGAACCAGCGGCGAACGATCTGGCCGAGGAGAACAAGCGGCTGCGCAAGCAGGTCGCCGAGCTGGAGCGGGTCAACGACAACCTTCATTCTGCGAGTGCGTATTTCGCCTCGGAGCTCGGCCAGACCCGGAGGTGATCTGCGGTTCGTCACGGACAGCTGGCACCCGGTCGAGCTTGTATTGCGGGTACTCGGATAGCTTCGTCGACCTATTACTGGTGGTGCAAACGCCTGGAACAGCCTTCAGCGCGGTAGGCGATCATTAGGACCCGGGTGCCGATCTCGAGGTTGGCGACGTGGCGGAGGCGGAACGGGATCCAGAAGTAGTCGCCGGTGGTGACGTAGGCCGGGGCTGTGGCGGCGGCGTGGGGTGGTGAGGACTCCGTAGTATCCGCAACGGATATCGGCCCGTGTTTCGGGCCGCCAGCCCAGGATGCGAAGGGTGTGTTTGTCGCTGATACGGTCGGCTGGTCCGAGAGTGCCGGTGCTGTATGCGATATCGCACAGGTCGGTGTCGGTACTCGACGGTGGGATAGCGAAAACTTTGCCCCGTATCTCTTCCAGTCTCTTCCAGGGATTGACTGGGTGGGATGACTGGTGCGATCAGCACAGCGCCCCCTGCTTACGACAGTCCTCCGGCGTGTCTGTCCGGTGCCAGCGGTGCCGAAGCGGGGTTCTTACCGATTGGTGGTTGCGGGCATGGCTGGGCGCCTGGGATCGGATACTTGAGCGGCGGCCTCACCACGTTCAGCCGCACAGTCGGGTGCGATGAACATCAGAAATGCGTGCAGGGTACCGCTGGTTCCGTCACTACGAGCGCAGTTCGGAAAAGATGGTCACTTCATGCCGACGCGGCCGGTGTCTGAAGGTGCCGGGCACACCTGCACTTGCGACGAACCGTTCGGAAACCTGAAGGTAGAGGCGAGGTGCGTCGACGAGGGCGTCGGGCCTGGGCCTGGCTGGCATGTAGGGTGGGGGAGCAGAATCCGTCGGCCGCCTAGCAAGCAGGCGGCCGGGACCGGAGCGGGCGGTAGATGTGGCCGGACCGGATGCCGCTGTTTTCAGGTAACGATGGGCTTGTTGGACGGCGGTGGCCCGGGTCGGGGTGCGCCGATGAGAACGTCCTTGTTCAGGTGTTCCTTGATCAGGTGCACGAGTCGGTCGCCGTCGATGAGTTCCATGCGGCCGTATTCGCGGGCTTTCTCCCAGCAGCCGGTGGTGAACCAGGAGGTGGTGATGAGAATGCCCCAGCCGGCTTTCTTCTCCTCCATGGCTCCGGCGAGTTCGCGGATGTGGTTCACCCCGACCACACCCTTGTATTTCTTGGCCTGGACGATGGCGAGACCACCGATCAGCGGGGTGCGTTTGGCGATGACGGCGTCGACGCCGTCGTCCTTGGACTGCTGGGTGGTCCATCCTTCAGCGCCCTGGGCCTGGAATATTTGCCGTACCAGGTGTTCGAACTCCGTGGGGCTCATGTCCATCAGGTCGGGCCGGGCGTCGAGCGTGGCGGCGGCGTCGTATTCGCCGACGAAGCGGTAGCGGTCCCAATCGAAGTCGAGTGTGGGCGCCGCGGGCTCGACCTGATAGGGGTGTTTGGAGATCAGGGTGTTGAAACTGCGCAGGCAGGCCTGGGCTTCGACGTTGACCAGGTTGGTATCCGGTGGGAATTGTTCGCGTTCGACAGTCGTGCTGACAATCCTCGGGTAGTGCAGAGCGCCAGTGGCAGGGTCGTTGCGGTAGATGTGGCCATCGAGGCTGACTGCCCGTAGCGCGGCGTCGACGGCGAACAGGTCGCGGATGGACAACAGAACGGTTTGGGCGATGACTTCGGCGTATAGCTCATTGAGCTGAGCGCGGGCGCGTTCGATGATGCGGTTTTCGTCGCTGGACTGAATGTATTTGAATTCGCGTTCGATCGGCACAACGTCGAGGGAGGGCAATTCGAGACGGACCCGCAGCATGTCGGTTCGGTGATCGAAGGCGAGCTCCGCGGAGCGGGGGAAGCCCTGCGGTAGAGGGGTTTCGCGTAGTGCTTGTTCGGCCAGCCAGATCACATCCTCCGGAATGCGGTCGGCGACCCCTTTCTGACGGGCGTCGAGCCGGGCGTTCTCCTCGTCGCATTGCTGCCGGAGCGTGGATACAGTGCGCTCGTGTTCGGCTGTGATCCGGGCGATCTCTGCGACGCGGCGCGCCTCGCGGTCGGCGTGTGCGCGTTGCGCGAGGTCGAACTGGTGCTGGGCGTCCCGCAACGCCGCCTGATATCGGTTGTTTCCGCCGGTGAGCCGCGACAGTCGACCGGGTGTGGCTGGGGCGCACTGTTCCCACACGGGCTGGGGCTCTGGACTGGCGTATTCGCCGAGATCGAGTGGTGGCTCGGCGAGCTGCACGCGGACGGTGGCGAGGTCGAACCGCTCCGGTTGCCGCAGCCCGGAGACGAGGAGGCCGGTGATCCGGCGGAGTTGTTCGGCGAGGTTGCGATTGTAGGCATCCACCTGGGCTTTCCTGCCTGTGATGTAGTCGGCGCGCTGCCGCTTCTCATACGCTTTCCGAGCCTGCTCGGCCTGCCGCTGTTCACGCTCGATGGCACGCTGGTGCCGTGCCTGCTGCTGTGCGGCCAACCGCTGCTGCCGCTGGATCTCCGGAAAATTCCCCGTCGTGAACCCATCGTCACACCTACCCCTGCACCGCGTGGACCTTGGTCTGTTCCACGGTATCGGTCTTGCGCCCAATCCGTCAGTGATACCGGCGGGTGGAAGCGGCAATGCGTCGGTGGCGGTTTCGATACATAGGAGTGTGAGCAAGGGCAGTGAAGTCCGGCGGACATGGTTACGGGAGAGAATTGGCCTTTGCGAAGGACTGAGTTACTGCAAGAAGAGTCTTTCCGTGTGATTGTGTACCGGCGGGGTTGAGCCGCCGGACGGGCTTATCCGGTCCAGAACCGTTGAGCAGCCGCCGCACCGGTCCGCAGTCGCAGCCGGAGCCGGAGCCGAAAACGATCGCGTGGTGGTGGCCAGCCTCGGGTGTGCCAAGGGCAATCGCTGCCGGAGAGCGGGATCGCGACGTTGCGCACGGCAAGATGTACCAGATTCGTCACGAAAGTCCCCCGCGTCGTGGACCGGGTCGTGCAGCGTCACCATGTATCCAAAATTCGCCCTGGCCTGCGCTTTCTCGGGATATTGATCAACTACGGGCAACGATGATGGCCTTCATCACCACAGGCAGATTTCTGTCCAAGGGCTTCAGCATTGCTACTGGAGCCCCTTTTTTTGTCTACAGGGCCCTCGGCGGTTGTCGAGGGCCCTGTGTCGTCTGAGGAGGAGTGTTGTGGTGATTCCGTCGGGACTTGAGGCCGTGGCCGATGTGGCGGCTGGCGGCTGGCTTATCTTCTGGCTGAGTCTTCCCGCGTTGGTCAGAGCTGTTGCAGTGATTATCGTGCCTACAGTGGCGCTGATGAGAGCGAGGTCCATGGATGTACCGAAGGTGTGTTCGCTTTACGCGGATGCCCGTTGTCGCGATCCTCGGCTTGATGCCCGTTGGGTTGATAGGAGCCTGGGTTTTCGGCTGAACGGGCGTTCTGGGCGGAACGGTCAGTTTGCAATGAGGTGGTTCGATGAGTAGGTCTCACCGTTACCGTTACCGTAACGGTGGCGTTGCCGATTATGTTGCGAACAGCTTTCTCGCTGAGGACTTGGAGCAGGCGCTGAACGAGCTGGATCTAAACGCGGCACAGCGGCACGTGATTAAACAGTTCTATATAGAAGGCCGAACCGCCGAAGAAATCGCAAATGACGCGGTCGCCAGGACCGCAGGGTATTCCGCGTACTGGATACCTATCCTTCTACGTCGGGATTGGATCGATCGGCGGAAGCTAAAGTCCGGTGCGGCGCTGGCAGCGTATCTCGGCGAAGAGGCGCCTCCGAATTCCCGACTTTGCGAAGTCTGCAGCATGGCGCTGAAACTGGCAGAAACGGGACGGTCCAAAAGGTACTGCGACTCGACCTGCCGGCAGCGCGCTCATCGCGCCAAGATCACATCCCGAAGATGATGAGTAGGACCGGGGCGCATTTCCGGTGAAGGCTGGTCTCAGCGAGCAGCCTTCGTGCAGAAGCCAAGGCGTCCCGGTGTCGAGCCGATCCCTGAAGCTGTATACATCGCATCAGTGCCGTGGCCTGGCGGCAGCACCGTCCGATTGAGTTCAACCGCGGGTTCGAGTGACCGTCGCAATACGTGAACGGATTTCATCCTGTCGGTTCGTACTGGTAGACCTCGGCTACAGTTCGCCACTTGAGGATTCTGCGCAGTTGGATGTTGATTCGACACGGAACCGCCAGAGGTTCTTTACACTGTGCAGGGACAGATCGGTGGTCTTCAGAGAGTACTGACGGAAACTCAAGCCCGGCGTGTGACGATGGATGCTTGTCGGTGGCGCGGTCAAAGGGGGCGGTGAATGTCGGGGACTGGTCGGCGAGCGCGTTGGGGCCAAGCGTGTGCGATGTGCTCGGTCTGGGTGGCAGACGAACGAGGCATGCTCGGGGGCGGTCCTGGTGCCTGGACTGTGCTGTGCGGGCGATGCGAGGACATTTCCCACCGGACAGGGCGCCAGCATCACGATGACGAGCCGCTGCCGGTGTTTCGGATCGATAAACCACCGGGTAACAGTGGGGCCCGAATATGGCTGCGCGCCTATGGGGTACGGAGGCCATGTGGGTCTTGCGCTGCTGACGCTCTGTTTGCTGTGGGTGTGTTCCCGGCTTTCCCTGCTGATACCTTCAATCATCTCGTACTCGTCACTACCGACAGCGCGTGGAGGCTGGTCAAGCAGCTCTTGGAACGGTCACAGGTGGCGCCTGATCTCGCAGCCGGCATCCGATCGGGACCGGGTCCAGACGGCGACGGCGATATCCTGGCCGGTAGCTGCACTCAATGCCGAGCTGCTTGCTCTGCGGGCAGCGACCCCGAGCTCCGCACTGTCATCGCCGAACACGGACTGAATGGGCTGATATCGATCGCTTCCGCGGAGTGCTCGGTGGTGAAGTGGCATCGAACACTCTACGACACGCAACGCGAGATCGTTCGCTGCTGAATACACGCATTTGTATGGGGGGCTGCTGCACGACGAGGTGACAGTGGTTATGCAGCCTGGTCGGCTGCTGCTGGGGTCATGGTGGTTGCGAGCGGGAGCCCTGCACGAACGAGCGGGGCGGTAGCGATCGAGGCGGACCCTGGCGACCAATGCGGCGTCGTTGGGTGTGATGAATGGTGCAGGGGTCTGCGTCCAACCTTTTAACAGGACTTGCTGTGGGCCGCAGACAGATAGCCAGCGACCCCAGGTAACGTCTTCAATGGAGCGGCGAGAGAGATGCGGCGAACACAGCCGACAACACTGAACTCGCTTTCGCCGAGCGGTCTCGACCGAGTAGGGGATTTGCGACTGTACGTGGGTCCCATCGAAGACACTTGTGAGGAAGCGGCAAACTAAATGAGAAACAGTTGTTCCACAGAAAAGTGCCCGGTCAGGAAGTGTGCTCCCCGCGCAGGCGGGGATGATCCTACAGCTTCCGCAGGGCATCGATGACATGGCGGACCACATCGTTGCCGCCGCGGTCGGAGCGGCGGATCACCCGGGCGGCGCGGATCGCCTCACACAGCACCTGCAGATCCGCGGGAGTGGGTTCGTCCAGGCGCCGGGAACCCCAGCCGGGCTGAGCAAGGATTTTGTTCCAGTAGGTGCGGTAGTGCTCGCGGGTCCGCCCTTCAGGCATTGCCGCTAGGACGGTCGGAATGTAGTCGCCGAAGGTCGGTGTCATCCGGGCACCTTCGGTGCCAGCACCGGTGGTGAGGTCGGCGACGGTGAGGCCGAAGCGTTGCATCATCATCTGCACCGCGGCGATATCGGCCTGAGTGCTGGTGGTCATTGCGGGGTTCCTTCGGCGAAGCGGCGCGCGAGGATGTCGTCGAGGACCGCGGCGGGATAGACGACAAGCAAGGCGTGGTCGGGTCGGCGGCCAACAGGACGCGATCGCGGATACGGACGCCCGCGGCGTGCCGTACGGCGGCCGGTAGGCAGATGTGGCCGTACTTGGTGACGCCACGACGGCCGTGTCCGGGGCGGGTGATCAGAACCAGTCCGCCGGCGACCCGCCACGACAGCAGGTCCCCGGGCCGCCAGCCCAGGGCGTCGACGATCGCTTTGTCGACCACACGGCCGTTGGTGTCGACGGCCCGGATGCTGTGCACAGCCATCGACCGCGTCGGCTGCTCGACCTCGGACAGCGGCAATGCCGGGCTGCCGGACAGGGGGAATCCGGGAGCGGCGGTGAATGAGGGGAGTGGCGGCCGCAGTGTGTCACTGGTCACAGTTTCCACCCCCGTTCGGGGTGAAACTGCAGGTCAGGAGAGTGAGAGAAAAATGGGTGTCCAGGCTGTGCCTGGACACCGTTTCTGGGGCATAAATGCCTCGTTTGTGTGTCCGGAGGGGGACTTGAACCCCCACGCCCTATAACGGGCACTAGCACCTCAAGCTAGCGCGTCTGCCATTCCGCCACCCGGACCGGTGTGCTCCGCAAGATTATCGGATCACGCGGCGTGAACCAAATCGCGGGTGGGGCGTGGGGGTGGGGGGTCAGGCGGTGGTGAGTTGGGCCTGCCACATCCAGTGGAGTTGTTCCAGGCGGGCTGCTATTTCGATGAAGAGGTCCTGGGTTACCGGGTCGGCTTTTTCGGTCGCGTCGATGCGTTCGCGGAGGCGGCCGATGACGGTGGCGAGGTTGTCGACGATCGCGTTGATGACGTCGGTGTCCTGTTGCCAGCCGTCGGGGAAACCGAGGCCGCCTGCTTCCTTGGCGACGGTGGCGGCGCGGCCGTCGGGGCTGACGCCGATGGCGGTGGCGCGTTCGGCGGCCGAATCGGTGAATTCGCGGGCGGCGGTGACCAGCTCGTCCAGCGCCAGGTGCACGGAGCGGAAGTTGGTGCCGACGACGTTCCAGTGGGCTTGTTTGGCGATCAGCGACAGGTCGATGAGGTCGACAACGGCGCCGCGGAGGGCTTCACCGGTGATCCGCTGCTGTTCCGGGTCGAGGGTGCTCTTGATGGGGACGGTCATTGTGGTAACGCCTTCCTTGTGTCGAAATCCGCCGGTCAAAGGCGGTCTACCCAGATGTGAAATATCGAATCGCGGCACGTTGTGATGTGCATCCCCAGCGGCCGGCAGAGTTATTCGCCCAGTTCGACGTGGTGTAGTGGGGTGGTGGCCGGCCCGTGGAGGACGGCGCCGTCGATATCGAAACGGGAGCCGTGGCAGGGGCAGTCCCAGCTGCGTTCGGCGTCGTTGAACGCCACGAGGCAGCCGAGGTGGGTGCAGGTGGCCGAGACGGCGTGCAGAGCGCCCTCGTCGTCGCGGTAGACGGCGGTGCGCTGCCCGCGGTGACGGATGACGGCGCCGCGGCCGGGGGCCAGGTCGTCAGGGGAGTCGGTGTGGGTGGGGGTGAGGCGGTCGACGACGAAGTGGCGGACGACTTTGGTGGCGGCGCTGAGCAGGCCTCGTGCTTCCACGGTGGGATGGAGGCGGCGGGGGTCGTAAATACGTCCCCAGTCCGGTGAGGTGCCGGTGAGCTGGGCGGCGAGGAGACGGCCTGCGAGGATGCCGTTGGTCATGCCCCAGCCGCCGAAGCCGGTCGCGACCCAGGTGTGCCGAGCGCCGGGGTGGAACGGGCCGATGTAGGGGAGCTGGTCGGGGGTGTTGTTGTCTTGGGCCGCCCAGTGGTAGGCGAAGGATTGGACCGGGAAGTGGGTTCTGGCCCAGGCGGCGAGGCGGGTGAAGCGTTCGGCGGTGGGGGCGGTGCCTGGTGCTTCGGATTCGCCGGTGATGATCAGCAGCCGCTGCCCGTCGCGGTAGGGGGCGCTGCGCACCGAACGGGTGTTGTTCTCGCTGGTGATGTACATGCCCTCGGGCGCGGCGTCGGCGTCGACGGCGGCAGCGACGACCAGCTCCCGGTGCGGTATCAAGCGGGCGAACAGCAGGGCGCGATCGAACACCGGGTAGTGGGTCGCGACGACTACATCGCGGGCGGTGACAGTGGCCCCCGATTCGGTGGTCAGCGTGCACGGTTCGCCTTCGGTGAGGCCGACCACGCGGGTGCGTTCGAAGATGCGGCTGCCGCGGTTGCCGAGGTCTTCGGCAAGAGCCAGCAGATAGCGGCGCGGGTGGAATTGGGCTTGCTGGTCGACCCGGATGGCGGCCGCGACCGGGAACGGCAACTCGGTGTCGATGGCCAGTGACGCGGGCAGGCCCGCGGCCCTTGCGGCGGCGACTTCGGCGTGGATCGTGTCGACGCTCTTCGGGTCGGTCACATAGGTGTAGGAGGGCGCGCGCTCGAATTGGCAGTCGGTGCCGAGTTCGGTGACCGTAGCAGCGAGATGTTCCACGGCGTCCTGTTGTGTTTGCGCGTAGAGGCGGGCGACCTCGGCGTCGAACGAGGAACGCAGCCGATCGTAGATAAGGGCGTGCTGGACGCTGACCTTCGCGGTGGTGTAGCCGGTGGTGCCCGCGATGATCCGATCGGCCTCCAACACGACCGGCGAGCGGCCTGCCCGCGCCAGTTCCCATGCAGTGCAGATGCCGGCGATACCACCGCCGACCACTGCGACATCTGCCTCGATATCGCCGGTAACCGGCGGATACGAGGTCGCTGGTGCAGAGTCCATCCAGTACGATTCGGCAGCTCCGGGCAAGGCGTCCATGGCGGGCGGGTACCCGCACGTTCACCACCCACACGATCCTGTCGTTGCTCCCTTGCCCCAAAGAACGTTCGATGCCCGGTTCCGATGAGTCCTCTGGCAGATGGGGGAGCCCCGCCAGCAACGGTCGAGCCGGTGCCAGGTCGGCGACCCCTGCTCTGCTCGTCCTGCAAGCCGGGTGCGAGTGCACCGCGGCCGGCTTGTGAGAATGACCGAATTCGCGAGGACACGGCGTCGGCTACCTCGATTCCCGGTCGCGCGGGGGCAGGATTGGGGGTGTGCGAGTTCTGCTGACCGGCGCGGCCGGGTTCATCGGTTCCCATGTGCACCGCGCACTGCGCGACAGCGGACACGACGTGGTCGCCGTCGACGTCATGCTGGATGCGGCGCACGGACCGGCGGCTGCCGCGCCCGAGGGGGTGCGCAGGATCGACGTGCGTGACTCCGCGGCGCTGGATGGGCTGCTCACAGACGTGGATGTGGTCTGCCACCAGGCCGCGGTGGTGGGGGCCGGGGTGAGCGCGCAGGATGCGCCCGCCTACGCCAGCCATAACGACTACGGGACCGCGGTGCTGCTGGCCGCCATGGACCGAGCAGGCTGCCGGCGGCTGGTGCTGGCTTCTTCGATGGTGGTGTACGGCGAGGGGCGTTATCGGGGACGGCGGTGCGGGATGGTTCAGGTGGGTGTGCGGCTGGCCGTCGATCTCGCCGCGGGAATGTACGAGTATCGCTGCGGCGAGGAGACCCTCGAGTGGGTGTCGGTGCCGGAGGAAACGCCGTCACGGCCGCGCAGTGTGTACGCGGCCAGCAAGGTCGCGCAGGAGAACTATGCGGCGGCGTGGGCGGCGGCGACCGGTGGCTGCGTCACCGCATTGCGGTACCACAATGTGTACGGCGACGGGATGCCCAGGGACACACCGTATTCCGGGGTGGCGGCGATCTTCCGTTCGGCAGTGGAGGCCGGGCGCGCACCGCAGGTGTTCGAGGACGGCGGGCAGATGCGCGATTTCGTGCATGTCAGCGATGTCGCCGAGGCCAATCGTGCCGCCGTCGAGCAGCCCCTGCCCGGGTTCGTGCCGCTGAACATCTGCTCAGGGCATCCGATCGCCATCGGTGAGGTGGCGGCGACATTGGCGCGGGCGCACGGTGGCCCCGAGCCGGTCGTCACCGGTCGCGTGCGGGCAGGCGACGTCCGCCATATTGTTGCCGACCCCGCGCAGGCCGCGCGTGTGCTCGGTTTCACCGCTCGCGTTCGTCCTGCCGACGGTCTCGCCCGGTTTGCGTCGGCACCGCTGCGTGAATCGGCCGCTGCCGCAGCGCCGAGCGCCTGAGGCAGGCAACGGGAACACTACTGTCGAAAGCATGCAGATCGATGAGCCGATAAGCCGGGCACAGCAGCTGTCGTTTCATGTGGACGCTCTCAACAGAGAACCGGCGGAAGGCGCCGACGAGGCGATGGCGATGTTGGTCGGCCTGCTGGATCTGCAGGCCCAGCTGCCGAGCATTCAGCGTATCCGGCGGTGGGGGCATGAGGTGCTGGCGGTGGGGCAGGGGGAGCGGGTGTTGGATATCGGGTCGGGAACCGGCTCGGAGGTGCGGGAATTCGCCGAGCGGGTCGGGCCTGACGGGGAGGCGGTCGGTGTCGATCCCAATCCGGCGATGCTGGCCGTGGCCCGCGAGCGCACGGCTGCTGCCGGCACGCAGGCCGGGTGCGTCGAGTTCGTCGAAGGTAGTGCCTACCGGTTGCCGTTCGCCGACGGGCACTTCGACGCCGTGCGGTGCGAACGGGTCTACCAGCATCTGGATGACCCCGACGCCGCCACCGCCGAGATCGCGCGGGTCTTACATCCCGGTGGGCGGGTGCTGCTCATCGACAGCGACTGGCACACCGCGATCCTGCACCCCGGCGACACGGACGTGGTGCGGCGTCTGTCGGACGTGATGTTGGCAGCCACGCCGAATCCGGCGTCCGGTCGGCGGCTCCGGGGCCTGCTTGCGGCCGCCGGGTTCGTCATCGACGATATGGGTTCGGAGGCGGTGATCTGGGAGCCCGAAACGCTGCGGCCGTTCTTCGCCGGAATGGGAGAGACCGCGCGCGACAGTGGCGCGATCACCCAGCAGGAGCACGAGAACCTGGTCGCCACCATGGACGCCGGGATAGCCGCAGGCGACTATCACCTGTCGGTCACCATGTTCGCGGTGCTCGCTCACCTGCCGCAGTGACGAGGCCTGCCACGGCCGCGGTCGGCGATTGAGTCGGCCGCTGCAGGGTAGATCGTGGCCATGAAACGTTCCAGATTGGCCGATATGCCGTCTGAGCTGCTGCGACGCGGGTTCCGGGAGGGGGCACGGCTGCGGCATGCCAGGGTCTTTCATCCGAAAGGGCTGTATCTGACCGGTCGGCTGCGCGCGTCCGGAGAGTACGAACCGCTGTTCGGATCGGGGGAACGGCCGGTTGTGGCGCGGCTGTCCAAGGGCATCGGCGCGCCGGACGGTGTGCCGGACGTGTTCGGGCTCGCGTTCCGGGTCCTCGACGCAGACAACCGCCCGTGGGATTTTGCGTTGGCCACCACCGGGACGGGGATGCTGAGCCGGTTCCTGATCACCGGCGCTCGTGGTTGGCGTAGCGCCCGTTACGGCACGCTGCTGCCCTACCGGTTCGCCGACGGACCGTCGGTGTGGTTGTTCGCCGAACCCGACGTCGACCAGCCCGCGGCGGCATCGCTGGCCGCTCTGACCAGACATCTGCGCGACCACCAGGTGGGGTTCGAACTGACCGCGGCCCGTATCGGCGAGCCGAAGCGGCCGATAGCCGAACTCGCGCTGCACGCGGCCGACTCCGACAAGTCGAACGAGCACCACACCGACTACTTCGACCCCATGATCAACCGCCCCGACTCCGTGGCGTTGGTTCCGGCGGCGATTGCCCACATCCGGGAACTCGCCTATTCCGGAAGCAGGCGCGGCCGCGGCGAAGAAGCCCCGTTGCTGCCGCACTGACGGCTCGCCCGGACGCCGATCCTCGGCGACGTCCGGGCGAGCCTGCTGCCTGTCCTGGCGTTCAGGACGGCGGGTCGGGCGGCTGATGGGATCGGCGTCCACTGAACATGTCGCGAGCCTTGTCGGCGACCGCTGCCGCCGGACCGACGGTCTTCTGCACTCCAGAACTCGACGGTGTGTCCGGGTGGGGCCGAGTGGGTGCGGTCTTCTTGGCCGCAGCCATTTTCTGCCCGAGTTCTTCCATGGCCTGCGGCGGTTGTGACTTGCGGAACTGCGGCCACACCTGGCTCTGCTCGAACTCGATGTGCTCGCGCAGCGTGGCGAGGAATTCGGTCAGGGCCTGTTCGAACTGCTCGTTGCCTGCCTCGGAGTCCTCGATCATCTGCAGCAACTGTTTGCCCGATTCTTCCTGATTGATCCCCTGATCGGCCAGGGCGTCGCCGTCGGGCAGTGATTGCCGGACCGCGGGCCAGAAGAACTGCTCCTCCACGGCTTCGTGCTGCGAGGCCGCCATCACCAGGCTTGTCGTCAAATGATTGCGGGCATCCAGTTCCGGCTGGCTGTTGCCGCGGCCCCGTTCGAGCGACTCGATCATGCCAAGCACACTCTCGTGCTCACTACGGAGAAAACTCAATGCATCCATGGGATCTTCTCCCCTCCGCGATCGTGACCGGTGTTCAGCCCGGCTGATGCTGCTCGTGCGTGAACGGTTTGCTTCCCGCGACGGCCGGGCTGCCTTGGGGGTTGCCGGTGGACCCGGTATTGTCGCGCATGCTGGTACCCAGCCAATCCTGGACCGGGTTCTCGACGTATTTCCATTCCATCCCGTCGGGCCACGGGCCCTGGCCTTCATTCCAGGGGCCGCGATGGGACTGGCCATCGGACATGTTGAAGGCGAGATTCTGGAAGCGGTCGTCACCGGGTAGCGCACCGGGCGGGAAGTTGACGGGCAGTTCGTTGAGTGCGGCGGTGAACTGCTGGAAGTGGGCGACCTCGCGGGTCATCAGGAACGACAGGGTGTCCTGGACGCCAGGGTCGTCGGTGAACTGCTTGAGGTATTCGTAGACGATCTTGGCCCGCGACTCGGCGGCGAGGTTGCTGCGCAGGTCCACCGAAGGTTCACCGTTGGAGTTGACATACGCCCCGCTCCACGGCACGCCCGCGGAGTTTCCGAGGTCCGGCCCGCCGCCGCGCAGTGCCAGGAACAGCGGATCGGTGGCTACCTGATGAATCGCCTGCTCTTTTCCGTCGGAGGTGGCGACCACCGGCATCCAGTCGCAGTGTTCGTTGGCCTGTTTCAGGTCGTCGTTGAGGCCGTCGAGGAGCATGGTGATCATATTGCCGACCATTTCGAGGTGGCTGAATTCCTCGGTGGCGATATCCATGAACAGGTCGTACATCTTGGGGTGTTTGCGGCGCAGGACGAACGCTTGGCTGAAGTACTGCATGGCGGCTTTGAGTTCCCCGTTGGCGCCGCCGAATTGTTCCTGCAGCAGGGTGGCGAACCGTGGGTCGGGTCGCTCGACACGGACATCGAACTGGAGGTCTTTGTTGTGGACGAACATCGCACTCCTCGCAGTAGTCACGGCACTCCGATGTCCGCCGCCTACCCTGTTTCCCCGGTCGGAAACAGGGCTCGGCCGAAACAGGACGGATGCCGGGCGCCTCAGGGTTCGATGCCGTGTTCGGCGCGCGCCGGGGCGCCGGCCGGGCCTTCGTGGTCGACGCGCTGGGTTTCGTGCAGCAGCAGAGCCAGCAGCGCACAGGCGGCGATGCCGGGGAGTACGAGCAGCGTCAGTGGCGGGGCGCCGAGCATGACCAGACCTGCGAGGCAGGCGAGCAGCAGCAGCAGATGATGGTGGGCGTGTCGCAAAGCCATCAGGTGCCTTTCATTTCCGGGAGCGCAGAGATTCGGTGACTGATCGCCGTGGCAGCGGTACCGACCGGGCGCGGGTGTAGGGGCGTACGCGGCGGGCTTCGGGACCGCGTGCGGTGGCGACGGTGGTGAAAACAACCGGCTGCCTTGCGCTCAGTGTTCGGTAACCGGTGGCCTCGATGCTGGAGAACTCGACGAACACCGGTGCGGTGCCGTCGTCGGGCTGGAGGAAACCGAAACCTTTTTCGCTGTTGAACCAGGCGACCATGCCGTGTTTCCAGCATTCGGGTTGGCAGGCCGGTGTCGCCCGGGTCTCAGTAGGCGAAGGGATAGTCGTCGTCATTGGGAAGCAGGGTGATGTGGGACTGTTCGATTCGGTCGGTGGTCTCGGCGGTATCGAACGCGGCGCGGACCTTTTCGGCGAGCGGGGTCACCGCTGTGGTGTCCAGCCCGATATCGCGGTCCTCGTCGTGTGCGAAGGTGTTCTGGTCGGCGAAGTCGGCGTGGTCGAAGGCAGGGATGGTCATGGCATACCTCCTGGCACTGGGATCGAGCCGCTGATGTGGTTCGCTCGGCGGACCCGGCTTGCGGGTCCGCCGAGCAGAGCCGGTCAGGCGTCGATGGCCTTGTGCCCGTTACCGCGGGCGACCGCGATCTTGCGGGGTTTGGCCTTCTCCGCCACAGGGATGGTCAAGCGCAGTACACCGTCGGTGTAGTCGGCGGTGATGTGGTCGGTGTCGAGGTTCTCGCCGAGGAACAGCTGGCGGCTGAAAACACCACGGGAGCGTTCCGCGGCGATCATCTCCCGGCCGGTGTCGAGTTCCGGGCGCGACGCCCGCACGGTCACCACATTGCGTTCGATGTCCAGATCCAGCGAATCCGGGTCGATACCGGGCAGATCGAACTCGACTACGAACTTCTCGCCCTCGCGCCAGGCGTCCATCGGCATCACCGCGGGACGGGCTGCTGTGCCGAACACCTGCTGCGTCAAACGGTCCAGATCACGGAACGGATCGGTGCGCATCAGCATGGTCGCCACCTCCAACTCCTCCATTCTCTCTAGGTTGTTGGCAGATAATCTGTTCTGCCTGACATAGGTTTCTTATAACATTCTCGGTAGTCGAATGCAAGTCTCTAAAATAGAAAATCTGATGGAGCGAAGAAGGAGGAGCTGTATGTCGGCCGATCAGCACACACCGCGGCTCCCGGATCCCGATCAGGCGGTCTACGGCATCTCGGTGGCCGCCGAACTGGTCGGAATCGGAGTGCAGACCTTGCGCCTGTACGAACGACACGGGCTGCTCACGCCGGCCCGCAGCGAGGGCGGCACCCGCCGCTACAGTGCCGCCGATCTGGCCCGGCTGCACCGCATCACCGAACTGGTGGCCCAAGGCGTCAACCTCGCGGGAGTCGGCCGCATCCTCGACCTCGAGGACACCAATGCCCAACTACACGCCGACAACACCCGGCTACGCAGCGATACCGGCGAATAACCCGTGGCACCGCAGCCGATAAGAGCATGATGGGCCTCGTGGCCAACCAGACGACACGCGTCGATATGAAACCGCGCAGCCGCGACGTCACCGACGGCTTGGAGAAGACCGCCGCACGCGGGATGCTCCGTGCTGTCGGCATGGGCGACGAGGACTGGGACAAACCCCAGATCGGGATCGCCTCTTCCTGGAACGAGATCACCCCGTGCAACCTGTCGTTGGACCGGCTGGCCGCAGCAGGCAAGGAGGGCGTGTTCGCTGCAGGCGGCTATCCCCTGAGATTCGGCACCATCTCGGTGTCCGACGGTATTTCCATGGGGCATGAGGGGATGCACTTCTCGCTGGTATCGCGGGAAGTCATCGCCGACAGCGTCGAAACGGTGATGCAGGCCGAGCGGCTCGACGGTTCAGTGCTGCTCGCCGGGTGCGATAAATCGTTGCCGGGGATGCTGATGGCGGCGGCGCGGCTGAATCTGGCAAGCGTGTTCGTCTACGCCGGTTCGATCTTGCCCGGTATCGCGAAACTGTCCGACGGCAGCGAGCGCGAGGTCACCATCATCGATGCGTTCGAAGCGGTCGGCGCATGCTCGCGGGGCCTGATGAGCCGCGAGGACGTCGACGCCATCGAACGGGCGATCTGTCCCGGTGAAGGCGCCTGCGGTGGCATGTACACCGCCAACACCATGGCCAGCGCCGCCGAAGCATTGGGGATGTCGTTGCCCGGCAGCGCGGCTCCGCCGGCCACCGACCGCCGCCGCGACGGATATGCCCGGCGCAGTGGCGAAGCGGTCGTCGACCTGATCCGCCGTGGCATCAAGGCCCGCGACATCCTCACCAAGGAAGCATTCGAGAACGCGATCGCGGTGGTCATGGCCTTCGGTGGCTCCACAAATGCTGTGCTGCACCTGCTCGCGATCGCGCACGAGGCGAATGTCGCGCTGACACTCGACGATTTCTCCCGCATCGGGCGCCGGGTGCCGCACCTGGCCGATGTGAAACCGTTCGGCAGGCATGTGATGACCGATGTGGACCGGGTCGGCGGTGTGCCGGTGATGATGAAGGCGCTGCTGGACGCCGGGCTCGTGCACGGTGGATGCCTGACCGTGACCGGGCGCACGGTCGCGCAGAACCTCGCGCAGATCGCGCCGCCGGACCCCGATGGTGCGGTGGTCCGCGCCATGGCGGCACCGATTCACCCGACCGGTGGGATCACGATCCTGCACGGCACGCTCGCACCGGGCGGGGCGGTGGTGAAATCGGCGGGATTCGACTTCGAGGTGTTCACCGGTACCGCGCGGGTGTTCGACCGGGAGCGGGCGGCGATGGACGCGCTGGAGGACGGCACCATCGGGGCCGGGGATGTGGTGGTGATCCGCTACGAGGGACCGAAGGGCGGCCCCGGGATGCGTGAAATGCTCGCCATCACCGGCGCCATCAAAGGCGCGGGCCTGGGCAAGGACGTACTGCTGCTCACCGACGGCCGGTTCTCCGGAGGCACTACCGGGCTGTGTGTCGGACATGTCGCCCCTGAAGCTGTCGATGGTGGGCCGATCGCGTTCGTCCACGACGGTGACCCGATCCGTCTCGATGTCGCCGCGGGCACCCTGGACCTGCTCGTCGATGCCGAGGAACTTGCGAGTCGCCGGGACGGTTGGGCACCGCTCCCGCCCCGCTACACCCGCGGTGTCCTCGCCAAGTACTCGAAACTGGTGGGCTCGGCATCCTCCGGCGCCGTCTGCGATTGACCGGGCAGCCGTAGCTCAGGCCAGGGGCGCACTCCAGTGCAGCAGGGTCCCGCCGTTGCGTCGTGGCGCGATATGGCAGTCACCGCCCGCTCGCGCTGCGCGGGCGGCGAGATTGGCCAGCCCGCTGCGGCGGGCGCATTCGGCAGGGATTCCGATACCGTCGTCGGCGACTTCGATGGTGACATCGTCGCCGACGCGCAACTCGACCGAGATCGAACTGGCGCGGGCATGGCGGACCGCATTGCTCACCGCTTCGCGCAGCACCGCCTCGATATCGTCGGACAGCGGCGGGACGAGGACCGTGACAGGACCACTCAACCGCACCGACGTGCGCAGACCGGAGTCAGCGGTCATATCGACAACGATCGCCTGTAGATGCTTGCGATAGTTGACCGAATCGACCGTGCCGTTGTGCAGATCGAAGATCGAATGGCGGATGTCCTGGACGATGCCCTGCAGATCTTCGACCGTTTCGGTGAGCCGTGCCTTCACCTCCGGGTCGCGTGCCCGCTGGATCGTGCCCTGCAAGCCGAGGCCGACGGCGAACAGCCGCTGGATGACGTGATCGTGCAGATCGCGGGCGATGCGGTCGCGGTCGGCGACCACGTCCAGATCCCGCATCCGGCGCTGGGTGTCGGCCAACTGCAGGGCCAGCGCCGCCTGATCGGCGATGGCGGCCATCATCGCCTGCGCCGCGGCGTCCATGGCCCCGGCGCCGGGGGGCCGCACCGTGGTGAGCACACCGACGACCGCTCCGGTGGCCCGCAGTGGAAGGATCAGCGCGGGACCGAGATCGGCCGTGAAATCGGGAAGCGACTCGACAGCGGGTTTGTCGACGACCACCGCCCGGCCCTCACGGAACGCCTCGCCCGCCTGCGCGTCGTCCAGTGGCAGCCGATACCCCTTCAGGTCGTCGCCGCCCGGGCCCGCGGCGGCGACCACGATCAGCTCGGCCACCTCGTCGGCGTGCAGATCCGGGTCCTCGGGGAGCGCGACGAAGGTGCAGGCCGAACCGGTGAGCGTCAGCGCCCGGTCGACGACCAGTTCCAGCACCTCATGCGGTGCACCGCCCGCGAGCAGTTCGGTCGCGACGGCAGTGGTCGCCTCCAGCCAGCGCTGCCGATTGCGTGACTGCTCGTAGAGCCGGGCGTTCTCGATGGCGATACCCGCGGCCGCGGCCAGCGCCTGCACCACGACCTCGTCGTCTTCGGTGAAGTCCTGGTCGTTCTTCTTTTCGGTCAGATACAGGTTGCCGAAGACCTCGTCACGGACCTTGACCGGAACACCGAGAAAACTGCGCATCGGCGGGTGATGCTCGGGGAAACCCACCGACGACGGGTGGGCGGAGATATTGGTCAGCCGGATCGGCTGCGGATCTTCGATCAGCAGGCCGAGCACCCCGTGCCCGCGCGGCAGATCACCGATCATGACCCGAGTGCGGTCATCGATACCTTCGTAGACGAACTCGGCGAGTTGATGGCTGGCAGGGTCGGTCTCCCGGACGCCCAGCGCGCCGTATCGGGCGTCGACCAGTTCGATGGCGGTGTGCACGATCGAGCGCAGCGTGTTGTCCAGGTCCAGCCCGGCGGTGATGACCAGCATGGCCTCGACCAGGCGGTCCATCCGGTCGCGCACGTCGACGATCTGCGCGATACGGTCCTGGATTTCGAGCAGCAGCTCATGCAGCCGCAGCTGCGACAGCGTCTCGGTGACCGGTGGCTGACCGTTGCCCGGCGCGGGCAACCTGGACTCCATACCGGCCATTCTTCCAGGCTGGGCGATGTCTTTTCGCGGCTATGGCCACCAGAGCACGGTCACCGGTCCGTTCCTGATGCCGAGTCGCGCGAACGGTCCCGGCCGATGGTCCATCACGGTTGAGGGCATTCGCCTCTGTGCGCTGCCCGGGGGTGATGGTGCGATGGGATCGAGGAAGCGAGCGAGGAAGTGGGTGTCACGACGTGGAAGAGTCCGAACTGTGCCAGGAGTACGACGGTTACGCCCGCCGCACTGTAGAACTGGCGCGGGACGAGGCGCTCGGCCTGCTGGCGAGCGTGCCGTTCGGACGTATCGTGTTCACCAGCAACGCGCTACCCGCGATCCGGCCCGTCAACCATCTGGTCGACAGCGAAGGTTTCGTGGTCGTGCGCACGCGGCTGCTGTCCGGGCTGGCCGCGCTGATGCGGCCCGGCAGATCGGTCGTCGTCGCCTATGAGGCCGACGAAATAGATCCCGTGCGGCGCATCGGCTGGTCGGTGGTGGTCACCGGGCTGGCGCGTACTGTCACGACCCCCGAACGGGTCGCCGAATACGGCCGTACCCTGCAGCCGTGGGTGGAACCGCGAACGGCAGCGGTGATCACGATCGAGCCCACGATCGTCAGCGGTCTCAGACTGGTCGCCTGAGCCACCCAGACCGTCCACAGCGCCGATCCGGATACCTGGTGAGGAACGGAGAGCAGGGATGGGCAAGAACGCGACGATGCGCGCCTGGCGGGTGAGCACGCCCAGGCCGGTCGCCAGCGGACCCCTGGAGCGGCTCGACGTGCCCATTCCCACCCCGGCCACAGGCGAACTGCTGGTCCGGGTCCTCGCATGCGGGGTGTGCCGGACGGATCTGCACGTGGCCGAAGGTGATCTGCCGGTCCACCGGCCGCATGTGGTGCCCGGTCACGAGGTCGTCGCCGAAGTCGTGCTCGCCGGGCCGGGCACGACAAGTGATCTCGCGCCCGGCGACCGGGTCGGCGTCCCGTGGCTGCGTCATACCTGCGGCACGTGTAAATACTGTCGCCGCGGCACGGAGAACCTGTGCCAGTCCTCTCGGTACACCGGCTGGGACGCCGACGGCGGATACGCCGAATACGCCCTGGCTCCCGCCGATTACGCGCTCGCGCTGCCCTCGGGGTACGGCGACGAAGAACTGGCGCCGCTGTTGTGCGCGGGGATCATCGGCTATCACGCGCTGATGCGGGCCCAGGTACCCGAGGACGGTGTGCTCGGCATCTACGGTTTCGGTGGCAGCGCGCATCTGACCGCGCAGGTGGCCCTCACTCGTGGCGCCCGTGTCCACGTGATGACCCGCGGACAGGCAGCCCGAACGCTCGCGCTCGAGCTCGGTGCGGCATCGGTACAGGGCCCCGCCGAGCCGCCGCCGGAACCGCTGGATTCGGCGATCCTGTTCGCCCCGGCAGGCGAGCTGGTGCCGCCCGCGTTGGCAGCGCTCGACGCGGGCGGGACGTTGGCGCTGGCCGGTATCCATCTCAGCGACGTGCCGCCGCTGAACTATCAGCGCCACCTGTTCCGGGAACGGCAGATACGCAGCGTCACCGCCAATACCCGAGCCCAGGCCAGGGAGTTCCTCGCCTTCGCCGCCCGGCATCCGATCCAGGTGACCACCCACAGATATCGGCTCGACCACGCCGACCAGGCTCTGGACGATCTGTCGAACGGCCGGTTCGACGGTGCGGCGGTGCTCGTGCCCTGAGCGATCGAACCCGGTGGTTACCGAAGGTAGCCACAGGTCGTTACCTTGTGCCCTGGCCCGGTGCGAGGCGGCTGGCGATGATGGTCGCACCACCATCGTGCAGACCTGGTTGGGAGGCCAGATATGAGCACAGCGAAGTCGGTAATGCATGAGGATGTGGTCTCCATCGGAGTACGCGACACTCTGGATGTCGCGGCACAGCAGATGCGGCAGCGGGATATCGGCTCCCTGCTGATCTGTGACGGCGAGGGCCATCCCGTCGGGATCGTCACCGACCGGGATATCGTCGTGAACTGTCTTGCGCTGGGCCGCAACCCGAGCACAGCGACAGCCGGTGAATTCGCCCAGGGAGATGAACTGCGCACCGTCGACGTCGGCACCGATATGGCTGAAGCGCTGGCGCTCATGCAGCGATACCAGGTGCGCCGGCTTCCGGTCACCGAGCAGGGAAAGGTGGTCGGGATCATCACCGAAGCCGATCTGGCGCGGGGGATGCCAGAACTGACCGTCGGGGAATTCGTCGGATCGGTCTGCGAGCACAAGTTACCAGCCCGGACCGGTGACAACCCGCAATAGCGCCTGATCACGGCCACCGAGGGCCGCGGTAGTACCGAAACCAGGGCCGTTGGACCCTGCCGAACCGCTGCGCCGGGGACAAGACTGAAACCGCCGACCGAGGACGGTCCCGCATGCGCCCGTCGCGTGCGGGCTCGGAACGTGATAGCGGGATGGCCAGCGGTGAGGAGGTGGGATGAGCGAGGGAAATCCGGACATCGACACGGTGCGCCGGGTGCTGGCTCGTGCCTGCCGCGCACCGTCGCTGCACAACAGCCAACCGTGGCGCTGGCGGTGGGACGGTTCTGTCGCGGCACTGTTCGTCGACGCGGGACGGCTCCTTCCCTCGACCGATGCCTTCAACTGTCAGGGCATCCTGGCCTGCGGCGCGGTGCTCGACCATGCCCAGACGGCCTGTGCCGCGGCCGGATGGGAGGTGCGTGTCATCGAATTCCCTGAGCCGGCCGACCGCGCGCATCTGGCGTCGCTGACGTTCACCGGATGGCATCGGGCACTGGAGGCCGACGAACTGCTGGCCGCCGCGATCGATGCCCGATACACCGATCGGATGCCGATGACCCCGCCCGAATCGTGGGCCGGCCTGGAGGTGGTGCTGCGCAGCCTGTGCCGTCGCCGGCATGTCGATCTGCGGGTGCTCGATGCCGGGCAGCTACGCGAACTGGACAATATCTCGCAGACCACGGCCGCTCTGCGCAGACACGACCCCAGGTACCAGAGGGAACTGACCTGGTGGGCGGGCAATACCGCACGTAAGGAGGTGGGCATCCCGGCCTCGGCGCTGCCGTCGTCGCGCACCTCCGCGCACGTGCCCGCAGGCCGGGTCTTTCCCGCTGGGTCCGCCGCGCCCGCAGGCGAACCCGATGCCGACGACCGCGCCACCCTCATCGCGCTGTCGACCCGGGACGATTCCGCGCCGTCACTACTGGCCTGTGGTACCGCGCTGTCGGCGGTCCTGCTGGAATGCACTGTCGAAGGCCTGTCCACCTGTGTGCTGACGCATATGACCGAGGTGCCGTCGGTTCGGGCGAGAGTCGCCGACCTGCTGAACATGACGCATCCGCAGGCACTGATCCGTATCGGCGAATCGACCGCGCCCCGGCCACCGCCGACGCCACGCCGCCCGATCGACGAGGTGCTGGAGGTAGTGCTCGAACGCTAGCCACCGGTTCCTCATCGCCTGCTCGGTAGTCACTCCTTGCCGCTGGACTGGCGCAGCTTCGAAGCGAGCACGGCAGCCTGGGTGCGTCGCTGCACGCCGAGTTTGCTCAGCAAACGCGATACGTAGTTCTTCACCGTCTTCTCCGCCAGGAACATCCGTGCCGCGATCTGGCGGTTGGTGAGCCCCTCGCCGAGCAGCGCGAGCAGGGTGCGTTCTTGCTCGGTCAACCCGGCCAGCGGGCCGCTCGCCGCTTCGGCATCGGACCGCAGTTTCGCCATCAGCGCGGCGGCAGCGCGATTGTCCAGTAGCGATTTGCCCGCCCCGACTTCGCGGATGGCGTCGATCAGCTCCAGGCTGGTGATGTCTTTGACGACGTAGCCGCTGGCCCCCGCCAGGATCGCGTCGAGCATCGCCTGCTCATCGGTGAACGAGGTCAGGATCAGACAACGCAACTCCTGATTCGTCGACAACAACTCGCGGCACAGCTCGATACCGTTGCCGTCGGGCAACCGCACATCCAGCACCGCCACATCCGGGCGCAGCGCCGGGATCCGGCTCAACGCCTGAGCGACGCCGCCCGCCTCGCCGACCACCTCCAGATCCGGTTCCACTGCGATGAGGTCACTGATACCGCGCCGGACGATCTCGTGATCGTCGACCAAGAACACCCTGATCACGGGCACACCTCTTCCTTGTCCGCGGCATGAATCCAGCGTAGGTATTCCCATTTTCGGGAGGGAGGGCGGCGTAATGCCGACTAAACTGCGGTTACCTGCCGGAAGAGCTCGGCGGAGCGAAGTCCAGCACTACGGCGAGCGGGATTCGAGATGAGGCGACGAAACCGGTAGGGGCCATGATATCGATACCGAGGGGCTTTCAGCGCCCCATCCGCCGGTGCGAGCGGCAGAATTCGCTGTCTGATGGCCGCCCCGTGGGGCGTGTGGTGAGAGGTGGATCATGGCCGATCCGGTGAAGCTGCCCAGAGTTACAGACGCCGAGCTGCTCAACAGCTATCTGACTCACGCAGAGGCGGTACTGGATAAGCTGATGGAAGGTCTGGGCGACGGAACGGCGCAGACGATCACCGTCGAAAGTCTCGACAACCTGGGTAAACGCCAGTACGAAACCAGTGAACTGGAGAACCGATACGAGGACAAGAAGGACGAGGTCGAGCAATACCAGGAGGACTGGGAGTCGCTGGACACCAATATCGCCGAAATCGCAGGGATGTCGGCGAGCGTCAGCAATACCGTGCGGACCGAAGTCGAAGAGCTCGTGAAAGCAATCAAGGAGATCGTCGGCGGCGTACCGAAAAAACCTGACCTGCTCACCCAAGTCACCGCGGTGGCCAATATCGACAAAGCTGTCACCGAGGCCGCAGGTGACGTCAGCGACGCGTACGAGGAACTGGACAGGCAGTCCCGTAATGTGGACTACGGCCAGCAGCCGACGACCAGCAACTCCACCCCACCCGCTTACAGCGGAGGCTACCCCACCGCCACCCCCACCTATAACCGCGGTTATCAACCCACGGCCAGCCCGGTCGTCAGTAACGCTGCCCCACAACCGATGGGCGCGGGCCAGAAGGTGACGGCGGACAAGATCTATCAGCGCCTCATCGAGAAGCATGGGCTGACACCGGCGCAAGCGGCGGGAATCGTCGGCAATCTGCAGACCGAATCGGGCTTCAACACAGGCGCCTACAATCCCGGCGAAGGCGCGATCGGACTGGCTCAATGGCGTGGTGGACGAAGGGAGGCGCTGGAAGCGTTTGCCGCGAGCCGTGGTCAGAGCGTCACAGACTGGGATGTCCAGGTCGACTTCCTGGTGTATGAGATGCGGGGCGGGGAAGGGGTGCGAGCCACCGAAACGACCGCGTGGGCGCACCTGCAATCCGCGCAGTCGCCCGGCCAGGCGGCAGCAGTGTTCGACCAGTACTACGAGCGAAGCTCCGGCCACGCACGAGCGCAGCGCATCGCGAACGCGAACAACTTCGCGGCGAACCACAGCAACATCGCTGTGTAGTGCTGGAACCAGCTCGGACTTTGTCCGAGCGTAAGACATCGAGGTCGTCACGTTCTCGTCATCAGGGGACCACACGCGAGGATGCGGCCCAGGATGTCCATCATCTGGGTGAATTCCTGTTCGGTGACTCCCGCGCTCGAAAGTTCCCCGGACGCGCCCCACGATCTGCGCCGCTGCGGAATGCGCTGACCGGCCGGCGTCGGTGAGGGTGTAGCGCCCACTCGGGTCGCGGGTGATCCAGCTTCGGTCGGTGAGCTCCCGCAGGACCTCACCGACGTTTTCGTGAACGGTGCTATACCGCGTCATTCGGAGTCGTCGAGTAGCTGCCGCGGCGCGGCCTGCCGCCACGAATCGACGACGATGGCTTCCAGTTCGTCACGGTCGTCGAGGGAGGCGAGGTGGACTCGGACCCACGGGTTGTTCGCTTCGTGGGCCGCGATCCAGAATTTGTGCGGTTCGGCGACGACGAGTTCATCGCGGTCGACGGTGGGGCAGCGGACCGCCATGGAGGTTTCGGACTCCGGGAGGGTGAGGAACAGCTTTCCCGCCACACGGAAAGTGGGCATGCCCCACGTGAATTGCTCGGCTGTCTCGGGCAGTGACAAAGCGAAGGCGCGGACGTCGTCTCCAGTGGCGTTCATGTGACCGAATCATTCCAGGGCCCTCCGACATCGCGGTAAATCTCCGCAGCAGCGGTTGAGGTGACGGCGTCGAACCGCTCGGGGAGGGGCGCGGGGTAGACGATAGGCGCGCACCACGCTCGCTTCCCAGCCCACACGGGCACGCCTTCGCGGTGGAGTACAGCGTCGACCGTTCTGCGGCCAGATATTTCGATACCGAGACGACAGGTGCGGTGGCCGACGGTATAAGCGCTGTGCACCAACATCTTCCGCGCCGATGAGCGAACGATGCCGGAGTTCGGTCTGATGATCAGCGGGCGGGTTCGCGAAGTCGGTGCACGATGCCGGGTGGGGCCTGTTCACCCGCATGTTGGAGGAGAAGCCCACCGATACGGCCGCGGGTTCAGGAAGGTCGACCGCTGGTTCCCCTCCACGCAAAGGTGTTCGGTGTGCGGGGCTGTGGGTGGGAAGAAACCCTTGCACGTCCGGGAATGGGCATGCACCTGTGGCGCCAGCCACGACCACGATGCGAACGCGGCCAAGAATATTCTCGCGGCTGGACGGGCCGAGAGGTTGAACGCCTGCGGAGAGACCGTAAGCCCTGCCGCGTAAGTGGGAGGCACGTCTCTGTGAAACAGGAACCCACCGAACAGACCCCACCACGGGTGAGGCTGCGTAGGAATCCCCACCGTTCACGGTGGGGAGGAAGTCAACGCGCCTGCGAGAATATGGCGACCAGGAAGTCGGACTTCTCGGTGAACGGACGCAGATCCCAGGTGGACAGCAGCAAATCCTCGGTGAGGCCCGCCGCCGCGGCGTCGGCCAGGAATTCGGGGAATTCGTAGCCGCGATCGGCGCCGAACCCGATGACCGCCCGGCCGCCGGGGGCGAGGTGACGGGCGAACCCGGCCAGCACCGTCCGCCGCGTGGACGGAGCAAGGAAGGTCATCACGTTGCCCGCGCACACGACGATATCGAAATCGGGCTCCACTCCCCGGCTGGACAGGTCCAATTCGGCGAGATCCCCGACCAGCCAGGTCGGGCCGGGATGGTCTTCCTGCGCCGCGGCGATCAGTACCGGATCGACATCGACGCCCACCACGGTATGGCCTGCCCGGTGTAGATATCCGCCCAGCCGACCCGGCCCGCATCCCGCGTCGAGAACCCGCCCGCCGCGGCCCAGCATCGCGTCGATCAGCCGCGCCTCCCCGACGATGTCCTGGCCCGCCGCCGCCATCGTCCGGAACCGTTCCACATACCAGGTGGAATGCGTCGGGTCGGCGGCCGTGATCTCTTCCCACTGGCTGGGGATACGTTCGCTCATCGTCGGCTCCTCCTCGATGGGGCACATTACGCGAGGGCGCTGCACTGCGTGAAACGCGCGAAGATCACAGGACGCAGGCAGGGGTCGATGACAGTAATGCCGTGCTTGCCCGCCTCGGACGAGTCCTGGTTCGTGATCTGAGTGCCGTTGCCGGTCGACGCGGGCAGCACGGTGAAGGAGCGCACCGGGCCGCGGGTGCGCAGGTCGGCTCGGGATCGGTTATACGTCAGGGGAGAGTCGGGAGGGGTATATCACAATACGGTAACTATTGGTTCTGTTCGAGCGAAAGAACGACTGGTGACGCGGTGCTACGGAGGGCCTTTCTGTGCCGTTCAGCGTCACCGGTCTGGATTTCCATCGCCCGCAGTGGCGGGCGGTGGCAGAAAAGTGTTCGCTCGAACGAAAGGCCATTGCCACTATGTCTGCCCGACGCCCCTGGTCGGCGATTCCCCGGCGCGACCGTCGCGGCCACGGGCTGATCCTCGCCGTCGTGATCGCCGTCCTGATCCAAGGTTTTTCCCTGGTCAGCGGTGGCACGGCCGCGCGAGCCGCGTTCGATCCGGCTGGGTTCGACTTCTGGGTCGACTCCAGTATGGGGCCGATCAAAACGCGTGTTTTCCGCGCCGCCGACGGGAACACCTCGCGGGTGGTGTACGCGCTGGACGGTATGCGGGCGCGTGAAGACCTCAGTGGCTGGGAAATCGATACCGATATCGCCCGGGAATTCACCAAGTGGAATATCAACGTCGTGATGCCGGTCGGCGGGCAATCCAGTTTCTACACCGACTGGAATGCGCCGAGCACCTTCTTCGGTATTCCGCCGCAAACCGGGTCGTCGTCGGGGTCGGGTGGTCTGCAGGTCCTGTCGGCGGGGCCGGGTAAGTCCTACACCTATCGGTGGGAGACCTTCCTGACCAGGGAATTGCCGACGGCGCTGCGTGACCGACTCGGATTCGCCGCGCACCGCAACGGGGTGTTCGGTCTGTCCATGGGCGGCAGCGCCGCGCTCACCCTGGCCGCGCACTACCCGGGTCAGTTCAGCTTCGCCGGCTCGTTCTCCGGCTACCTGAACATCTCCGCGCCAGGGATGCGGGAGGCGATCCGCCTCGCCATGATCGACGCGGGCGGCTACAACGTTGACTCGATGGCCGCGCCGTGGGATCCGAAGTGGCTGCACATCGACCCGTTCGTCGCAGCCCCGAAGCTGATCGCGAACAACACCCGGCTGTGGATATCGGCGGCCAGCGGTCTGCCCACTGCCACCGACGGTCCGACCATCGGCACCCTCAACGGGATGGCGCTCGAGGCGCTGGCATTGGTGAACACCCGCGCCTTCCAGATCCGGATGGCGACCCTGGGCGGCGGCAATGCCCACTACGACTATCCGTCCCACGGTATCCACGCCTGGAACAACTGGGCCGATCAGGCGCTGCGGATACTGCCCGACCTCTCCGCCAATATCGGCTGAGCGGCCATTGCCTGCGGGCCGTCCGTAACGGACCACCTGCGGAATATGGGGGAGTATGAGCAGTATGAAAAGCACACTGCTCGACGTGAGGACCGGTCACCGCGAGGTGGTGCACGACATCACCCCGCAGTGCGCGTCGTTCGTTCGGGAAGCGGGCGGCGACGGGTTGCTGCACATCTTCGTGCCGCACGCCACCGCGGGTGTCGCAGTGCTGGAGCTCGGTGCGGGCAGCGACGACGATCTGCTGGCCGCACTGCGGGATCTGCTGCCCGCCGACGACCGGTGGCGGCATGCGCATGGTTCCCGTGGTCACGGGCGCTCCCACGTCATGCCCGCCATGATCGCCCCGTATGCGACGGTTCCCGTGCTCGGCGGTGCGCTGGCGCTCGGCACGTGGCAGTCGATCGCGCTGGTGGACATCAACGTCGACAACCCGGACCGGCAGGTGCGGTTGTCGTTCCTCACCGACGCGGGCTGACCAGCCTCCGCCTGCACGCCGTCGACGGCAGCGGTGTGTCCCGGCGCCAGGGGCGGACGTGGCCACCGCAGCTCGTCAGCACAGACGACGCCGCAGCCGCACACCAGGCGGCCAGGGGGCTCGTTTATGCGTTCGTTGCGCTGGTGTGTCCGAAATCGCTGCCCCGCCATGGTGTTACGGCCGATAATGGGGTAGCCGGTCACCGAAAGGTATACACACTGGCGAAGGAGTACGGCGATGCAGACCTCCACCGCAGTGCGGAACATTTCCCAGCGCAATTCGCGATACCTGCCGAGTACCGAGACCCCGCAATCAGCGCATCTGCTGATCGGGCTCTGGGTGATCGTCATGGCGTTGCTGAGCATGCTGATCGTCCTGGTCTGACCGACCCCACCGGGGGCTCCCGGTGGGGTCAGCAAATCGCCGGTCATCAGGTCGGTGGCTCGGATGCCCACTGTCCCTGGTGGCGCGGCCCCTGATCCGGCCCGGACTGACGGCGCGCGCCTTCTTTTCGTTGTGTCTGTCTAGACTCGTGTCCGCTGTCGGGTGGATCACGATGTCCGCCGGGCAGAGTCGCCGGTGATTCGGGCTACACCTGCCGCGGGATGCACCGCGGCAGGTGCTCGGGCATCGGGGACCGGGTTTGGATGAGAAGGGAACGATATGCAACTGAACAACGTGGTGGCAGTGGTGACCGGGGGTGCTTCGGGGCTGGGGCTGGCAACGGTGCGGGAACTGCACGGCCAGGGCGCGAAGGTCGTCATCATCGATCTGCCGTCGTCGTCCGGTGCGGCCGTGGCCGAAGAACTGGGTGACGGCGTGGTGTTCGCCCCGGCCGATGTCACGAACGAGGAGCAGGTCACCGCGGCGCTCGACACCGCAGCGGAACTGGGTGAACTGCGGATCGCGGTGAACTGCGCGGGTATCGGCAACGCCATCAAGACGGTCAGCAAGAAGGGCGCGTTCCCACTGGCCGATTTCAGCCGCGTGGTGAATATCAACCTGATCGGCACCTTCAACGTCATCCGGCTGGCCGCCGAACGTATCGCCGCCACCGAGCCGGTCGGCGAGGAGCGGGGCGTCATCATCAACACCGCCTCGGTGGCCGCGTTCGACGGCCAGATCGGTCAGGCCGCCTACTCGGCGTCCAAGGGCGGCATCGTCGGCCTTACCCTGCCGGTCGCCCGCGATCTGGCGTCGGTGAACATCCGTGTCGTCACCATCGCGCCGGGGCTGTTCCACACGCCGCTGTTCGCGACGCTGCCCGATGAGGCGATCGCCGCGCTCGGGGCGCAGGTACCGCACCCCGCCCGGCTGGGCGACCCGGCCGAGTACGCCGCGCTGGCCCGCCACATCGTGGAGAATCCGATGATCAACGGCGAAACCATCCGTCTCGACGGCGCCATCCGGATGGCGCCGCGGTAAGCGGTCACCCGACGGTGACGGGCCCGGCTGCCGACCCAGGTAGCCGGGTCCGTGGTTGTCGGCGCGATCAGGCGGCGTGCACCTCCCGTTCGTTCGGCACGCAGTGCGTCATCTGCAGGCCGTCGACCTTGCGCGGTCCGTTCTTGCCCAGGTTCTTGGCGCGCTGCAGCTCGTCCTCCGACAGTGTTTGACTGGCCAGAGGTGCCAGGTCGCGAACGTCGTCGGCGCTGATGCCCAGTCCGTCGCCGACGCGTTGGCCGAGCTCGTCATCGCACAGGTAGAAATGCCACACCATGCGCTCCTGCACCTCACGGGCTGCCTGCCCGATATTGGTGACGAGATTGGTGACCAGGTCGTCCTGCTCCCACGCCTGCATGAGCTGGTAGCGCTGGCCCGCCTGTTCGTAATCGTTGGTGCGCGGGATGCGTGTGCGGGTCAACCGGCCGGTGATTTCCGGCCCCTGCTCATCATGTGTCGGTAACTGTCCTTCCCGGAGACCGCCGGTGATGGACGGCTCGTAGTTGACGTGGGGGTTGTCACCGGAGTCGTCGAGGTGGTAAGCCATCAGGCCGCCCTGCTGATTCGTCGCCACGTGAGCGTTTTTGGCGCTGTTCACCGGCAGCTGCAGATAGTTCGGTCCCACCCGGTAGCGCTGCGTATCCGAATAGGAGAAGGTGCGCCCGACCAGCATTTTGTCGTCGGAGAAGTCGAGACCGTCCACCAGCACACCGGTGCCGAAGGAGATCTGCTCGTTTTCGAGGAATTGATTGCGCACATTGTCGGTGAGCACCATCTTGCCGACCGGTTTCGGCGGGAACTCGTTTTCCGGCCAGACTTTCGTATCGTCGAGCGGGTCGAAGTTCAGTTCCGGATGCTCGTCGTCGCTCATGAGCTGCACCCGCAGCTCCCACTCCGGGTAGTCGCCCGCCGCGATGTGCTCGTAGAGGTCCTTGCTGGCGTGGCCCAGATCTTGTGCCTGGATAGCAGCGGCGTCGGCGGCGGTGAGGCTGTGCACCCCGGCCTTCGGGATCCAGTGGTATTTGACCAGATGAGTAACGCCCTCGGCGTTGACCCATTTGTAGGTGTTCACCCCGAACCCCTGCTGAGTGCGGTAGTTGGCGGGGATGCCGCGCGGGCTGAACAGATTTACCAGCATGTGCATCGATTCCGGGGTCTGTGACATGAAGTCGAAGATCCGGGCCGGCTCTTGCCGGAACGTCACCGGGTCGGGTTTGAGGGCGTGGATGACGTCGGGGAACTTGATGGCGTCGCGGATGAAGAAGACGCCGAGATTATTGCCGACCAGGTCCCAGTTGCCGTCCTCGGTGTAGAACTTGATCGCGAAACCACGCGGGTCGCGCGCGGCTTCGGACGAGTCGCGTCCACCGATCACGGTGGAGAAGCGAATCGCCAGATCGGTGCGTTTACCTGCCTCGGCGAAGATTTTTGCGCGGGTGTAGTTGCTGATCGGTTCATCGCCCCAGGTACCGGTGGCTTCGAAATAGCCGTAGGCGACCACGCCGCGCGCGTGGACCACACGCTCAGGGATGCGTTCCCGGTCGAAATGGCTCATCTTCTCCAGGAACTGGTAGTTCTCCAGGGTGGCGGGTCCGCGCGCGCCGATCGTGCGCTGGTTCTGGTTGTCGTACACCGGATGGCCCTGCCGGTTGGTGAGGACACGGCGGTCGTCTCCTCGGCCCGGGCCTTGTGACGCGACATCGGTCATCGCTGTAGCTCCTCTGCATATTTGTGATCCGTGCCACGCGTTACCCGGGTTTTGTGACCGCAAACAGGGGGCTGCTGCCTGGGATAATCCGTTGCCGTGCGCACGGAACTGTCCGTAGCCTCATCGGGTGTCGATGAACGTGTTGATCCGCCGGTACGAGCCCGGCGACGAGGAAGTAGTGCTCGATCTGTGGTCGCGGGCGGCTCGGCAGGCGCACCCCTTCATTCCCGACGAAGGGCGCGGTGAGCGCGCCCGCAAAATGCGCGAGATCTACCTGCAGCAGGCCGACAACTGGGTCGCTGAACTGGATCAGACCGTGGTCGGTCTGCTGGGCATGATCGGCTCGGAAATCGGTGGCCTCTTCGTCGCGCCCGAGGCGCATCGCCGAGGTATCGGGCGGATGCTGGTGGAGCATGCCATCGCCATGCACGGCAACGTCACGCTCGAGGTGTACGAAGGCAATGCGACGGCACGCGCAGTGTACGATCGGCTGGGTTTTACGGAACTGGCGCGACGGGTGGACGCCGATACCGGGCACACCATGATCGCGCTCCGCAAAGAAACACAGGTGGCGTAGGCCGAAGCGGGGCGGTATCCGGTCATTGCAGAGCCCTTGCCGACTCCGCACTGCGCGCGGTGCGGAATCGGCAAGGCGTCTATCTGTTGGCCGCATCGGACGCCGACGTGACGGATGCGGTGCTTCCGCCGAGCGTCTCCCAGTCGTACATCGGGTCTTTGCTCCGGCTGTTCAGCCGGACGTGGGGACCAGCGTGTTCTGCCGGGCCGCGGTCCACCAGCGCCCGTTCTCTTTGACCAATACATACAGCGCAATCATCGCGGGATCGGTATCGATGAGCGTGCCGTCGGCGGTAGTGGCGCGCGCAGCCTTGTGCGCGATCGCGATATCGGGGCGCAGAAAGGTGATGTCGGTGACCTCGTAGCGCGCGTACTGGTCTTTCAGGAAACCGGCGAGTCCCTGCTGGTTCGCCGCCAGTAGCGCTTCCCGTCCGGTGAGCTGGACCCCGACCGCGTTGACCACGGAGGCGTTCGCGGTGAAATCGGCGGTCATCAGCTCGGCGTCGTTGGTGTTGTAGGCCGTTTCCACATTGCGGATGATCTGCTCGATGGCGGCGATATCGGCGGAGTGGTCGGTGGTGGTGTCGGTGACCAGGGGTGGCTGAATTGTCTTCGCAGTCATACCGTCACCGTGCTACCTCAACTGTTATTGAGGTCAAATTCTGTGCGCAGGCCGGCGCGGAAAGGCAGCGGTTGTTCGCGTGCTACGCGCCCGCTCCCGCAGGACACGGCCTCGGCCCAGCGAGATCGGGTGAAGTAGCATCGGGCCGAACCTCGGTGCCCTGAGTTCAATCGGGTAGCGGCCTGCGTAATTCCGTGACGGCGATCCGGGCCGTTTCGGCGATGGCCGCATCCACGATCGGCAGGGCCGGGTCGGCGCGGGCGGCACGTGTGAAAACCGCGACAGCGACGGGGTATTCCTCAGGGAACTCGACGACGGCGACCTCGTTGCGGATGATCCCGACGGTGCCGGTCTTACCCGCTACCGACACACCGCGGTGCGGAAAAGCCGAAGCGATGCGATGCGGCCAGATCTGATTACGCATAACAGTCCGGACGAATTCGGTCTGGCCGGGTGACAGCACGGCACCCGACCACACCTCCCGCAGCAGCCGCGTCATCTCCTCCGGGGTTGTCGCGCTGGTGTAGGCCGGATCGTATGCGGACACCGACCACGCGTCGTCGTTGTCGGCGAGCGCGGCAAACGCCTCTGCGGTGGTGTGGGTGTCGGTATCGCGCACCAGGCTGCGATGGATGTCGGCGGTGCCGCCGACGATCCTGGTCTGCGTCAGGCCGAGGCCCGTGAGCAGGTCCTCGATCGCGCGGAGACCGACCTCACCGAGCAGCACATCGGCGGCCGCATTGTCGGACACCGTCATCATCGATGTCGCCAGATCGCGGCGGCTCAACGTCACCGGATCGTGCAGAGTGGCGATACCGGTCGGGCCGGGAGTGCACTCCGCAGGGCGCACGGTCAGCGGTTCGGCCGGGTCGATCAGCCCCGCGTCGACACACCGGCAGAACGCGATGAACAACGCCAGCTTGTACACCGACGCGGTCACCACACGTTCTCCACCGCCGACCGACACCTCGTCCGCGCTGCCGTCGCAGCGGCGCGCATGCAACCATCCGGTGCAGCCCGCGTCGGCGAACACATCACGGATCCGATGGTGTGCTCCGCTCATCGCTGCCGCTCCCGGTACAGCACCCGATCCACCACATCGGCATGCGCCTCGGCGCCCGGCCGGTGCACGACCCGCACCCGCAACGCCAGCGCATCGGGAGCCATCCGCAACCATGTCAGGCCGGGCACCTCGGTGGGTGGTGACGCGGTGAGGCCGAAACAATTGCCTGCGGCGACCGCGGCGAACACCGCCCGGTCGTCGGATGCGGATACGGTAACCGGGTCGAGGCCCCGTTCGCGCAGCAGGTCAAGGACCGTGTCGAAGGCAGGCGGGTTGGTGGCCCGCGCAGCGGCGGCGAAAGCCAGACCGGTCAGCATCGGGAAGGTGGGCCGTTGCGCGCCTGCGCTGCGATGTTCGGCGGGAACAACCACCCAGCGCGGCAGTTTGACGACGGGCCGTGCGACGACGCCGTCCACCAGGGCCGGATGCTCGACCACCGCCACATCGCACACCCCGGACCGCACTTCGGCGACGAGATCGACACTGGCCCCGGTGGTTGTGGTTACAGTCCCGCCGCCGCGCAGCGCCCCGACGCAGGCGGTGACCACCCGGTCCGGAATCGCGCCTGCGACGCCCCAGTGCACCGCGCCGCGGGTACCCGCGATCCGCTGTGCCTCGGCCAGGAGCCGGGCGGCGTCGTCGACGAGCAGGCGAGCGCGGGGGAGCAGTTCACGTCCGGCAAGGGTGAGCACCGCGCCCTGTGCGGTGCGGTTGATCAGTTCGACGCCCAGATGCTGTTCGAGCCGCCGAAGTCCCTGCGACAGCGGGGGCTGGGTCATCCCGAGCGCGACGGCGGCCTTACCGAAATGGCCCTCTTCGGCGATGGCGACGAAGAAGCGTAGATGCCGGATCAGATCCATGCCGCCATCGAATCAGAACCTGGGTCCGCTACTGTCGCCCCGCTCTGCGTCTGCGCCCGTGATGTGCCCGGACAACCATCGCCGACGTGCGGCGATAGTGACACCGACTCGCTGGGATGGTGGTCCGGTATTGGCGTTGCCCGCCGTTGCGATGCTGTGCTGCCGTGGTGAACGCACACCGAACGATCGTCCCCGCCCCGCTGACCCGCCGCCGCCTGCTCGTCTCCGCGCTGGCGGTGTCGGCGCTGTCGGTGACCGCCGCCTGCGGTGCCCGCCCCGCGGCGCCCGCCCGGCCCGGTGCCGATGATGCACGCTGGGCCGAGCTGGATATCGCGCTGGCCGGAATCGAAGAGCGCAAACACATTCGGCTCGGCGTCATCGCCCACGACCCCGGCCGCAACCTGAGCTACATCCGGCGCGGCGAGGAGCGGTTCGCCATGTGCTCGACATTCAAGGTGTACGCGGCCGCCGCCATCCTGCGGCTGCACACCCAGGGTCGCCTCACCCTCGACGAGCCGGTGCCTGTCGCTGCGGCCGATATCGTCGTGAACTCGCCGGTGACCTCCGCCGCGCAGGGCCGCACCCTGACGTTGGCGCAGCTGTGCGAGGCCAGCCTGACCCGGAGCGACAACACTGCCGCAAACCTGCTGTTGCGTCGTCTCGGCGGGCCCGCGGCGGTCACCGGTTTCGCCCGCTCGCTCGGCGACACCGCAACCCGCCTCGACCGGTGGGAACCGGAACTCAACAGCGCCGAACCCGGCGACCCGCGTGACACCACCACACCCACCGGCCTGGCCGACGGCTACCGCGAACTGCTGCTCGGGTCCGGCTTGCCCGCCGCGGCGAAACAGACTCTGACCGACTGGATGCGCGCCAGCGTCACCTCTGGTGAACGTATCCGCGCCGGGCTTCCTGCGGGCTGGACAGCGGCCGATAAAACCGGTGGCGGCAGTTACGGCACGGTCAACGATGCCGGGGTGGTGTGGTCACCGGGCGGTGCGCCGCTGCTGCTGGTGCTGCTCACCTCGTCGACGACCGGGCGCCCCGACGCACCGAACGACAACGCCGCCTTGGCCGAAACGACCGCCGCTGTCGTGGCATCCATGACGGCGTGAGGTGGTGAGTCGCCGAGCCTGGAGTCGGGTATGTTGGCGGGCATGGAGTTCTACATTCGTTTGCGCGCCGCCTAGCCGGCGCACGCTTCCACCCTGTGGCAGGGGTGGACTGTGTCAGGACCCAATGGGGTTCCTGTTCATACGTGTCGCCGATGGATGAATCACATCGACACGACAGGTATTTCGTATGTCAACGCACTCGCCCGCACCTTCCGCACCCACCGGCGCGACCCCGACCCTGGTGCTGGTGCACGGTTCGGGCACCAGTTCGTTCATGTGGGCTCCACTGCAACGAGAACTCGCGCTGCTCGGTCTGCGCTCCTACGCCGTCGATCTGCCGGGACACGGTTTCGACGCCCAGTACCCGATGTCCTACCAGTGCCCACAGGATCTCGACGCGCTGGCGGGCGAACCGTCGACTTTGTCGCGGGTAACTCTCGACGACAATGTGGACGCCGTGCTCGCCGTGGTGCGGCGGCTTCGCGAGCACGGGCCGGTAGTCCTGGTCGGTGCGAGCCTCGGCGGGGTGACCATCGGTGCGGTCGCCGACCGAGCCCCGGACCTGATCGACCGGTTGGTCTACATCTCGGCCTGGGTCTGCACGGCGGCGGCCGACCCGATCGAGTACATGGCGGAACCGGAGTTCGCCACCAGCCTGCTCCCGGCGCTCGCCGGACTCAACGTCGGTGATCCGACTGTGCTCGGCGTAGGTCGCGCCAACTATCGCACCGCTGATCCGGACCTGCTGCGCACTCTCAAGGCGGCAACGATGGCCGATGCCACCGACGAGCAGTTCATGGCCTTCCTCAACATCATGCAGCCGGACGAGTCGCTCGCCGTCATGACCGCGGATGCGCGGGTGGGCGCGGGGTGGAGCCGTGTCCCGCGGACCTTCATTCGACTCACCCAGGATCGGTCGCTCCCGATCGCCATGCAGGACAGGTTGATTCGCGACGCGGATGCGCTGACCCCGCAGAACCGGTTCCAGGTGCACACACTGGACACGACGCATGCGGGCTTCCTCTACCGCAGTGCCGAGGTCGCCGCACTGTTGCACCGCATCAGCTGAGGCCGACCCGGGTGCTGCCTGCCCGCACAAGCAGGCAGCACCCGGGGCTTCGGTAACGAACTGCCGCTACCGAGTGCGGAATACGGGTCGGGTCCGTCGGTCAGTCGGCCCGGACTTCGCTGCGGTCGCCGCTCCACAGCGTGTGGAATTTGCCCTCGGCGTCGATGCGTTCGTAGGTGTGCGCGCCGAAGAAATCGCGCTGGCCCTGGGTGAGCGCGGCGGGTAGCCGTTCGGCGCGCAGCGCGTCATAGTACGACAGCGATGACGCGAACGCGGGCACCGGAATGCCAAGCAGGGTCGCGGTGGACACCACGCGCCGCCAACTATCGATAGCGGTAGCGATCGCGTCCCGGAAATAGGGGGCGAGGATCAGGCTCGGCAGTTGCGGATTCTGGTCGTAGGCCTCCTTGATCCGGTTCAGGAACCGGGCGCGGATAATGCATCCGCCGCGCCAGATCGTCGCCAGATCACCGGGCCGCAGTTCCCAGCCGTATTCCTCGCTGCCCGCAGCGATCTGGTCGAAACCCTGCGCGTAGGCGACGACCTTCGACGCGTACAGCGCCTGCCGGATGTCCTCGGTGAACTGGGCGACGTCGCTGGGCTTACCGGCGAGAGTGCCCGAGGCCAGACCGGTAGCGGCCTTGCGCTGGTCCCGCGAGCCCGACAGTGCCCGCGCGAACACCGCCTCGGCGATACCGGTCACCGGCACACCCAGATCCAGGGCCGCCTTGACCGTCCAGCGGCCGGTGCCCTTCTGTTCGGCCGCGTCGACGATCACGTCGACCAGCGGCTGTCCGGTTTTCGCGTCCACCTGCCGCAGCACCTCGGCGGTGATCTCGACCAGGTAGCTCTCCAGGTCGCCGGAGTTCCACTGGGTGAACACGTCGGCGATCTGTCCGGCGTCGAAGCCGAGCGCGTCACGGAACAGGTGGTAGGCCTCGCCGATGAGCTGCATATCGGCGTACTCGATACCGTTGTGCACCATCTTGACGAAATGCCCTGATCCATCGGGGCCGATATGGGTGCAGCACGGAGTACCGTCGACCTTCGCCGCGATCGCCTCCAGCATCGGGCCGAGCGAGGCGTAGGATTCCTTCGGCCCGCCCGGCATGATCGAGGGGCCGTTGAGCGCGCCCTCCTCGCCGCCGGAGATACCGGCCCCCACGAAGTTCAGGCCGCGTTTGCGTAGGGAGGCTTCGCGACGGATGGTGTCGGTGTAGAGGGCGTTGCCGCCGTCGATGATGATGTCGCCCGGTTCCATGACCGCGGCGAGCTCTTCGATCACGGCATCGGTCGCCGCGCCGGCCTGCACCATGATCAGGACCCTGCGCGGTCGCTGTAGCGCGGCGACGAACTCCTCGATGGTTTCGGTGCGCACGAAGTCGCCGTCGCTGCCGTGCGCCTCCAGCAGGGCGTCGGTCTTGGCGATGCTGCGGTTGTGCAGCGCTACGGTGAAGCCGTTGCGGGCGAAGTTACGGGCGATATTGCTCCCCATGACCGCCAGGCCGGTGACCCCGATCTGTGCACGCGCGGTAGCGGACGTCATGAACCAGCTCTCCTCGTTCGGCAGGTGTACTCGGTTGACCGGGCGAAGCCGCTCGGCGGCGGCATTGTGGAGCGGTTCCACAACACCTCGACCTTTCTACCGCGTCGCCACCCGGCGTCGGCGCTGCCCCCCGTTCCGTGTGGTCTGTGCCGCCGCGGGTGGCATGGGCAGGATCAGCTCCGGATCCGGACCGCCGAGTGGTTGTTCGCCCTCCCGGCACCGGCGGGACCGGTCACCAGCCTCCCCGGTGAGGCTGCGCGGCGTGCAGTGCCTGCTGCGATCGGGCCGGGCTCCGAGGCCGAGCTCGGGTCACCCGGCTCCTGACACCTCTGCGGTCGGTGGCTTTGCGCCGCTTGCAGATTCTGGGGTCGAAGAGCGACCGACCGACGGGCATGATCGATCCCGTGATGATGGCGCCAAGGCGTACCCACTGCGGTGGCACCGAACTGGAACCAGGCTTCCTGGAGGACCGCGGAGACAACTGGCGCGGACATGTGCGCTGGGTCGCGGGGTAGCTGGAAGTGGGAATCTTCGGTGGCACCAGACGTTTCGACAGGCTCCTGATCGACGTCTACCGCTGCGTGCTGTGCGGACATCCCGAGCTGTTGGCTCGGGCGGAGACCGCATGAGGGCGGCTGTCACGGCGATCAGTGGATCAGGTGCTGCCGTTGCCGGTCTCGTCGCGGTGCTCGCCGTGTTCTCCGCATTCGATATGTCCCCGCGCGGCCCGTGGGACGACGATGTCCTTCTCGCTATCGAGGTGGCCGCGTGGCTGGGCGTGCTGTTCGCGTTGCTGAGCACGGTCCTGCTGATCCTGCCCGCCGCTCTGCGTTGGTTACGGTGGTGGTGGTTGTTACCGCCGGTGATGGTGTTACTGGCCGCAATCGGCCGGTTGGCGTGGGTGGCCTGGGCCTACCCGGTTGGCTGACCGATGTTTTCGGCGACGCCCTCAGGAGCGTGGCGGGTGGTCTCGGGAGGAAAACTCGTTCCGGCTGCCGGGAGCCCTTGATGAAAAGACCCGGATCACCGGGGGCGGTACGGGTTTGCCAGGAGCGAATTACGGGAACGATGTGGTCGAGGCCTGTGCGTTTTCGGGCCGAACAACTAGGCGGGAACGCCGAGGGTAACTACACTCGGCTCCAGGTCACGCACGCGTGGTCCGGGGAGCCGGGGTTCGGGTAGCTGGAGGTTGGCGAGAGATTGAATCGAGAGTGGTTGCGTCACCCCGGCGCTCGGTCAGGAAGTCGAATCGGATGACCGGATAAGGAGAGTCCGCCCAGCTTCCTGTGCGATATCGCGCCCGGTGCGGGGTGTCGGTGCGGAACAGTCGGGCTCTGCGAGGGTTGCGGGATCTACCCTGCGAGCGCGGATCGGTAGAACTGGAAACGCTCATGAGCAATGAAGCGCCAGACCGTCCCGTGGTGGAGATGGCGGATCACCTGGCCGGAGATCGAGCGGCGACCACCGTATCGTGGTTCGTCCGCGAAGCGCGTCGGCGCGGATACAACCCGTCGGCATTACTGGATGCCGACTTCTTTCTCCGCGGCGGTGACTAGTTCACTCGGCCGGACACCGAACACTTTGCAGATCTTGTACAACTGCGCCATCGTCATCGCCCGTTCGCCGCGCTCCAGGCGGGTGATGGTCTTCTTGTTGTAACCGGCGTGCTCGGCCAGTACCTCCTGGCTCCAGCCTCGACGGGCCCGCAACGCGCGTACCTCCGCGCCGAGGGCCGCGTCGAGTTTCGTCTCTTCGGCGGTCACTTGTTCCGAATCGGCGGGGGACGTATTCATGGGGATCATTCTGGGTACCGGACGGCGTGCTAGGCAAGCGTCCGATCCGTTGGGTCCGGCATTCGAGCTCCTCCGCATAAGGGGTCGAACAGGAGAGCAAATCAGGGGTCAAAATAACCCCAATAGGGACCAAACTAGGTTGAAAAGAGTCAAAACGGGGCCTATTGTCGTGGTATAGCACCGGACGACGACGGGAGTGAGCGATGAGCTGGACCGGAGACCCCGTATGGCTGGCCGATGTGCTGCGAGCCGCCGGGCTGACCGTGATCGAGCACGACGGCTGGACGCAACGAGGCCACGGCGACTTCCTTGATATCCGTGGTGTGCTGTGCCATCACACCGGTGGTGGTGGACCCGACGACTGGCGTGTAGTCCAGGACGGCCGCCCCGGCCTGCCTGGTCCGCTCGCGCAGTTGGTCCTGGAAAAGGATGGCAGCTACCGGGTGATCGCCGTGGGTGTCTGCTGGCACGCCGGCCGCGGCAGCTGGCCCGGATGGCCGACCAACCGCGCCAATTACCACACCATCGGCATCGAAGCGGTGTCCCGCGGTACCCAGCCCTGGGACTGGACCCCTGTCCAGCTCGATGCCTACCGCCGCGGATGCGCTGCCATCCTGCGCCGCATCGGCCGCAGCGCGCACGACTGCGTGGCGCACCGTGAGTACTCGAGTGAAGGAAAGATCGACCCGGCGGGTATCGATATGGACGTTTTCCGCCGGGATGTGCAGGCACTGATCGATGGAGGTGACGGAGTGTCTTTTTTAGAGGAGAAGCTGACGAACTACCGCGGTGACGAGGTCACCGTCGGAACGCTCCTGCACTATCTCGACAAACATGTGGGGCTCGGCCTGGACCAAATTGCGGGCCCCGACACCTCTCGTGGCGCCGATTTTCCCGGATGGGAATTTCTCGGCAATCGCACGGCGGTCGAAGCGCTCGGCGCCATCGGAGCCGCGCTGCAGATCCCCGGTTTTCGTGACCCGACGACAGGTGCGTAGTAGCACCTGGCGCCGTCATTCGCCGATTGGAGGGCGGTGTGATCGTGGAGTTCGCCCCCGTCCTGGGTGGCCTGGTAACCGGCGTCGGCGGCATACTTGCCGCCGGCCTGCTCAGCAGGCGTAAGCGCCGCGCCGACGCGGTGCAGGTGCTGACCCAGGCTGCCGCCCAGATGGTGGAGCCGCTGTCGCGCCAAATCGCGGCAATGAATGCCGAACTCGACGAGCACCGCCGCGTTGTCGCCGCAGCCGAAGAACGCTGCCGTCGGGCCAGCAGCAGACACACCAGCTGGGACCACGAAGTGCGGTTCACCCTACTGCAACTCGGTGTCGACGTGCCGCCACCGCCGCCTGTCGACGAGGACTGAAGCGCGGCATCGGACCCGCTGCCGCAGTGGCGATATCGGATCGGCAGCGCCCGAGAACCTTGTGGCGCAGGAGTTGTCGGCCCGTCGGAAACGTCGTGTAACATCGCGCCCTGGCCGGCCGGGCCCCAGGTCCGGAAGAACTGCGAGGGAATGGGTCCGGATGTCGGCTCTCGATGACGAGTGCGAATACAGAGATTTCGCGCTGCTGGTTTTCCAGCAGATGAGAAGCGCTGGTATCGGCGATGCATCCTATGATCCCGACGAGTTCGCCATCCGGTACGGCGACGGCGTGATCCAGTTGCAGAACCTGTACCGCGAAACCCGCGGTCTGGACCAGAGCGAACTGCGAGACGAACTCGCCCGCATCGTGCCCGCGCTGGTAGCGGGCCCGGAAGCACCCGGCAGCTGGGGTGAGGTGCGACCACTGCTTCGCCCGATGCTGCGAGCGGCCACCTATCTGACCGACGACGCCCCCAGGCTGCGCAGGCCGCTGTTTCCGTTCATCGACGAAATAGTGGCCATCGATCTACCGGAGGTGGTGCTTTTTCCCGCGCGATCGATACTGGCCGAATGGGGCGTCACCGAAGAAGAAGTATTCGACGCCGCCCGCGAGAACATCGCGGAAATAGTGGCACCGATGGAAATATCGGATGACGGGGTCGCGAAAATTGTTTCCCAGGAACGCGATTTCCTGCCGTCCTGGCTGCTGGCCGAGGGCTGGCTGGCCTCGGCAACGCGCACCTTCCGGCACACCCCCGTGGTGTTCGTACCGGATCAGCAGTCCCTGCTGGTCGTGCCCGGTGACCCGGAGCTGGTCGCCTCCGTCTACGAGGTCGTCGAACAGGAGTACCGGGAGGCGACGCGACCGTTGTCGCCACAGGGCTACACCCTCGACGCCGACGGGGGCGTGGTCGCGGTCGACCAGCTCGCGACCGCGCACCGAGCCCCGGCCCAGCGGGCCCGCGCCCTGCTCGCCGGCGCCGAATACGACATTCAGCGAGAATGGCTGGCGCAGAAGTACGAAGACGAGCTCGACCCCTGTTATGTCAGCAGCCTGATGGTGGTCGAACAGGGTGACGGCCTGCGCACCGTGACCGTCTGGGGGGAGGACGTCGACTGCGCGCTCCCCGAAGCCGACGCCCTCGTATTCGCCTGCGATGACGGCCGCTCGATACAGGTGCCGTTCCGCACTGCCGTCGACATCACCGGAATCACACCGATACCCGGGCTGCGGCCGCCGCGCTACCGCACCAACGGGTGGCCTTTGCCGGAGGTGCTCGAACGTCTTGCCGGAGCAACCGGTTCGGTGGAACTGCCGACAGCGGGACAGCGGCGCTGACTCCGGCCATGGCCAGGGAAGCGCCTGTGTCGGTTCGCCGGCACACACCGGGAAACATCTGTAGCTGCTGAACCCGCTGCGCGCGGCTCGATCGTCGCGTCACCGGCCATAGGCGCCCTGGCGTTGGCGCGCGACCTTGCGGCGGCCACGGCGAACACCACCGCTGTCCGATCTCCTGAGGTGACCATGGTCCACGTCCAGCAGCAGGAGATCACGCTGATAACGGTATCGCTGGATTATCGAGACACTTCAGCGCTGCCGTACCCCTGACCGCTGCTGATCCGTCCGCAGCGGCCCAATCGGTGCTTGAATCACTGCTTGAAACGTGTTCTAATTCTGCTGTGAGGCGAGTGGAACCCGATACCCGTGAGCGGCTGCTGACAGCCGCCGAGCGCCTATTGCTGGAATCGGGCTACGAGCGGGTTTCCATCCGGGCGGTGTGCGCGGCGGCCGAAGTGAACCCGGCCGCGGTGCACTACCACTTCGGGTCGAAGGAATCGTTGGTGGCCGCGTTACTGCAGCAACGGCTCGGCCCGCTGTGGGAGTCGTCGCTGGACAGTCTCGACGGCCGCCCCGCCACGGTGGCCGAATGCGTGTCGGCGGTCATCGAGCCGCTGGTCACGCTGGCGGCCGATCCGGCAGGCAGGCTGCACCTGCGGCTGCTGTCCCGGCTGGTCCTCGGCCGCCACGATATCGGCTGGACCGCGCGCTGGTTCGCCCTCGACCCCTTCGTCGACCTGTTGCGACGGCAGCATCCCGAACTATCGGGCCACGAGGCGCGGGTGCGCTGGATGCTGGCCTTCGACCTGATCCTCGGCCAGTTCGGCGCGCCGCTCGCCGATGACCGTGTCCTGTCCCCGCACGCGGTCAGCACGCTGCGAGCGTTCGTGACTGCGGGCCTGATCGCACCTGTGGAGCCACGATGAACAAGGTATTCACGCCCGCCGAGCTCGGACCGGTGACGCTGCGCAACCGCGTGATCAAGGCCGCGACATTCGAAGGACGCACCCCGGACGCGCTCGTCACCGACGATCTGATCGAGTACCACCGTGCGCCCGCCGCGGGCGGGGTCGGGATGACCACGGTCGCCTACTGCGCCGTCTCCCCGGAAGGGCGCACCGACCGTCACCAGATCTGGATGCGGCCGGAGGCAGTACCAGGCCTGCGCCGGCTCACCGACGCCGTCCATGCCGAAGGCGCCGCGGCGAGCGCGCAGATCGGGCACGCCGGACCGGTCGCCAATGCCGCATCCAACAGGATGCCCGCGCTCGCCCCGGGCCGGCTGTTCAGCCCGTTGGGGATGGCGCGGACCGTCCGGCCCGACGCGGCCGACCTGCAGCGCGTGGTGCGCGCCTTCGCCGACGCGGCACTGACTGCCGAATCAGCCGGGTTCGATGCCGTCGAACTGCATTTCGGGCACAACTATCTGATCAGCTCGTTCTTCAGCCCGCTGCTGAACCGTCGCCGCGACAGCTACGGTGGCAGCCTGGCCAACCGTGCCCGCCTGGCACGTGAGGTCGCTCAGGCGGTGCGTGACGCGGTGGACGACCGGATCGCGGTGACGGCGAAACTGAATATGGACGACGGGGTGGTCGGCGGGCTCCGGCTAGAGGAGAGCCTGCAGATCGGCCGGTGGCTCGAGGCGGACGGCACTCTCGACGCACTGGAACTCACCATCGGCAGCTCTCTGCTCAATCCGATGTACCTGTTCCACGGCGACGCCCCGCGCACGGAGTTCGCGAAAGCGTTCGGCGCACCACTGAGCTGGGGGATGCGGCTCGGCGGCCGCTTCTTCCTGCGCGAATACCCTTACCGCGAGGCATACATGCTGGATCTGGCGCGCCAGTTCCGCTATGAGCTGACGATGCCGCTGATCCTGCTCGGTGGGATCACCACCGCCGAAACCATGCAGTTGGCGATGGAGGAAGGTTTCGAATTCGTCGCGATGGCGCGGGCCCTGCTGCGCCAGCCCGACCTGCTGCTGCGCATCCAGGAGAACGAGAACACCCCGTCGCTGTGCACGCACTGCAACAAGTGCATGCCGTCGATCTTCAGCCGCACCACCTGCGTGCTGGCACGCCCCAGTGCACCCCCTGCACCCGCCCTGACCTGACCCGCCTCAGCACGACCCAGCGACGAAGGGATAGATGGATGAGCGATAAGACCGTGCTGATCACCGGTGCCGGCGGTGGGCTCGGTGGTGCGAGCGCAGCGATGTTCGCGCGCCGCGGCTGGCGAGTACTCGCCGCGGATCTGCGTCCGCCGCAACCGGCGCCGAATGTGATCCCGCTCGAACTCGACGTCACCGACACCGCATCGGTCGCCGCGGCACTGAGCGCAGCCGAAGAGCACGCGCCGGATGGGCTCGACGCCGTGGTCACTTTCGCCGGGATGATGTTCGTCGGCTCGCTCATCGAGGTCGACGAGGAGGATATGCGGCGGATCTTCGACGTGAACGTGCTCGGCACCTACCGGGTGGTGAAAGCGGCCTTCCCGCTGGTGCACCGCCGCGGCGGACGGGTGATCACCATCAGTTCCGAAACCGGATGGCAGAAGGCGTTGATGCTCAACGGCCCCTACGCCATGACCAAACACGCCGTGGAGGCGTACTCGGATGCGCTACGGCGGGAACTGATGTTCCTCGACATCCCGGTCAGCACGATCCAGCCGGGGCCGTTCCGCACGACTATGGTCGAGGGTATCCGCGCCTCGTTCGACCGGGCCCGCAGCGGTTCCACCTATTTCGCCGAGCTGATCGGCAAGGTGGGCGCTCGCGCCGTGGCCGAGCAACTCCGCGCCCACGACCCGCAAGTCCTCGCCGAAGTCGTATGGAAGGCCGCGAATTCCGCGCGGCCGCGGCGGCGCTATTCGGTGCGGCCCGATCCGCGCCGAGTGCTGATGCATCGGTTACCCGACGGTCTGCTCGATCCCCTGTTGAAGAAGATGCTCGGGCCTCGCTGACGAGCCACGGCCGCGCGCCACGAAGCGCTGGCCACACCCGGCGAGCACCTCCCATCGCCGCTACGGCCTGCGCATTTCGTCGGCGAACTCGCCGCGACGGGTACACAACCGCGCGGTAAGTTCTGTCGGAACAGCCATATCCGGATCTGCGGACAGTGCGCGAGGAGCGACGGATCGGCTGGGTGCGAGTGCCGGAAGGGGATGCCTGTGATGATGTCCGAGACTGGTGCAGCCGGTACCGGCGGACCGCGGGGACAAGGGGTCACGGCGTGATCGGCGCGGGGTGGGATCGGCTGCGTCTGTTCAATATTCGGGAACTGTTCGGCCATCGCGGCCGCACCCTGATGTCGTCGATTGTGATGGCGGTGTCGGCGTCGCTGCTGGTGGCGGTGTTCAGTATTTCCGGTTCGGTTACCGGGTCGGTGGACAAACTGGCGTCGAGCCTCGGCGGCAATGCGGCGCTGGAGATCACCGGGATCACCGACGCCGGTTTCGGGCAGCAGGTGCTCGACGACGTAGCGAACACCTCTGGCGTGGCCGCGGCCGTGCCGATGCTGCGCGCGCAACTCGGTTCCGGCGCCGACCGGGCATTGCTGGTCGGCGCCGACGCCAGGATCGCCGCGCTGGGCAGCGGACTGACCGGACCGATGAGTGCGCAGGCGGGGAAGCTGCTCACCGTGCCCAACGGGGTGCTGGTCGGCGCGGGCATGGGTTATCAGGACGGCGACCGGTTCCCGCTCGGGTCGGGCACCGTCACCGTCGCCGCCGTGCTCGACGAGCAGACCTCGGACCAGCTCAACGGCGGCCATATCGTTGCCGCCCCCCTCGGGTTGGCGCAGCGGCTCACCGGCCGCACGGGCATGCTGGACTCGGTGCAGATCGTCCCGGAACCGGGCACCGATATCGCAGCACTGCGTGCCGGCCTCACCGAGGTCGTGGACGGTAGGGCGGTCGTGGCCGATCCCAGCCTGCGCACCGCACAGGCCAGCGGTGCGGTGCAGGTGGTGAGCTATTCGACGCTGATGTCGGCGGCGGCCGCGCTGATCGTGTCGGCGTTCCTGATCTACAACGCGATGGGAATGGCGATCGCCCAGCGCCGCCCCATGCTGTCGCTGCTGCGGGCACTCGGCGGTAAACGTGCCCCGATGGTGCGGGATCTGCTCGCCGAAGCGGCGCTGCTCGGTGTGCTCGGCGGCCTGGTCGGCGCGATCATCGGAATTTTCGTAGGACGCACCGCGATCGATCAGCTGCCCGCCGCGATCCTGCAATCGGTGGAAGCGCGCACCGAATATCTGGTGCCCGGCTATGCGATACCGGTCGCGGTGGCGGCCTGCGTGGTGGCCAGCGTGGGAGCGGCGGCGATCGCAGCGCGCGCGGTGTACCGGGTCGAGCCGGTGGAGGCGCTGGTCCCGGTGGGAGCAGCGCCCAGCGATGCGATGCGTCCGGTGCTGCGGCTGGTCGCGGCCGTGGCCGGGTTCGCGCTGGCCGGTGCCGCATACCTGATCGCCCGGACGGATCTGGGACGGTGGTCGCTGCTGTCGATTTCGCTGGCCTTCCTGGCCGTGCTGGTCTTGTGCTTCGCTGCGACCGGGCCGATCGTGCGGGCCGCGGCGTGGACAGCGAGCCGTTTCGGCCCGGCCGGGGCGCTCGGCGCTACCACGCTGGAACGCGCACCGCGACGGGTGTGGGCGACCGCGATGACGGTGATGATCGGGGTATCGGCGACCGTCGCCATGGGCAACGCCTCCCGCAACCTGGTGGATTCGGCCACGGCGACCTTCGACAACCTCGGCAGTACCGATTACTGGGTCACCCCGGCGACGATGGAGCAGTTCCCCACCGGTCCGCTGCTGCCCGACGGACTGCGGCAGAAGATTACGGAAGTACCAGGGGTGGCCGCTGCCCAGCCCGCGCAAATGGCGTTCGCTTCGATCGGCTCGGGCCGGGTGATGCTGCAGGGTTTCCCCGCGGGCAGCGACCGCACCAGGATCAGCGCCGAGGTGGACGACGGGGTCGTCGCCGAGCTGGTGGCGGGCCAGGGCGTGGTGATATCCCGTGACGTGTCCCGCTCCCTCGGGGTCGAGGCCGGTGACGAGCTGACGGTGCCGACACCGACCGGTAGGCATACCGTGCGTGTGCTGCAGGTCATCCCATACTTCTCCGCCATCTCCGGTGTGGTGATGATGGATCTGGATCGGATGCGCGAGTGGTACAACCGGCCCGGTGAAACAATTCTCGCCGTCGACCTGGAACCGGGAACCGACCGCGAAGCGGTGCAGGAGGCGCTGCGCGAAGCTGTGCCGCCGGAGCTGTTCGTCACTCCTGGCCACGAAGCGGTACAGCAGATTTCGGGAAGTGTGCGCCAGGGCGCGGCGATCAGCACCGCCATCCTGTGGATCGTGGTCCTGGTCGCAACCGTGGCCCTGCTCAATACATTGATGCTGTCGGTACTGGAACGGCAGCGCGAGATCGGGGTGTTGCGCGCCATGGGTACCGACCGTGGGTTCCTGCTGCGCTCGGTGCTGGCCGAGGCAGCCGGTATCGGCTTGGTCGGCGCCACGATCGGGATCGTGGCAGGCGCGGGGATCCAATACCTGGCCACGGTCGCCATCGGGCATGCGATGACCATCGACGTGGTGTACGAGCCGAGCCCGCTGCTGCTGGTCTACGGGGTGATCGCGATGGCGTTGGCGCTGGCCGGATCCATCCCGCCCGCGATACGCGCGTCGCGGATGCCGATCGTGGCGGCGCTCGCGGTCGACTGAACGCCGCGCACGCCGCCACCGCCGATCGGCATCACCACCTAGGCCTGTCGGGCGGCGAAAAACTGTGCGATACCGGCTTCTTCCGAGCCGGTTTCCGCGTCGCCACTCGGGCCGGCCCGCCTAGGGCTACCCGCCGATAGCCACTCGTAGCGTGCCGTGCGGCAGGAAACGCCCCTTCCGGAAGCTCACGCGATGTCAGGGTGTCCGGTGCGTTGACGCGAGGAGGGTGGGGGAGAATGAGCGCGCACAGGGCTCGGCTGCCGGGCTCGACCGGCGCGGAGGTGGGAGAGGGGCGCGTTCGATGCGCGGATCATGGTGGACAGTGCTTGCCGCGCTCGTGGCTGTAGCCCTGGTAGCGGGTTCGAGCGCGGGCTGCGCGGATGACACGCCGGAGTCGGTGCCACGCGGCGAAGTTGTTTCGGTTGCCCCGGTGCTCGAGTTGTCGACCGAGCAGACCGCCGAATATCTGCGTGGGCGCGGCCTGGACGTCCCCGCCCGCAACGGCATCGAGGCGCTGCGCGTCGAGTACACGACCGTCGACCCGGAAGGCGCGCAGGCCACGGCCAGTGGCCTGGTGATATTGCCGCACACCGGGGCACGATCGCTGCGGGCGGTCAGTTTCGCCCACGGCACCATCGTCCGCAAGGACGAAGCGCCTTCTCTCGACGGCGAAACCGCTCGCGGGCGGGCGATCATGTTCGCCGCCTCGGGGTACGCCGTGACTGCTCCGGACTATCTGGGATTGGGCACAGGACCGGGCCGTCATCCGTATGCGCATTCGCCGACGGAGGCGAGCGCGTCGCTGGATCTGCTGCGCGCCGCCCGCGCGGTGGCAGGCGATCGTGGGCGGAAACTGGACCGACGCGTCCTGGTCACCGGTTTTTCACAGGGCGGTCAGGCCGCGACGGCGCTGGCCGAACAGCTGGGCACCGGCGAGGTCCCGGACTTCGAGCTGGCGGCAGTGGCGGCAGTGAGCGGACCCTACGATGTGCGCGGTGTCCAGGCCCCCGCGGCGCTGGACGGTCGAGTGCTGCCGCGCAGTGCAGTGGTGTTCTTCGCCTACTGGATCACCGCCATGAACCGCATCTACCCGCTCTACGACGACCCGTCCGAAGCCTTCCAGCCGCCTTACGACGAACGAGTCGAAGAACTTTTCGACGGCCACCACGACATCGTCTCGGTGGGCACCTCACTGCCTGCCACCCCGCAGGAACTGCTCACCCCACGCTTCCTGGACCAGGCGCACAACCCCGAGGGCGCGGCGGCGCAAGCAGTAGTCGACAGCGACGGAACCTGTCGCTGGAACCCCCAGGTGCCCGTCCGTCTGTACGCCGCGACCGGCGACCGCAGCGTGCCCTACGCCAACAGCGAACACTGCCTGCGTGACCTGAACAGTCCGCAGGCCGAACTGATCAGCCTGGGCGATATCGGCCATTCAGAGTCGGCCGCGGTGGCACTGCCGCAGATCCTCGACTGGTTCCGGCAGGTGGCGCCGCCGACCTGACCGGCGGGATGGAAAACTGGTCGCCGACCAGGCTGCGGCGGCGCTCGGCGCGCTACCCCCCGCGGCGACGATCGGAAACGAGGCCCCGGGGGCCGGATGAGGTGGACAGCGATGTTGTCGACACCGTGGTCACGCGAGATGGGATTGCAGATCCCGGTCGTCAACGCGCCGATGGGGGGTGTGGCGGGCGGCAGGTTCGCTGCGGCGGTCACCGCGGCGGGCGGACTCGGCATGATCGGGATGGGCAGCAGTGGCAGCGCCGCGAAGCTGACCGCAGAACTGGCGCAGCTCGGCGACGTCGGCGGACCGTTCGGGATCGGGATGGTCGGCTGGGTGGCAGAACAGGAACACGATCTGCTCGATACCGCCATCGCGGCAGGCCCATCGCTGATATCGGTGAGTTTCACCGAGGACTTCGCGTGGGTGACGCGGGTGCACGACGCGGGCATTCTTGCCGCCACCCAGATCTACGACGTCGGCGAAGCGCGCCGCGCCCAGGATGCCGGGGTGGATGTGCTCGTCGCCCGCGGAGCCGAAGGCGGCGGCCACGGCGATACGAAACTGTCCATCCTGCCGCTGCTGGATCTGGTGCTGCCCGCTGTCACCGTCCCGGTGCTGGCGGCAGGCGCCATCGCCTCCGGGCGCAGTCTGGCCGCCGTGCTCGCTGCGGGCGCGAGCGGCGCCTGGCTGGGCACCTGCCTGGCGGCGTGCCCGGAAGCGCTCACCTCCGAACGCAGCCGCACCACCCTGCTCGCCGCACAGGGATCCGACACCGTCACCACCCGGGTCTTCGATGTCGGCCAGAATCTGCCCTGGCCCGCCAGATTTCCCACTCGCGCGCTGCGCAACGACTTCACCGGCCGCTGGCACGATCACGAAGCCGAATTGGCCGCCGACACCACCGCCTGTGCCGAGCTGGGCGCCGCGATGGCCGCTGACGACACCCGCATCGCCCCGGTCGACGCCGGGATGGGCGTCGGGCTGCTGACCAGCGCCCGGCCGGTCGGCGAGGTCCTCGATCAGATGTGCTGGACAGCGGAGCGTTCGCTCGGCGGCTGGGGGAGGAGCTGCGACACCACCCGCGGGCATAGCTTCGAACAATCTGCGAATGAGGAACAGTGGTGCTATGAGCCTCGAAGTGCACACCCTGGTCACCGATGACGACGTGCGGGCTGCCGGTGCGCTGTTCCGCAGCGCCATGGTCGGGCTGCCACCGCTGCCGAGCCACCAGGAGCAGCTGTCCGAACCCGGACGCACGCTCGGCGCCCGGATCGACGGAGAACTCGTCGGCACCGCAGAGACCTACACCAGCTGGCTGGTCGTACCGGGCGGCGCCCGCGTCCCGCACGCGGCCGTCACCCACGTCGGGGTGCGACCGACGCACACCAGAAAAGGTGTGCTCACCGCCCTGATGCGGCACCAGCTCGACGATATCGCCGCCCGCGGCGAGGTACTGGCCACGCTGCGCGCCTCCGAGGGCGTGATCTACGAGCGTTTCGGCTACGGTGTCGCGACATCCTTCGCCCGGCTGGAGGTGGACCGCCGCCGCGCCCGGCTGCGCGACGGCGTACCCGAATCCGGGCCGGTGCGGTTCGTGGAATCCGATGAGGCGTGGAAGCTGCTCGCGCAGATCTACACCGAATCGGGTGTTTCCTGGACAGGCGCGATCGACCGGCCCGACTACTGGTGGCGGCAGCAGCGTCTGATGACGCCCGAGCTCAGCTACACGGTGGTGCACGGCATCTCCGGAGCCGAAGACGGTTTCCTCCGCTACCACCCGGTCGACACTGCGGGCTGGTTCACCAGCTCCGAACGCACGATCGTGGTGGACGATTTCGTCGCCACCACCCCCGACGCCTACCGCGGCCTGCTGCGGCACCTGCTCGCCATCGATCTGGTCGACAAGATCGTCATCGCGTTCGCCCCGCTGGACAGCCCGCTGCGGCATCTGCTGGCCGATGAGCGCGCCGTGCGGGTCGCGGCTATCCGGGACGAAACCTGGCTGCAGATCATCGACGTCCCCGAGGCGCTCGCGCAGCGCACCTACCGGGCTGGGCCGTCGGTGGTCGTCGAGGTCCTCGACGCGCTCCGTACCGCGAACACCGGCCGCTACCGGGTGTCCGCGGATGGCGTCGCCCGCGTCGCAGATCCCGCCGATATCACCGTGGACGTGGCTGCGCTCGCCGCGGTCTACCTCGGCGGCTCGAGCTGGTACGAGCTCGGTTTGGGCGGGCGTGCGGTGGAGCAGCGTCGCGGTGCGCTCGCCGCTGCCGACGAGCTCTTCGCGACGCCGTCACTGCCGTTCAGCGGAACCTTCTTCTGAGCGAGGCGAGTTCGCCGATCGCCGCTGCGGCAGAGGTCGAGGCGCTGGCCGGCTAGCCGGCTATGGGTCGCGCCGGGTTTCGGTCGCGCGACGCTGCTGTTCCACGCGTTGGCGTCGTTCTTGTTCGCGATAGCCGTAGGTGGCTTTGCGCACCGTCCGATCGTCTTCCAGCCCCGACCCGACAGCGCCCGCGACGGTGCCCAAAACGCTTGCCATCAACGCGATCGTCGGGTAGTCGCGCCAGTCGACGGGGCGGCCGAGGGTGGCGGACAGGTAGTCCGGCGGTACGACGAGCGCGACGGCGACCTGGGTGAGCAGGAACAGTGCGGCGAAGAAGACGACAGCGCCGACCGCGACGGTGGCCAGGGTTCCGGCATTGCGCAGTGCCAGGTGCGGATCGGGCGGCCCACCGGGTTGCGGCCGCTCCCACAGCCGGTGCCGGGTGATGATCCAGGCGATCAGTGCGGTCAGCGCGGCCAGCGTGACACCGGCCAGACGGTACGGGCCCATCGCGGTGGCCAGCTGCCAGATGGTGGAGTACAGGACCCCGAACGCGGTGCCTGCGAGCGCGCCCGCGAGTGCGGTGGACAGTCCGACGATCAACTGCCATGGACGGTTCGCCCGCACCATACCGGCGAGCAGCCGGGGCACACCCGAGGCACGGGCTCGCACGATCTGCACCGAGGTGCCGTCGCAGGCCTCCACTCGGGTGGCGCGCGACGGTGTGCCGGCTCGCAGCCGTGCAATGGTGGTCGCGGGCGGTTCGGTGGGCCCGGACCGTAGTGCGGCGACGATGGGAAGGGTGAGCTCACGCAGCCGTCGCCGTAGCCACAGACCGCCCAGTGCGGGTAGCGAGATCAACGCGACCCGCTGTGGTGCATCGAGATACGCGACAAGCACGTCGCTGCTTCCCGCCTTGCCGGACCCACTACCGCGCAGCGGCAGATCGGTCAGGCACAGCGCCAGATCCCACTCCGTGTCGTGCACATGCGCGCGGGCCTTGTCGACGACGTACTCGTAGTCGGGGTACATCGCTTCGAACGGATCGTCGCGCACCTCGACCCGCCACTCGACTCCGTCGTCGACGCTGCGGTGCAGGTCGGCGGGCAGGACCTCGCGCAGATGCTGTGCCAGCCGGGCAGGCAGGTCGGGGTCGGCCAGCAACCCGACCACGAACTCGGCCGGTCTCCGATCACCGGACACAACCTGGCCTTCCCCCATATCGCACCCTGGCTGCACGTCCCTGCCCGTCGACGCGATGTACATCCGGTTGCCGTCGCAGTTCCCTGTCGCGCCTCCGGCACACTTCGGGGCCGTATCGCACTTGCGCACACTTCCCTTTCCATCGGACGGCCTCATCTGTTGGCGCATTCCCGATACCGGCACGAGAAAACGGGCGGATGTCAAACCTGCGGTCGGGCGATGATGACCGGGATGTGGGTGCTGTGCAGTACCGCCTGACTGACCGAGCCGAGTGTCATACCGGCGAAACCGCCGCGCCCGTGGCTGCCGACGACGATCAGCTGGGCGTTCTCGGCTTCCCGCAGGATGCGCCTGGCGGGCCGGTCCTCGGCGACCACATGGGTGATCTGCACATCGGGATACCTTTCGGTGTGCCCGGCCAGGCTCTCCGACTGCAGGGCACTGGCCTGTTCTTGCATCTCGTTGCGCGACTCGTACCGGAAGAACTCCGACCAAGTGGTGACCGCGATCAGGCCGACACCGCGGGCCGAGGCCTCGTCGAAGGCGATATCGATGGCCCGGGTGCTGCAGGCGGAGCCGTCGACCCCGACGACGACGGGAGACTGCGTACGGTCCGGTGAGCCGGGCTCGATCTCGGGCACGACGACTACCGGGCAGTGCGCGTGCCTGGCCAGCGAGGTGCTGACCGATCCGAGGATGCCGCGTCCGATGGCCCCCAGACCCCGGGTGCCGACCACCACCAATCGGGCTTGGTGAGAACGCTCGAGAAGTACGGGCGTCGGGGCCGGATCGGTCACCGATGTGGCGATGTCGAGTTCGTCGGGACGATTCACCGCCGCGCGCGCCACTTTTGCCGCGGAAGCCAACAGTGTTTCCCCATCGTCCCGAAATGCCTGATTGTCGAACGCTATGACGCTGATTCCCGGACCGTAGTCGATCGGCGCCCCGATCCCGTACACCAGATGCATCGGGGCGCGATGTCGCTCGGCCGTGCGTGCGGCCCAGCGCAGTGCATCCAGTGACGCTGGGGAGCCGTCGATACCGACGACAACGGGTGGCACGGTGTGCACGGTCATGGTTCGCTACCTTTCGACGGACGGCGCGCGGCCGCTGTTGGTCACTCGACCGGAGTCATCCGGTGCTCGATGGTCCGAATACCCACGCGGTAGGAATCCATAGTCTCGTATGTTGCCGTCTTCGTTTGGCGCACCCGAGGGCGAAAGACCTGCGCAGGGCAGGTTGTTGACAGGCGGGCTCGCGGGTTCGGGCGGCGGAACCGAGCCGGCTCGCTGTTTCGGCCATCAGGGTGTGGGTTGTGCCTGCTCGAATTGTTTCCGCGTTGTTTCGACGATCTGGCGTAAGTGGGTTTTCCAACTAGCCAGGATTCGCCGTGAAGGGTTTCATCAGAGTTTTTGTTGGTCTTTGCCGGGGATATTCCAGCCCATTAGCGGTGGTGGTCTCGTCTGTGTGGGTCCAGTATGGTTTTCTCGGCAATTCGATCGGCTCGCCGGAAAACGACATATCAACCTGGTCATGGGAATTCGGCCACCTCGGGCATGTCCGATTTCCGCGCATTAACGTGGCGGGTGTGGAGGGGTTAGTGGGGTGGGCGGAGTGATTTCCGACGAGGGGTGCGGGCTCATCGGCCCGCCGGCCGGGCCGATGAGGCAACGACTCGGCGGCGTGCGGAGGGCCCCGAGCTCGGGTGGGGCCCGCGGGAACCCGGCGGGCATCGGATCGTGTCGACCGTGACTCGGGCGGTGTACCCCGGTCGGGGCGCGGTGCGTGCCCGAGCATGGTGGCCCATAGTTTCTCGACGCTCCGGTACCTCGGTCCGAGCTGGAAATGGTTTGCGGTAACAGGGATACGGGTAGAGCCGTGGAATTCTAAAACATCAGTCGTTCACTTGGCCCCGGAGTGGAATACCTTTTTCCGGTGTTGGCAGCCGACGCGCGGGCAACGTATGATTCCACGCCATCCGGCCGTGAGTCGGGTTCGACCAAAGGATTTCGAGGAAATGAAGTTCGGCACCTTCGCCGCCACCGCTCTACTCGCCGTCACTGCAGTCGGCGTATCCACTGCCACCGTGCACGCGGAGCCGTCCGCGGCAGTCGCCGAGCAGATGCAGTCCGAGGGAGTCGAGCAGGGGGTCGGGTACCGCACCAGGCTGATCGCGTCCGACACAGCTGACACCGCTGATGCGGAGCAGGCGGAGAAGTCCGACCCGCAGGCCTCCGACTCCGGAAAGCCGCAGCTCGCCGACGTCGGCCGCACCATCGAAACCGTCGTCACCAACGGGCGTTTCGCCCTCACCGAAGACGGCCGCACCGCCACGCTGACCTCGGCCGACGGCGAGGTCATCGCCGAGGTGCCGCTCGAATTCGACCTCAACGGCAGCCGGGTATCGGTCGCCCACGAGATCAGTGACGACGGGCAGCGGCTGGCACTGACCCCGGACGTCACCGCCGAACAAATCGGTGAGATGCGGCCGATCTCGTCGATGTCGAAACTGGTTGCGGAACTGGAAAAGAACGTCATCGGCCTTGTGGTCGGCGGAATCGTCGGCGGGATCATCGGCAGCCTGATCGGGCTCGGGTTCTTCTCCCTGCTCACCGGCCCGATCGGCCTGGTCGTGGGTGCGGTCGCCGGCGGGCTCATCATGGGCGGCCAACCGTTCGCCGATGCCGTGCTGGCCGTTCTCAACGGCGAGCCGTGACCGATCTTTTCCCCGACGAGGGTAACGACAGCAAGACCCCGGGCGTCCGGGAACGGCGCACCCGCCTGATCGCGATGGTGGCGGCGATCGCGGTCGCGGTCTGCCTCACCGCGATGCTGCTCGCCGTCGGTGTTGCCGCCATACTGGCCTCCTCGCCTTCCTCCACCCTCGCCAAGAACACCACCACCCCCACCACCGCCGGGCCGTCGAGTGCGTCGACCGCTTCGCAGATACCCGCGGTGCCCGGCCCCTCGGTGCCGGAGCAGCCGACGCCGCCACCGTCCACCACGACCGTCGCCCCCTCGGAACCACCGTTGGTCGCGAACAAGGAGGCGACCGCCTTCAAGATCGAAGTCGGGGAATGTGTCGACCTGACCGGCGCCGACACCGGCTCCATCGCCAAGGTCGCCTGCGGCGGGCCGGATTCCAGTTACACGGTGGTCGGTAAAACCGAGCAGGGCGGCAGTTGCCCAGCCGACGCGGACCGGACCCATGACGTCGACAAGCTCACCCTCTGCCTGGATATCGACTGGGTGGTCGGCGGCTGCCTGAACGTCAGCGGGGACGAGCCGCAACGCGTCGACTGCGCCACGGGGCCCGGCGTCGAGGTCCTCGCCATTCTGCGCGATACGACCACCGCCGAGAACTGCCGATCCGCCGACCGCGCGTTCGTCTACGAGGAACGCCGGTTCGTCGTGTGCTTCGCGGACCTGTAGCGCACGAGTTCGGACAGGTCCCGGGGACAGGCGGACACGGCGATTATCCTCGGAGCCCATGACGCTCAGCGAGGTCGCCGCGGAGCTGTACGGGCTGGCACCGGACGAGTTCGTCCCCGCTCGTCGCCGGCATGCCGACACTGCGAAGCAGGAGGGCGACCGGCAGTTGGCGGCGGCTATCGCGAAACTGCGTAAACCCACGGTCGCTGCGTGGGCAGTGAACATGCTCGCTCGCGAAGCCCCCGACGAGATCGAGGCGTTGCTGGCATTGGGCATCGCCCTCCGCAGGGCGCAGCGGGAACTGTCCGGCGATTCTTTGCGTCAGCTCACCGCCCAGCGGCAGCAGGTCGTTCACGCGCTCGCCCAGCGGGCGTGTGAGCTGGCCGCCGGTCACGGCCATCCGGTCGGCGAACCCGCGCTGCGTGCGATAAGCACGACGCTGACCGCGGCCCTGGCCGACCCCGAGATCGCCGAACAGGTCCGCGCGGGAACACTGTCGGCCACGGCGAGCTACGAAGGTTTCGGACCGGTCGGACCCGATCTGACCGCCGTTTCCGGCGATTCCGCCGCGCAGGCAACCGGTGTAACCACAGCGACGCGGACCCGGCCCACAACCGCGACCGACCGCAAAGACGCCGAACACCGTCGCGCCGCCCGCCGTGAACTCGACGCGGCCCGCGCGGCCTGCGAGACCGCGAAAGCCTCCTTCGTCGCCGCCGAACAACGTGCCACCGAAACCGGGAACCGGCTACGGGAAGTCGAAGAGGAACTCGATCGGTTGCACGCCGAGCTCGACGCGGCGCGGGAGCAGTACGCCACCGTCCGCGCCGACGACCGCGCCGCCCGCTCCGCGGTACGCACGGCGAGTGTCGAACTGGACCGGGCCCAGCGCAGAGTGCGTAACGTCGAAAACAGTACCGATACAGAGTGAGACCGGCTGGTACGGCACAGTGGTCGAGCCATGCCCGCGCTGCCGCGGTCCTACCGGTTCACGCCCCGGAGTCGCGTTCGGCTTCGTACTCCTGCAGCGCGGCGTCCAGTTCCCGGCGCAGCCGGGCGGCGGTCGCTTCGTCGCCCGCGTCTTCAGCGGTGGTGATGTCCTGGCGGAGTTGGGCGATCGTGTCGTGGGAAACCATGCATCCTCCCGTGTCGTATCCGTTGCGTAGGTCAGTGACGGGATGACCTGTTTCGGCGGAGGAAAACTCCCGGACGGCCGTTGCCCGCAGGGTTTGCCGGAGCGGATCGGGGTAACGCGGGCGGCATGAACAGTTCCGGATCAGCGCCGAGGCAGCCGGTGAACCGGCCCGGCCTCCTGTCGCGGCGTCCCCCGTCGATCACCGACGCCCAGCCCTCCTACCAGGACCAGCACCGGACACGAGTACGCGCTTATCTGCTGCTGATGTCGTTCCGGGTGCCCGCGCTGCTGATCGCCTGGGGCGTATATGCGGCCACCGGCGCGGCGTTGCTGTGCGCCGGGATTCTCGTCGTGTCGGCGCCGCTGTCGTGGACAGCGGTACTGATCGCCAACGATCGACCGCCGCTGCGGCGGGGTGCCGGGCTGCGGCGTTTCCGGCCTGGCCGTCGCGACGCCGAAACAGTGCAGCCGCGACTGCCTGCCACGGTCGCGGCAACCGTTGCGCTCCTCGATCCCGCCGAAGCCGTCGAGGCCAGCAGTATCGCCTGCCGCGGGCGTAGCATGCAGTAAGCGTTCATCGCCGCAGGTCACGGCAGGCGGTGGGGCGGATAATCGCTCATTTTTCAGGCTCATTTTTCAGGTTTGTCTGTTGTTCGGCGCGGGTATATCGGCGCCAGCGTCGGTCATCCGGAGGAGGAAGCGTGACAGCAGCACCGTCCCGGCGTGTTCCCGAGCTCACGGCTACCCGTCCGTATCCGCAGCGGGTCGGCCCCAAGGGAACGGCCCTATGGAAGATCCTCACCACGACCGACCCGAAAATGCTCGGCATTCTCTACCTGTCGTCCGCGACCGCGTTCTTCATGGCTGCTGGGCTGATGGCGCTGTTGATGCGCGGTGAGCTGGCCAGGCCGGGTTTGCAGTTCCTTTCCCCGGAACAGTTCAATCAGCTGTTCACCATGCACGGCACGATCATGCTGCTGCTCTATGCCACGCCGGTGGTGTTCGGTTTCGCCAATGCTGTCCTGCCGTTGCAGATCGGGGCCCCGGACGTGGCCTTTCCCCGGTTGAACGCGTTCAGCTACTGGCTGTATCTGTTCGGCGGCATCATCGCGGTCGCAGGCTTCGTCACCCCCGGCGGCGCCGCCGACTTCGGCTGGACGGCCTACACCCCGCTGAGCACTGCGTTGCATTCCCCCGGCGCAGGTGCCGACCTGTGGATCATGGGGTTGGCGTTGAGCGGTCTTGGCACCATTCTGGGCGCGGTCAACATGATCACCACCGTGGTGTGCCTGCGGGCGCCGGGGATGACGTTGTTCCGGATGCCGATCTTCACCTGGAATATTCTGGTGACCAGCATTCTGGTGCTGCTGGTGTTCCCGATCCTGACCGCGGCACTGATGGCACTGGCCTACGATCGGCATCTGGGCGGCAACATCTACGACCCCAGCAGCGGGGGCGCCATCCTGTGGCAGCATTTGTTCTGGTTCTTCGGCCACCCCGAGGTCTATATCGTGGCGCTGCCGTTCTTCGGGATCATCAGCGAGGTCATCCCGGTGTTCAGCCGCAAACCGATTTTCGGCTACACCACCCTGGTGTACGCGACGCTCGGTATCGCCGGGCTGTCGATGGCGGTATGGGCTCATCACATGTACGCCACCGGCGCGGTGTTGCTGCCGTTCTTCTCGCTGATGACCTTCCTGATCGCCGTTCCGACCGGGGTGAAGTTCTTCAACTGGATCGGCACCATGTGGAAGGGCCAGTTGACCTTCGAAACGGCGATGCTGTTCTCTGTCGGGTTCATCGTCACGTTCCTGTTCGGTGGTCTGTCCGGTGTCATCCTGGCCAGCCCGCCGTTGGACTGGCATATCACCGACACCTATTTCGTGGTGGCGCACTTCCACTACGTACTGTTCGGCACCATCGTGTTCGCCACCTTCGCCGGTATCTACTTCTGGTTCCCGAAGATGACCGGCCGGTTCATGGACGAACGGTTGGGCCGTATCCATTTCTGGACCACTCTGCTCGGCTTCCACAGCACCTTCTTGGTGCAGCACTGGCTGGGCAACGAGGGTATGCCGCGCCGTTATGCCGACTATCTGCCCAGTGATGGGTTCACCGTGCTCAACACGGTGTCGACGCTCGGGTCGTTCCTGCTGGGGGCGTCGATGGTGACGTTCGTGTGGAACGTGTTCAAAAGCTACCGCTACGGCGAGGTGGTGACCGTCGACGATCCGTGGGGCGCCGGGAATTCCCTGGAATGGGCCACCACCTGTCCACCGCCGCGTCACAACTTCTACGAGCTGCCCCGAATCCGCTCCGAGCGACCGGCGTTCGAACTGCATTACCCACATATGGCCGAGCGGTTGCGCTCGGAAGCACATGCCGGGCGTGCGGCGAGACACGACGCCGGAGCGGAACTGTCCGAACCGTCGGGAGTGGGCCGCCTGGGCTCGTCGGACTAGGGCCGGGTCCCAGGTGTCGGGTCGTGCCGCCGTTTACCGGGAGTGTAGCCGGGTAACCGGCTGGCGATTCACCTGGCGAGCCGCCACCCGGCTAAACCCGACCGAGGAGGTGCAACCATGGCGCATGCGCACACGACGTCCGCGGACACGCGTTCGGTCACCGAACTCGTCGAAGACGCCACATCGCAGCTGACGCGACTGGTGCGCGACGAGATCCAGCTGGCCAGGCTGGAAATGCAGGACAAGACCAAAGGTGTGGCCAAGGGCGCCGGAATGGCTGGGGCCGGAGGGCTGCTCGCGTTCTACGGGGGTGCGGCGCTGGTTGCCGCCGCGGTGTTGGCGTTGGCGCTTGTGCTGCCCGATTGGGCGGCCGCGCTGATCGTCGGCGCCGTGCTGCTGTTGCTCGGCGCCGGGCTGGCTCTGCTGGGGAAGAAGAATGTCAGCGCGGCCGGGCCGCCCGTGCCGCAGCACGCGGTCGACGACGTTCGCGAGGATATTCAAGCCGTGAAGGGCGGAACCCGACGATGAACGACAACAGAAAACCGGATCTGCCGAACGAACCGGAGTTGCTGCGAGTGGACCGGGACCTGGCCCGACAGGAGCTAGGGGAGACCGTAGCGGAACTGACCAGCAAATTCGATGTGAAGGCGCGCGCGGGAGACAAAGCGCACGAGGCCGCCGACGCAGCCAAACACCGGGTCGGTGAAGCCCGGCATCGGGTAGCCGACACCGCTGGCCACGCCAAGGTTCACGCGCGCGAACTCGTCGACCGTGCCGAGGCCGCCGCGCCGTCGCCAGTGGTGGACCGGGGCCGGGAGGCGATGGGGATGGCCCGCAGCCGTCCGGTGCCGATCGTGGCCGCCGTACTGGCGGGCGGGCTGGTGTTCTGGCTGATTCGGCGCAGGCGGCGGTCATGCTGAAATTCCTGTACAAACCGCTCGGGATGCTCGTCGGCGTGCTCGGCGGGCTTGCCGCCAATATCGTGTTCGCCCGGGTGTGGCGCCGCATCAGCGGTGAGGACCAGGCACCGAGCGCGACGGCACGCGACCACGGGTGGCGTGAGGTGCTGCTGGCAGCGGCAATACAGGGCGCGGTCTTCGGGTTCGTCAAGGCCGCCATCGACCGCGCGGGCGCGAGCGGATACCAACGCCTGACCGGGACCTGGCCCGACAAGTGACTGCGCGCGCCCGGCAGTGCGAAGAACGATCTCATCGCCGTATCGCGCTCGGCATAACAAAGGTTGTCCCTTCCTGCGTTCCCGGGCTCGCCTTCACGCCGGATACGGCCCGAGGCGACCGAGTTGGGTGATGGCCGGCAGCGACAACCCGAGCCGACTCGCCGCCGGACCTCTGCTCTGAGGGGTGGACGGCCCCATGGTGACAGCCGATTCGGGCAGGTGAGGTCGGCCGCCCTGCTGTGGGTCGCCGAAGTTTCGCTGACCATTTGCCGGTATCTTTCGTGTTCGCTGGCCCGCACAGGTGCGACGCCCTGCGTCGCGACGAGGTTTGCTGGGCCGGGAAGCGTTTGCTGGGGTCGACCCCGGGTAGCTGCCCAATATGGTTGTTTCTGTCCGCAGCATGCTGTCTCCCCGCTGGATCGCCGAGCCGGCCGCAGCTGTGTCGGATGTGACGCGTGCCGGGGCGCAGCGCGCCACCAGGGCGGGGATGCAGGCCGCCACGGCGCCGTTGCAGGCTGGAGTCAAGATGGCGACCGCCCCGATGCGGGCGGGAGCGAAGGTCGTGGGAGCACCGCTGCACGCAGGAGTGAAGGCGGCCACCGCGCCGTTGCAGGCGGTGGGGAAGGTGGCCGATAACGTACTCGCCGGTGCCGCGCTGCTTGCGCCGAGCGAAGAAAGCAGGCTCCGCGACGATCTGGCCGCGCTGCTCGATCCGCACGCCCGCCGCGCCCAACGCCGGGTGGCGGTCAGCGAGGGCCTGGCCACTATCGAAGTGCAAGGCCTGAGCAATGGGCACAGTTCTGATGTCACCCGCCGTCTCGAACAACACCTGAGCCGTTTGCGCGGCGTGGAGTGGTGGCGGATCAACGCGGTCACCGGCCGTGTCGTCACCGCCCTGGCCAGCGGCGCCGATCTACATCAGCTGCTCACAGCGGTCGAGGAGGTGGAAGCCGAATCCGACGTCGACGACGAAGGATGGAGCCGCACCGACGAATTCCCCTCCGACCGGGAACCCGTGCTCGCGGCCGCTATCGAAGTGGCGGGCGATCTCTGCGCTATCGCGGTATCCGCCGCCGGAGCCATCCCACCGCTGCGCGGCATGATGCGGACGGTGCGCGCAGTGTCGGCCTTCGCCGACGCCCAGCCGCGGCTGCGCAGGCAGCTCGAGGAGCGGCTCGGCGCCACCCGCACCGATCTGCTCCTCGCCATCACCACCGCGGCGGGCACCGCGCTCGGCGAAGACGCACTGGGCGGCACAACCAACCTGCTGGCCGATGCGGTACAACGCGGTTTCACTCTCACCGAGGCGCTCGCGAGGCGCGCGCAATGGCGGGAATGGGAAGACGAGATCGTCTGCCAAGAGCATTTCGGCGTCGCCGAACCGTTGCCGGACTACGAGCGGCCCGTCGAGATGCCGCGCGGTCCCATCGAACGCGTCGCCGACGAAATGGCAGCGGCCGCGCTCACCGGAGCCGCCGCGTTCGCCGGACTCGGCCGCCTCTCCGATGTGCCTGATGCGCTCATGCTCGGTGTGCCGAAGGCGGCACGCACAGGCCGCGAAGTATTCGCCGCCACCCTCTCGACCTCACTGGCCGGCGCGGGTGTGCTGACCCTGCACCCACGCGTCTGGCGCAGGCTCGACCGGTTGAGCGCGTTCGTCGTCGACGGCGAAACACTGCTCACGTCTCGCCGCGTCGTTCTCGCCGCGGAAAGCAGCCATGAGCAGTGGCCGGTATCGCGCGTCTGGAGCTCGGCGCAGCGGCTGCTGTGGTCGGCCGCGGAGAACGGTTCCGCTGCCGCGCGGCAGCAGCTGCGGCTGGTCCACCCCGAGTCCGGAACACCCGACCGCGGCGCCACCGCGAGCCCCGTATGGCGCGAACTACGCGACGGCGCCGACACCCTGGGTCGGGTCCTGGTCGGTCGCGAACTCGACCCGCACGCGCACGGCGTCATGACCTCCGCACGACAGGCAGGTCTGCGGGTGATCCTCTACGCTCACCAGGACGCCGGTGAACTACGCTCGCTCGCCGACGAATTCGTCCCCGCGGAGGGGTCGTTGAGCACGCACGTGCACCGGCTGCAACGCGGCGGCCACGTGGTGGCTGTGCTCAGCACCTGCGCGTACCGGGCGCTCGACCAAGCCGACGTGGCGCTCGGCCTGGTCAGCTCGACCCACGGGGAAACCCATGTGCCCTGGTCGGCAGACGCGCTGTGCCGCAACCTGATACAGGTGCAACGGGTACTGACCGCGGTCGGCCCCGCCCGGCAGGTCAGCGAACGCGGCCGGACCCTGGCGCTGTCGGCGTGCACCCTGACCGGACTGCTGCTCGCGGCCGCACCGCAGACCCGATCGCGGACCGCCCCGATGGTCGCCGCGAATTTCGCCGGCCTGTGCAACGGAGCGATCACCGGTATCCGCGCCGCGGGAACCCGCCCACCGGAAGTGCTCGCGCCGCTGCTGCCCTGGCACGCCCTGGAACCCGACGAAGTGCTGGACCGGCTGCCGCAACCACCCGACATCGATGAACGCGCCGCCGCGGTGAACGGGCAACACCGCAGCATGATCGACGCCGTGTCTCCGCTGGTGTCGTTTCTCGGCCATATGCGCCGCGAACTGGCCGACCCACTGACTCCGATCCTGGGTGTCGGCGCGGCCGCGACGGCGATCCTCGGTTCCCCCTCGGACGCGGTGTTGCTGTCGTCGGTGCTCACCGTGAATGCGATGATCTCCGCCCGCCAACGCCAAGCCGCGGAAAGCGAACTACGCGAACTGATCGAAGGCGAGAAGCTCACCTGCCGGGTGCTCGACCGCGCCGACCGGGACCACGACGATCCACCGGAAACCACATTGCCCGCCGATCGTCTGGCCGTCGGCGATATCTTCGTCGTCCGGGCGGGCGAGGTGGTCCCCGCCGATGCCCGCCTGCTGCAGGTCGACGATCTGGAGATGGACGAATCGGGGCTCACCGGCGAATCGGTCACCGTCGATAAACGGGTCGAGCCGACCCCTGGTGCCGCCCTGGGGGAACGCGCCTGCATGGTGTTCGAGGGCAGCACCGTGGTCAGTGGGTCGGCAATGGCCGTGGTCGTCGCCGTCGGCGCCGACACCGAGGCAGGCCGTGCCACCGCGGGCGCGGTACCGCCGGACAAAGGCGGTGTGCAGGCTCAGCTGCGGGCGTTGACCGAGCGCGCGTTACCGTTGACCCTGTCCGGCGGAGCCATCGTCACCGCGCTCGGCGCGCTGCGCGGACGCACCCTGCGCGCAGCCATCGCAGACGGTGTCGGGGTCGCGGTCGCCGCCGTGCCGGAAGGGCTTCCGCTGGTCGCCACCGTAGCTCAGCTGGCCGCCGCGCGGCGGCTGTCCCGCTACGGCGTGCTGGTGCGCGCCAACCGGGCGGTAGAAGCTCTCGGCCGTGTCGACACACTCTGCTTCGACAAAACCGGCACCCTGACCGAGGGACGGCTGCGGCTGACCGCACTCGCCGACCTGGACCAGCAGTGGCGGCCCGACGCCGACACCGAGGATGCCCGAAGGCTGCTGCGCGCCGCGGCGCGTGCCTGCCCGGACCCGGAGGACGGGCCGGTGCTGCACGCCACCGACCGCGCGGTGCTCGACGCCGCCGAGCTGTACGGCGAAGACGCGAACTGGAATCCCATCGACGAGATCCCCTTCGAATCCAACCGCGGCTACGCGGCCGCATACGGGCACACCGCGCGCCGACTGCGGCTGATGGTCAAGGGAGCGCCGGAAGTGGTGCTGCCCAAATGCAGCCGGGTGCGCACGGCCGAGAAACGAGACCGGGCGCTGTCGCCGAACTTGCGTCAACGCGCCCAGAGTGTGGTGGAAGACCTTGCCCAGCAAGGGCTCCGCGTGCTTGTCGTGGCGCGGCGCGATCTGTCCGCTCGGCCCGAGGACGTCGAGGACGTGGTCGAGGAGCTGACCCTGCTCGGATTCCTCGGTATCGCCGACACCCCGCGCCCGCAGACACCGTTCCTGGTCCGGGCGTTGCAGGACAACGGTGTCACCGTCCGGATGATCACCGGTGACCACCCCATCACCGCAGCCGCCGTCGCCAGGCAGCTCGGGATCACTGTCGGCACGGTCACCACCGGAGCGGACCTGGACCGGCTCGACGAGACCGAACAGACCGCACTGATCGAACGCAGCACTGTTTTCGCCCGTGTCGGCCCGGAGCAGAAGGTGCGCATCGTGTCGGCGCTGCGCCGCTGCGGCCATGTCGTCGGGATGACCGGCGACGGCAGCAACGATGCGGCCGCGATCCGCACCGCCGATATCGGAATCGGTATCGCCGCACATGGTTCCGCCGCCGCCCGCAACGCCGCCGATCTGGTGCTCACCGAACCCGACCCACGGGCGCTGCTGCACGCGCTCGTCGAAGGCCGCAGCATGTGGCAGCGTATCGCCGACGCGGTCGCGGTGCTGGTGGGCGGTAACGCGGGCGAGGTGGCGTTCACCCTGTTCGGAACCGGGGTCAGCGGCCGGGCGCCGTTGGGGACCAGGCAGTTCCTGCTGGTCAACATGCTCACCGATATGTTCCCCGCGCTGGCATTGGCGTTGGCCGAAGACGGCGAACGCCCCGAACCCGACGACACCCCGGAATGGGTGGAACAGCGCGCCGCCCAGCTCGCCGAGATTCCGCCTGCACAGCTCGGCGGCGATCTGCTGCGCACCATCGCCATACGTGGAATCGCAACGGCCACCGGTGCTTCCGCCGCGTGGACCTTCGGCCGCTACACCGGTACCCGGCGCCGCGCCGACACCATCGGGCTGGTCGCGTTGATCGGCACCCAGCTCGGTCAGACACTGATCGCCGGTTACCGCAGCCCGCTGGTGTGGTTGACCACCGCGGCCAGCGGTGCGGTGCTCGGTGTCGTGGTGATGACCCCCGGGCTCGGCACCTACTTCGGTTGCACGCCTTTGGGACCCGTCGGATGGACTGTCGCGACGACCGCGGCCGCCGCCGCCACCGCGGGCTCGACACTGCTGCCGCGTCTGCTGCCCACCGCATCACCCGAGGGCCCACAGGAACCGCCCGCGTTGGCGCTGCCCACCACGGAACCCGAACCCGAAGGCGCACAGGAACCGCCCGCGCTGCCCGCCCCGCATCTGCCCGAGCTTGCCTCCGCGGCCGCAGGGAACGGCAGCGAGCAGACCTGACAGCGCCGGTACAGCACGCACCCGCAGCACCCGGCGTACCCCCGGTGACCGCCGGGGCGCGACCCCCGCGGAACGCCCCGGCGTGCCCCTGTATGCTCACAGCTCCCCGGACATTATCGCTGTGCCGGAGCTGTGGGCTGGCTCCGGGTTCCCGCGGCTGTCTGCGGTAGTGAAGTCAGGTGTGACAAGTCATTTGGGGATCGGAGGGAGCAAACCCATGGCGCGCAAGGTCGTCATCAGTGTGATCGATGACCTCGACGGTGAGTCTCCGGCCGTCGAGACGGTTTCTTTCGCACTAGAGGGAGTGACGTACGAGATCGACTTGTCCGAAGCCAACGCGGGGGAGTTGCGCGCAGTCTTCGGTAAGTGGACACCATTCGCTCGCAAGGTCGGTCGCGCTCGGCGCACCAAACGGGAGAAGTCGCCGAATGAGGTGCCCGCCATGGTGATCCGGGAGTGGGCACGACGCAACGGGCACGAGGTATCGCAGCGGGGCCGCATCCCCGCCAGTGTCGCCGCCGCCTACCGTCGCGCCACTGCCTAGGCGTACCTCCGCCTTCGCTGCGGCCGTGTGCATTTATGCGTACTTCCAGGTTCGTACGCCTGTGGTCGGTCTGCCTGCTGCGAGCGTGCCTCCGTACCCGCTACTGCGGCTGCGCGCTTTAGGTATACCTCTGCATCCGCTGCGGACGTGCCCCGGCATCCGCTGCGATTGTGCACTTAGGCGTGCTTCCCTTATTCGCTGCGGTTGTGCGCTCCGGACGTGTCTCTGCATTCGCTCCGGTTGTGCGAGTAGGCGGCGAGATAAGGGCATGTGTAGGGCCGTACGGTTGCGTTGGTCGTGCCCGCCACCTTCAGCTTTGTCGATCGTTGCGGCAGCGGCACGGCGCCGAGCGCAGGGGCGCGCGGAAGTTCGTCGTCAGGCCGCGGGCGTCCCACGCTGTGGTACAGGTTCTTTCACGCGCCCTGTAGGCGGATCTCGTTGTTCAGTTCGGCGACCTGTTCGGCCAGCTGGGTGTTGTCGAACGCGGTGCCGAGCCGGTTCGTCAGCTCGTCGCGGGTGATCACCAGCAGCCCCTGCGGCTCGTCGGTGACCTCGGTGAGCCGGATACTGCCCTGTTCGAGCACCAGGCATGCATGCGGTACGTTCGCGGCGAGCAACCGACGCAGATCGTCCGCCGTGACCTGTAGGTGTGGGCCGCTCGCGCCGTGCCCCGGCGACGAGCCGGGCGTTGCGCCAGTCCGATCATCGGTGTTCATGCTGATCGGTTGCCCCGCTATGCCCCGGCGAAACGGAAGGCTCGATATCCGGCCATGTGGCGGCGGCGCGGTGGTTCGGTAGCTGCGAGCCTACCTCGGCAGAGACAGTCAGGGTTCGGCGTGCGCTCGATCGGGGCCGGGGCCTGGCGGCGGACCCGGACGAAGGGAGGCTGCCGGAAGCCGGAAGGGCCGGGACGAGAGGACTCGGCCCGGCCGGAGGGTCATTCTCTGTTGGTGGATCGGCGCAGCGGTGTCACGTTGCCGTGCGGCTTGTAACCGACGCCACCGAGCATCACCCGCTCCTCGGGCAGCCGCGGGCGCACCGGCGGGCCCGCAGGCCACCAGTCCTCGAGTTCGACCAGGCCGGGTTCGAGCAGTTCGAGGTCGCCGAAGTATTCGGCGATCTGTTCGCGGGTGCGGTACCAGCCCGAGCCCAGCCCCATCTGGGTGAAACGGCGTTGCAGTTCGATCGCCAGGTCGTGCAGTTCCGTACCGTCGTCGGGGTCCCAGAAATGGGTGATCGCGACGTAGGAGCCGCCGGGCAGTTTGTCGATGTAGCGGCGCATGATGGCGGCCGGGTCCAGATCGTCGTCGACGTGGTGCAGGATGCCGCACAGGATGAGCCCGAGTGGTCGGCTCATGTCGAGGTGTTTGACGATATCGGGACTGTCGAGCAGGGTGTCGGGTTGGGTCAGGTCCGCGGGAACGAAATGGGTGTAGTCGTTTTGTTCGAGCAGGACGCGGCCGTGGGCGTTGCAGACCGGGTCGTTGTCGACATACACCACAACCGCTTCCGGGTTCTGCTGTTGGGCGATCTCGTGGGTGTTGCCGACCGTGGGCAGGCCGGCGCCGATGTCGAGAAACTGGTCGATGCCGACCGTGCCCGCCAGATAACGGATGACCCGGTGTAACCAGCGGCGGTTCATCAGCGACACATCGCCTTGGCGGGGCGCGACTTCGAGGATCTGTCCGAGCGCTGCCCGGTCGACGTCGTAATTGTCTTTGCCACCGAGACTGGCGTCGTACACGCGAGCGATGCTCGCGCGGCTGGTGTCCACGCCTACCGGGGCACGAACACCGGTCTGCGGTGCGGATTCGGACATGAAAACCTCTCTCTGACGTTCGGAAACAACACCGTTCGGCCCGCCTCGGGTAGTCGCATCGGTTCTGCCGCCATCACCTTCGGCCGCTAACACCTTCGGCCACCATCGAATTCGTTGCGACGATCCGAAGCGGACAACGAGCTGTCGTGCACACAGTAGACGAACCGCGTGGCGCTCGGCAGCGCTCGACGCCTGTCCGTTACCCATCGTTGCTGTAACTGCCTGAAACCAGGCTCAGGGCTGGGCTTCTCGCTTCAGCACCTGCCCGGGTAGCCAACCCCTCTGAACATCGGTGACCCGCCACCATTGCACGTCCACGGTCAGTGCTTCCACCGGAGTAGCCAGGAACGGCTCGATCTGCGGTTCCTTGTTCCGCAACGCCTGGAAGGTTTCCGCCCGGTCCTGTGGTGCGCGTACGGTCACGGTGCCGAGCCCTTGGGCGAACGGCTGGAGAAACCCTCCGGGAACCACTTTGAAGCCCACGTTCGGGTTCGCCCGGAGCTGATCGAGGGTGCGCCCCCGGTTCTCCAGGATCAGGGTGAGCAGAAACGGGTCGTCATCGTCCAGTTGGGCGAAGAACGCGTTGGAGCACCAGTTGATCCCGTCTTTGGACGTGGCAAGATCGATGGTGGTGAAGGTGAGGATACCGGCGAGCTTGGCTCGCACCGCCGCGCCGGTGATCGGTGAATCGTCCACAGTCATAGCGTTCTCCATCGCGATTCGAGGTTCGAGGAGTCGGCCACTGTGGTCACGAACGAGTTCGCCTGTGCTGCCATCTCCTATCACCTGGCCGTTGGGTCCGGCCACTGTATGGGCGAGTGTAGCCACGGCGCGGTGCCGATATGCTGCGAACAGCGGGTTATCCTGGGGTGACGCTGAGCGATTCGCAATGAAAAATGCGAAATGTAACTAGCGCTAGGGCAGCTGCGAAGTACCTATGAGCCAATTGTCAGCGTTCGATTGTTTCGTAGTCGAACGAGTAGGATCTCCGCCTGATGCGGAGTGGTTGGCGGCAGGGCGGGCACCCCGCGAGTACATCCTCAACCGGCCAGAGGCGGTCCATGAGCAACGAGCAGGGAAACAGCGACAACCCGGAAGCGGCAGCCGAACGTGGGCCGACCGTGCTGCGGATCGCGCTCGGAAGCAGGCTGCGGCAGCTGCGCGAAGGTTGTGGGATCAGCCGGGAAGCGGCGGGCGAACACATCAGGGGCTCGCATGCCAAGATCAGCCGGCTGGAGCTGGGTCGCACCGGCTTCAAGGAACGGGATCTGCGTGATCTGCTCGATCTGTACGGCGTGCGGGACGAGGCGACCCTGGACACCTACCTGCAACTGATGCGCCGGGCGAACGAATCCGGCTGGTGGCAGCCGTACAACGATCTGCTGCCGACATGGTTCGAAACCTATATCGGCCTCGAACAGGCCGCGACCACCATCCGCACCTACGAAGCCCAGTTCGTTCCCGGCCTGCTGCAGACCAGGGATTACGCCCGCTCGGTGATCATGCTGGGCAACGATGACGAGATGGAACGCCGGGTCACCATACGCCTCCGCAGGCAGGACATCCTGTCCCGGTCCGCACCGCCGACGCTGTGGGCGGTGCTGGACGAGAACATGTTGCGCCGCCCGGTAGGCGGTGTCCCGGTGCTGCGAGCCCAGATCGAGCATCTGCTCGAGGTGTCGGAGAAGCCGAACGTCAAGATCCAGGTGCTGCCGTACGAGGTGGGCGGGCATCCTGCGGCTAGCGGATCGTTCAGCATCTTGCGTTTCCCGGAGCCGGAACTGTCCGACGTGGTCTACCTCGAACAGCTGACCAGTTCGTACTACCTGGAAAAGAAACAGGACGTCGAGCTGTACATGACGGTGATGAACAAACTCAGCGTGCAGTCGCTGACACCGGGGGAGAGCCGCGATTTCCTGCGGAAGGTGCTCAGCGAGCTTTCCGACGAGGAGAACTGACCGCCTGGCTGCCGAGGCGTTCCCACCTGTGCCGGTTCTTTGCCGCGAACTTGCTGATATGCGCGTCTGCGCCGGTCTCCGCCCCTGCTCATCGGCCTATGCCGGTACGGGCGGGCAACTGGCGTTCGTCTCCTGGTAGCGCATCGGCCCCCGGCACTGACCTGCCTTCCTTCAGAGTGTCCGGCCTCTGTCTCATCGCCACTCCCGCGACGGTGCTCGTCGTGGTGGTACCGAGGCGGTTGCCCTCGTGTCGCCGACTTCACTGCTTTGACCGACCGACCGTCGGTCGTTAACTTGAGTGTGGAGGAGGTACCGCACATGCGACAAGTGAAGAAGCCCGAGGTCCGCAAGGCGGAGATCATCGACGCGGCCTTGCGCACCTTTGCCGACAAGGGATACGACCGGACCACTGTCGAATCCATCACCAGGGAGCTGGGGGTGGCGAAAGGCTGCTTCTACCACCACTTCACCTCCAAAGAACACGTGTTCACCGAGGTGATCGCCGCGCTGGCGGAACGGATATGTGCTGGCTACCTGGACATCCTCGGCGATATCTCGGTTTCGCCCCGCGCCCGGCTGCTCGCCTATATCGACTACAACTACACGCTTACCCGGGCAGATACCGTCCCCGCCGTGATGTCGACCCTGCACGGCGACCAGTTCCGCGATATGCACCATCGGGTCGTCGACCAGGTCGGCACGCGACTGCACCCGGTGCTGTGCGAGCTGCTGGCCGCGGGCACCGGCGCGGGCGAATTCGCCGTACGCGACGCGGAGTTCACTGCCGTCGCAATCCTTGGCATGCTGCGGGAACTGCACGAACACTACGCTGAGCGCCCCGACCTCGACCTGGAGTCGCATCGCGACGCCCTGCTCGAACTCCTCGAACGCATCCTCGACACCGAATTCACCGAAACCCGGGAGCAGCCGTGAAAACAACCACCGTCACCTTCCATTCGGGCGGTACCGAATGTGTGGGCACCCGCTACGGCGACGACACCGGCCCCGGCCGGCCCTGCGTACTGCTGTGCCCAGGGTTCAGCGGAACCCAGGACACCCCGGCGCTGACCGCCGCGGCCACCGCCTTCGCCGAAGCCGGCTGTGTGGCATTGACCTTCGACTACCGATCGTTCGGCGCCAGCGGCGGCCAACCGCGCCAGATCGCCGATATCGGCGGCCAGTTGGCGGATATCGCCGCCGCTGTCGCGTTCGCCCGGACACAGCCCGGGATCGATCCGGAGCGGATTGTGCTGTGGGGCAGTTCGCTCGGCGGCGGGCATGTCGTCACCGCGGCAGCCGGTGATCCACGGATCGCGGCGGTCATCGCCCAGGTGCCGTTCAACGGATTCCCGAAACAAGCCGAGGGCCGGACCGCCGAGGAAACGCGCGCGCTGCTGCGCGCGATCCTCGGGGACTGGCTGCGCGGGGTGTTCGGCAGGGCACCCCGCTACATTCCGGCCGTCGGCAGGCCCGGTGAGCTCGCCGTGATGACCGGCCCCGGAGCCCACCACACCATCGAGGCCATGAACAGCGCCACCTGGCGCAACAGTGTCGCCCCGCGGACGCTGCTCGCGATGATGCGCTACAAACCCGGTAACCATGCGCCGCGGCTGCAGGTGCCACTGCTGGTCTGCATCGCCGACAGCGACCGCGAAACTGTCGCCGAGGACACCCTCGACCTGGCCCGCCGCGCTCCTGACAGCGAGATATGCACCTACCCGTTCAGCCACTTCGAGATCTACCATCCCGACAACCGAGGCAAGGTCATCGCCGACCAGGTGGACTTCCTGCGCCGGACCGTGCTCGGCAGCTGACCCCACCGGGGAGCGCTGCGGTGCACGGTTTCGGACGCGATGAACCGGGAATCGCGACTGGGAGCCGAATCCGAGGAGGTGGTGGCCGTGCCGCACGGCGATATCGCTAACCGAGACGATACTGCGGGACCCCGGCGGGTGGTGATCGTCGGCAGTGGGTTCGCCGGGTTCACCTGCGCGCAGCGGCTGTGCCGAATTCTGGCAGCTGCCGGATCCGATACCGAGGTGCTGCTGGTCACGCCGACCGACTACATGCTGTACACGCCGCTGCTGCCGGATGTCGCGGGCGGGCTGATCGACCCCCGGTACGTCGCCATCCCGCTAGCCGACTCGCTGCCGCGGGTGCGGCTCGTCGTCGCCACTGCCGATTCGGTGGACCTGGCGAACCAGACGATCACGGTGACCAGCGAACACCACGAGCCGCGCACCCTGTCCTGGGATCGGCTGGTCCTGGCTCCCGGCTCGGTCACGCGGCTGTTCGACGTACCCGGTTTGGCCGAGCACGCCCGCGGCCTCAAAACAGTCGCCGAAGCGCTGTATCTGCGCGAACAACTGCTGCACCAACTGGAACTGGCCGACCATGAGGAGGACCCGGAGATGCGGCGTGCCCGCCGCACCTTCGTGGTCGTCGGGGCCTCCTACGCGGGCACCGAACTCATCGCCCAGATGCGTGCCTTCGCCGACGCCTACGCCGACCGGCGGGGTCTGGACCGGACCGATATCCGGTTCCTGCTGCTCGATCTGGCCGAACAGGTAATGCCGGAGGTGGGGGAGAAACTCGGCGACAAGGTGCTGGCGGTGCTGCGTGATCGCGGGATCGATATCCGGCTGAAGACATCGCTGCGAGAACTGAGCGACGACCGGGTCGTGCTCACCGACGGCACGGTGGTTCCGACCTACACCGTGGCCTGGGTGACGGGCGTGACCGGAGCGCCCCTGCTGCAAACCCTCGGCCTGCCGCTGGAACGGGGACGGTTGGTCGTCGACGAGTACCTGACGGTCCCCGGGTTCGCGCATGTCTTCGCCGGCGGTGACGCGGCCGCCGTCCCCGACCTCACTCAGCCCGGCAAGGTCACTCCGCCCACCGCCCAGCACGCAGGCAGGCAGGGCAAGATCCTGGCCAGGAACGTCGCCGCCAGCCTCGGTTTCGGGAGCAGAGCGCCGTACCGGCACAAGGACATGGGCTTGGTCGTCGATCTCGGTCCCGGGTTCGCCGTGGCCAACCCGCTGGGTGTGCCGCTGTCCGGCTTGCCTGCGAAAGCGGTAACCCGCGCCTATCACACCTGGGCGGTGCCACGTGCGCTGAACAGGTGGGCGATAACACTGACCTACCTGACCAATGCGGTCACTCAGCGGCCGTTGACCCGGCTGGGCCTGGTCAGCCGGGAGGAAGCCAGTTTCGGCGCAAGCGAAGGGATCCCCAGCCGTCAGTGACCATTCGAGGGCACTGGTGGGGTGTGGCGGCGAGGGCAGCGGGTAGCCGAGGGATATGGCTACTGTCGCTGCATTACCGGAGGAACGTGCCGGCGCGCCGATGCGTGCCGTGGTCACCGGATCCGATTCCGGGATCGGGAAAGCGATCGCCGACGCCTTGGCCGGCGGGGGCGTCGATGTCGGCATCACCTACCACGAGGACCGGAAAGGAGCCGAGGACACCGCAGGCATCGTCCGCGAGCGTGGGGCCCGCGCGGCCGTACGCCGACTGGACCTCGACGACCTGCCGACCGCAGCGGCTGTGGTCGACGAACTCGCCGACGAGCTGGGCGGTATCGATGTACTGGTGAACTGCGCCGGAACCGGTACGGCGCAGAAGGCGATGGAGATGGATTTCGACACCTGGCGGCATGTGCTGTCGGTCGACTTGGACGGTGCTTTCCTCTGTTCGCAGCGTGCCGCCAAGCATATGATCGACGCGGGCCGCGGCGGTCGCATCATCAATATCACCAGCGTGCACGAGCACACCCCGAAGGTGGGGGCCGCGCCCTACTGCGCCGCCAAAGCCGGGCTCGGCGCGCTGACCAAGGTGCTGGCGTTGGAGTTGGCCGAGCACGGGATCACCGTGAATTCGGTGGCTCCGGGGGAGATCTCGACACCGATGACCGGTCAGCACGACGTCGACCCCCGCACCGAACCACGACCCGGTATCCCGCTGGGCCGCCCCGGTCACGCCAAGGAGGTCGCGTCGGTGGTGGCGTTCCTGGCAACCCCGGCTGCCGGATATGTCACGGGTGCGTCCTATGTGGTCGACGGCGGCATGCTGCTGATGGGCCCGCAGGCCAGTCAGCTGCTCACTGATGAGAAGTGGCGGCAACCCTGATCGGGGGCGAGCTCGACGAGCAGTGATGAGGAGATCGGTGTGGGCGAACGCCCCGTGGTGATCGTGATGGGGGTGTCGGGAGCCGGGAAGACCACGGTCGGCCGGCGGCTGGCCGAGGTGCTCGACGTGCGCTACACCGACGGTGACGATTTCCATCCGGCTGCGAATATCGCGAAAATGGCTGCGGGCAACCCGCTCACCTATGAGGACAGGCAGCCCTGGCTCGACGGGCTCGCCCGATGGTTGCGTGACCACGCCGAGGACGGTGCGGTGGTGAGCTGTTCGGCGCTGGAGCGCCGGTATCGCGACAGATTGCGCGCCGCCGCTCCCCGAGCCCTGTTCCTGCATCTGGTTGCCTCCAGGGATGCGTTGGACACCCGGATCCACAAGCGCACAGGGCATTTCATGCCGGCTCGGTTGCTGGATTCGCAACTGGCGACATTGGAACCGCTCGCCGCCGATGAGCGTGGGCGCACGGTTGACGCGATGGCGGACCCGGATCGGATCGCCCATGATGCAGCGGCTTGGGTTCGCGAAACCAGCTGAGGGGCAAGAGCTGTTCTCTCTACGGCAGGGATACGGCCGTATCGAGATCGCTCCGACTCGGAACCGTCAGGGTGATGTGGTCTTGTGGCGATGGTAATAGCGGGCGACCCGGGCGCGGTTGCCGCAGCGGTCCGGAGAGCACCACTGGCGGCGGGGGTGAACGGGCAGGAACAGCATGACGCAGTCATCCGCCGCGCAACGCCGGAGCTTGGGGAGCGCCGGATCGGTGAGCAGGTCCACGGCTGCCTCGGCCAGCGTCGCGGCGAGGCGCTCACCGGGAGTTCCCTTGCGGCGCACAGTCGCGACGCAGCATTCGCCGTCCCATTCGAGGTGACGGATGGCCGGCGCTGCGGATTGCGCCGTACCCAGACCGCGCAGGGCGGCGGCGGGAGGACGACGGCCGTGCAACAGGGCCTCCAGAGCGGCGGTTACCTGGTCGCGAACGTATCGGACGGCGTGCAGGTCGGCCGGGGTCGGGTTGGCGAAGGGTTCGGGTAGGCGGTCGGCCTGTAGACGTAGCCAGTGGTCCAACTGTTCCGGAGTTTCCAGCAGGTCGGCTCCGGCTGGACGGCTGTTGACCAGGTCCAGGGCCAGGGGCTCACCGATCAGCGGTTCAGGCTCACTCACAGGCTAATGGTAACTCATTGCGTTGACGGATTAGGTATGACTCGGCTAGAACTAATGCATCTCCTCCCAGAGAAAGCATGTGAAGACACTATGTTCGAGTTGCCCCAGATCCGACACCACGCCATCGACGTCGACGGTGTCGAGGTCTTCTATCGCGAGTCCATCCCTACCCGGTCCGATGCGCCGACTCTCCTGCTGCTGCACGGCTTTCCCTCTGGGTCGCACCAGTTCCGCCGCCTGATCGACATACTCGGTAACCGTTTCCGATGCATCGCCCCCGACTACCCGGGCTTCGGGAACACGGTGGCCCCTGCTGATTTCGAGTACAGCTTCGACCATCTCGCCGATATCACCGAGGGCTTCGTGAAACAGCTCGGCCTGACCCGCTTCCCCATGTATGTCTTCGACTTCGGCGCCCCCGTCGGATTCCGGCTCGCGGTCCGGCATCCGGAATGGATCAGCGGACTCGTTGTGCAGAACGGCAATGCCTACGAAGCTGGGCTGTCCGACGGCGCGAAAGAGTTCATCGCCCTGCAGCCTGAACAGGACGGCTCGGAAGCCACCATCCGCGCCCTGCTCAGCTGGGAGGGCACCCGCAGCCAATACGAAAACGGTGTCCCCGATCCGGCTGTTCTCTCCCCCGATGCATGGACTCTGGACCAGTACTACCTGGACCTCCCCGGCCGCACGGAAGCCCAGTTGGCTCTTGCCTACGACTACCACTCCAACGTCGCGCGCTACCCCGAGTGGCAGTCCTGGCTGCGTGAACACACTCCGCCCACTCTCATTGCCTGGGGCGCGAACGACCCCTTCTTTCCTTCCCCCGGGGCCCACGCCTATCTGAAAGATCTCCCCGACGCCGAACTCCACCTCTTCGACACCGGCCACTTCGCCCTGGAAACCCACCTCGGCAATATCGCGCCACTCATCGCCGATTTCCTCGACCGGATCGCCCTCTGAACCAACCCCCACATCTCACGGAATATGCCTGCGGCTCAAACTCCTGGCTCGGGCCGATAAGACGCTGGGGCGTGAAGCCGCACGCGGTATGGCATACAGATCGAGGCTGCCGCTCTGATCACCGGCAAGCGTTGCGGAGCTTGTGTGTTTGGCTGTCGGTGTGATGTCGAAGGTGATCCGGGTCGGCGTCGACGTGCTTGCATGGGCTGCAACACTCGCAGGAGCTGCTGGAGTCGCATTGCACTTCAGTCGGTCGTGGTCTCGGGTGTTGGTTTTAGCGGCTTCGGGTGCGCCGTACCTGATGGGTTCCGCGCTTGTTGGGGCGGTGGCGTTTGCAGTCATGCGACGCTGGAGCGGTGTGGGGGTGGCGGTCGTTGTCGTTGCTGCCGCGGTGTGGACTCGAGCTCCGCTGTATGTCAGTAGCTCGGGCGATGAGGCTGGGCGCACCGTGATGGTGATGCAGGCCAATCTTCTGTTCGACGGGGCTGATCCTCGGGCGCTGGTCGATCAGGTGCGCGCGCGAAATATCGCTGTGCTCACCGTCAACGAACTCACACCGGCCGCGGTCGATGAGCTCGACCGGGCGGGGCTCGACCAGGTGTTGCCGCACCGGTATCTCTCCCCGGGAAGGACCGCGAGCGGGACGGGAATCTGGAGCAGCTACCCGCTGTCGGAAACCGTTGAGTACGACGGGTTCGTGCTGAACCAGCTCTCGGCGACGGCAAGTATCCCGGATGCCGGACCGGTCACGGTGTATGCGTTCCATCCGGTGCCACCGGTGTTCGGTACGCAGGTGTGGGCCGACGAGCTGGCCCGTCTGCGCGAAATTCTCGAGCGGTCGCCTTCGGGGCGTCCAGCGATCGTCGGCGGCGACTTCAACGCGACCTACGATCATGCGCAGTACCGCGCGATGTTGTCAGGGCGTTTCGCCGACGCCGCCGAACAGTCAGGTGCCGGAGACCTGGTCACTTATCCGACCGATAAGCGGTGGCCGCCTCTGGTCGGTATCGACCATATCCTCGTCGCCGGAGGCCACGCCGTCGCAGTGGAGACGGTGGATCTACCGGGCGCGGACCACCGAGCCCTGGTGGCGCAGATCCGTCTGGACCATGGAAGGCAGTAGGTCCTTATCCCGAGTGGTTTTCCACATTGGCGGCAGCTACCGCGGCGAGTCCCTTGGCCTTTTCTCTTCCTTGTTTCGTGTCGAGCGGCCATTCGGGATCGTAAGTGATCTGCACGATCGACTGCCCGACGCGTGATGCCACCCAGTACGTGCGGAATGTTGGAATGTCGGTGAAGTAGGGGTGCACTATTCCGCTCTGCCGCGCAACGGATTCCTCACCCGCAGGTGCGTCGAAGAGCTCTTGCTCTCCGATTGTCGCGGGCCGACCGGAGGGGCTTTTGCCGTTCTCCCACCTCGTGCAGCGGCTTACGAGATCTCGGTAGGACGCCAGCGCCGACGCTGCCGCGGCAGCATTGGTGTAGACGAAGGCGTGGCTGCTGACCGACTCGACTCCTACGTCGGATTCGTTTTTCCATGCGGCACTGGCTGTGCCGGTCATCTCTGCTGTGCGCAAGGTCCGCGATTGATTGCTGCACTCGGGTTGCGTCGGCCCTGGGGGTTCGCTGCTTTCCGGGTCAGTGCCGGTCAGCGGTGTCCATCCCGGCTCGGGCAGTTGGCTCGCCGAAAGAAGTAGATCGTGCGCCCGGGGTGCTGTGTCCTCCGACGAACAGGCAGCGAGCAGCAACATCACCGTTGCCGCTAGAGCGGCCACAGTAACTCGGGCTGAATCAATCACTACGACATGAAACCACTTGCAGTTCAACTACGCTCGCCATTCGGGCCGAGCCCCTCTTTCACGACTGCTCTCTGGCCCCGGTGATCGCTACTCGAGGGCGGGGGTCATTTCCCGGCTTTGTGTCGCTGGTAGTGGCGGGCCACGCGCATGCGGTTGCCGCAGAGGGTGGCCGAGCACCAGCGTCGGCGCGGGTTGGTGGGCAGGAACAGGATCACGCAGTCGTGGGCGTCGCACTGGCGGATCTTGGTGACCGCGGGGTCGGCGAGCAGCACAGCGGCGGCCTCGGCGAGTTCGGCGGCCAAGCGCTGCCCGGTGGTGCCCTCGCGGCGGCGGGTGGCGGTCAGGCCGGTGCCGTTCCAAGTCAGGTGGGTGGTCGCGGGAGCCGCGCGTTGGGCTTGGTCGAGAGCTTCGAGGTCGGCGTCGCGGGGTCGTTGGCCGCGGCGGGCTTGGTCGAGAGCGGCCGCGGTGTGGTCTCGGATATCACGTACCAGGGCCAGGTCCGCATCGGTGATCTCGTCGGTGATCGGCGGTAGCCGGTGGGTCTGCAGTGCACACCAGGCGCGCAGATCGTCCGAGGTCAGGAGTAGGTCCCCGAGGGAGGGGGCGGTGTTGACCAGATCCAGGGCGAGCGGTTCGCCGGTCAGGGGGAATGTTTTGACCACGAGACTAACGGTACACGCTGAATTGACGCATTAGCACGAGCTGGGTACCTTACGGGGGTATCCCATGCGTGGAGGAGGTTGAAAGCATGCCCGGTGCAGTTGGTACTGCGGTAGGGGAGGGGTCGAAGACGCAGCGCAGCCTGGTACTGGCGCTGCCGGTGATCGCCACGGCCCAGCTGATGCTGGTGCTCGACGACTCGATCGTGAATATCGCGCTGCCTAGTATCCAGCAGGAACTACACGTCGCCCCGGTACATCTGTCCTGGGTCGTCAATGCCTACATCCTTGCCTTCGGGGCGCTGCTGCTGCTCGGCGGTCGGATCGGGGACCTGTGGGGGCGTCGCGGCACTGTGCAGGTGGGTCTCGCTGTCTTCGTGGTCGCCTCCCTTGCGGGCGGGCTCGGGCAGACCGCTGGCATGCTCATCGCGGCGCGCGGGATCCAAGGGCTGGGCGCGGCACTCATCGCTCCGAACGTGCTCGCGCTGATCGCCACCACCTTCTCCGAGCGGAAACTTCGTGACACTGCGCTGTCGCTCTACGGTGCGATGTCTGGAATCGGAATCGTCATCGGCCTGCTTCTCGGCGGCGTGCTGGCGGGAACTTTGGGCTGGCGGTGGGTTTTCTTCATCAATGTCCCCATCGGCCTGCTCGTACTGTTGGGCACCCGCACACTGATCGCGCCCGAACGTCATCGCGGACAGCTCGGGAGCGCCGGGGCCGTGCTCGGAACAGCGGGAACATTTGCCCTCGTCTACGCGATCACCCGGTTCGGTGAAGACGGCTTCACCGACCCTGTCGCGCTGGTCCTGATCGCTGTGGCCGCCGTCGTGCTCGCCATCTTCCTGGTCGGCCAGGCGCGCAGCCGCAACCCATTGGTTCCGCTCAGTCTGTTCCGCGACCGCAACCGGGCGGGTGCGTACGTGTCGATGCTCTTGCTGGCGGTCGGTCCCATGGGCTCTCTCTATGTGCTGACCCTGTATCTCCAGCGTGTTCGCGACTACTCGCCGATCCTGACCGGCGCTGCGTGGCTGCCATTCGCCGCAGGCATCATTCTCGGCGCCGGCGGAGCACCGAAGCTTCTCCTGAAATTCGCCCCCCGATACGTCGCCGGATCGGGTGCCGTGCTCAGCGCTCTCGCGGCCCTCTGGTTCTCCGGCATCACCGTCTCCACCAGTTACTGGTCGCATCTCGCCCCGGCGATGCTGTTGTCTGCACTCGGGTTCGGTTCAGGTGTGATGGCACTTACCCAGGCGGCCGTGTACCACGTCGAAGGCAACAAGGCCGGCATCGCCTCCGCCCTCCTCAACTCGGCCCAGCAAATCGGCGTCGCGCTTGGCATCGCGATCCTGGCTGGGGTCGCCGCCACCGCGACGGCGCATTCCACCCAGTCCGACGTCAACGCTGTACTTACAGAGGGATACAGCGATGCTCTCCTGGTGTCGTTCGTCATGCTGCTGACCGCCGGGCTCCTGGCAGTACTCCTCCTCGACAGGCACCGGCCTGAGCCCGCTGTAGCAGAATCATCGCCGAACGCGGGCTCAGTCACCCATCGGTGACCCAGCCGGGGATCTGACGGCGTCACCGACGGATCAGTGTCGGCTCGGAGCCCCGGCGCTGCCGCCGCCTACCGCAGGCCTGACGCCCTGAACCGGCTTCTATCAGGGCCGAACCACCGATGGCGGGGACGTGGTCTTGCGGATATTTAAGAGAAAGCGCACACTTACGTAAGTGACTGCTTTCAGGGATGTGGATCTGGGGATTCTGGGTGATCCGATGCGGCGGGAGATCTTCGAACGCCTGGCCCGGCGACCGGCGTCGGTGGGTGAGCTGGCGGAGGCGCTGCCGATCACCCGCCAGGCGGTATCCCAGCATCTGCGGGTGCTGCGCGAGGGCGGTCTGGTGGTCGCCGAACCGCAGGGCACACGGCGGATCTACCGGATCGACCCGGACGGGTTGGCCGGTCTCCGGGCGTATTTCCAGCGGATCTGGGACCACTCTCTGGCTGCTTTTCAGAAGGCCGCCGAAACCGCGGCCACCGATACCGCCGGACAGGAGCCGAATCGATGACCACACCCACTCCTCTTTCTGCGTTGCAGGGCAAGGCGACGGTGGCGTTGCCGTTGCAGAAGGCGTTTGCGTTTTTCACCGAGTCGTTCGGGGACTGGTGGCCGTCGGCCTATCACATCGGTGCGGCCGAGCTGGCCGATGTGATCCTCGAGCCCTGGGTAGGTGGGCGTTGGTTCGAGCGGGGGGCGGATGGTTCGGAGTGTGATTGGGGGCGGGTGCTGGTGTGGGAGCCGCCGCACCGGATCGTGGTGACCTGGCAGATCAACGGTCACTGGCGCTTCGATCCCGATCCGGAGCATGCCAGTGAGATCGAGTTCCGGTTCACCGCGGAGGCGCCGGAGCAGACCTTGCTCACCCTCGAACACCGTCGCCTGGACCGGCTGGTGGAGGGCAAGGCGATACGGGACACGATCGTCGAACGCGGTGGTGGCTGGAGCGCCGTGCTGGCTCGGTTCGCCGAGGTCTCCGGCGCACGAGCATGACCGGCGAGATCCGCGACCGGTCCGATATCAGGGAGGGCGAGATGAGCGATATGGATATGGCCGAGGCCGAACGCAAGGATCTCGCGGCGTTGCTGGCCGGCTTGACACCGCAGCAGTGGCAGATGCCGACGCTGTGTGACCGGTGGACGGTCAAAGACGTCGTCGCCCACATGATCAGCTACGACGACCTCGGTCCCACCGGGCTGGCCATGCGGTTCGTCAGGGGCCGGTTGTTGTGGGCCAACCAGGCCGGCGTCGACGAATTCGCCTCATACTCTCCCGATCAGTTGCTGGAGCTGCTGACCACACATCTGCGGCCGCGTGGGCTCACCGCGGGCTTCGGGGGGATGGTCGGGTTGGTCGACGGCACCATCCACCACCAGGACATCCGCCGCGGGCTCGGCATTCCCCGGCAGATCCCACCACAACGCCTGCACCGGGTGTTGACTGCGGTGCGCCCCAATCCCCGGCTCGGGGTGCCGTGGCGCATCCGGGGGCTGCGGCTGGAAGCCACCGACCTCGACTGGTCCACCGGAAAAGGGCTACTGGTCTCCGGTCCCGGCGAAGCGCTGCTGATGGCCATGACCGGCCGCCGCGGCATCATCGCTGAACTGACCGGTCCCGGACGGGCGCGGCTGGCCGGGCGCATCGGCGATTGATCTCGTTCGCCGATTGTGGACAGCCCGATATCACCGGGGCAGGGTTGTTTCGATCGTGCGATGAGCGCGGCGGCGGGTACGACCGACGAAGCGGCCATCCCCGGTCAGTGTCAGGGCGGGGGAACTGGTGACGGCGAGCGCGCCGACGAGAGCGCGGTGTCGGGGAGTGCGAACCCGGCCTGGCGCAGCAGGCTGCGCAGGTATGCGGTCAGGTCGGACAGTGGCGGTCCTTCGGTGGTGTGGGTTCGGGCGGGTTCCAACAGCAGGTGATGGATGATGGCGCCATTGAGCATGTCGAGCAGAATGTCGAGGTCGGCAGTGGGGGAGAGGACGCCGGCGGCCTGGGCTTGCTGGAGCAGGGCGCGGGAACGTTCGCGCCGGGGTAGCACATGGTGGTGCCAGTAGGCGTTCACCAGTGCTGGGTGGCTGGGGCCTGCTCCGAGGAGGCGCGCCGCGAGTAGGCGATACTTGGGATCGGCGAGGGCCTCGGCCCATTGCGGTAGCAGCGTCTCGATCAGGTCGGGCAGGGCTGTCGCAGAGGTGGTGGGTGGCAGGCCGGGGATGTCGTCGCGGGCTTGCTCGATAGCTTGGGCGAGCAGGTCCTCCTTGGATTTCCACCGTTTGTAGACGGTGACCTTGGCAACGCCGGCGCGTTTGGCGATGGCTTCCATGCTGGTGTTGTCGACGCCGCGTTCGATGAGCAGGTCGACAGCGGCGCGCAGGATGGCGGCATCGGCGTTGGGATCGCGAGGGCGTCCCGGTCCTTCACGTCGCGGCGTCTGTGTGCTCATGCACTCATCCTGGAGCAGAGCGTGCCGGTGAACCACTTGTGCAGCTCGGCGGGGTCGTGGCCGTGCCAGGCGAGGTGCCCGTCGGGACGGATCAGCGACGCGGCGTGTGGAGCTGCCGGATCGGTCAACGTGACGACGGTCGAGCCGAGATGTTTCGCGGCTACGCTCGCCAACGCAGCAGTGGACGTGTCGGGGTGAGCGAGGACGACCCATGCGGGTTGCAGTTCGCTGTATAAGCGGGTCGAGCTTCCGTCGAGGCGCGCACATTCGCGGTCGGGTATGCGGTCCCCGGGCCGGGGTGCGGGGCCTCGGCGGTTGCCGAGTGGACCTTTCCGGTATGTGACCCACAGCTGGGACGCGGTACGCGTCGCTTTCTGCCGCACCTTCGGGGAATCGAGCAGCGGGATGAAGATCCGATCCCGCACGAAACGCGCCAAAATCCCGTCGCCGACCAGGATTTTCGTGTTGGCGGTTGTGGTGCGGAGCACGTCGGTGGCCAGTGGACGCCGCTCGGCGGTGTAGGTGTCGAGCAACTTCGCGTGCGCGCGCCCGCCGACGACCAGGGCCAGTTTCCACGCCAGGTTCTCGGCATCACCGATTCCGGTATTCATACCCTGCCCGCCGATCGGGCTGTGGATGTGGGCAGCGTCGCCGGCCAACAGGATGCGACCGGATCGGTAGTCTGCGGCGAGTCTGCGGTGGATACGGAACCCCGAGGTCCACACTGCTTTTCGGATACGCACTCCGGTCTCGCCGGCTCGCTCGCGCAGCAACTCCTCGAAACGAGCGACGATTTCCGCGGCCGAAAGATGCCGATCAACAGCCGGGACGTCTGCCATGAGCCGCCATCGGTCGCCGCGATCGTTGTTGCCGTGCATGGGAATCGCCAATAACAGACCGCTGCGGTGGTAGAAGCCTGCTGAGGTGGTGCGGTCGCGGTCCCAGTCCGCGTCCACATCGGCGAGCAGGAACTGCTCCACCACCGAGACACCAGGGAACTCGATTCCGGCGGCGTCGCGCACCACGCTGTGCGCTCCGTCGCAACCGACCAGCCAATCCGTTCGCAACCGTGTCCCGTCCGCGAATTCCACCGTCACGCCATCGGCCTCCTGGGCTGCGGTGGTGACCGTCCGGCCCCATTCGATTTCCACGCCCAGCTCGGTGAGCCGGTGCCGCAACTGTTCCTCGATCCGAGCCTGCGACACGAAAAGCGCCTGCACCGACTCTCGGTCGTCTGGGGCGAACCGCATTGTCGCGATGGGACGTGACTGCACATACATCCGCATACCGACCGGAGCCAACGACCGTTCTCGTAGGTCGCCCATCGCTCCCAGCCGCTGCAAAACCTCGACGCCACGCGCATGCAGGATGTTCGCCCGCGATGTCGCTGCCGGGCCGCTCGATGTGTCGACCACACGAACCGCCACTCCCTGTGCGGCCAACCCGACCGCCAGCGTCAGCCCCGACGGACCGGCCCCCACCACTACTACTTCTGCGTGTCCCATCCTGACTCCAATTAGCATACGAATACGTATCTGTATGCTAATTGGCCCTGGGTTTGCCCGTCAATCGTTGCAGGGCACCCGTCTCCGTCGAGGGAGCCGTGCGGGCGGTTCGGTAGCCGACAAAGGCATCCGGCAGGCTTGCCTCGCCTGGGGTGGGTAGGCGCTGCTGGTGGCCCGATAGTTATACGACGAACTCGATGAACGCGGCAAGCGTCGATACCCCGTTGACCGGCTCGCCGCCGAGTTCGGTGTCACCGACCTGCGCGATCCGTAAACGTGCAGAGCATCGTAGAGCGTTGTTGCCGTACCTGTGGGAGCGACTCTGTTCGGTATCGCTGCGTGAACCGCAGACCGGACGAGACTCTTCCCCGGCCCCGAACCTCTCTTCGGGACAAGCGCTCCGACACGTGTACCGGGGATTCGAGTACGCGGAGTCGAACTCTCATCAGGCGTTTTACGATCGTATTATGCTTAGGTGGGATATGAGTGGCCCGCATGGGCCTTGGAGGCACTTGCTGAGCTCGGGGTCGAACCGCATGAGGTGATGCACGTGCTCACCGGACCTGGTCGGCGCTGGCCGCGTCCGGTGCGGGGCAAGGGTGGTCTTCCTGCCCTGATGGTCATCGGCCGCACCGGTTCGGGCCAGCCGTTGGCGGTGGTGGTTCGACCGGTCTCGCGATGGGACCAGCAGGTCATCGGCGTCCTGCCGGTGACCGGTGAGCTTCTGGCGCAGTTCGTGAAGTGGGAAGGTGAACGGCGATGAACAACGACCCGAACGAGGGCTACCCGCAGACCGCCGAGGCCGCTGAGGCGTTCCTGAACAGTCTGACCTTCGACGACGACGCGCCCGTACCGGAGTTGCCCGGTCCGCAGGCCCCGGTGACGGTGCTGCGTACGGTCCGCATCCCGTTCGAGATGGATCAGCGGATTCGGCAGGAAGCCGACGCCCGCGGGGTATCGATGTCGGACCTCATCCGGGACTGGTTGGCGATCGAACTGGCCGCACTCGACGATGATGACGCGCCGATCAGCCGCGCCGACGCGCGCCGCGCGCTCACGGCGGCGCTGGCAAGCCTGCACCCGCTGCACCAACGCCCAGCGTGAGGACTGTGACGAGACGTCCGAACAACCCAGCCGCGAAGATCGCGCTACGTTCGGAGCGAGAGCTTGTCCGTGGGAGCTAGGAGCTCAGCAGCAGCTGCCACAACGCACCCGACGAGTCCGCCCACCGCCGAAACGGCAGCTCAAACCGATCACGGCGATAGGTTCCGCAGCGGAACGGTCCGGCGGAGGAGGAGAGGCGCCGCGTTGTCGTGAGCGGCCGGTTCGCGATGCGGGTGCCGCCGAGGCTTTCAACGCCGAGCCATCCACGCCGCCCCGCTGGGTCACAGTCGCTGACAAGCCTGAGCGAGAAGTTCGGCCTGGCGGAACCAGTCGCCGGCGACAAAGGTAACCACTACCCGATCAGCGCCATGAGTAGCGAATATGTTCAGGTGTTCGGCCACGAAGCCTGGTTCGCCGCGGACGAGGCTGCTTTCCGCGTGCTCGACCGGGATTCCGAACATGCCGTCCGGGTCCGACAGTGACTGGAGGATCGCTGTGTGGTCGGGAAGTGAGGGGTCGCCGTGCAGGCCCACCATGGCGTTGGCCGTGATGGGTGGTGTGGTGCGACCGTTGGCTGCGGCCAGTACTCCCAGGCGAGCTTGGTGCGCAGGGATGTCATCGGATGCTCCGAGTACGAACCATCCATCGTGGGCAGCGGCCCGCCGGACGGCGGCATCGGACATTCCGCCAACAATGATCGGTGGCACCGTGGCCGGTGGGCTGAGCTGGACCGGACTGTGGGCAGGGGCGCCGTTGCCCAGGTGTGTGGGCCTGCCCGAGATCAGGTCCGGCAGCAGACGCAGCGCTTCGTCGGTTTTTCTGCCACGTTCGCGCGCAGGCACACCTGCTGCAGCCCAGGAGCGGTCGTGACGGGCGCCGCCGACTCCGACCCCGAGCAGGAGACGGTCACCGGAGATGTGCTGAAGCGAGGCAACCTGTTTGGCTATCCACGCGACCGGGCGCAGCGGCAGAACGAGAACACCCAGACCGAGCTGAATCCGATCGGTCACCGCGGCGGCTGCGGCCAGCGAGGTCAGACTCTCCAGCACGGGTACACCTGTTCCTGCGATGAGCTGGTCGGCCACCCACACCGACTCGAATCCCAGATCTTCGGCGTGGCGGGCGGCCGCGCCGACATCTCCGAGGGATCCGTCACGAGTGGACATGGTGGGCAGTAGGACTCCGATGTCGAGATCGACCATGGTTATCTCCCGTGTGGTCAGTAACTTCTTGTAACCACGGCGATCATGCGGCATCCTGAGCGGCGATGGAAGAAGGCACTTCAATGTCGGTCACGCACACCAATGTGTGTGACACCGCCTCATGCGAGATCCGGGATCTGCTCGACCGCCTTGCCGACAAGTGGTCGCTGCTGGTCGTGGAGATGCTAGGTGAAGGGCAACAGCGTTTCAGCGAACTCCACCGTGCGATCGAGGGCATCAGCCAGCGCATGCTCACTCTGACACTGCGCCACCTCGAACGCGACGGCCTCCTGATACGCAAGGTGCACCCGGTGGTACCTCCCCGCGTCGATTACGACCTGACCCCGCTCGGCCGCAGTCTGCTCACCATCATCGAACCCCTGGTGTCCTGGACCCGCCAACACCGTGAGGAAATCACCAATGCCAGAATTACTTACGATTCGAAGTCTTCGACCGAGCCGAGCCAACAGACTCCCTGACTGATCGGACAGATTCCACGGCGACATCTGGATCGCGTCGATCCGAACGCAGGGAAATCGATATTCCTGGACGCTCAGCCGCTGTCGCCGCGATCGGTTCATACAGGGGTACCGGTAGTAATCGCGCGGAAAACAACGTCCCCAGTCGAGGTCGGTAGCTCCTGCGCCACCGACCGTCACCCGACGCCGGTCACCACCGGCGCTACCGCGACAACCATGGAGCGTCGAAATCCGTCAGCCGCTATAACAACTCACCGAGACACCTATCACGACCGACGTGCCGCCCCTGATCGCCAGACGCTGCTCATCGGTCAATCCCAGCCATGGATCCAATACCGCCGTCCGCCCGTACCACCTAGCATCGAGGTGGCATCGGGTCTGTTCGAAGCCCAACACTATCGATGTCGAACCCGCGTGGGACGGGTAGGGCGGTCGGGTATTGGATGTCGGATCCAACCCCGGTGCGTTCACGACCTCACGAACATCACCGAAAGCCGGCCCGAAATAGAACTCCCGAGGGCAGTGGGCGCCATCGCCTGGCACGGTATCCACCGATTGCCGCGTGAACCCCGCGACCGTCACCGTCCGCAACAGCTCGCATTCGCGATCTCGTTGCGAAATCTCGCCGCCGCATCCCATGGCAATCGCCGCGGTGGCGACCAGCCCGCCGATCACCCCGAACACCCCCGGCACACGCGTGCCGAAGCGGCCATGCCCTACCCGAATTGCCCAGCGTCCCTGAGCGTTTTCCACCACGTCGCCACTGTCGACGCCTTCGGCCCATCCGTCAACCGAAGCCCGGCCGAGTCCGGCCGCCGCGCCGAATAGCGGCAACCAGCGGCTACGCCATATCCGCTTGGCGAGGAAGTTGTCCGGGACCGGCGAGCGTCAGTCCGTGCTCACCTCGATGATCGTTCTGCCGCGGGTATGTCTCTCGGGGCTGAAGGCCGCGGGGGCGTCGGCCAGGGAGCAGACAGTGTCTACGAGGGGGATGAGCCGGCCGTCGTGGAGGCGGGTGGCCAGTTGGGCCAGTTGTTCGCGGTTGGGTTCAACGACGAAGAAGATGGCTCGGCCGTCGTGAGGGAGGGTGGTGGGTGGACCGGCGATGGTGACGAGAGTCCCGCCGGGACGTAGTAGCGCTGTGGAGCGGTCGCGGATGTCGCCGCCGATCATATCGAGTACTACGTCGACCTCGCCGACGTCCTCCAGGAGTTCGCTGTCCAGGTCGACGAACTTGTGAACACCGAGATCGCCGGCCGCGGCCTGGTCGGAGGCTCGGCCGGTGCCGACGATGCGGGCCCCTGCCTCATGGGCCAGCTGGGCGGCGATGGAGCCGACGGCACCCCCGACTCCGTGGATGAGTACGGTTTGGCCAGTTTTCAGGTGAGCGTGGTCGAACAGGGCCTGCCAAGCTGTCAGGCCCGAGATCGGTAGCGCGGCTGCGACGACGTGATCGACGTCGGCGGGGAGAGGTGCCAGGTTGCGGGCTTCCACGGCGGTGTACTCCGCAAGCGAACCGTTGCGGGCCCAGTCGGTCGGTCCGAAGACGCGCTGGCCCACCGTGAGACCAGTGGTGCCGTGGCCGAGTTCGACGACTACGCCTGATAGTTCGTGACCGGGGACGCTCGGGGTGCGGTCGCGGCCGGCACGGTCGGTCCACGTCCCTGGCCAGTCCAGCTCGCCGCGGGTGAAGCCGGCGGCGCGGACTTGCACGATGACATCGTTCTCTGCGGCGTGGGGGTAGGGGAGATCGGTCAGGGTCAACCCGCCGATGCCAGCTTCGCGATTCCGGACTGTGATGGCTCGCACGGAGGTCCTTCCGGTAGTCGTTGTAGTGTTGGGCTTCGCCGGTACGTACTCGGGTCCGTTGTTGGTGGGCCACTCGAAGGTGAGGTCGACGGGCTGCCTCCAGGAGTGAATGGCTCACGGTCGTGGCGTCGGAACGAACAGCGACACGACGGGTCTTCCGCGCCGTGTTGTCGAAGTATGACCGGTTCGGTCGGTCTCGTGGTCCTGGCACGGCCGTTTCCTCGGCCGCCGTGTAAGTGGCCTCCGCGTACCATTCGGTCGCTTGCTGAGCCACTTGCGCCGCGTCTACGTCTGGGCGGCTGCCTACGATAGGCAGCAGGGTACCCGGTACGACGCTGAGCTGCTGTTCGTGGCCGCGGCGTTCCCTCGACATCGGCCAGGTATCGGGGCGCGCCGGGCCGGTGGGGTAGGGGGCGCTCATCTGGGTGAAGCGGTGGCCGGACCAGGACCAGGGGAGCGGACCGTATGCCGGAACAGTCCGAAGAAGGACGGGAAACCGGCCTGAGTGAGAGGGATCTCCGGGCAGGAAAGTGTCCGCGAAAGTGCGGTAGAAATTACATGTCGATACGTAGATATGCGCATCTAACCATGTAGATCACACCCCATCACCCGACAAACCCTCAACCCCCACCAAAATGGCAAAGACAGCAAAGGATGGTAGGAAAGGGGCGTGTCCGCAACTACTGGTGCAGCATCCGATCCGAATGGTCGTTCCCGCGCGGTCTCGGAGGTAGTGGACCTGGTCAGCACATTGATCCGGTTCGATACATCCAATACCGGCGATCTGGCTACCACCAAGGGGGAACGTGAGTGTGCCGAGTGGGTTGCTCGGCAGCTACAGGACGCGGGGTACACCACCGAGTATGTGGAGTCCGGCGCGCCGGGGCGGGGCAATGTTTTCGCCCGGTTGCCGGGTGCTGATTCGTCGCGCGGCGCGTTGCTGGTGCACGGGCATCTGGATGTGGTGCCCGCGCAGGCCGAGGATTGGAGTGTGCACCCGTTCTCGGGGGCGGTCCGCGACGGTTACGTGTGGGGGCGTGGCGCGGTCGATATGAAGGACATGGTGGGGATGATGTTGGCGGTGGCCCGTCAGTTCAAGATCGAGGGGACGGTGCCGCCGCGGGACCTGGTTTTCGCGTTTCTGGCCGATGAGGAGAACGGCGGTAAGTGGGGGGCGCATTGGCTGGTGGACAATCGGCCGGAGTTGTTCGAGGGGGTTACCGAGGCGGTGGGGGAGGTGGGCGGTTTTTCGCTGACGGTTCCGCGACCGGATGGGGGTGAGCGCAGGCTGTATCTGGTGGAGACTGCCGAGAAGGGGCTGGGCTGGATGCGGTTGCGGGCCAAGGCCCGGGCTGGGCACGGATCGTTCCTGCACGAGGACAATGCGGTGACGATCCTGGCGGGCGCGGTGTCGCGGCTCGGTACGCATACGTTCCCGCTGGTGCTGTCGGATTCGGTGGCGGAGTTCTTGGCGGCGGTATCGCAGGAGACGGGTCTGGAGTTCGATCCGGGCAGCCCCGATATCGAAGGCACTTTGGCGAAGCTGGGCTCGATTTCCCGGATCATCGGCGCCACCCTGCGCGATACGGCCAACCCGACGATGCTCGATGCGGGTTACAAGGCGAATGTGATTCCGCAGACCGCGGAGGCAGTGGTGGACTGCCGGGTGCTGCCGGGCAGGCAGGCGGCGTTCGAACGGGAGGTGGACGAACTCATCGGCCCGGATGTGGAGCGGGAGTGGATCACCAAACTGGATTCGTATGAGACCACGTTCGATGGTCATCTGGTGGATGCGATGAACGACGCGGTGCTTGCGCATGATCCGGACGGTCGGACGGTGCCGTACATGCTGTCCGGTGGTACGGATGCGAAGGCGTTCGCGAAGTTGGGGATTCGCTGCTTCGGGTTCGCGCCGCTGCGGTTGCCGCCGGAGCTGGATTTCGCCGCCCTGTTCCATGGTGTCGACGAGCGGGTTCCGGTGGACGCGCTCGAGTTCGGTACGAATGTGATGGAGCATTTCTTGTTACACAGCTGAATCGATCCTCAGACAGGAGTGTGGCCTATGCCTTACAACCCTTATGACGCTCTACCGCAGGTGCCGTCGTTCACTCTGACTTCCGAAGATGTAACCGACGGTCAGCCGTTGGGTATGGCTCAGGTCAGCGGTGTGATGGGCGCGGGCGGCAAGGATATGTCGCCGCAGCTGAGTTGGTCGGGGTTTCCGCCCGAGACGAAGAGTTTCGCGGTGACGGTGTTCGATCCGGATGCGCCGACCGCATCGGGTTTCTGGCACTGGGTGGTTGTCGATATTCCGGCGTCGGTGACGTCGCTTCCCGCGGGTGCGGGTAACGAGGCGAGCGCGTTGCCGACGGGTGCGCTGAGTATCCGTAACGATACGGGTTCGCCGGGGTACGTGGGTGCTGCGCCGCCGGCCGGGCACGGTCCGCACCGGTATTTCGTGGTGGTGCATGCGGTGGATGTGGAGTCGTTGGGGGTTCCTGCGGAGGCGACGCCGGCGTTTGTGGGTTTCAATCTGTTCTCGCACACGTTGGCTCGCGCCATCTTGGTCGGTACCTACGAGCAGAAGTAGGTTCGTGGTAACCGCTGTGGCCCTGGGCTTGTGTCCGGGGCCACAGCGGTTTTCCGGGTTACTGCTGTTGGGAGGCGAGTGTGACGATTCGGTCGATATCGGTGGCCAGGGGCATGGCGTTGGGGACGTCTCCGAATGATTGGGTGGCCACCATGGCGGCTGTTGCCCAGGCGTAGTCCTTTTCGTCGGCGGGGCGGCGTGTGGTCAGGAGGCGGTAGGCCAGGGCGGCGCTGAATGCGGCTCCGGCGCCGGGGGAGTCCGATAGTACGGCGTCGTTGTAGCGGGGGATGTCGACGTCGAGGCGGTCGGAGCGGGCGGTGCAGGCGAAGCCTTCGATAACGCAGACGGTGCGTACGCCGAGGATGCGTAGTTGCTGGGCGATATGTGGTCCTGAGGTGGCTGCGACCTCGGGGACCATGAGGTCGAGTTCTCTGGTGGATCCCATCATGTAGTCGACGATGCCGAGGTGTTTGTAGAGGTATTGGGGTGCGGATACCGGTGGGGCGGTGTGGACTAGGACCAGGGGTCGTTGTGGTAGGCCGCGGATGGTGTACATGGTTGTGTCGATGACTGCGGGGGGTTGTTCGAAGGTGAGCAGGACTGCGTCGGTGTCGGTGATGGCGGAGTGGATGTCGGGGTCGGTGAGGTCGTGTTCGTGGAGTTGGACGCGGTCGTCTTTGCAGCTGATGGCGCTGCTTTCTCCGGTGGGGGTGACGATGACGGCGGTGACGGGGGTGGTGGTGTGCGGGATGATTTTGATCAGTCGTGTGTCGATGTTTTCGCTGTGGAGGTAGTCGAGGATGCGGTGGCCGTTGTCGTCGTCGCCGACGGCGGTGACGAAGCGTACGTCGAGTCCGAGTCGGGCGGCGGCGACGGCGCGGTTGAGTCCTTTGCCGCCGGGGTGTTGGACGAATCTGCCGGGGGTGGAGGTGCCGTGGGGTGGGATGTGGTCGACGCGGTAGATGTGGTCGATGACGGCGTCGCCGATGACGGTGAGGGTGCCGGGTGAGGTGTGGATGGTTTCGCCGAGTCGGGGGGTGGCGTTGTAGGTGGGGGGTGAGGTGAGGAGGGCGGCGAGTGCGGTGAAGGCGCGTCGTTCCGGGGTGGCGCGTAGGGATCGGACGGTGGGTGCGGCGGGGATGTGGTCGGCGTGGAGGGCTTCGTGGAGGGGGTGCCAGTGTGTGGTGAGGTATTCGCGTCGTTCGCCGAGGTCGTGTGCGTAGAGGCGGTTGAGGTCGATGCCGTCGGGTGGGTTGTCGCGGAGGAGGCCGAGGGATAGTTCTGCGTCGGTGATCAGCTGGTGGGTGGGTGGTAGTTGTCGTGCGAGGTTGCGGATGACGGGTAGGACTGCTTGGTGTGGGGGGAGGCCGGTGTGTTGGGCGTGGCGGCGGATGGTGGGGAGTTCGAGGAGGGGGTTGACGTCGATTTCGGTGGTGCGGAGGCGTTCTGGGCTGAGGCCGGAGCGTTTGCAGAGCCGGGTGAGGATGTTGCGTACAGCGACCATGGCTGTGGTGTCCGGGTCGGCCATTGTGTCCACTTCCGTTGAGGTTCCGGCAATCACCGGGTAAGAGTTGGCAATTGACTGCCCTTACCGGCAAATGACACAATGGTAGAAGACAACTGCACACCAGATGAACGGGAGGGCCTGGTGAGGACATTTCCGCTGATGCTTTTCAGCCGTAGGCAGGCGCAGCACAAACCCGATCCGCATGCCGCGACCGATGCAGAGGCTTCCCGATCGCCGCGCGTCAGCGCGCGTCTGGTCTTTGTCCGCTCCGCATGTCGGCAGCGATGTCGTGTCGGCCGTTCTTGTGGCCTGGTGTCGATGCCGTGTTCGTCAGGAGGCAGTTGTGTCCATCTATATCGATCGTTGGTCGATGACCAGTGATATCACCCCGGAAACCGCTGAGCGTGCGGTCGGCGGGCCGTCGGAGGTGTGGCGGTTGAGTTGGCTGCCGGGTCGGTTGCTGTCGTTCGATCAGGCTCGTGCGGGTATGGAATTGGATGAGATCGTCAGTGATCCGGCGCTGGTGCACGACCGGATGGCGTTGGCGCGTGGCGCGATGTGCGCGGATGCGCTGGGCATTATCTGGGAGCAGGCGGTGCTGTTGCTGTACAAGCGGATGGCGGCGCGGCTGGCGGGTCCGGCGGTGGCCGCCGCGGGTTAGCGGCGGCCACACGGTGTCAGGTGCGGGCGTGTTCGGCGCCGACGGCTTCGGCGAGGTTGCGGTAGCCGCCGGCGCGTAGGCGTTGGGCGATGCCGCGGTGGATGCGCCGGGTCCACAGCGGTCCGCCGTAGATGAAGCCGGTGTAGCCCTGGAGGAGGGAGGCGCCGGCGAGGATGCGTTCCCATGCTTGGTCGGCGGTTTCGATGCCGCCGACCGATACCAGGACCAGGTGGTCGCCGACGCGTCGGTGTAGGCGGCGCAGTACGTCGAGGGAGCGTTGGGCGACTGGGGGGCCGGAGAGTCCGCCTGCTCCGATATCGGTGATCCGGGTGGGGTCGCTGGCTAGTCCGTCGCGGCTGATGGTGGTGTTGGTGGCGACGATGCCGGCCAGGCCGAGTTCGACGGCGAGGTCGGCGACGGCGTCGATATCGTCGTCGGAGAGGTCGGGGGCGATTTTGACCAGTACGGGGACGTCGACGTTGTCGAGGACGGCGCGCAGCACCGGGCGCAGTGATTCCACGGCTTGCAGGTCGCGCAGCCCGGGGGTGTTGGGTGAGCTGACGTTGACGACGACGAAGTCGGCGTGCGGTCCGAGTAGGCGGGCGCTGGTGAGGTAGTCGGCTGCGGCGGCAGTGGGGTCGGTGGGGTCGACGATTTTCGTTTTGCCGATGTTGGCGCCGATCGGGGTGGTGGTGGTGCGTGCGTGCAGGCGGGCGGCGGCGGTTGCGGCGCCGTCGTTGTTGAAGCCCATGCGGTTGATCAGGGCGCGGTCGGCGGGGAGGCGGAACAGGCGGGGGGTGGGGTTGCCGGGTTGGGGTTGGGCGGTGACGGTGCCGATTTCGGCGAATCCGAATCCCATGGTGGGCCAGGCGTCGGCGCCGGTGGCGTTTTTGTCGAAGCCTGCGGCCAGCCCGAGTGGGGCGGGGAAGTCGACGCCGAAGACGGTGGTGCGCAGGATGGGGTCGTCGGTGGCGAATATTTTGTGTAGCAGGGCCCTGATGGGTGGGATGGCGGTGGCGATGCGGATGAGGGTGAAGACCAGGTGGTGGATGCGTTCCGGGGGGAGCAGGAACATCATCTGGAGCAGTATTCGGTACAGCATCGAGCTCACATTCCCGGCTCAGGGGTGACCGGGGTCGATAGTGCGGTTTTGCGGCGGCGGAGCAGGACGCGGCGGCTGCCGTCGGTGTAGGCGCGGACGCGGGACAGTTCCCAGCCGCCGTATTCGGCTTGGATGGCCAGCCGCATGGAGGCGGTGACCCGGGTGACGTCCGGGGGTAGGCGCAGCGGGACGTATTCGTAGTCGTCGCTGCTGGTTTCCCAGTTCGCCGGTAGTCGTGTGCGTGGGCTCGATGCCATCACTGCCCTCTCTTCCGCTCGTCCGCGTGGATCCGTTGCAGGCCGTCGCCGGCGGCGGATCCGACGAACAGGTCGCCGGTGCGGTTGTCGACGGTCACCGAGTTGGGTTGCCCGACGGTGGGGTAGCGGCCCACTTCTACCGGTATACCCGTCGACAGGTCGAAGCCGACGACTTCGTTGCTTTGTGTGCAGGTCACCCACACGGTGTCGGACCGTTGGTCGTAGGCGAGTGCGTAAGGCGATGATCCTACCGGGAATCGTTGACGTAACACGAGTGGTCCTGCGGTGTAGACCAGGAGTTCGCCGCCGTCGGTGTCGGTGACGATGATGCGGCCGAACGGATCGTCGATGATGTTGGTTGCGCCGTCGCCTGCGCGTAGCGATAGGCCGAGGCGTTGTTCGTCGGGTTCGATTTCGGTGATCAGGGTTTGGCGGCGGTCGAGGGCGGTGAGGTATTCGCCGGTGACGGCGAGGCCGTCGGCGGAGGCGAGTCCGGTGATGGTGTGTTCGGGTTTTCCGTCGGCGGTCAGGATGTGCACGGTGCCGTCGGCGGTGCCTGCGGCGAGGTTGCCGTCGGGGAGGAGCCGGACGGAGCGGAGGTCGGCGTCGACGGTGATGTCGCTGCTGGTGCCTGCGGCGAGGTCGATGCGGATGATGTGGCCTGGTGCGGCGATCAGGGCTTCTCCCGGCTGTCCTTGGGTGAGGGTGGCGGCGGGGGTGGGCAGGGTGATGGTGTGGGTGACCGGGGTGGCGGCGGCCGGGTCGAGCACGGTGAGTGTGGTGGCTGTGGTGTCGAGGGCGGCCAGCAGCCCGGTGTGTGGGTCGGCGGTGAGTGCGCCGATGGGGGTGGAGAGGTCGATGATGTCACCGGCGGGGGGTGCGGTGGTGGGTGCGGCCGCGGGGGTGGCTGGTTCTCGGGTGGCCAGGTCGCTGTTTCCTGGTCCGGACGAGCATCCGGCCAACAGTGTCAGTGTTACGGCGCCCGCTAGTAGCGAGGCCACCGAGCCGCGTGGGCTCATCCACCGAACTCCTTCTGCCGACGACCGAGGGTGAACTCTTTTATCTGACCATGTCGGTGTAGGGGGGTGAGCGGGCGGGGTGGGCGCCGGGAAGTGGTGGGGCCGGGCGGGAGTTACGGTACGTGACGTAACGCGTCGTATGTCAGGAGTTCGGGTTGAAGTCAGACTGTTCATCTGGTTTTTCCGTAGATGATGTGACTACTGGTCCGTTTGCGCATGGTTTCGGCACCACCGACGACGGTCGCCCGTTCGCGTTCCGCACTGTGGAGTCGGTGTTGCGGCTCGAGATCTATCGCGCGGACCTGGACACCGCGGTGCCGGCGCGCGAGGATGTGGTGGCGGCCGCTCAGGCGCGGGTCACCGATATCGACCTCGACGACGAGCGCAGCGTGGTGGCGCTGGTCCGGGACCTGGTGCCGGTCGCGGCCGTGACCGATGGTGACGGTGAGGTGACCACGGTGCGGGCGTTGCTGGCCCGGATCGGGTCGGTTCTGGATGGTATTCAGTAGTGATGGGTTACACAGTGTTCTCCCGCCCCGCACGCGGGGGTCGTGCCGCGTCGGCGGCTGTGTTCGCTGTGGCGGTCTGTGCTGCGGCGGCGTGCGGAACGGGCGTCGACGACGCCGCTGTGGACGCGGCGCGCTCGTCGGCGAACGCCGCGTTGTCGGCGTCGGCGGCTGCCACCTCCAGTTCGGTCGCGGCCCGCACGATCCCCACCGCGGAGGAGCTGGATACCCAGATCAAACGCGCCCTGGACCCGGCGCTGCCCGACAGCGAGCGCACCGCTTTGATCGAGGACGGTGAGGCGTTCCGTGAGGCGATCCCGGATATGTATCGGGCGCTGCAGGATCATCCGCGGGCGGTGTACGGGGTCACCGACCCGGTGTTCGACAATCATGACGGGACGTTGACTGCAACGCTGCGGCTGGACAAGGATGGCACCGGCACGGCGGTGCGCACCACGGTCGTGCATTTCGTGCACCTGGACGGCAGGTGGAAGCTTTCGCGTACGGATCTGTGCGGGATCCTGCGTTCGGCCGACTATCGCACCGCGGCGTGCGGGTAACGGCGCGACGGCCCGGGTGTGGCGATGACGGCGGGGGCCCGGTACCGGTGGGGGCGTGTGGTGTACCGGTACCGCTGGGCGGTGATCGCGGTGATCGTGCTGCTGGTGGCGTTGTCGGGCTGGTCAGGGCGCGACTTGTCGGGGCGGTTGACCCAGGAGGGCTGGTTCGACGAGTCCAGTGAGTCGGTGGCGGCGTCGAAGCTGGCCGACCAGACGTTCGGCCGCGACACCGACAGTGATCTGATCCTGCTCTACACCGCCCCCGCCGGGCGCACCGTCGACGATCCGGAGGTGCGGGCCGCGGTCACCGAACAGTTGTCCGGGTTGCTGGCCGAACATCCCGATCGGGTGCTCAAGATCGACAGCTATTGGGATAGCGCTTTGTCGGCGCGGTTCGCCGACGACAGTCGCAGGTATGCGTTCGCCAGTGTCGGGTTGCGTGGTGAGGGCTCTGCCACGGTGGAGAACTATCTGGCGATCGAACCCGATCTTCGGTCCGCCGGTCCCGGTGCGGGACCGGCGGGTACGACGGTGCAGCTGGCTGGGTTGCAGCCGGTGGTCGAAGGCATCAACACCGGGATGCAGAACGATATCCGGCGCGCGGAGATGATCGCGTTGCCGTTGGTGGCGATTCTGCTGTATTTCGTGTTCGGCGGGGTGGTGGCGGCGCTGTTGCCGGTACTGATCGGTGGGATGACGATCCTTGGCAGTCAAGGCATCATGCGGGTGCTCACCGACCATATCGAGGTCAACGTGTTCGCCAGCGCTGTGGTGACGCTGGTCAGTTTGGGGTTGGCCATCGATTACGGGCTGTTCACGGTGACCCGGTTCCGGGAGGAGTTGGCCGCGGGCCGCGATGTCGCCGACGCGACCGCGCGCACGGTGGCTACTGCGGGGCGCACGGTGGTGTTCTCGGCGGCGATCATCGCGGTCAGTTTGGGTGCGCTGTTGATCTATCCGCATGGGGTGCTGCGGTCGGTGCCGTATGGGGGGATCAGTTCGGTGCTGTTGGCGGCGCTGTTGTCGGTGACGGCGCTGCCTGCGATGTTGGCGATCCTCGGTCGTCGGATCGACTGGTGGGGGTGGCAGCGGTTCGCGAAGACCACCACCGCCGCCGAGGTCGATGCGGGGTTCTTCTCCCGGTTGGCGGTGCGGTCGATGCGGCGGCCGTGGCTGGTGGTCGTGCCGATCGTGCTGGGGTTGCTGGCGTTGATCGTGCCGTTTCGGCATATCGAGTTCGGTGGGTTGAGCGAACGGTATCTGGCGGCCGACAATCCGGCGCGGGTGGCGCAGCAGCAGTTCGACGACCTGTTTCCCGGATTCCGTACCGAACCGTTGAAGCTGGTGGTCGTCGGCGCCGATGCGCGTCAGCTCAGCGATATCCGGTTCCTGGCCAATCATGCTCCTGGGTTGACCGGTCCGTTCGAGCCCGCCGCGCCCACTACCGACGGGATCAATGTTCTCACTGCGGGTTTGGTGGACGACCGCGACGCCGATACTGCGATCGCGGTGTTGCGGGCGATCCCGGAACCGGAGGGGGTGCAGATCATGGTGGCCGGGGTGCCCGCGCTGGAGCGGGACAGTATCCACGGTTTGCTTGCGGGTCTGCCGGTGTTGGCGGCGATTCTGGTGGTGGCGGCGCTGGGGTTGATGTGGTCGGCGTTCGGTTCGCTGGTGCTGGCGGTGAAAGCGGTGGCGATGTCGGCGTTGAGTCTCGGCGCCACGCTCGGCATCTTGACGTGGGTTTTCGTCGAGGGGCACGGGGCGCAGCTGTTCGATTTCACGCCGGGGCCGCTGATGTTCGCGGTGCTGGTGCTGATCGTGGCGGTGGTGTTCGGGTTGTCCACCGATTACGAGGTGTTTCTGTTGTCGCGGATGGCTGAGGCCCGGGCCGGTGGCGCCGACCCGCCCGAGGCGATCCGTTACGGTATCGCCCACACCGGTGGGGTGATCACCTCGGCTGCTGCGATTCTGATCGTGGTGACGGGTGCGTTCGGGTTCTCGGATCTGGTGTTGATGAAATACATCGCCTACGGGATGATCGCCGCGCTGGTCCTGGATGCGACCGTGATCCGGATGCTGCTCACTCCGGCGGTGCTGAAACTGGTGTGGCGCTGACCGAGTTGCCTGTTCGGCCCAGTACCCCTAACAGCAGCGCCGTGCTCAGGAAAGGCGCCGCGACGAAAGCGATTTCTGACAACGCCAGATCCGGGTCGTCGGTGACGACCAGGTTCCAGTGGCTACTGGTGAGGAATTGGGCTGTCACCTGGAAGGTGAGATGGAACCCGATACAGGCCCGAAGGGTGCCGGTGGTGGCGCGCATGGCGCCCAGCAGCGCGGCGAAGATCAGGATCCGACAGCCCGATGCTGCCGACACGCCAACCGATGACGTCACTTTCCGCCGATCGACACGACCCCGATCCACGCCCTCCGACGTCAGGATAACCAGCCAACGACGTCGGAATTCACCAGCGTAACCAACCTCAGCGTGCTGTAGCCGGCGTCATTGCCGCTCGCTTTCTGCCCGGTACTCATCGAGCAGACGAAAGAACGCATCCATCGCCGTTTCCCCGTCATGCAGATGCTGCTCTATGGCGAAGGCCCAACCCAACGACATGCCCCAACCGTATTTCGACTCCAACCAACGCGTGAACGGCCCCCTCGGGCCAAGCGCGAACTCTTCCGGCACCGAGTGCACCTGAAGCGCAACCCAATAGCCGGTCAGGATCGCCTCCAGCTCCTGCAACGACTCGCCACGTGCCCACATCCCTGGCCGAGGCCGAATATTGTGATCGAGCAGGTCATACACGTCGCGGCAATCCGTCAAATCCTTCACCACGGACCTACTCCATCACAGCGCCCCACCGCTCGCTATCTTTGCCGGATGCACCCGGAAACAGGCTGATCCGTGACAACAAACCCGGATATTCGGTGACAGATCAGGAAGGTCACTGGCAGAGGCGTTGTCGTTCATTTCGGCGTCTGCCACACGCACCGGTCGTGGATTCCCCGGTCCGCCTGATCTTCTACGGTCGTGTTGCTGACCTCCGGTTCTCCGCAGCGCGCTGCCACCAGAAATGGTCAGCAGCGTTTTCCATCGACTGGATGCCATCGTGGGCAGCAGTCGCTTCCGCACCCCGCTCCGGTCTGGTGGTAGGTCAGAGGCGATGGCGGTCGGGCAGTACCAGTTGCGCGCCGGTCACCGGATGGTCGAGCACCTCGACGGGGTAGCGGTAGATGCGGGTGAGTAGTTCGCTGGTGAGTATCTGGCGGGGTGGTCCGTCGGCGGCGACGCGGCCGTTGTCGAGGACGGCGACCCGGTCGGCGTAGGCGGCGGCGATGCCCAGGTCGTGCACCACGACGACGACGGCTGCGCCTGCGGCGGCGCGGTCGGCGGCGAGGGTGAGCACTGTCTCCTGGTGGCCCAGGTCCAAGGCTGCGGTCGGTTCGTCCAGTAGCAGGGTGGCGGTGTCTTGGGCCAGTATCCGGGCGAGTGCGACGCGGGCGCGTTCGCCGCCGGACAGGCTGGGGAACTGCCGGTCGGCCAGATGTTGTACATCGGTGGCGGCCATGGCGGCCGCGATCAGTTCGGCGTCGCGGTCGCGCAGTGGGGTGCGCTGCCAGGGTGCGCGGCCCATGGCAATCACTTCGGCGGCGGTGAACGGGAAGCCGACGGTGTGGGTTTGCGGGAGCACGGCGCGACGGCGCGCCATATCCACCGGCGACCAGTGGCCGATGCGGTGCCCGTCGAGTTCGACGAATCCTTCGCTAGGGTCCAGTTCCCCGGCCAGCACGGCCAGCAGGGTGGATTTACCTGCCCCGTTGGGGCCGACGAGGGCGACCATCTCCCCGGCGGTGACCTGGAAATCGACGTTGTCGAGGACGCGGCGGGTGTGGGTGCCGCCGCGGCGGTCCAGGCTCACTGCGGTGGCGCGGACGGTGACGGTGCCGGGTTCCGGTGTGGTGGGCAGCTGGTGGGTGCGGTGCAGCAGGGTGGTGACTGTGCTCATCGCCGTCTCCTGTCGCGGTGCTGCGGGGTGTGGTTCATGCCCATCCTCCGGAGCGGGCGCGGGTGCGGCGCAGCAGCCAGAAGAAGAACGGGCCGCCGACCAGGGAGGTGAGCATGCCCAGCGGTAGGTCGGCGTTGTCGACCAGGGAGCGGGCGGCCACGTCGGCGGCCAGCAGCACCGCGGCCCCGACGAGGGCGCTGAGCGGGATCAGTACCCGATGTCCCGGCCCGACCAGCATGCGCACCAGGTGCGGCACGATCAGCCCGACGAACAGGATGATTCCGGTGAACGCCACCCCGGCGGTGGCCAGCACCGCGACGATGACGATGACGTTGCGGCGTAGCCGTTCCACGTCCACACCCAGGTGCCGGGCCGCGGACTCCCCCAGCGCGAGCAGGTCCAGTCGCGGTGCGACGAACACGGCGGCGGCGACACCGGCGGTGGTGAGCACGGAGACGACGGCGACCGCGTCCCAGGTGGCGCCATTGAGGCTGCCCAGCTGCCAGAACACGATCTGGTCGCGCGCCGCAGGGGAGGCCACGAACAGCAGGAACGCGATCAGCCCGCCGGCGAACGCGTTGATCGCGACACCGGTGAGGACCAGGGTCACCACTTCGGTGCGGCCGTCGGAGCGGGCCAGCACATACACCAGGGTGGTGGTGGCCAGTCCGGCGGCGAAGGCGGCGGCGGCGACCGACCAAGCGGCGACGAACGCGCCGCCGATGACGATCACCGTGCCTGCGCCGACCGCTGCGCCCGCCGATACCCCGATGACGCCGGGTTCGGCGAGCGGGTTGGCGAAAACCCCTTGCAGCAGGGCGCCCGCGGTGGCCAGGGCGGCGCCGACGAGCGCGGCCAGCAGCACGCGCGGGAACCGCACCTCCCACAGGGTGACGTCACCGGCAGGGTGTGTGGGCAGGGGTCCGAGGTCGACGCCGATGCGGTGTGCGACACTGCCTGCGACTTCGGCGGGGCTGGTGGGGACTTGCCCGATGGCGGCCGAGGCCAGCGCGAGAGCGAGCAGCACGGCCGCCGTCACCGCGAAAGCCAGGGTGGCGCGGGAACGTCGACCGGACGTGGCGGTGACCGGTTCGGTGTCGGTGGCGCTCATGCGGGTGTGTTGCCGTAGACGGCGTCGCTGAGTGCGGCCACGACCCGGCCGGTGTTGGGGCCGAAGCTGAGCAGCACCGCATCGGACATGTCGACGATGCGCTGGTTGCGTCCGGCGGGGGTTTGCGCGATCCCGGGGATCTGCTGGATGCCGTCGAGGCCACCGACGGATTCGAGTCCGTCGGTCATCACCAGGATCACATCGGGTGCGGCGCTGATCATCGCTTCGCTGGTGATCGTGGTGAACGGTTCGGTGAGCCCGGCTGCGGTGCCTGCGTCGCGGGCGCCGATCGCGGTGATCAGGGCGTCAGCGCCGGAACCGGGTCCGGCGAGCATGGTGATGGCGGTGGAGCGCAGGTACAGGAAGGCGATGGTGAGCGGGCGCGGCTGAGGTGGGACAGCGGCGGAGGCGGCGGCGATCTCGTCGCGGGTGCGTTCAGCCAGTGCGCGTCCGGCGTCGGGGACACCGAGGGCGGCGGCGACGGCTTCGATCTGGGGGCCCACGCCGTCCATGGTGCGGCTGGGGTCGAAGTAGACGACGGTGACGCCGGTGGCGGCCAACTGTTCGCGGATGGCGGCGTTGGCGGTGGTGGTGTCGGTGAGGAACACGGTGGGGCGCAGCGCCAGGATCGATTCCACATTCAGTGATCCGCTGCCGCCGGTGACGTTGGGCAGGTGCTGCACCGCGGGGAAGGAGGCGGAGGTGCTGCGGCCGATCAGGTTGTGGCCCAGTCCGAGCGCCCACACGATTTGGGTGAGGGTGCCGTAGCGGTCGGCGGCGATGATGCGGGAGGCGTCGGTGACGGTGACGTCGCTGCCGTCGAACGAGCGCACCGTGGCAGGCAGCGCCGGGGTGGGTGCGGGCTGGATCGGGACCGGGTCCAGGTCGGTCAGGCGGGCGGTGGACGGGCCGCGCTGCCCGCCGTCGGCGGTGGGTCCGCTGCTGTCGCAGCCGGTGGCGGCCACCACGACACCCAACGCCAGGACGGTGAGGAACGCGCGCACCCACCGGGAACGGACACAGCGGCGGTCACAGCTCATGCAGGCAAGGCTAATCCGTGCCGGGGCTGTGTCTGCGATCACGCCCGCCCCGGCCGGTGTGGGTCACAGGGTGGAGCTGACGTCGTCGAGAGCGGCGGCGATCGCGCGCGGCAGTTCCAGGGTTTCAGCGGCCAGCACCCCGGTCAGCTGGCCCATGTCGCGGGCGCCGACGAACATGCTCGCCACCCCGGGCCGGTCCCGGATCCAGGCCAGCGCCACCGCCAGCGGGGAGGTGGCCAAACCGTCGGCGGCGGTGACCAGGGCGTCGACGACGCGGGTGGCGCGGTCGTCGAGGCGGCCGCTGATCTCGGCGGCGGTGGATTCGTCGGCGCCGCGGGAGTCGGCGGGCACCCCGTCGCGGTATTTTCCGGTGAGGATGCCGCCGGCCAGCGGTGCGGTGGCGATCAGGCCTGCGCCGTGATGGGTGGCGGCGGGCACCATATCGTCTTCGGCGGTGCGCGCCAGCAGCGAGTACGGGGTTTGGGCTGCGGTGATCGGGGCGAGCGCGGCCAGGCTGGCCAGCTGCCAGGCGGTGAACCCGCGCACCCCGGCGTAGCGGACGCGACCCGAACGCAGCGCCCAGTCCACGGTGGCGGCGACCTCGTCGAGAGGGGTGTGAGGGTCCCACACTGCCACATGCCACAGATCCAGGTGGTCGGTGCCCAGTTCCAGCAGGGTGCGGTCGAGTTGCCGCAGCAGCGACCGGCGGGAGGCGTCGACGGTGTGGCGGACGCGGTCGGGGGCCGGTGGTTCACCGCCGGGTGCGGGGGTGGGCAGGTGCGGTATGAGGCCTGCGCAGCCGCTGAGGACCAGTTCGTCGCGGGAAACCAGGTCGCCGAGCAGTTCGGCGAGGATTTTCTGGGCTGCGCCGCCGGTGTAGGCGGGGGAGGTGTCGACCAGGGTGCCGCCGGCTTCGGCGAACGCGACCAGTTGCGCGGCCGCTTCGTCGGCGTCGGTGCGGCTGCCCCAGGTGTGGGTGGCCAACCCGATCCGCGACACCCGCAGGCCGCTGCGGCCGAGGGTCCGCTGTTCCATCACCGTGCCCGCATCTTCGTCGCGGTCCGCGCATTCGTCACGGCGCCAAGCCTAGAACGTGACGCGGCGGTGACCTGGCCGGTGCGGGATTGTTCGCGCGTCGTGTCCGCTGCCGGTGCCGCGGGGTGTGTGGCTGGCGGGGTCCGCCCTGCTGGCCGGTGTCCGGCACTGTACTGTCGCTGCGGGATTGCGGTGTGTTCGCCGTACCTGCCCCGCCCCGGGTGTCAAAAGCCAAGGGGGAGCGGGCATGTGCCGCGGGAAGTTCAGGAGGATGTGTGTGACGGTCGAGTCGATGACCTGGATTCAGGCGGTCGTTCTGGGTGTGGTGCAAGGTGTGACCGAGTTTCTGCCGATCTCGTCGTCGGGGCATCTGCGGATCGTGTCGTCGCTGTTTTTCGGTGAGGACGCGGGCGCGTCGTTCACCGCGGTCACCCAGCTCGGCACCGAAGCTGCTGTGCTGCTGTTCTTCGCCAAGGACATCTGGCGCATCGTGCGGGTCTGGTGCGCCACCGTGTTCGAGAAGCTGACCCAGCGTTCCCGAGAAACGGTGCCGCTCAGTGATCGGGTCACCACGAAACTGCCCGTCGTCACCGGAGCCGGGCCCGTCGGCTACGACCCTGATGCCGAGACCCAACGGGAACTGGACTACCGCATCGGCTGGTATGTGATCATCGCCACCATCCCCATCGGGGTGCTGGGGTTCGTTTTCAAAGACGTGATCCGCACCGGTGCCCGCAATCTGTGGTTGGTGTCGTTCATGCTGATCGCGTTCGCGCTGGTGATCGCGGCCAGCGAATACTACGGCCGCAAACAGCGTCCTCTCGAGCAGCTCACCACCCGTGACGGGGTGATCATGGGGTTCGCGCAATGTCTGGCGTTGATTCCGGGAGTGTCGCGGTCGGGTGCGACGTCGAGCGCGGGGTTGTTCCTCGGCCTCGAACGCGAGGCTGCGGTGCGGTTCTCGTTCCTTCTCGCTATCCCCGCTGTCACCGCCTCGGGGTTGTTCAGTCTGCCGGACGCGTTCGAACCCGCCGGGGAGGGGCTCAATGCCTCAGGGCCGCAACTGCTGGTGGCGACGCTGATCTCGTTCGCCGTCGGGTATGCGTCGGTGGCGTGGCTGCTGCGGTTCGTGGCCAAACATTCGCTGTACTGGTTCGTCGGCTACCGCATCGTCCTCGGTGCGGTGGTGATGGCGTTGCTGGCGACCGGGGTGTTGAGCGCGACATGATCGTCTCCGCTGCGGCCGTGCGCGGGCCGAGGAGGGACGGGGTGCGGGGTGCGCCCGTTAGGCTGGCTCCATGACGGTGATTCTGCTGCGCCATGGTGTGTCGACCTCCAACAATGCCCGCACCCTCGCCGGCCGCAGCCACGGTGTCGAACTCACCGACCACGGAACCGAACAAGCCCGCCAGGTCGGGCAACGGTTGGCGGGGCTGCCCATCGCCCGTATCGTGGCCTCCCCGCTGCTGCGCTGCCAGCGCACCATCTCGCCGCTGGCTGCGGAACTGGGGTTGGAGCCGGTGATCGATGATCGGCTCGCCGAAGTCGACTACGGCGACTGGACCGGCCGTCCCATCGCCGAGTTGCTCGGCGAACCGCTGTGGCAGGTGGTGCAGCGGCATGCCTCGGCGGCGGTGTTCCCCGGCGGGGAAGGGCTCGCGCAGGTGCAGGCGCGGGCGGTGGCCGCGTTACGTGACCACGACAGCGCCTTGGCCGAACTGCACGGCGCCGACGTGCTGTGGGTGGCCTGCACCCACGGTGATGTCATCAAATCCGCGCTCGCCGACGCGCTCGGCCTGCACCTGGACGGGTTCCAGCGCATCGTGGTCGAACCGGCCTCGATCAGCGTCATCCGCTACACCCCCACCGCGCCGTATGTGGCGCGGATGAACGATACCGGCGCCGACCTGTCGGCGTTGGCGCCGCCGTCGCCGCGCGAATCCGATGCTTCGGGCCCGGTGCCCGGCGGTGAGATCGGGGCGGGGAGGAAAGACGGATAATGGGAATGCGCGGCGCCCGGAATGCTTGTCATGGGTAACCGGCGACCGGTGCGCGTATCGGCTGTGTGTCGATCCCGCCGCAGCGTCGCGGGGCAAGGCCGAAGAAGGTCACGTATCAGGAGGTGCATGTGTCACGAGCTATCCATGTTTTCCGCACCCCCGAACGTTTCGTCGCCGGGACCGTCGGTGAACCGGGCGACCGCGCGTTCTATCTGCAAGCCGTGGAAGAACCCCGCGTGGTCAGCGTGCTGTTGGAAAAACAGCAGGTGAAGGTGCTCGCCGACCGGATGGGGTTGCTGCTGGACGAGGTGGCGCGCCGCTTCGGCGCCGACGTGCCGCCGCAGGCGGAGAACGTCAGCGACAACGCGCCCCTGGTCACTCCTATCGACGCCGAGTTCCGGGTCGGCACCATGGGCTTGGGGTGGGACGCCGACGCGGGCGCGGTGGTGGTGGAACTGCTCGCGATCACCGAAACCGAAGTCGACGAATCGGTCGTACTCGACGACACCGACGAAGGCCCCGACGCGGTGCGGGTTTTCCTGACCCCCGTCCAGGCCCGCGAGTTCGCGCTGCGCTCCACCCGTGTCATCGCTGCGGGGCGTCCGCCGTGCCCGTTGTGCGGGGAACCGTTGTCGGCGCGCGGGCACATGTGTGTGCGTACCAACGGCTACAAACGCGGCGAGTTGTTCGGCGCGACCGAACTGGGGGAGTAACCGGTGCCCGACGCCGCGACCGGGTTGGGCGCCGGGGAGATGACCGTGATCGGTCGTGTCAGCACCGCCAGCAACGTGACCCTGGTGTGTGACCTCATCGATCCGGGTATCACCGCCGCCGACACCGACACCGAACCGCTGCGGGTGGTGTACAAACCGGTGCGTGGGGAGCAGCCGTTGTGGGATTTCCCCGACGGCACCCTCGCCGGGCGTGAGGTCGCCTCCTACCTGATTTCCGAGGCGCTGGGCTGGGGTGTGATCCCGGAGACGGTGCTGCGGGACGGCCCGTTCGGTCCGGGGATGGTGCAGCGTTGGGTCGACACCGTCGACCATCGCGCCGACCGCCTCGCCCTGGTCGACTTGTGCCCGGCGGGCACGGTGCCCGACGGGTTCTGTGAGGTGCTGCGCGCGGTGGACCCCGACGGGCACGAGGTGTCGCTGGTGCACGCCGACGATCCGCGGCTGCAGCGGATGGCGGTGCTGGATGTGCTGCTCAACAACGCCGACCGTAAAGGCGGGCACGCCCTCGAAGGCGCCGACGGCGGTGTGTACGGCGTCGACCACGGTATCTGCCTGCACAGCGAACCCAAACTGCGCACCGTGCTGTGGGGGTGGGCCGGGCGCCCGGTCGACGACGGGCTGCTGGCCGATATCGCCGCGTTCACCGACCGGTTGCCCGGCGCGCCGGCCGACGCGTTGTCCCGTCACATCACCGACGTCGAGATCGACGCGGTACTGGCGCGGGCGAAACGGCTGCTCGACGAGGCGGTGATGCCGCTGCCCACCACCGCGCGCCCCATCCCGTGGCCCGCGTTCTGACCCCACCCTTTACCCTCGAAGGATGCAGGCCTGGTCCGATACCCCGATCCCGACGGTCCCCGGAGCAGGACCACCATTGCGGTTGCACGACACCGCCGACCGGCAGGTGCGGCCGGTCACCGCGGGATCGACCGCCACCATGTACGTGTGCGGGATCACCCCCTATGACGCCACTCATCTCGGGCACGCCGCCACCTACGTCACCTTCGACCTGATCAACCGCATCTTCCGTGACGCCGGACACCAGGTGCATTATGTGCAGAACGTCACCGACGTCGACGACCCGCTGTTCGAACGCGCCGCCCGCGACGGCGTGGACTGGCGGGAACTCGGCAGCAGCGAGATCGCGTTGTTCCGTGACGATATGACCGCGCTGCGGGTACTGCCGCCCCGCCACTATGTGGGTGCGATCGAAACAGTGGACGAAGTGGTGGAACTGGTCGGCAAACTGTTGGCCTCCGGCGCCGCCTACACCGTCGACGACGCCGAATACCCCGACGTGTATTTCCGTGCCGATGCCACCGAAACGTTCGGTTACGAATCCGGCTACGACCGCGACACCATGGCCCGGTTGTTCGCCGAACGCGGCGGGGACCCCGACCGTGCCGGTAAACGCGACCCGCTCGATGCGCTGCTGTGGCGGATCGCCCGCCCCGGCGAACCGTCCTGGCCCGCCCCGTTCGGTGCAGGCCGCCCCGGCTGGCATATCGAATGCGCGGCGATCGCCCTCAACCGGCTCGGCCCCGAATTCGATATTCAGGGCGGTGGCAGCGACCTGATCTACCCGCATCACGAATACTCCGCCGCTCACGCCGAAGCGCTGATATCGGATCGGCGTTTCGCCCGCCACTACGTGCACACCGGGATGATCGGCCTCGACGGGGAGAAGATGTCGAAATCCAAGGGCAACCTGGTGTTGGTGTCGCGGCTGCGGCAGGCGGGGGTGGACCCGGCCGCGGTCCGGTTGGGGTTGCTGGCCGGGCATTACCGCAGCGACCGCATGTGGACCGAGGCGGTGCTCGGCGACGCACATACCCGGCTGCAGCGCTGGCGCGACGCTGCCGCGCTACCCGCAGGCCCCGCCGCCGAAGACACCCTGATGCGGGTGCGCACTCATCTGGCCGACGACCTGGACACCCCCCACGCGCTCGCCGCCCTCGACCACTGGGCCGCCCAAGCACTCGACTATGGCGGCAGCGACACCAGCGCACCCACACTGATCCGCGACGTCGTCGACGCGCTGCTCGGCGTCCGGCTGTAGAAGGGCGACAGACCAAGTAAGCATAAAAGAGGGGGCAAACCTCAGGCCAGCGGTCGGCGCGCCGCGTGGGCGTGACGGGCTGCAGTGACGGAACCGGACTTTATGTATTGTGACCGAGCCGAGCTCGTTGATGACATGAGCCGGGGGAACAAGTGTGGATCAGTAGAGCTCTTGCCGATCTTTTTCGCAAACAGGTTGTCCCGCCGGTTGCTCGGCTGAAAGAGGTCGGAAAGGCCGATGGGGGACCATGCATGAGGTGGCCGACGGAGGCAGCATGTCGAAGCACAGGTCCTCGGCGATGTCACGACATCGAACTTCGATCTCGTGGCGCTACCCGAAGCGCCCAGCCCACAGCTGCGCGCCGCCCTGCAACGTTCAGGCGTCGAGTGGCGGGTGGTGACCAATGAGACCATAGCTCGTGAAGGCACCCCCGCTCGAACGGGCTGCGGCAATCCGACGGACCACCGAAGATGTGCAATGGGCGCGAGAAGGAACCAATTCCGCGGCGTCCGCGGCATCCAGGAGCGCTTATCCGAGTCTGGAACAGACGCTCCGCACAGACCTGTCAGCACACACGACATGAACGCAGCAGGACGACAGCTACAGGTTCGGACCACACCAAGCTACGGCTCCGTTTGTCCCGATGTTCCGCCTCGACCGACGCTCATACAGCCAGGCTGAGTGTGGTGAAGTCGGTGTGCACGGCCCGCACCTTACGCCTCCGGGCTACCGGTCCGCTTCCGCCCCAGATGATCTCCTCTACGGTCGGCGTCGAGGTCAACCGTTTGAATTGTGGATAGACAGTGCGCTCGATCGACGTCACCCGCACGCCCCCCAACTGCACCGAATCAGGACCTACGCACCATAACGGCGAACACATCGCAGACGATGCCGCCGCCGCAGCTAGAGCTCCGTCTGGTGACGGCGTGACCCAGCTGCCCGGGACACCAGCGCTGCATGGAGAGTCAGCGTCCGTATTTTTCTTGCATGGCGGCGGTGTGGCGTTGGGCTTCTTGATGCGCTTGGGTGGCAGTGATGTCGCGGTCGGCGAGTTTCTGACCGAGCTCGCGTGCTTTCTCGGCGTGTTCGGCGCGTAGTTCCGGATTGTCGAGAGTCCATGTCGGCGGGTACTGGTGACCTGTGCTGGGATCGGAAAAGCCTGCGTTTCCGGCGATGCGGTTGGCGAAGGCATCCATCACGGTCCGGTCGGAGGCGACGCCGTCGACGGCCGGGCGGTACTCGGCGTATTCGTCGATAACGGTCATCCCTTCTTCGGTGCTGCGGATGCGCAGGTCGTGGTCGACCAGGGTGCGGCCGAGGATGCGGTCGGGTGAGTGGCGTTGCGATGCCAGGTCTTCAGGTGCCAGATCGAAAACGTCTGCCACGCAGGAGGGTTGGGCAAGTGTTTGCAGGTCGACCCCGGCGATGCTCTGCACGAGAGGGTCGGGGTGGTGTTTGCCCGCCTGGGCTTTGGTGTGTTCGTCGAAGGCTGTGCCTGTGATCATGTCGTGGATTCGGTCGGCCCGGTCGGTCTCGTACCCGAGGGACAGCGCGTGGGCGCGGGCGAGGTCAGCCGAGCGCAGTTCGTCATATCCTTCCGGGTTGTTGCTGCAGCGGCCGTTGCCGTAGACGGAGTCGCTGTAGGTGTCCGCGGCGGACGCGTCGAGCCGCTCGTGTGGGCGGGCGCCGATATTGCCCAGGTGTTCTTGGAGCAGGCGCCCGTCTTCAACGAGTCCGAAACCGTTGTGGTAGGTCGCTGGGACACGATATCCGGGCAGTTCGAGGTCGCCGATGATCTGGTTGGCCCGCCCCACAGCGGGATCACCGTAGAGGGTGGAGGCGATGTGCATTCCGTTGGCGCCGAGCCGGACCGCGATATCGGCGTCGGGGCGGTCGAGGGCTTCGGCGGGCAGGATCGAACGTATGGCGTCCATCTCACGAGCCAGCACCGGCGCGGGCAACGGTGGTTGTGTCGGGTCGAGCAGACGGCGCCGTATAGCTGCGGCATCGAGGAGATCTTGCGGTGAGCCGCGCTCCTGAAGGACGGCGTAGACATCGGGAAGACTCGCGACATGGATGCCTTCGGGAGTTGTCCAGGAACGGCCGAACAGGTCGGGATGCGGCGGTCCTGCGTCCCATCCCATACCGATCGACAGGGTGCCATCGACCAGGCGAGGAGTCCCGTCTGCCGCCTGGGTGTGCGACCACCCCGGCTGCTCCCGCAGATACCGGTACGCATCCTCGGTGACCGACACCTCCAGCTTCGCTCCCTGATGCGTTCGGCTCCCGAATGCTGCATCCGCGGCGTCGCGGCCGAGCACCACCGAATCTCCCGCCACCCGGTCACCGAGACGTCCCACGGCAGCCTCCAGACCAGGCGTCGAACGATCAGTGATCTGCAGGTATCCCGGTTGCTCACCTGCCCCGACACCGGTCTGCTCGAGCTGTCGCCGCCACTCCAGATCCTGGTCGGGCGCCGTGTTCTTCGCGAACTCCCCGAGGGATTGCACGGTCTGCCGAACCGGCTTCTCCACTGCTTCGCTGGCTTCGTCGACCTGCCTGGTCAGTTTCCCTGCCACATGCTTGTGGAACCACTCGGCGAGATATCTTCCGATCACCGCCCGGCCGCACCGTCCCCGGTTACCGCTGAGCCATGAATTGCGTTGTCCCGCAAGACACCAGTCTCCATGAAATAGTAATTGCACTCTCTTATATTTTTGAAAATTCTATGGCGACAGGGTAGTGGGGGAGGAAGTGCCGCAACTCGCGGACGTGGCGCCACTTACGCGTGTTACATTCCGGCCCTTGATGTTTCACCGTGCTCCCGGTCATCGCGGACCGAGATGCTGCGATGGCTCATCGCCTCCGGCTCTGTCACGCAGACAGACTCCCCGGCGGCAGCGCACCCACAGCCGCCGGGGCGAAGCCGAGCCGACGATCGCGCAGTACCTGCGCGATCCAGCTCGGCAGGATCGGCGCTGCGAACCCATTCGATCACCTTCCCCGGGCTCGGCAACCTCCGCTGCGAGTAAGGTATGGCCGCGGCACCGGTCCGGTATCCGACAGCAGAGAGATCGATCAGCACATGACCCCATCCAGCGCTACGGCGCCGTTGACCACCGCGCAGTTGTTCGACCTGGCCCGCGAAACCCCCGGTTTCATGCCCGAAGACGAAGGCCGCGCCCTCTACCAGGCCGCGCTGGGATGCCCCCGCGGCGGCGTCGTCACCGAAATCGGCACCTATTGCGGGAAATCCGCGCTGCTGCTCGGTGCGGCCGCTCGGGAACGCGACCAGACCGTGTTCACCATCGACCATCACCACGGCTCCGAAGAACACCAGCCCGGCTGGGAATACCACGACAGTTCCCTCGTCGACCCCGACACCGGGCTGTTCGACACCGTCACCCGGTTCCGCCGCACCATCGTCCGCGCCGGGCTCACCGATATCGTCATCGGCATCGTCGGCGCCTCCGCCACCGTCGCCGCAGCATGGCGCACACCGATCGATATGCTGTTCATCGACGGCGGCCACACCGTCGAAGCCGCCGAACGCGACTACGACGGCTGGGCGACATGGGTGAACACCGGCGGAATCCTCGCCATCCACGACGTGTTCCCCGACCCACGCGACGGCGGGCAAGCCCCCTACGGCATCTACCGGCGCGCGATCGACAGCGGCGAATTCCGCGAAATCTCGGCCACCGGATCGCTGCGCATCCTCGAACGCCTCACCACACCCGCGCTGTAAAGGGTGCCGCGGGGGCCCGGTTCGGTGCGCCGCGGGCCGGCCGGCTCAGGGCTTGCGATCGGACGCCGAGCAGGCGGCGCTGCGGCATCAGCACGCCGCGTTCGCCGCGGTGCTCACCATTCCGAGCATCACCACAGACGTCGACCTCGCCCTCGGCCGGTAACGAGAGGCCTTTGCGGCTGCCGTGCCATATCGCGGCCGCCGCAAAGGCAGACGGGGCACTTTCACCCACATCGGCCATATCGGCCATCCCGGGCTCGGATGTTCAGAGCAGGTGTCGCAGCGCCAGGTCGGTGCCGTATTTCTCGATGAGTTCGCGGGGGATATTTCGATCAGGAAGTCGCGCGGGATCTCGTAGCTGTGCAGGTCGGCGTCCTTGGCGAGCTGCTGCAGTGACTCGCTGAGCGCTGTTTTCACCTTGTCCGGATCCCCCCCCGGGACAGCGCGTCGTCGGTGGGCACGATCACGGCAAGCGTATACGCGCGTTCACTGCTGCCGTACACGAAGATCTGCCGGATCAGCGGACTGGTCGAGTACACCGCTTCCAGGTGCGCGACCGCGACGAATTCGCCCTGGGACAGTTTCAACACATTGTTGCGCCGGTCGACGTAGACCAGCCGATCCGGCGCGGTCTCGGCGACGATGTCACCGGTTTTGTAGAAACCGTCCTCGTCGAAGACCTGCGCGGTGACCTCCGGCCGCTTGTAATAGCCCGGGATCATAGTGGTGCACTTCAACAGCAGCTCACCGTGCGGATACGGTTTGTCGGTCCGGAAGTAGCCCAGCTCGGGAACGTCGACCAGTTTGTAGTCGAGCACCGGCGGACGTTGCAGCTGATTGTCGGCCATGATGTTGCCGCCCGCCTCGGTGGACCCGTAGCCGTCGCGCATCGGCAGACCCAGCACCGACTCCATGAAGGACTTCATCTCCGCCGACACCGGGGCGCTGCCGCAGGTAGCCATGATCAGGCGCCCGCCCAGGAAATGGTCGTGCAGTTCGGCTTTCACCTCCGCTTCCAGCGCCTTGCGATCGACGCCGTTGCCGCGCCGCTCGACCTCGCTCAGGAAGCGCTGGAACACCATGTCGCATACGCGCGGAACAAACAAGAACTCGGTCGGCCGGGCCAGCGCGATATCGTCGAAAAGCGTCGACATATCGCTCTTGGCGGCGAAATATGCGGTACCGCCGCGTGCCAGCGCTCCCGTCAGCGACAAACAGCCCGCGAGATGGCTCAGCGGCAGGTAGTTGAAATTGATCGCGGCGGCATCCGGCCGACTCAACCATCCCGCGATGACCAGTCGTTCGGTGTACATCGCGCCCTTGGGGGTTCCCGTGCTGCCCGAGGTGTAGAGCAGCAGCGCCAGCGGGTCCTCGTCAGGGTTCGACCGGTACAGTGGCGCCGGCGGCAGGCCTCTGCCTCGCGTGAGGACCTCGTCGAACGATTCGACTACGACCGGGCTGCCCGCGTCGGCCAGCCGTGCGCGTGCGGTGTCGAACGTCGCTCGCTGGTCGTCGTCGCCCGGGTGGTAATCGAAGACCAGCAGTCGCCGCAGTGGGGGGCTGGACAGGGCGCACGTCACGGCCGTGTCCAGGAGTTCGGGCGTCGCGGCGAGCAATCGTGGCTCGGTCTCGTTCACGATGGCGGTCAGCCCCGCGACGGACGCGCTGGGTTGCAATGGAACGGCCACCAGACCCAAAAAGGTGGTCGCCAGGTCGAGGGTGGCGTAGTCGCTGCTGGTGAAGCCGAGCATGGCCACGAAATCACCGGCGCGCACCCGCTCCCACAGCTCGCCGTAGGTGGTCGTCCGGTAGTGCGGCAGCAGCGTCAGCGACGCACGGCCGGTGGCTTCGTCGGTGTGTATCTCGGTCGCCCGCTGGCCGAGGGCAGGCCGGTCCGCGTAGCCCACCATGACCGTCTCGATGATCTGCGCGAGCCCTTTTCCGGGTTCGTGGATCTCCTGAGCGACCTCCGGGCGCGGCATAGCCCTACGGACGTCGTCGTACTCGGCGCACAGTTGCGTCATACGCCGCATGAGTAATTCCTCGCGTGTTTGCGCCTCCACAGTCCGACCTCCTCGATCCGGTGACCTTCCCCCACCGTGTTTTATTAGCTTGGCTAAATACTTCTCGGTGTCATAGCCCTGGCAAGCGTTATGTGACGCCTTAGTGAGCGTCCGGGAACTCTCGTCAGGCGTGGCCGGTGGTGAGTTGTCGGCGGGTTCGGTGGTGCCGGATCGGCGAATGTGGTTGCGGGTGAATGAGGTTCGGCCCGGTGTGGCGTAGCGCGAACATGAAGAACTCCTGGTAGATCAGCGGTTGTCGAGACCATGTTCTGCCAGGAGTTCGTGTGCCAGTATTGCCGAGTTGCCTGTGTTCGTCATGCCCGGCCCACGACCAGTCGCCGACACTGTGTCCGGCGTATCCGTCCTCGTGCAGTGACGAGCAGTGGGCGCTGCTCGAACCGCTGCTGCCCCCCGCCGGGTAACACCGCGGGCAAGGGTGGGCGTAGTGAGAAACATCCCCGCCGCCTGGTGCTGGACGCGATCTTCTATCTGGTGCGTGGCGGCATCGCCTGGCGGGCGCTGCCCAAAGACTTCCCGCCCCCGACGACGGTCTATGACATCTTTTGCCGATGGACCAAAGCCGGGGTGTGGCAACGGATTACCGGCGTTCTGCGCGACCGGATCCGGGTGCGTGCGGGCCGCGGGCCCACTCCGACAGCGGCGATCATCGACTCCCAGTCGGTACGGGCCGCTGACACTGTGCCCGCTGGTTCACGCGGATGGGACAACGGCAAGAAAGTCGGCGGCCGCAAACGCCATATCGCCACCGACACCATGGGTCTGCTGCTGGCGGTCGTGGTCACCGCCGCCAGCACCCAGGACCGCGACGGCGCGGTCCCGCTGCTGGCGAGACTACGGGAGCAATTCGCCACCATCACACTGACCTGGGCGGATGCCGGTTATGCGGGCAGGCTGGTGACCTGGGCACACCAGGTCCTGAACCTGGCAGTGACGATCGTCAAACGCGCCGACCCCGGATTCGTCGTGCTGCCGCGCCGCTGGGTCGTAGAACGAACACTGGCCTGGATCAGCAAACACCGCCGCTGCGTCCGCGACTACGAAACCCGGCCTGAGCACCACGAAGCCATGGTTTACATCGCCACAGTAATGACCATGTCACGGCGATTGGCCCGCTCAACAAACCGGTAGCCGGATCCCTGGACCCGCATTAGCATCGCGCGGTGACGAAAGAACGCCGCCGCCGAGTGCTCACGGTGGGTGAGCAGCAGTACCTGTGGAAGACCTACCACCAGCACGTAGACGGCTGCGAGGAAATCCTGCGGCTACGGCCACGCGGGTCGGTGGCAGGCCTGACACTGGTCTTCCGGCCCGACGGGCAGCGCCATGTCCCCGACGGCTGGCCGTCTGTGGCCGGTGATATCTGGATCGGTGACCGTTGGCTGAACCTGAACATGCCCGGCGTGGTTCGTGCGTTCATCGACGCGGCCGTCGACGCGGGCTGGATGGCCGAGGCGCGCACAGTCGGCCGCCGCAATGGCTGGGACCTATTCGATGATGCCTACGCCAGGAATGCCAACGGCTTATCGTCGCTATGAGCACCGAGACCAGACCTGCCCGAGTTCCCGGACGCTCACTTAGACAACGTCCACGACGTCCTGGATATGCCAGGACTTCCTCGAGAGCTCTTGACCGGCCCCGCGTGCACGTTCACCCGATCGGGTCGAGTCGCAACACGAGCAATACCAGCATGCGCCCGCAGCCATACCATCGGCACTACAGTCGTTGATGCTGATCAGAGGTACCACTTCCATCTAGAGAAGGGGCTACACATTGAGGCACACAACTGCGGCTGCAGTGACGGCCGGACTGTTCGGGATCGCATCGGCGCTACTGGTCTCGGCAGGAAACGCCGCCGCCTACGACTCGGCGGATACCGCCGTAGTCGTCGCGGATCCGGGGACGGCATCGCCGGAGAGCACAGGTAGTTCCGGCGACAACGCAGAAAACTCCGGCAACGTGGGAGGCGACGCGTCCTCCACCGAGAACAGCACCGAAGGCACCGGCGAGAGCGGGACAGCGGGCACGAGCGAGAGCCGGCCCGAAGGGGTCACCGGCAGCGAGTCGGAGGGCGCGTCCGGCAGCATGTCGAGGCTCGCACCGCCGGTCGGTGAGGGCGCCGCCGAATCAGAGAACACCCAGCCCGGGGCCGGCCTTCCCGGATCCGACGCGGTCGAGTCCCCAAGCGCGGCGCAGAACGGATGGTCGTTCACTCTGACGTTCTGAGACACCGCCTGAATCGCGGTCGGCATCAGCAGCGACTGTGACTGGCCGCGAGAAAGGGGGTAGTGGTGTAGCCGTACCGACGAGCCGTTTCGGCTGGTTACACCACTACCCCTGTATCCCGGGCTCCGCAGAGCCTGCCCGGTGAGCCCACCAGCGGTGGCCACCGCATTCCGGATACACACCGTTCAGGTCGTGGCTACCAGGATCTGTTCCGACTCGGCGGGCCGCAGACCGTCGGTGCGGTCGGCGAAGTAACGAGCGGTCAGGTCATCGGACGAAATATGGTGGGCAGCGGCGAACCCGGCTTCCTCGGCCAGGGCCACGATCTCTTCGGGGCGGAAGAAGCTGATGAACGGAGTGCCCGAAGCGCGGGCACCCTGCTCGACGTACCGGCGCAGTTGCTGCTCCTCGCCGCCGACGAGGTCGATCGGCAGCATGAACGTGGTGGCCAGTGTGGAGCCCGGCGCCAGCTGGGAAATCTGGCGCAAGGTCGCGATGTTCGCCTCCCGGGACAGGTACATGGTCACGCCGGTGGATGCCACGAGCGCCGGACGGTGCGGGTCGAAACCGGCGGCTGTCAGCCGCTGCCACCACGAGTCCACCTCGAAATCGACAGGTATCAGCCGCAGATGATCCGGGACGCCGAAACCGAGTTCGTTCAGGCGCTGCTGCTTCCATGCCTGCGGGCCGGGCTGGTCGACCTCGAACACCGTCAACTGTGCGGCCGCTTCGGGATGACGCTGCACGAAGGTGTCCAGTCCGGCGCCGAGGAGAACGTACTGGTCCACCCCGCGCGCGGTCTGTTCGGCAACGAGATCCTCGATGAAGCGAGCACGGGACACGATGCCCGCGCGCATCGGGGCGGTCGTGTGCGGATCCATATCCGGGCGGTCGCGCCAGCCGTCCTCCGGCGCCGCTAGCCGCAGGCCGATCTCGTCGTCGATGACGTGCGGCGGTGCATCGTCGAGTACGTGGACGGCCCGCCACAGTGCCACGCGGAGCGCGGTGCTGTCCGGGGTGATCGTCTGCTCGTTCGGCACGGTGTTCACTCCTTACCCGGCGCTTGCAGGCTCCAGAGCCGCCCGTCGGGGTCGCGGACGGTCATCTCCTGAGTCCCGTAGTGGGTGTGCTCGAACTCGGTGACGATCTCGACGTCGGCGCCGGGACGCTCATGGGTGCCCGCCACGTTCAGAACCAGCTGTGTGCGCGGTTGCTGGGTCGGTGCGACCTCGGCAATGAATACATAGGGCCCGTCACCGTGACGGAATTGGCCCGAGTTGTGGTCGGTTTCGAATTCGAGCTCGAATCCGAGTGCCTGCATAAACCTGGCCGTCTTGCCCCAATTGTGGGTTTCCAGGAACACGGCCCCGATGCCTTCGGTCGTCATAATCAATCCTCTTCTGTCGGTGACTGCGATGGGGTGTCGTCGAGGTAGGCGCGCAGTGCATCGGCAACCAGCGCCGACAACGACGTTCCCGACTCGATCGCCCGGTGTTTGATCTGCTTGATCAGTCCGATCGGCAGATAGACGTTGAACTGCTTCACATCCTCGTCGCCCACACCTCGATGCTAGCATGCTAGCAAGCTAGAAATGTTCACATGCGCAGCGGCAGCCCCGCGCGGATACGGGCCACCCGGTCCTCGTGCACCCGGTGCGCGCGGCGCAACAGGATGGTGAGCTCGGGTTCGCGGTCGCGGATCTGTTCGCGCTGTTTGCGAGGCAAACCGGCGATGACGTGTTCCTCGCGCAGGATTTTCGCGTAGGTCTGTTCCCGCAGGTTCTGGTCGGCTTCGTAACCGAGGTCCAGGTAGCGGGTGGCGTGGCGGCGGGCATTGGCTACCGCGGTCTGTGCTTTACCCGAAGGGCTGAGCAGGGACGCCACCGTGGTTACCACGAGCACAGCGACGATCAGCGCCAGCGACATACCGGTGGAGACTTCGGTGACCGGCACCGGCTGTCCGTCGTTGATGAACGGAACATTGTTCTCGTGCAACGCGTGCAAAACCAGCTTCACTCCGATGAACGCCAGCATCACCGCCAGACCGAAGCTGAGGTAGATGAGGCGGTCGAGCAGTTCCTCGATGAGGAAGAACAGTTGCCGCAACCCCAGCAGGGAAAACGCCGTTGCGGTGAAAACCAGGAACACGTTCTGGGTGAGACCGAAGATGGCGGGAATCGAATCGAGCGCGAACAGCACATCGGTGCCGCCGATGGCGATCATCGCCAGCAGCATCGGGGTCATCAGCTTCTTGCCGTCGACGCGAGTGAACAGCTTGTCTCCGTCGTAGGTGTCACTGGTCGGCAACACCGTACGAGCTATGCGGACCACCATGTTGTCGCCTGCGTGGCGTTCTTCGCTCTCGGGTGTGAGCATGCTGCCCGCGGTGAGCAACAGGATGGCGCCGAAGAGGTAGAACACCCACGCGAACCGGTTGATCAGGGTCGCGCCGAGAAAGATGAACCCGGCGCGAGCGATGAGGGAGAACACGATCCCGAACAGCAGCACCTTCTGCTGGGCGGCCGCCGGAACACGCAACGAGGTCATGATGATCAAGAACACGAACAAGTTGTCCACCGACAGCGCCTTCTCGGTGACGTACCCGGCGAAATACTCCATGCCCATCGTCGACCCGCCCAACCCCCACACCACGAACCCGAACAGCACCGCGACCCCGACATAGGCGCCCGACCACACCGCGGCCTCCGCCAGCGACGGACGGTGCGCTGCGCGGACGTGGACGAAGAAGTCGAACAGCAGCAACGCCACGATCAGGGCGAGCGCGCCCACCCAAGCCAACGCGGGAACGGTCACGACGGCCTCCTGACTGGTGCCTGCACGTGGTTCTGGTCAGCGACTGTACTGCCGTCGCCTTGCGCTCCCCGGTGTTTCGGCGGCGGCGGGCCGGGGCTGGAGAAAATCCGTGGACCGAGCTGGGGGAAGTCTCTACCGTCGAAGCGGTGACGGAGGCGATGAAGCAGGCCGAAAGCGTGGTTCGGGTGGTCGAGACGGTGCTCGGGGCGCCGGTGGTGGGAGCGTATCTGCTGGGGTCGGCGGTGCTCGGCGGACTGCGACAGTCCAGCGATCTGGACGTGTTCGTCGTGCTGGATCGCCGGTTGACGGTACGGCAACGCGAGCAGTTGACCGGGGAGTTGCTCACGATCTCCGGGGAGTACCCGCCGCGCGGCCCGGCTCGGCCGGTGGAGTTGACGGCGGTCGTGCACGAGGATGTGCGGCCGTGGCGTTACCCGCCGCGGTGCGAATACCAGTACGGCGAGTGGGAGCGTGTGCAGTACGAGCGCGGCGAAGTCCCGTCGGCTGTGGCAAGTCCTGATCTGGCGCTGTTGGTCACGATGGTACTGCAGGGGGATACCGCGGTCACCGGTCCGGCGCCGGCGCGGGTGCTCGACCCGGTTCCGCGCGCCGATCTAGAGCACGCGATCACCGCCGATATCCCCGAATCGCTGAACGAATTGGACACCGACACCCGCAATGTGGTTCTCCGGCTGGCCCGCACCTGGACCACCTTGGCCACGGGAAGGATCGAACCCAAGGATGTGGCCGCCGGATGGGCGCTGCGGCAGCTGCCCGCCGAGCATCGGCCCGTGCTCGAACATGCCCGCGCCGTCTACCTCGGTGCGGAAGAGGAAAACTGGGGCAGGTTGCGCTCCTCGTTGCGACCCTACGCCGACTACATCCTCGGCGTAGTCGGCACACCGCACACCAGATGAGCATGGCCTCAGTACCAGCAGGCGGGGACGTAGGCCGACGAGGATGATCCAGTCGACGACCACCAGGTCCCAGACGGTCAGCGTGGCGAAGACAACGGCTCCGCAGAATGCTGCCGGGCCGTCGTCCAGCGCCCGCGCGGGGTGTCACCCCATCAACGGCCATTGCGGACTTCCCTTACCCTCGTTTATTATTTCCTCTCGAGCTGGTCGTCGAAATCGCGGATACGCGTCGACGACTGTCGACCAATGCTTTTACGACAGGTCGACACGACAGACGAATCCTCCCAATTGTCGGGGTTGCGGAGAAACCACAGCACGAATTCGACGACAGCGTGGTCGTTGAATTTCTGCTAGAACAAAACTGGCGTAGTGGTATACCACCCGCCAGACGGCGATCCGGTGCAACCGATGAATTCCAACGATGTTCGCTTCCTGCTCGCCGAACCCGCCTCGGGTCCGGGTCACTGCGGCAACCTGCGTGTTTTCCGTCCAGAAGACGGTGGCGACGCGGGCGTCCACATCGAGAGGCGTGTCCGCGCCGAATGCGCCGGACGGCGACTCCGCAATCTCCCTGTTCACCGAAAACCCCCTGCACCGTGATGGTTTGCGACAGCTCGCGCTCCTAGCCCGCTGAGCTTGCCTGCAGCCGCATCCACGGTATTCGTCACCGTCGGGTCTCATTTTCTCCCAGGGTGATTTCTTTCCGGGCTCAGCGTGGACTGTCGCGCCATGTGGCCTACCGCAGCGCAGACGAAATGCCTCGGCTGGCGGCACTCGGTGCCATTCCCGTGGAATTCATTGCCTGTTTTCGGACTGATGCACAGACCCTTCGGGGGGTCAGGGGCGACCCGAAGTGCCGGCTCCTGACATGACGAAATCTATGGAGGTCAGGTGTCTCGATTCCAGCGCAACCTCGATAGTGGCCGGGACCGGTCGAGTTCCTCGCAGATCGGGTCCGCCGAGTTTTCCGGTCACCTGTTTTCCGGTAATGGCTCGGGCGCACATTCCAACGGTGTCGGTTCCGCAAGCCCGCCCTCCTTCGATATTCTTCGGTTGACCGCCGCGCAGCGGGGGATCTGGTTCGCCCAGCACCTCGCGGGGTCGTCGCCGATATCTGTGGCCCAATACGTCGAGCTCATCGGCGACGTGGAACCGGAATTGCTTGTCGCGGCATGCGATACCGTCGGTCGCGAATTCGGATCCGGGCATATGCGCCTGATCGAGGTCGACGGAGAACCATGTCAGTTCGTCGACGAAACCCTCGGCTCTGCCGTGTCGATCGTAGACTTGCGCCACCACAGCGACCCCGTTGCGGCCGCCCACCAGTTGATGGTCCAGGACTATTCCGCCCCACTGGACTTGCTGAACGACCGTCTCATGACGAGTGTGGTGTTCCAGGTCGGCTCGAATCACATCCTGTGGTATCAGCGCGCTCACCATATTGCGCTGGATGGTTTCGCCGCGGTCACCATGGTGCACCGGATCACCGAGTTGTACAATGCGTGGCTCCGTGGCGAGCAGGCCCCGCCGTCGACAGCGAAAGACCTGGGGGACATCGTCGCCCAGGATCTGGCGTACCGGGATTCTGAACGTTTCGGCAACGACCGCGCCTACTGGACGCAGCATCTGGCAGGCGCGCCGCCCGTCGTCAGCCTGGCCGGTCGCATCAGCAAGCCCACCATTCATCCGACGCTGGTCAGCGCCCCCTTGCCGGACGACACCGTGCAACTGCTGGACAGCGTCGTAGCCGAGCGCGGTACGAGCGTCGCTCCGATCATCGTCGCGGCGTTCGCCGCCTATCTGGCCCGGATGACCGGAAGCGAGGAAGTGCTGCTGAGCCTGCCGGTGTCGGGTCGGCACTCTGCTGTGCTGCGTCGTTCGGGGGGCATGGTGGCCAATGTGGTCCCGCTGCGTGTGCGGGTCGGTTCCCGCAACGTCGGTGCCGTGATCGACGCTGCGCGTAGCGAGTTGACCAGTGCCCTGCGGCGACAGCGCTACCGCCAAGAGGACATCTTCGGTGATATGGGGATCGCGCGCGATGAGGCGGCGTCCTTCGGGCCGGCCGTGAACCTCATGATGGTCGAGAACGAGGTGGTGCTCGGCAACACGACCGGACGTTTGCATGTCTTGACCTCAGGACCCACCGCCGACCTGTTCGTCAACATCTACCCGGGAGCAGGCAAGGACAGCACACACATCGACTTCCAGGGCAACCCGAATATCTACAGCCCGGCCGAGCTCGCCGGCCACCACACACGGTTCCTCATGTTTTTGCACGGGTTCCTCGCCGGGGGACCCGGATGCCAGGTCAGCAGCCTGGCGCTGCTCGAAGCGCAGGAACGAGCCGCGCTGCTGCCGGTGCGGGGACCGAGCAGCGTCGAAACACGGCTGCTACCGGACATTCTGGTCGACAGCGCGCAGCGCAACCCTGCGGCGACTGCGATCACCTCGCCCGGCCGGACGGTGACCTACGGCGAGCTGGACACCAGTTCCTCCCAGCTGGCCCGGCAGCTGATAGCTCTGGGTTGCGGACCGGACACAGCGGTGGCGATCGTGCTTCGCCGCTCGGTCGAATCGATCACAGCAGCGTGGGCGGTCGCCAAATGCGGGGCCGCGATCGTGCACGTGGACCCGCAGTACCCGCCGAAACGTATCGAGCACATGATCGCCGACAGCGGCGCACGTGTGGGAATCACCGTCGGCGCCCACCGTGAGCGGATTCCGCGGGGGGTGCAGCAGGTGGTTGTCGATGACCCCGCGACCCTGCGGGAATGCGACGACGCTGCGGGCGGGCCGATTACCGACGAGGAGCGGACCCGCCCGTTACGGGCCACCAACCTCGCCTATGTGACCTACACGTCGGGGTCCACCGGATTACCGAAAGGTGTCCAAGTCACCCACACCGGGCTGGCGAATCTCCTCACCGACCGCAGCCACACCTACGGTATCGACGCAACATCCCGCGTGTCGTATGCGCTCTCACCCAGTTTCGACGCCTCCTTGGAACAGTTCCTGACCTGCTTCGCCAACGGGGCCACGCTGGTGGTCGTACCCCCCGACGTGATCGGCGGTGCACAGCTCACCCAGCTGCTGGCCGACCAGCGGGTAACCCATCTGACGTTGACGCCCGCGATGCTGGCAACCGTGGACCCGCATCTGCTGACCGACCTGCGCAGGGTTGTGGTCGGGGGCGACGTGTGCCCACCGCACGTCATCGAACGCTGGGCGCAGACGGTACCCATGGACAACGAATACGGGCCCACCGAAACCACGGTGACCGCCGCAGGCGCCGCGATACGACCCGACCGTGACCTCACCGTCGGCGGCCCTATCCGCGGCGTAGCGGCCATGGTTTTGGACCGAACCCTGCAACCGGTGCCGAAAGGCACCGTGGGTGAGTTGTATCTGGCCGGGCCGGGACTGGCGCGCGGTTACAGCCACCTGTTCGGTGATACCGCGGCCCGGTTCGTCGCCGATCCGTACGGCGGTGCCGGTGAGCGGATGTACCGCACCGGTGATCTCGCGCGCTGGACCGGTGCGGGCTCGGAGATGAGCGTGGAGTTGATGGGGCGCAGCGACTTCCAGGTCAAGATCCGCGGATACCGGATAGAACCAGGCGAAATCGACGCGGCGCTCACCGGGCACGAGGATGTGGATCTTTCCGTCACAGTGCCGGTGCGTAACAACGCCGACGCGACCGTTTTGGCGTCCTATGTCGTCCCGATCGACGGCCGTCGCATCGATCCGCTGGCACTCGAGCGCTTCGCCCGCGAGTGCCTGCCGCCGCATATGGTCCCGGCGGTGATCGTGCCGCTGGAGATTTTGCCGGTGAACGCGTTCGGCAAACTCGATCGCAGCGCGCTGCCCGAACCCGTTTTCGGGACCGTAGCGGCCGGCCGGCTACCGGCCACTGGCCGGGAAAGTCTGCTGGCGGGGCTGTTCACCGAGGTGCTCGGTGTGCGGCAGGTCGGGGCGGACGACAGCTTCTTCGCCCTCGGTGGCGACAGCATCTTGTCGATTCAGCTGGTGGCGCGGGCCAAGGCCGTGGGGTTGGGGTTTTCCACCCAGGATGTGTTCGAGTACAAGACCGTCGCGGGCCTGGCCGCCATAGCGACCGAAACCGGCAGCGACACCCGGCTGGCCGAGTTGCCCGGCGGCGGTGTCGGGCCGATGCCGCTGTCACCGATCATGCACGCCATGCTCGACCGCGGCCACGTCGATCGGTTCGCCCATGCCACCCTCGTTCAGCTCCCGGAGCGGGCCGACCGAACGAGTCTGGTGCGGACGCTGCAATCTCTGCTGGACCGCCACGACATGCTGCGCGCGGTGTTGCGCGGCACCGAGTCGGCCGACCGGTTCCTCGATGTCCGCGAGCCGGGATCCGTCGACGCCGACGCGGTGCTCGCCGGCGTCCGGCTCGACCGACGCGACGCCACCGACATCGACAGGCACCTGCACGCGGCCGCGGATCGATTGGACCCGGGCAACGGTGTGCTCGTGCAGGCCGTCTGGATGCACGACCGCAACGACCGCAACGGTCGCAACGGGCACGGCCCTGACCTGATGTGGCTGGTGATCCACCACCTCGCTGTCGACGCCGTGTCGTGGCGGATAATCCTCGCCGACCTCGCGCAGACCTGGCGGCAGGTTCGCGACGGCAGCGACCCGCCCACCGGCGCGGGCACCACCTCGGTCCGGCGCTGGGTGCACGGTCTGGTCGAGCAAGCACCCGGCCGGTGCGCAGCGGAACTCGACTTGTGGAAAGCAGCTCTCGAAGGCGGCGAACAGCTTCTCGGGGCGCGGCGTCTGGACCCGGCCCGTGACGTGGTGGCCACCGCGGGCCGCAGACACGTGCGGGTCCCGGCAGATGTTGCCGAGGCGGTGCTCACCACCATCCCGGCCCGTTTCCACGGCGGCGCCAATGATCCGCTGCTGGCGGCGCTGGTATTGGCGCTGGGTGAGTGGCGGCGCAGACGTGGCACGACCGCAGGCGGGGAGGTGATCGCGGTGGAGGGGCACGGCCGCGAGGAACAGGCCGTGCCGGGAGCCGATCTCCACGCCACCGTGGGCTGGTTCACCACCCGGTTCCCGGTCCGGCTCGAACTGTCCGGCGTGGACCCCGAGGAGGCGTTCGCCGGCGGCGCGGCTGCGGGAATGGCGGTCAAACAGGTGAAGGAGCAGCTGCGGGCGGTGCCGGACAACGGCATCGGCTACGGGATGCTGCGCTACCTCGATCCCCGGGCCTGCGCCGAGCTCGCGGGCTCACCAGAACCTCAGATCAGTTTCAACTATCTGGGGCGGGTGGGTGCCCGCGAACACTCGGGGGCGTGGGCACCCACCACCGAATTCACCTCCCTGACCGCGACGAGCGATCCGCAGATGGCGCTGCCCGCCGTGCTCGATATCAACGCGATCGCCGAGCAGGGCCCCGACGGGACCGAACTCGACGCGACCTGGGAGTTCGCCACACATGTCCTCGACGCCGCGGATGTCGACGAGCTCGCCGGACTGTGGGTGCAGGCGCTGCGGGCGCTCGCCGAACACGCCCGATCCGAATCCGCCGGCGGTTTCACCGTGTCGGATTTCCCGCTCGTCGCGGTCGCGCAGGACGATATCGACCGCTGGCAGCGGGAATACCCGTCGATGACCGATGTGTGGCCGCTGACCCCGTTGCAGTCCGGGTTGCTGTTCCACGCCACCTACGACCGCGACGGCGTCGACGGCTACATCGTGCAGGCAGCGCTCACCCTGGCCGGGCAGGTGGATCCGGAACGGATGCGCCGCGCCGCGCAGGCGCTCATCGACCGGCACGACAGCCTGCGGACCGCGTTCGTCGACAGCGCCGAGGGGCCACGTCAGATCGTGACGAGCACCACCCGGGCCGAATGGCGCCACAGCGACCTCACCGATATCAGCGAGGATGGTGAACGCGCCCGCGCGCTGCAGCGACTCACGTCAGCGGCGTCGGCTCCGTTCGATACGGCTCGTCCGCCGCTGCTGCGTTTCCACCTCATCCGCACCGGCACCGAGGAGTTCCAGCTGCTCGTCACCAACCATCACATCGTGCTGGATGGCTGGTCGATGCCCCTGCTGATCCACCAGTTGCTGACGTTGTACACCTCCGGCGGTGATCCGGCCGGGATCGCGGCCCCCCGTTCCTACCGTGACTATCTGCAGTGGCTGCATGTCCAGGATCGTGACGCCGCAACAACCGCGTGGCGGCAGATGCTCGCCGGGATCGAGAGCCCGACGCGGGTCACGGGCAGACCGGAGCGGGCCGTCACCGCACACAACGGCGAAGTCGATATGCGTCTCGACGCCGCGACCACCGCCGCGGTGCTCGATCTCGGTCGCGCCTATGGTGTCACCGCCAACACCGCCGTGCAGGTGGCGTGGGCGTTGCTGCTCACCGCCCTGACCGGCCGCTCGGATGTGGTATTCGGCAACACGGTGTCCCACCGCCCGCCGCAGATCCTGGGTGTGGAGCACATGATCGGCCTGTTCATCAACACACTGCCCGTCCGGGTCCGGCTCAACCCTCACGAAACCGTTGCCGACCTGCTCGTCCGGGTGCAATCCGAACAAGCGGCCATGCTGGACCATCGGCATATCGGCCTGGCGGAGCTGCAACGGGCCGCCGGGGTCGCCGATATGTTCGACACGGTGACGGTGCTCGAGTCCTACCCGCTGGACCGGGAGGGGCTGGCTCGCGATCTGCGCGCCGCCGATCTGCGGCTCGTCGATATCGACGCACACGACGCCACACCATATCCGCTGAGCCTGCAGGTGACCCCGCCGCGGTCGACTCGCGACGAGGCATCCGATATCAGCGAGCCCGGCACCCATACGGTGACGCTGCGATTCAGCACCGACCGGCTCGGTGCCGGCGATGCCCGCACCATGCTCGAACGATTCGAGCTGATCTTGGCGCAGATCGTCACCGACCCGGGCGAGAAAGTCGCTGCGATCTCCTCATGCTGGGATAGCGAACGGGCCGAACTGCTGTCGGTGGGCAGTGACTCGGCGCCCGCAGAGCTCACGTTGCGCGACATCCTGTCCACCACCGCGCAACGGTATCCGCACGCGGTGGCTGTCCGGTCGGGTGAGACCACCCTCACCTATCGTGAGCTGCAGCGTCGCGCAGACCGGCTCGCTCGCCTGCTGACCGGTCACGGTGCTCGCCCCGAATCGTTCGTCGCGGTGGCGTTGCCCCGTTCGGTCGAGCTGGTCGTGACGATATGGGCGGTAGCACAAACAGGTGCCGCTTTCGTGCCGTTGGATCCCGACAACCCCGCCGAGCGGCTCGCCGAGCTGCTGGCCGACTCACAAAGCGCACTGGGTGTGACGACCAGTGCTGTTGCACCGCAACTTCCGGGCACGGTCGACTGGTTGATCCTCGACACCGAGGAAGAACTCCCGCACCCGGACAGCGCCCCAATAGCGGCAGGCACGGTGCGGGCCGACAACGCGGCCTATGTGATCTATACATCCGGCTCGACCGGCACACCGAAAGCGGTCCACCTCAGCCATCGAGGCCTGGCCAACCTGGTCGCCGCGCACGCCGACGCCTTCGCTGCCGACACCGCCTCGGTGGTGTTGCAGGTCGCCTCCCCAGGTTTCGACGCCTGCTTGTCAGAGCTGCTGCTGGCACACAGCAGCGGCGCCTGCCTCGTGGTGGCGCCGTCACAGGTGTATGCCGGCACCGATCTCGAGGAGCTGCTGCGTTCACAGCAGGTTACCCACGCGATCATCACCCCGTCCGCGTTGCACACGATGGACCCGGCCCGGGTTCCGTGTCTGGAAACGGTCGCAGTCGTCGGCGAAGCGACCGGACCGGATCTGGTGAACCGGTGGGGGCCCGGGCGCCGGTTGATGAACCATTACGGGCCGACCGAAACCACGATCTGGGCGACCGGCTCCGATGCTCTGACACCTGGTGAGCCGGTGACGATCGGCGGCCCGACCCGGGGTGTGTCGGTGGCGGTTCTCGATATGTGGCTGCGGCCGGTGCCGGTCGGGGTCGCCGGCGAACTCTATCTCGGCGGGCCCGGACTGGCCCGAGGCTACGTCGACCGGCCGGGCGCGACCGCGTCCCGTTTCGTCGCCGACCCCAGATCCACCCGTGGTGCACGGATCTATCGCACCGGTGATTCCGTGCGCTGGGTGCGGGGCCGCAGCGGGCTGGAACTGGAGTACCTGGGCCGCACCGATCAACAGGTCAAAATCCACGGCCAGCGGATCGAACCGGGGGAGGTCGACGCCCACCTGGTGCGGCACGCTGCCGTGGCCGGTGCCGCCACCGTCGCCCAGAAAGGGCCCGCCGACGAACCGGTACTGGTGTCCTATGTCGTCGCCGCATCCGGGGGAGAACTGGATGTGACGGCACTGCACGACGAACTCGCCGGCACGCTACCCCATTACCTGAACCCTGCCGCGATCGTGGAACTCGACTCGATGCCGCGCACACCCTCGGGCAAAATCGACCGGAAAGCGTTACGCGAACGCCCCTACCGGTCGACAGCCACCGGCGGCAGGCCGCCGTCCACGCACGCCGAGCAGGTCATAGCGCACCTGTTCGCCGAAGTGCTGCACCTGGACAGCGTTTCAGCGGAAAGCAACTTCTTCACCCTCGGCGGCGACAGCATCGTCTCGATGCGGCTGGTGGCGCTGGCGAAATCCGCCGGGTTCACCATCACCCCGCGCGACGTGTTCGAAGCCAAAACCGTGGCCGCTCTCGCCGCCGCAGCCCGCACCGATACAGCTGCCGTGACCGAGGTACAGCCCCGAACAGATCACCGCACCGAGGGACGCCCCTACCGTCCCACGGATTTCCCGCTTGTCTCGCTCACCCAACCCGATATCGATCGACTCGAGCGGCAGTATCACACCCTGACCGACGTGTGGCCCCTGTCGCCGATGCAAGCCGGTATCCACTTCCACTCGACATACAACCCCGATACCGAGGACAACTACACCGTCCAAACGGTGATCGGTTTTTCCGGCGCGGTCGACGGCGAACGCCTGCGGCGGGCCGCGCAAGCAGTGATCGACCGGCACGATACCCTGCGCGCCGCTTTCGCCGACACCGCCGCCGGGCCATGCCAGATCGTGCTGGACCACGCCGATGCCCGGTTCCGGGAGATCGACCTCACCGACGGCGATGCGGACACCTCGACCGAGGTCGACGATATCGCCGCAGCGGACGCGGCGGCAGGCTTCGACCTGTCGGAACCCCCGCTGATCCGATTCACACTGATCCGCCTCGATACCCATGCGTTCCGGCTGCTCGTCACCAACCACCATGTGATCCTGGACGGTTGGTCGATGCCGCTGCTGATGCGGGAACTGCTCGACTACTACGGGACACCCTCACACATCGGCACCCTCGGGCCTGCCCCCTCCTACCGCGACTACGTGGCCTGGCTGCATCAGCAAGATCTCACCGCCTCCAAAGCCGCATGGGCGCACGCTTTCTCCGATGTGGCTTCACCCACCCGCGTGGCCCGCACAGCCGGTGCGGCGGGCTCGCCGGCAGCCGCCGAAGTCGGCGCCGAGCTGCCTGCGGAACGTTTCGAGCAACTGCGTCAGGTGACCGCGGACGCAGCCGTCACCATCAACACCGCCGTCGCCGCAGCCTGGGCCCTGAACCTGCGCATACTGACCGGGGACACCGAAGTGATCTTCGGCTCCGCTGTCTCAGGACGGCCACCGCATTTACCGCGGGTAGACCAGACGCTCGGCATGTTCTTGAACACGATCCCCGTCCGAGCCCAGCTCGACCCCACGCTATCGATACAGCAGTTGCTGACCAGGATTCAGGCACAGCACGCCCGCATGCTCGACCACCACCACATCGGCCTCCCCGAGATCCACCGCAGCCTCGGCGTCACCGAACTCTTCGACACCGCCCTGGCTTTCCAATCCTTCCCCCTCGACCGCCCGGCACTGCAACAACTCGTCGACACAGCGGGCCTACACGTCGATGACATCACCGGCGCCGACGCCACCCCGTACCCGCTGAGCCTGGTCGTCGCACCGAAGCACACCGAGCACGGCGAGACCCAAGGACTGCACATCACCCTCCGCTTCCGCACCGACGCATTCGACACCCCACAGGCGCGCCGCATCCTCGACCGCTTCGTCGAGTTGCTGAACCGGATCGCCGGAAACCCCGCCACCCGGCTGGGCGAAATCTCACTGAACGACGAACCGGGCCCTTCCTGGCCCACACCAGCTGAAGAGCATGCAGTCCCGGACACGCTGCACGACATCCTCACCGCCTCCGCTACCACCGAACCGGACGCGCTCGCAGCAACCTGCGGCGAGACCACCATGACCTACCGGCAGCTCGACGAACGGTCCACCCGTCTGGCCCGGGTCCTGCTCCGACGCACCGGCCGGACAGCGACCACCATCGCCTCCGCACTCCCACGCTCCCTGGACGCGATCACCACGATATGGGCTGCCGCCAAAGCAGGCGCCGCGTTCGTACCCATCGACCCGAACCTGCCACCCGAACGCATCGCGTTCCTGCTGTCGGACTCGCACGCCTCGCTCGGGCTGACCATCACCGCCTTCAGCACACAGCTGCCCGACAGCGTCGACTGGCTGATCCTCGACGACGAGAACACCACCCGCACAGTGGACCGCGAACCCGGCACACCGATCACCGACACCGAACGCGGCGCACCGATCCGGAAAGATCAGACAGCGTATGTCCTCTACACGTCCGGGTCGACGGGAACACCCAAAGGTGTGCTGGTCAACCACCGCGGCCTGGCCGATGTCGTCGCCGCGCAGCGCCGGATACTCGGCGCCGACCCGACATCGACGGTACTGCAGGTCGCCTCACCCAGCTTCGACGCCTCGGTGTTCGAGCTGCTGCTGGCGCACGGCTCGGGCGGCCGACTGGTCATCTCACCACCAGACGTCTACGGCGGCCACGACCTGGCCGAACTGATACAGCGCGAACATATTTCACACACCGTACTGACACCATCGGCGCTGGCGACCCTCCCACGGAACGGTCTCGACGAGCTGCGCATGCTGGCATCGGTCGGTGAACCGGTCGGGCCGGAACTGGTCGAACAGTGGGCGCCCGGACGCACCATGGTCAACCTCTACGGGCCGACCGAAACCACGATCTGGGCCACCGGAAGCAACGCGCTGACACCCGGTGCCCCGATCACCATCGGCAAACCGGTCGGCCCCGTCGCGGCCGCAGTCCTCGATACCTGGCTGCGACCGGTACCGCCGGGCGTCACAGGCGAACTGTACCTGTTCGGACCGGGCCTGGCCGACGGATATATCGGCAAGAAAGGCTTGAGCGCAGCCCGGTTCGTCGCATGCCCCTACGGGGAACCGGGCCACCGCATGTACCGCACCGGCGACCTGGTGCGACGGAACACCAACGGCGACCTGGAATACGTGGGACGCAACGACTTCCAAGTGAAAGTGCGCGGCACCCGAGTCGAGCTGGGGGAGATCGACGCCGTGCTGGGGGCACGCGCAGAGGTGGCCTTCGCGGTCACCGTGCCTCGAAGCGACGACGGACGGCCGGTGACACTGGTGTCGTATGTGGTGCCGGCAGCGGGAACCGACGTAACAGGCGAGGAACTGAACGCCGCGCTGGCCGAAGCGCTACCGGCATACATGATGCCGGCCGCAGTGATAGTGCTCGACGACGTGCCGCTGACCACGAACGGGAAACTGGACCGCACCCGGCTGCCGGAACCGGTGTTCGCTGCCCACGAGTTCAGGGCACCCTCGACATGGCTGGAAGCAGTGATCGCAGAAGCATTCGAGCAGGTGCTCGACGTGAACCGCGTGGGAGCCGACGACGACTTCTTCGCCCTCGGCGGCGATTCGCTGACCGCATCGCTGGTGGTAGCGCGCGTGGGCGCCGCGCTCGACGCACATGTGCCGGTGCGGTCGGTATTCGAGGCACCGACCGTCGCGAAACTGGCCGAGCTCACCAGCACGCTCCGCCGCGGAGGCCGGATTCCGTTGACAGCGGGAGCGCGCCCCGAGCCTATACCGTTGTCCCTGGCACAGCAGCGGATGTGGTTCCTCAACCAGCTCGAACCCGACTCGCCTGCATACAACATCCCGGTGCTGTTGCGGTTGTCGGGACAGCTGAACACCGAAGCTCTGGGGGCAGCACTCAGAGACGTCGTCACACGACACGAGGTACTACGGACGATATACCCCCACACAGCCGGCGCACCGCAGCAGATGATTCTGGACGAGCCCGCAGTGGCGGCGGAACCGATACCAGCGCAGGCGAATTCGGATCAGGACGTGGTGGGTGAATTCGTGCGCGCCGGTTTCGATGTGACCATGCAGGTGCCGATACGAGTGGGATTGTTCGAACTCGGCCCCGACGCCGAAGGCACCGAACAGTACATGCTGGTGCTGGTAGTCCATCACATTGCCGGCGACGGACAATCCATGGGGCCACTGGCCCGCGACGTGATGACGGCGTACGCGGCGCGAGTAGCCGGACACGCACCGGTATGGCAGCCCCTGCCAGTGCAGTACGCTGATTACGCACTGTGGCAGCGGCAAGTGCTGGGAGCAGCGGACGACCCCACCTCGCTGATGTCCGCGCAACTGGAATTCTGGCGCTCGACGCTGGCAGGGACACCGGACCGGCTGGACCTACCAGCAGACCGCATCCGCCCGGCGGTAGCGTCGCTGTCAGGCGGTCGAGTACCAGTGCACATCGATGCGAAAGTACACGGGCGGCTCCTGAAGCTGGCGCGATCACAAGGCTCCTCGCTGTTCATGGTGATACACACGGCCCTGGCCGTGCTACTGCACCGGTTGAGCGGCAGCGAAGACATCACGATCGGCACCCCCGTCGCAGGGCGAGGCGAGCCAGGCCTGGACGACCTGGTCGGCATGTTCGTGAACACCCTGACCTTACGGACTCCGGTGAATACCGGTGAACCGTTCACCGACCTGCTGACGCGGACACGGGAGACAGACCTGCAAGCGTTCGAACATGCCGATGTGCCGTTCGAGCGGGTCGTGGAAGAACTGAACCCCCAGCGAACGGCGGCGCAGCACCCGTTGTTCCAGGTGGCGCTGGCGTTCCAGAACCTCGCGGCCGTGGACGTGACACTGCCGGACATCGTGGTGACACAGGAGGACGTGGACACCGGGATGTGCCAGTTCGACCTGCAACTGGTGATAACCGACTCCTACAGCAACACCGGCGCAGCCCAAGGCATCACCGGAACACTGATGTACGCGCGGGACCTGTTCGACGAGGCGACAGCAGCCGGGTTCGTCCAACGAATGCTACGAATACTGGAAGCGATCACCGACGACCCAACAGTAGCGGTCGGAGATATCGACTGGCTGGCCCCGGACGAACGCTCGGAGCTGGTATCACGGGTAGGGAAGCAGCCCGCAGGAACACCGCAGACCACCGGACTGCTACCGGAAGTCTTCGCTGCAGCCGTACGAGACAACAGCGAAGGCGTGGCCGTGGTAGCGGGGGACACCGAGCTGACATACACGGAGCTGGACGAACAGTCCAACCGGTTGGCGCGTTTCCTGATCCGCCGAGGAGCCGGACCGGAGAAACCGGTACTGGTGGCGGCAGCACGGTCGCTGGAATTGGTCGTCGCCTGGTGGGCGGTGATGAAGGCGGGCGCAGGATACGTACCGGTCGACCCCGGCTATCCCGCAACCCGCATCGAGCAGATAGTGACCGAATCCGCTGCCGTACTGGGCGTGACAGTATCGCAGGCGCGAACCCAGCTACCCGATTCGGTGGACTGGATCGAACTCGACGACCCGGCTTCGGTCGCGCAGATCGACACGCTGACAGCCGACCCGATCGGCGCGGGGGAGCGGCTGCAACCGCTGCGGGCCACCAACGTGGCCTATACGGTCTTCACCTCCGGGTCCACCGGAATACCCAAAGGCGTCGTGATCACCCATTCCGGTATCGCCGGCTACCTGGCAGAACAGCGCGCCCCACACACCCTCGACCACACCTCCCGGGTGCTGCATTTCGCGTCACCCTCATTCGACGCATCACTGCTGGAAATCCTGCTGGCCATCAGCTGCGCCTCCACCCTGGTGATAGCACCAGCCGGAATGTACGGCGGGAACGAACTCACCGAATTCCTCCGCACACAGCGCATCACACACGCCTTCGTGACCCCCGCCGCGCTGGCATCAGTGGATCCGACAGGGCTCGACGACCTGCGGGTCGTGATGTGCGGCGGTGAAAACGTCCCCACCGACCTGGCCTACCGGTGGGCAGGCACCGACACCGCCGGAACCCGAGAATTCCGGGAATGGTACGGCCCCACCGAAACCACCATCATCGCCACAACAGCAAACCCGATACAACCAGGGCAGCAGCCGACGCTCGGCACCCCCATACCGGGAATGCAAGCACTGGTATTGGACACCCGGCTGCAACCGGTACCGGTAGGCGTAGCCGGAGAACTGTATCTCACCGGCCCCGGACTGGCCCGCGGATACCTCAACAAACCGCACACCAACGCAGCCCGGTTCGTCGCATGCCCCTACGGGGAACCGGGCCACCGCATGTACCGCACCGGCGACCTGGTGCGATGGAACACCAACGGCGACCTGGAATTCGTGGGACGCAACGACTTCCAGGTGAAAGTGCGCGGATTCCGGGTCGAACTCGAGGAAATCGACACAGCGCTGAGAACACACGAGGGCGTGGCATTCGCCGCGACAGTGCCCCGCCGTGAGGGCACCGGACCGGTCATGCTGGTGTCGTATGTGGTGCCGACAACGGGAACACAAGTGACCGGTGCACAGCTGACAGCGGCGCTGGCCGAGACACTGCCGTCATACATGATGCCCACCGCAGTGATGGTCCTCGATCAGATCCCCCTGACACCGAACGGAAAACTCGACCGCAAAGCGCTACCCGCCCCCATCCTGCAGGCCAAACAATTCCGAGCACCAGCATCACCGGTAGAGGAGATCGTAGCCGGTGTATTCGCCGAAGTACTCGACCTCGACAGCCCCGTGGGCGCCGACGACGACTTCTTCGAACTGGGCGGCAACAGCCTGGTCGCGACCCGCGTAGCCGCACGCATCGGCGCCGCGCTCGACGCGAACGTCCCGGTATCCATGATCTTCGAAGCACCGACCGTCACCAAGCTGGCCGCACGAGCCGAATCACACGCCGACACCGGCCGGATAGCGTTGACTCCACAACCACGCCCGCAACACATCCCGCTGTCCTACGCACAGCAACGAATGTGGTTCCTCAACCGGTTCGAACCCGACTCCGCCGCCTACAGCATCCCGATCGTGATACGACTGACCGGGCAACTGAACCTCGACGCATTACACGCAGCGATCACCGACGTAGTGACCCGACACGAAATACTACGAACCATCTACCCCCACACAGCGGGCGAACCGGCACAAATTGTTCTTCCCGCCACCGACGCAATCCCCCCGATGCCCATAACCCCCAGCACCGAACCGGAACTGGCCCCAGCGATAACAGCCTTCGTATCAACCGTATTCGACCTGACAGACGAGATACCGTTCCGAGTGCAACTGTTCGAACTCGAACAGCACGAATGGGTACTGGCCGTGGTGATACACCACATCTCCGGCGACGGATCGTCACTGGGCCCACTCGCACGAGACATGACAACCGCATACACGGCACGACTGCACGACGAAGCACCAGCCTGGACACCACTCCCAGTCCAATACGCGGACTACGCGATCTGGCAGCACACGATACTGGGCACCGAACACGACCCCGAATCATTGCTGCGCGCACAAATCGACTACTGGAAAAACCAGCTGGCGGACCTACCGGCATTACTGGAACTACCGACCGACCGACCGCGACCACCGACACAGTCCTACGCAGGCGCAAACGTACCGATCACCATCAGCGCCGAACTCCACACCCAACTGGAACACCTTGCGCGAACACACAACACAACCCTGTTCATGGTCTTCCACGCCGCATTGGCCGCCACACTGGCACGACTGGCCGGCACCGACGACATAGCGATCGGCACACCCTACGCCGGACGCGGCGAACCCGAACTCGACGACCTGGTCGGCATGTTCGTCAACACCCTCGTGCTACGGACACAACTGACCACAGGAATGACATTCACACAACTACTCGAACACGTACGAAACAACGACCTAGCCGCATTCGGGCACGCAGACGTACCGTTCGAACGACTGGTGCAGGAACTGAACCCTGTGCGCTCCCACGCACACCACCCCCTGTTCCAAGTGATGCTGGCATTCCAAAACCTCACCGCAACCGACTTCGAACTGCCCGGACTCTCGGTATCAGCCATCGAAGCCGACACCGGGACCTCACTGTTCGACCTACAGATCACCGTATCGGACACCTACGGCCCCACCGGCGCCCCGGCAGGCATCACCGGCGGGGTGACCTACGCCACCGACCTCTTCGACCAAGCCACCGTCACCACCCTCGTCAACCGCCTCCTGCGGCTGCTCCACGCCCTAGCAGCCGACCCCACACAACCGATCCACGACGTGAACCTACTCGACACCACGGAACGAGAAGCCGTCCTGACCCAGTGGAACGCCACCGAACACCCACTCACCCCGAACGAAACACTCGCCTCACTGTTCACCCACTCCGCGCAAACCCACGCCCACCGACCCGCAGTGATATCCGGCGAACAAACACTGACCTACGCCCAGTTCGCCTCACGCGTAAACCGACTGGCACGCTGGTTGATCACCCAAGGAGTGGGACCAGAGACACTGGTAGCACTGCGGATGCGACGCTCCCTCGACCAAGTCACCGCAATGTATGCAATACACGCCGCCGGCGGCGGATACGTGCCGATCGACCCAGACCACCCAGCCGAACGCATCGAATACATGCTGGCAACCGCGGCACCGGTGGTGGTGCTGACATCCCTCGACGGGCTGGAATTGACCGAATTCGACGACACCCCCATCACCGACAGCGAACGACTCACACCACTACAACCACACAACCTCGCCTACATACTCTTCACCTCCGGATCCACCGGCCGCCCGAAAGGCGTAGCCGTACCGCACCGCGCCGTACTGAACCAACTGCACTGGCTCAGCGAAACCTACACACTCACACCGGCGGACGTCGTACTGCAAAAAACCCCAGCCACATTCGACGTCTCGGTATGGGAACTATTCGCAACCCTGGCAGCAGGCGCGCAACTGGTGATCGCACGACCCGACGGACACACCGACCCGGCCTACCTCGCCGAAACCATCGCCGCCCACCAAGTCACCATCACCTCCTTCGTGCCATCGATGCTGGCAGCGTTCGCGAACACAGCACCCGCAGAAACACTGGCGTCGCTGCGGGCACTACTCGTAGGCGGCGAAGCGTTCGGCGCGGAAGTGGTCGCCGCGGCACGACGAGCACTGCCCGGAACCGAACTGCACAACCTATACGGCCCAACCGAATTCACCGTGCACGCGACCGCACACCCGGTAAGCGAAACCGACGCCGGAAGCCTACCCACGGGCACACCGGTATGGAACGTACGAGCATACGTACTCGACACCCGACTGCATCCGGTACCACCCGGCGTGGCAGGGGAGCTGTACCTGGCGGGCAACCAGATCGCGCGCGGCTACCACGCACGCCCGGGCCTGACCGCAGAACGGTTCGTACCCGACCCCCACACCGACGGCCAACGCATGTACCGCACCGGCGACGTGGCGCGCTGGAACCGCGCCGGTGAACTGGAATACCTGGGCCGCACCGATTTCCAAGTGAAACTGCGCGGCCTACGCATCGAACTCGGCGAAATCGAAGCCGTACTCGCCGAACACCACACCATCGCCCGCGCGATCGCGGCAGTGCACACCACCGGCGCCGGGGACCAACTCGTCGCCTACCTCGTCCCCACCACAGGCGCCACCATCGACACCGAAGCGGTCCTCACACACGCCGCCACCGAACTACCCGACTACATGGTGCCCACCACAGTGATGGTGCTCGACACCGTACCCCTCACCGCGTCGGGCAAACTGGACCGCACGCGGCTGCCGAAGCCGGTGCACACGATGGGGGAGTTCAGGGAGCCGTCGTCGTGGCTGGAAGAAGAAGTCGCCCGCGCCTTCGGACAGGTACTCGGCGTGGACCGAGTGGGGGCCGACGACAACTTCTACGCATTGGGCGGTAACTCGCTGCGATCGGTGCAAGTGGTGAGCGAGTTGAAAAAAGAACTCGACTACGAGGTACCGGTCAGCTGGATGCTCTCCGATCCTCGCCCGGCCGACCTGGCGAAGCGGATCGAATCAGGCATGCGCACCGGGCACACCACCACCGACCGGGCCGCCCTCGGTTTCGACGTCCTGTTACCGATCCGCACCAGCGGCCACCAACCACCACTGTTCTGCATCCACCCTGCCTCAGGCCTGGCCTGGTGCTACCGCCCACTCGACGAGTACCTATCCGCCGATCGACCGATCTATGGCCTGCAAACACCACAAATCAGCGGCGAAAGCCCCGGCCCCACTTCGATCCAGGACATCGCCACCCGCTACCTCGACGAGATCCGAACAGTCCAGCCACACGGCCCATATCATCTACTCGGCTGGTCACTGGGCGGACTGATCGCCCACGCCATCGCCGTCGAGATGCGTGCCGCCGGTGAGCAGATCGCGCTGCTGGCACTGCTGGACTCCGAAGCGGATGGCGTCGACTCCTCAACCCTCTCCACCGTCACCGCCGGAGAACTGATAAGCAACCTCGGTCCGGTCATCGGCATCGATTACGTGAGTTCCGATGCGACGGCCGAGGAAGCCGCCGACCTGATCCGGCAGCGACTGGGCGGCAGCATCGATATCGACGCCGCAACGATCGAACGCATGACCGACGCTTACAACCTGTCGATCCGAGCCGCCAGCTCCTGGCAACCCCCGGTCCTGGACAGCGACATGTTGTACTTCACCGCAACCAGCGAAAGGCGATCCGACGCGATAGGGCACCCGGGCTGGGCGCCCCATGTCCGCGGACAGATTTCGAACTTCGATATCGATACAACTCATCTGGCAATGACCGAGCCGACGGTGATCGCCCGGATCGCCCGTATTCTGAACACCCGACTGGAACAATGACCATGCCCGAGTGTCCGTACGGTCTCTTCAACCCCTGCACCCGGCAACGCCGAGAAGGAGTCGATGCCCGAAGTAGCGCGGGGAACGACAGCCGGTAGTACTCGCTCCGCCACACAGCGGCAACTTACGGTACATTCTCCGATGGCGAACCTGACACGGCGCCCCACAACCGGTTCACACCTCGGTTACACGTGAGTGTCGACTACGAAATAAGACCCGGAGCACCAACTCGTCGTGCCAGTTGGCCGTACCAGTGGAATGCCTCGAAAGGGACTTTTTCCGGGAGGGTTGGCCAGTTTGTCGTCGGAATGGTCCCAGGTGTGGAGCAAAGTGCTGCAACAGGCACGGAATCTCACCAAGGGTATCGCTCGCGTCCATGCCAGGCCGCTAGAGGGCGTGACCGAAGCCCTCCGTGGTACCGCAGCCCGCCACAGCGCCCGCGATCAGGACAGGTTGCCCGCAGTATCGGCACGCGACTTCAGCGCTTCTCCCCGCGCAACGACGATACGGGCGCAAGCCGAGGCCCTGTCGATCCGAGGCAGAGGATTCCCGATCTGTCATCGATGCCCCCGCTCACCGACCTGCTTCGGGCCATGCCACCGAACAATGCCCGACTACTCGATCAACTGTCGGGACTGAACCAGCAGTACGGACCCTTTCGAATAAAAATCACCGACGCCAACTATTTCACAAAATCAGCAGCCAAAGGTCGTCCCGGATTCACATACATGGGCGTTGTCTACGACAACGAAGAAAACGTCGTAGGAACCTTTGGACGGAAAATATACGAAGATCGGAAAGGGAAAATCGTAGCATACAACAACAGCTTGCTGATGACACGAACCCGTACCGGATTCGCGACGGCGTTCAACACGGCAATGGAGAACTACTACCGCCGCTGCGGCGTTCACCGCGTCGAACTGCACGCAGTGCAAGACGGTAGTTATGTGTTCGCACGGCAAGGTTTCGAGTTCGATCGCGACCGGCAATTTCTGCGTGATACGGTCAACTCCATCAAAGCACGCGTAGCGGAAATGCAATGCCACCCAGCCGACCGACAGCTCTTATCCGATATCTTGGAGCGGTTCAACGGACGGGTGAAGAACTATCCCTCTCCGCAGGAATTGGCGGACCTGACCGGCCATGATCCCGCACTCGGCGAAACCTTGATGAAAGGCGTGATATGGCGCGGAGTGAAGTTTCTGTGAAGGGCTACCACGATCAGTGCACTTGCCCTGGGCGACGAGGCCGGCCGGTATCGACACATCGCTGACAGGCTTGGCCCCACCGGCTACCGACCGACACGCTCTTCTGACACAACTCGCCAGCGACAACGGGTGGACGGGAACTCTCCGCGGTCGGATCTCGGCTCGAGACCGATGGTGCGGTCGGCGGCTGCCTTCGAGATCGGGAGTAGCGGGGACTGCGGCTGAGTCGGTCCTGTCAGTCACTCAGCGGCTTCCGCCAGTCGCCGTCGTTCGGCAGGTCGATGAGGTTCGCGACTGCGTCGTTCTTTCGCTTGCTGCCCAGGCCGAAGCGCAGCGATTCGAGCGTGGGATGT
>NZ_MUKP01000079.1 GCF_002081715.1 Nocardia donostiensis | reverse complement strand
CCCACCCGCCCCAACAACCCCCCCACCTCCGAAGACCCCTCCCCAGCGGACAACACATCCCACAACGACCACTCCACCCACGGAGCAAACGCCTCCGCACACTCCTCGATCACCGCCGCGAACACCGCCGACTCCTCCAACAACGCCCGCCCCATCCCCACCCACTGCCCACCCTGACCCGCGAACACGAACACCGTCCCACCGGGTGCCGCGGCTTTACCGACGAAGGCATCGGCCGAGGGCACACCGTCGGCGACGGCCTCTAGCCCGGCCACCAGTTCGGCGCGGCTGTCGCCGATCACTACCGCCCGGTGGTCGAATACGGTCCGGGTCACGGCCAGTGACAGCCCGATATCGGCGACGGTGAGATCGGTTCGGGTGCTGGCATATTCCGCGAGACGCCGGGCTTGGTCCGCCACTGCGCGCGGGTCACGGGCCGATACCTGCCACGGCACCGCGCCGCGCGGTTCGTCCCCGCGGTCGGCGGCCACGGGTGCAGGTGGTGCCTGTTCGAGGACGAGATGCGCGTTGGTTCCGCTGATCCCGAACGACGACACCGCGGCCCGGCGCGGCCGCTCGGTATCCGGCCAGTCCCGTTGCCGGGTCAGCAGCTCGACGGCTCCGCTGGACCAGTCGACGACGGTGGACGGGGTGTCGGCATGCAGGGTCGGTGGCAGGATTCCGTGCCGCAGCGCCTGCACCATCTTGATCACCCCGGCGACCCCGGCCGCCGCCTGGGCGTGCCCGATATTGGATTTGATCGATCCCAGCCACAGCGGCTGCTCGGCCAGGCGTTCGTGTCCGTAGGTGGCCAGCAGCGCCTGCGCCTCGATCGGATCGCCGAGGCTGGTGCCGGTCCCGTGTGCTTCGACCACGTCCACTTCACCGGCGGTCAGGCCGGCGTCGGCGAGGGCGCGCCGGATCACTCGCTGTTGTGACGGCCCGTTCGGCGCGCTCAACCCGTTGGACGCACCGTCGGAGTTGACCGCCGACCCGCGCACCACCGCGAGCACCTCGTGCCCCAGCTCACGGGCCCGGGACAGCCGCTCCACCACCAGGACGCCCGCCCCTTCGGCGAGACCGATGCCATCGGCGCCCGCGGCGAAGGCTTTGCACCGCCCATCGGCAGCCAGCCCGCCCTGCTGGGCGAATTCGGCGAAGCCGATCGGTGTCGCCATCACCGCCACCCCGCCGGCCAGCGCCAGCCCGCATTCACCGGAGCGCACCGCGCCGATCGCCTGATGCAACGCCACCAGCGACGACGAGCAGGCGGTATCCACCGAGACCGCCGGGCCTTCCAGTCCGAGTACGTAGGCGACCCGGCCCGAGACAACGCTGGTCAACATGCCGGTCAACCGGTTTCCGACCGTCTCGGCGTCGCGCTCGGTGGCCGCGCCGCTGTAGGACTGGCCGGTGACGCCGATGAAGACTCCGGTGTCGCTGCCCCGCAGCGATCCCGGCGCGATTCCCGCGTGTTCCAATGCCTCCCATGCAGTTTCGAGTACGAGCCGCTGCTGGGGGTCCATGGCCAATGCCTCGCGGGGGCTGATACCGAAGAATTCGGCGTCGAAATCCGCCGCGTCGTAGAGGAAACCGCCGGCGCGGGCGTACCCTTCGGCGTCGGCCGCGCGCAGGTTCCATCCACGGTCGGCGGGGAATGCTCCGATCACGTCGCGCCGCTCGACCACCAGCCGCCACAGCTCGTCCGGTGTGCTGACCCCGCCCGGGAACCGGCAGCCTATGCCGACGATCGCGATCGGCTCGGTATCGGCTGCCCGCGGCGGCGCCGGGGTGACCGGTTCGGCGGCGCCGAGCAGCTGGCGCAGGATGTGTTCGGTGACCTGGCGCGGGGTGGGATGGTCGAAGACCAGCGTGGCAGGCAGGGCCAGTCCGGTGAGCGCGTTGAGGCGGTTGCGGGCCTCGACGGCGGTGAGTGAATCGAAACCGAGCTCGGTGAATGTGCGGTCGGGTTCGATGGCCTCCGGCCCGTCGTGGCCGAGCACGGTCGCGACCTGTGCCCGGACCGCCGCCAGCACGATATGCCGTTGTTCGGGTTCGCCGAGGCCGGTGAGGCGGTGGGTGAGGTCGTTTCCGGGGCCGGCTGCCGGGGCGGGCCGTGTGGTGATCAACGGGGTCAGCAGTGGTGGCAGCATGCCGGTGCGGGCCTGCCGCGCCAAGGTCGGGCGGTGCAGCTGGGCGGCGGTGAGGCCCGGGCGCCAGTCCCCGATCGCTCGGTCGAACAGCGCCAACCCCAGCTCGGTGGGCATGGCTGTGGCACCGGCGCGGGTCAGTCGCGCGGTGTCGGTGTCGCCGAGGTCTGCGGTGCCGGTGGCCCACCAGCCCCAGGCGATGGACGTGGCGGGCAACCCCTGCGCATGCCGGTACCCCGCGAGACCGTCGAGGAACGCATTCGCCGCCGCGTAATTACCCTGCCCAGGAGCACCGAAAACCCCCGCAGCCGACGAAAACAACACAAACAACGCCACATCCAGACCACGAGTCAACTCATGCAAATACCACGCCGCATCCGCCTTCGCCCCCAACACCACATCCAACCGAGCAGGTGTCAACGCCGACACCACACCGTCATCGAGCACCGCAGCCGCATGCACCACACCGGTCAACGGCAACTCCGACGGAACCGACCCCAACAACTCAGCGAGCGCCGCACGATCCGACACATCACAGGCAACGATCCGGACTCGGACACCGAGGTCGGTGAGGTCGCGCACGAGGTCGTCTGCGCCCGGGGCCGCCGGCCCGCGGCGGGACGCCAGTATCAGTGAACGCACGCCGTGCGTGGTCGCCAGGTGACGCGCCAGGATCGCTCCCAGGCCGCCGGTGCCGCCGGTGATCAGCACCGTGCCATCGGCCACGTGTGGCGCGGGCAGGGTGAGCACGTTCTTGCCGATATGCCGGGTCTGCCCGAAGTACCGGAACGCGGTGGGGGCCTGCCGGATATCCCATGCCCGCACGGGTAGCCGGTGCAGGTAGCCGTCGGCGAACATCTCGGCGATCTCGGAGAGCAGGTGCGACATCCGGTCCAGATCGGCTTCGAGCAGGTCGAAGGCACGGTACCGGACCCCTGGGTACTCGGCGGCGATCTGCTCGGGGTCACGGATGTCGGTCTTACCCATCTCGATGAACCGCCCACCGCGCGGCAACAACCGCAACGAAGCATCCACGAAATCCCCCGCCAAACAATCGAGCACCACATCCATACCCGCACCACCGGTCGCGACCAGGAACTGCTGCTCGAAACCCAGACCCCGCGAATCGGCGATATGAGCGTCGTCGAACCCCATCTCCCGCAAGACGTGCCACTTACCGCGGCTCGCGGACACGAACACTTCCGCACCCCAAGCACGCGCCAACTGCACCGCAGCCATCCCCACCCCACCGGTAGCAGCATGCACCAGCACCCGATCCCCAGGACCAACCTCCGCCAGATCTCGCAATCCGTAAAACGCTGTCGCAAACGCCACCGGCACACCCGCCGCCTCCGCAAACGACCACCCAGTTGGCACCTCCACCAACAACCGCTGGTCCGTTACCACCACCGGGCCGATCCCCCCGGTGATCAGCCCCATCACTCGGTCACCCGGCGCGAACCGATCAACCCCCGGCCCCACCTCCGACACCGCACCCGCGGCCTCCGCGCCGATCACGGCCACATCCTCGGGCCGCATCTGCAGGCTCACCAGGACATCACGGAAGTTCAGGCCACCGGCTCGCGCCGCGATCCGCACCTGCCCCGGTGCCAAGGCTTCGTCGTCCGGGCCACTGTCGGCGAGGCGGAGACCGTCGAGGGTGCCGGTCCCGGTCGCCGTGAGCCGCCACCGCGGCGACGCGGGCGGCATGAGACCTTCGGCTCCGGCAGGCGTCAGCCGCGCCGCATACCACCGGCCGGCGCGGACAGCCAGCTGTGGTTCCGCGCCGCCCGGCACCGACGCGGGCAACGTCTCCGGCACGGTGTCGCTGTCGAGCACAACGATCCGGCCCGGATGCTCGGACTGCGCTGAGCGCACCAACCCCCACACCGCCGCGGCGGCCGGATCGGTGACATCGGCAGCGGTCACCGCCACCGCATTCCGGGTGCGCACCACCAGTGTGACCGGGTCGAACCGCGGGGCGTCGAGGAACTCCCGCAGCACATCGAGCACCCGCTGCGTCGCCGTATGCGCGGCGGTCACCGTATCGCCACCGCCGTGGTGACAGTCCACGACGACAACCGGCCTCGGCTCGGCTCCAGTATCCGGCCAGTACGCGCACGGCACGGTGTCCGGCGTCTGTCCGAGATCGGCGACCGGAGTCCAGGTCATGCCATACAGATGCCGGTCCGGGCGCAGCGCGAAGCCGTGCCCCGGCCGGGCCGGGCGGGTGGTCAGTGAGCGAATCGACAGGATTTCGGCGCCGCGCTCGTCGAAGGCCCGCAGCCCCACCGAATTCGGTCCGGTGACGGTGAGCTCGGCCCGCAACCTCGACAACCCGGTTCCGCCCGTACGCACCCCTTCCCATGAGAACGGCAGCACCGCGGGCGTATCGGCCTGCCTGCCGTCCGTGGTGAGCGCGATCGCATGCAGTACGGCGTCCAGCAGGGCGGGATGCACCCGGTAGCCGTCGGGGGACGGCCCGTCCTCGGGCAGCGACGCCTCCAGATACAGTCCGTCGCCGTCCCGCCAGACCGTCCGCAGCCCGCGAAACGCTGGACCATAGTCGTAGCCTGCGTCGGCGAGGACGTCGTACAGCTCGTCGACGGCGACGCCGACCGCATTCGGCGGCGGCCAGGCGCCGGTCCACTGCGCCGGCTCCGCGCCGGTATCGGCGGCGAGGGTGCCCTGCGCGTGCAGTACCCACGCCGCGTCGTCGGCGCTGCGGGCATGGACGGTGACCGGCCGGGTGTCCCCGGCGCCGGGACCGCCGATGCAGACCTGCACGGCCACACCGGCGTCGTCCGCGACGATCAGGGGTTCGAGCAGGGTCAGTTCGGCGACGACCGGAGTGCCTGCCTCGGCACCGGCACGGGCGACGAGCTCCAGCAGGCCGGTTCCCGGGAACAGCACGGTCCCGGCGAACACGTGATCGCCTATCCACGGGTGGGTGTGCGCGGCGATGCGGCCGGTGGCGGTGAGGCCGCCGTCGTGCGGTGCGGGAATCACCGCTGCCAGGACAGGGTGGTCGATCCTGGTCTGCCCGATCGAGGTCACGTCGCCTGCGGCGGTGGCAGTATCGAGCCAGTAGCGCCGCCGCTGGAACGAGTAGGTGGGCAACGGGATCCGGCGCGCGCCGCGTCCAGTGAAGACGGCGGCCCAGTCGACGGGTACGCCCGCGACGAACAGCCGTGCCGCCGAAGCCAGCAGTTGCGCGAAGTCGTCGTGCTCGCGGCGCAGGCTGCCCACCACCACGTCGGCCGTCGCGGCGGCTCCGCGGGAACGTGACGCGGCGTCCTCGAGGATGTGTTCGATATGCATGGCAAGCACCGGATGCGGGCCCGCTTCCACGAAGACCCCGAACCCGTCGGCGTGCATGGCCCGCACGGCGGCGTCGAACAGCACCGGGGAGCGGCAGTTGTCGAACCAGTACGATGCGCCGAGTTCGTGCCCGGAAACCCGGGTACCGGTGACGGTCGAATACAGCGGGATGTCCCCGTCATCGGGTGCGACGAACGACAACTCGCGCAGCAACCGGTCCCGCAGCCGGTCCACCGCCACCGTATGCGAGGGAACGGTGGCGGGCACGACACGCGCCCGCACCCCGTCCGCGGTGAGTACCGCCACCAGTCGGTCGAGCTCGGCGCTCGGTCCCGCCACCGATGCCGCCGCCGGGCTGTTCACCCCGGCCACCGACAGGGTGGGGAACTCGGTCAGGTATGTCTCGAGGGTAGGCCCCGACAGCGCGACGGAAGCGATGGCGCCGGTACCGGTCAGCTCTTCGGCGAAGATGCGGGACCTGGTCACCACCAGCCGCAGCGCGTCCTCGAGGGTCAGCGCCCCGGCGACGTACGCGGCCGTGATCTCCCCCTGCGAATGCCCGACCACTGCATCGGGTTGCACGCCGAGCCCCCGCCACATCCGCGCCAGCCCCACCATCACCGCGCACAGCACCGGCTGCAATACTTCGATCCGGCCGAGCATGGGTCCGACCGTTTCCGGCGGTCCGGCGAGTACTTCCCGCAGCGACCAGTCCACCCACTGCGACAGCACTGTCTCGCATTCGTCGACGGCTGCAGCGAACTCCGGTGCGTGGGCAAGCAGTTCCCGCCCCATTCCCACCCACTGGGTGCCCTGTCCGGGGAACACGAACACCGTCTTCCCCGGCCGCACGGCCACACCGGCGGCCACACCGGCGCCGGGCTCACCGGAGGCGAAGCGCCGCAGCTGGGTCAGCAGTTCGTCCCGGGACCCACCCAGCAGCACGGCACGATGGTCGAACCGCGACCGCGCCGAGACGAGTGACCAACCGATATCGACCGGCTGCAGGTGCGGGTGCGACCGCAGATGCTCGGCCAACCGGCGCGCCTGCGCTGCCACCGCATCCTGGCTCCGCCCCGACAGCACCCACGGCAGCGGCGCATCGCCGGACGGGTCCTCGGTCTCCTGGTCGTTCGCTGCCTCGTCCGCGGTGGGGGCCTGTTCGAGGATGACATGGGCGTTGGTGCCGCTGTACCCGAACGACGACACACCGGCCCGCCGAGGATGGCCGTTCTCCGGCCACGTCCGCTGTTCACGCAGCAGCTCTACCGCGCCCGCGGACCAGTCGATGTGGGAGGACGGCTGTTCCACGTGCAGGGTGCGCACCAGCACACCGCGGCGCAGCGCCTCCACCATCTTGATCACCCCGGCGACCCCGGCGGCGCCCTGGGTATGGCCGATATTGGATTTGATCGACCCCAGCCACAGCGGCTGCTCGGCGGGACGATCCTGCCCGTAGGTGGCGATAAGTGCCTGCGCTTCGATCGGGTCACCCAATGCCGTTCCGGTGCCGTGGGCTTCGACCGCATCCACGTCGGCGGCGGCGACTCCCGCGTCGGCGAGTGCGCGCCGGATCACCCGCTGCTGCGACGGACCGTTCGGCGCACTCAACCCGTTCGACGCACCGTCGGAATTCACCGCCGAACCACGCACCACCGCCAGCACCTCATGGCCCAGTTCCCGCGCCCGCGACAACGGCTCCACCACCAACACACCCACCCCCTCAGCGAAACCGGTACCGTCGGCGGAATCGGCGAAGGCTTTGCAGCGGCCGTCGGCGGACAATGCCCGCTGCCGGGAGAATTCCACGAACAGCTCCGGTGTGGACATCACCGTGACACCAGCCACCAGCGCCGCCGAGCATTCGCCCGACCGCAGCGACCGCACCGCCTGGTGCAATGCCACCAGACTCGACGAACAGGCCGTGTCGACGGTGACCGCCGGTCCTTCCAAGCCGAGCACATACGCGATCCGCCCAGAGATGAGTGCGCCCGTGGTCGCGTTGAACGGGTAGTCGTGATGCATCGCACCGACGAAAACCCCGGTATCGCTGCCCCGAATCGTCTCCGGGGCGATTCCCGCGTGTTCGAGCGCCTCCCAGACGGTTTCCAGCAGCAGCCGCTGCTGCGGGTCCATCGACACCGCTTCCCGCGGGCTGATACCGAAGAAGGCGGCGTCGAATTCCGCGGCGTCGTAGAGGAACCCGCCGGTGCGTACCGTCGACGTCCCGCCTGGCGCCGCCGGATCGAAGAGCGCGGTCAGGTTCCAGCCGCGGTCGGTGGGGAAGGCGCCGATGGCGTCGCGTCCCTCGGTCAGCAGCCGCCACAGCTCGTCGGTGCCGGTGACCCCGCCGGGCAGCCGGCAGCCGATCCCGACGATCGCGATCGGTTCGGTGCTGCTCACCGTGCGCGGGGCGGTGCCGGCCTCGCCGCGGTGCCCGAGCAGGAGCCGGTGCAGCTGTGCGCTCGCGGCTTTCGGGGTCGGGTAGTCGAAAACGAGGGTCGCGGGCAGTGTCAGCCCGGTGACTGCGGCGAGCCGGTTGCGGACCTCGAGCGCGGTGATCGAATCGAAACCGAGGTCGGCGAAACTGCGGTCTGGATCAATGGCTTCGGGCCCGGAGTGGCCGAGCACGAACGCCACCTCGGTCCGCACCGCATCGAGTACCGCCGCGGGCCCGTCCGCCGCGTCGAGATCGGCCAGACGCTCCCGCCATCCCGGCCACGCCGCCGTCACCGTGCGGCGCGCTACCGGCGCCAGCTCGCGCAGCAGCGGCGCCAGCAACCCGGCTCTGGCCTGAGCCGCGAGCGCGGACCGGTCCAGCTGTGCGGCCACGACCGCGGGCCGCCGCTGCGCGATAGAGGCATCGAACAGGCGAAGGCCCTGCTCGGTGTCCAACGCCAGCAGTCCGGTCCGAGCCAACCGCCCGGTTTCGCGGTCACCGAGACTCCCGGTCATACCGGTACCGGCGGCCCACAGCCCCCAGGCGATCGATATCGCGGGCAGGCCGATGCCGTGCCGGTACTCGGCGAGCGCATCGAGGAACGCGTTCGCCGCCGCGTAGTTGGCTTGCCCGGGCGCGCCGAGCACCCCCGCCGCGGACGAGAACAGCACGAACATGGCCAGATCCCGATCCCGGGTCAGCTCGTGCAGATGCCATGCGCCCGCGACCTTCGGCGCAAGCACCGTGTCCACCCGTTCGGGGGTGAGGGCCGCGACCACACCGTCGTCGAGGGCTCCGGCCGCGTGCACGACACCGGCCAGCGTCGTCTCGCCGGTGAGTTCGGCCAGCAGATCGGCCAGCTGCGTCCGGTCCGCCACATCGCAGGCCCGCGCCTCGGCCCGCGCCCCGGCTGCAGCCAGCTCCCGAGTGATCTCGGCGGCACCCGGCGCGTCGGGGCCGCGCCTGCTCACCAGCAGCAGGGACCTGACGCCGTACTTCGCGACCAGATGCCGCGCGACGGCCGCACCGAGCCCGGTTGTTCCGCCGGTGACGAGCACGGTGCCCTCGGAGAGCGACGGCGCCGCGGAGGTATCCGACGGACCGGCAGGTACCCGGGTGAGACGTGGGAGATACACGACGCCATCGCGTACCGCGGCCTGATATTCGGCCGCCGCGCAGAGCAAGGCCACCGGGCGTGCAGGGTCGGCGTCGGTGTCCACCAGCACGACCCGGCCCGGATCCTCCGATTGCGCCGATCGGACCAGCCCCCACACCGCGGCCGCGGCCGGGTCGATGTCCTCGGTATCGGTAACGGCCACCGCACCGGAGGTGACCACCACCAGCCGACCCGAGTCGTACCGGCGGCCACTCGTGAACTCCTGCAGCACCGTGAGGGTGCGCAGGACGGCAGCGTGGGTGTCGGCGACCGGGTCGGTGCCCCGGTCGCGATCACGCAGATCGAGCACGAATACCCCGGGCCCGCCTGTTGTCTCGTCGTCCGCGTCCGGCCACGGCGTGAGCGCCACCGGTTCAGCCAACCCGCCCGGCGGCAGCACCGACCAGCGCAGCAGGTGCAGCGGCCGCGCCGACAGCGCTGCCTGGTCCGGGTGCACCGGCCTGGTTGTCAGCGACCGGATCGACAGCACCGCCGTCCCGGTTTCGTCATAAACCTGCAGGGACAGCCCGTACTCCTCGGACCGGGTGATCCGGG
>NZ_MUKP01000078.1 GCF_002081715.1 Nocardia donostiensis | reverse complement strand
GAGCACCAGCGCGGCCCTGGGCGTGCGGTAAGTCCACTTCGCCCGGCTGAGCAGCTCAGGGGCGGGGCCGGCGAGCAACAAAGCGAGACCAGCGAAAACCGGCGCGGTTGCGTTCATCGACTCAGCTCACTGCGTTGTGGGACCAGGGGTAGCGGTCACTGCTGCGGAGCAGTGCCCTCATCTGCTTCGAGCTTAGCGAGTGCCTCACGGAGCGCAGCCGCTTCGTCTTTGCCGACCTGTTCGACAAAATGCACCAGGGCGGCAGCGCGACTGCCCGCCTCCTCGGCCTGCTGCAACGCATCAACCATGAGACCGGCCACCAGCTCGTCGCGGGTGTGTACCGGAGCGTACCGGTGCGCGCGATCATCCCGCCGCTGAACCACCAGGTTCTTCTTCGCCAACCGCTGCAACACCGTCATCACCGTGGTGTACGCGAGTTCGCGGCGCGCCGACAATGCCTCATGCACCTGCCGGACCGTTTGTGGTTCATCGGTCGACCACAACTGGTCCATGACCGCTTTCTCGAGTTCACCAAGTCCTGCCATTCCTCAATTTTACGGGCTCAACGACGCTGTGGCGTACTACATGGCGTCGTAACTTTCCGGTAGCTGTGTGGTATGGCTCACGGGTTGGACGGGCCAGGGTCCGGTCCGCCTGCGGTACCGAGCACGTGCCGGGTGCCGATCGGCACGATCAGCGGCCGGTCCGACATCGGATCCTGCAGTACTGATGCCCGCAGTCCGAAGACGTCGTACAGCAGGTCGGCGTCGACGATCCCGGTGGGCTCGCCTTCGGCGATGATCCGGCCGTCGCGCATCACCACCAGGTGGTCGCTGTAGCGGATGGCCAGATTCAGATCGTGCAGCACCATCACGACAGTGCGGCCCAGATCGGCGTGCAGGCGGTCGACCAGGTCGAGCACCTCGAGGGAATGCGCCAGGTCCAGATAGGTGGTTGGTTCGTCGAGTAACAGGATGTCGGTGCCCTGGGCCAGGGCCATGGAAATCCAGGCCCGCTGCCGCTGCCCGCCGGACAGTTCGTCGAGGGGCCGGTCGGCCAGATCGGCGATACCGGTCTGTTCCAGGGCGGTACGCACCTCGGTTTCGTCATCGGCGGACCACTGCCGGAACCAGGACTGGTGCGGGTGGCGTCCGCGCGCTACCAGGTCGGCAACGGTGAGCCCCTCCGGAGCGACCGGCGTCTGCGGCAGCATGCCGACGATCCGGGCGACATCCTTGGTCTTCATGGTCGAGATCGCCTTGCCGTCGAGCACTACCTGCCCGCGCCGCGGGCGGAGCAGCCGGCCCAGCGAGCGCAGCAGCGTGGACTTACCGCAGCCGTTCGGGCCGATGACGGTGGTCACCACGCCCGGGGGGATGTCCAGGTGGAGGCCGTCGACGATCAGCCGGTCGCCGTAACCGAGGGTGATGTCTGAGGCGGTCAGCCGATGTGCCGAAGCCGTACCGGGCTTGCTGCGCACCGGTGCCAGGGACAGTCCGGTCTGGTCGGTTTTCACAGCGTCGCCTTCCGATTGATCTGAACGAGCAGCAACAGCAAGAACGGCCCGCCGATGGCGGCGGTCACGATACCGACCGGCAGATCGGCCGGGAACAGGCTGCGGGAGATGATGTCGGCGCCCACCACGATGACCGCGCCGGTCAACGCCGAACCGATCAGCGGTTCCCCGGGTGTGCGCAGCAGACTTCGGGCGATCTGCGGTCCGGCCAGACCGACGAACGCGACCGGCCCGGCCGCCGCCGTGGCCGCCGCTGCCGCTACCACCGCGGCGCCGATCAGCAGGGCCTGCTGGGTCTGGATGCGGACCCCCAGACCGCGGGTTGTGTCGGCGCCCAGACGCAATGCGGCCAGCGTTCGCGCCGACCCCACCGCGACAACGGCCACCAGCGCCAACGCGATCGCAGCCGGTATCAGGGTGGGGTAGGCCGCAGAATTCAACGATCCGGTCAGCCACAGCTGGGCGCGGGCAGCGTCCTGCAGGGTGGCGCGCGTGAGCAGCCAACTGATACCCGACAGCAGCACCGCATTCACACCGATACCGATGAGCACCAGCCGCAGTCCGGTCGCACCTGCCGCGCTGCCCGGGTTGCGTCCCCACGCGAGCAGATAGATCAGGACCGCGGTCAGCAAGCCGCCCATGCATGCGGCGAGTGGTACGCCGACGGTGGCGGCCAGACCACCGGCCGCGCCCCCGGTACCGACCAGCATTGCTACCGCGGCAAACCCGGCACCGGAGGTGATGCCGAGGAGATCGGGTGCCGCGAGGGGGTTGTGCAGGATCGACTGGGTGATCGCGCCTGCGATACCCAGTGCCGCGCCGACCACCACCGCGGTCAGCGCGCGCGGCAGGCGGGACTCGAACACGATGAACCGCTGCGCGCGGCTGCCGCCGCCTGCGAGCACGTCGAGTACCTGCCCGAACGAGAGCTGGGTGTCGCCGGTGGCGGCGATATCCACGCACAGCAGCCCGAACACCAGGGCCGCGAGCCCGACGACAACGGCCGCCATCGCCGGGCGCAGCACCAGCGACGCCGGCCCGACACGTACCGCGGCCGGTAACGACACTGTCCCCTGGGCGGACCGGTCACCACGTTTGCGTACCGACACGGTCACCGGTATGTCCCGAGGAAGCCCCCGGCTTCAGCCGCGGGGAGGAACCGGGACAAGAACACAGTTTTACACATTACTTCCTCCTGTGTAAGGTTGACCGTGTGAGGACGGCGTACAGGGTCCGGGCCTACCCGGATCCCGGGCAGGCGGCGCTGCTGCGTCGCACGTTCGGTTGTGTGCGCCTGGTGTGGAACAAGACCCTCGCCGACCGGCAGCGCCGCTACACCCTCGAACAGAGACCCACCTCCTACATCGAGACCGACGCCGCCCTGTCGGGATGGAAGAAGACCCCGGAGTTGGCGTTTTTGTCGGAGGTGTCGTCGGTGCCGTTGCAGCAGACGCTGCGGCATCAGCACGCCGCGTTCGCCGCGTTTTTCACAGGTGCCGCGAAATACCCTCGGTTCAAAAACCGGCATGGTCGCCAGTCCGCGCACTTCACCCGGTCGGCGTTCCGTATCAAAGACGGGGCGTTGTGGCTGGCGAAAACCACGGCCCCGTTGCCGGTGGCGTGGTCGTGGCCGGGTGTCGATCTCGCCGATCTCGACCCGTCGATGGTGATCGTGTCGTGTGAACCGGACGGGCGTTGGTTTGTCACCTTCGCGGTCGAACGACCCGACCCGGCCGCGCTTGCCCCAGCCGGGGAGTCGGTGGGGGTCGACCTCGGTGTCAAGGACTTCGCGGTCCTGTCGACCGGGGAGAAGATCGCCAACCCGGGTCACATGGCCCGCCACGAACGTGGCCTGCGTCGACACCAGCGGCGCTTGTCCCGGATGCAGAAGGGCTCGGCCAACCGCGCCCGGCAGCGGGTGAAGGTGGCGCGCAAACATGCCCGTGTCCGTGATGCTCGCCGCGACTTTCTCCACAAGACCTCCACCGGGTTGGTGCGCAGGTTCGACACCATCGCCGTGGAGGATTCGAACGTGTCGGGGATGGTGCGTCGCCGGAGTTCGGCGAAGTCGATCAGTGAACTCGGCTGGTCGGAGTTCCGGTCGATGCTGGAATACAAGGCCGAACGAGCTGGTCGCCGGTTCGTGGTGATCGACCGCTGGTATCCCAGCTCGAAAACCTGTAGCGCGTGCGGGCACCTGCTCGCGCAGCTTTCCCTCCGGACACGGCAGTGGACGTGTCCCGATTGCGGCACCCGGCATGATCGGGATATCAACGCCGCGAAGAACATCCTTGTCGCCGCCGGGCTGGTGGAGACGTAAAACGCCTGCGGAGGCGATGTCAGACCGCAAGGGTTCTCCCTTCGGCAGTCGCCGGTGAAACAGGAACTCCCGCAGGTGACTGCGGGAATCCCCCGCCTTCAGGCACGGGGAGGAAGTCAAAGGCTCACCAGCTTCCTACGTCGGACCAACGCGATGAAGAACGGCGCACCGAGCACCGCCAGCATCACCCCGACCTGCAATTCTCCTGGCCGGGCCACGATCCGCCCGGCAATATCGGCCGCTAGTAGCACCACCGCACCCAGCAACGCCGAATACGGCAGTAGCCAGCGGTAGTCCGGTCCGGTGAACACCCGGGCGATATGCGGCACGATCAGCCCGAGGAACGAAATCGGGCCGACCGCGGCGGTCGCCGCCCCGCACAGCAGCACCACGGCGGTCAGGCCGAGTGCACGGCTGCGGCCCACATGCACACCGAGTCCGCGCGCCACATCTTCGCCGAGGCTGAGCAGGTTGAGCCCGGGCGCGGCCACCAGCGCCAGCAGCACCCCCGCCGCGAGGAACGGCAGCACCTGCCAGAACACGTCGGCGTCGCGACCCGCGACCGCGCCGATCACCCAGAACCGGTAACTGTCCAGCGCGCTCGCGTCGAGCGTGACCACGGCATTGGTCAACGCCTGCAGGAACGCGGTCATCGCCGCGCCGGCCAGTACCAGGGTCAACGGCCCGCCGCTGCCGACCGACGACACTCCGAACACGATCAGGCCGGCGATCAACGTGCCCGCGAAGGCGAACCAGATGTACTGCTCCGGGGCGGTGAACGCGAACAGGTACATGCTCAGCGCGGCCAGGAACGCCGCGCCTGCGTTGAGCCCGAGCAAACCGGCATCGGCGAGCGGGTTGCGGGTGTAGCCCTGGATGAGCGCACCCGCCATACCCAGCGCCAGGCCGGTGACCAGCGCGAGCGCGGTTCGCGGCAGGCGCAGTTCGCGGATGATCTCTTCTTCGGTCGAGCGTGCCGCACAGCTGAACGGACCGTCGGGGCAGGACAGGGCGTGGCGGAGCGTGTCGAAGATCTCGGCCGGCGGCAGCGTCCGGGTGCCGATCGCGACACCGGCGATCAGCGCCACCGCCACGAGCGCGGCCAGCAGCGCGAGCCCGGTCAGGCGACGGCGCCGCACAGTCGGAAAAGTCGTCACGGCGACAACAGGCTCCTCGGTTGGTGCAGCATTTGCAACTCGAATCAAGTCTGGTAAGGCTAACCTATGTTTGCGGGGTCATCTCGCGAAGTGCTCATCCCGAGGAGGTTCGATGTCCGAACTCGCGACGATCCGCACATCTCGCCATTACGAGCCGGCGTTCGGTTGGGCGTGTTCGCGGCTGCGCGCACTGCAACCGGAGCATCCACGGGTCTATGCGCCCGCGGCGATGGCCGAGCAGGGCAAACGACGCTGGTGGCGGCTGGCTGACGGACTGCACGAGGGGCGGATCGAACTGATATACCGGCGGCATGCTGCCGAGATGATCAGCGCTGACGCGGCGGCGGAAGTTGTTGCCACCGCGTTGATTCACGCGGTGGTCGGCCGGGTGGTCGCCCTGCTGGTCGCAGAGGGCCGGGTGTGGGACCCTGGACTGGAGAATCTGTGGATCCACACCGACAACGACGGCGGTATCGACTGGGCGGGCCTGGTGGACACCACGATTCGCGTAGTCGAAGGTGATCGCCTCGCCGGTGGGGCCGGGGTGGTGGTGCTGCCCTGCGAGGAGGCCATGTACCTGTGGCTGGCGCACCGCTGCGAACCTGTGCTCACGCTGACTCAGGGCGCGCTGACCAGGTGTGCCGGTTTGAGTGCGCGGCGGTTCTGGGCGCTGGTTGGCGAATCCATTTCGGGTGCCTCGACGTATGTGCCTGATCTGGCGCGCACCGACCCGGTCGCAGGAATGCGCCGCGGTCAGGGGTTGATGCTGACTCTGGAGGAGCGGGGCCTGCCGGTACGCCGGAGTATCTTCCCGATGTCCGGTTGTCCAGTTAGGTAAGCCTGGCCTATACTCAATGCGGCGTACGGATCGCGCGAGCGTCCCGAGGGCTGCGGTGACCCCCGATCCCTTGCCGCGACGGGCTCCACTCCGGTGGAGCCCGTCGCTCTTTCCCGGCCCGTCGCGGGGGCCGCGTCCGGGTGCCGATGGTGTAAAGGTTGATCCATGACGCAACAGCAAACCGAGGCGCCGATGTCGCTCGCCGGTATCACCCCCGAACAGATGACGAAATACAGCGAGGGCACCTTCACCGACCTGATCGGCCTGCGTTTCACCGAACTGAGCGAAGACCTGGTGCGCGGCGAATGGACTGTGACACCCAAGCTGCACCAGCCCGCGGGCATCCAGAACGGCGGTGTGCTGTGCACCGTCATCGAATCGCTGGCCAGCACCGGCGCCCAGGTCTGGTACGGCGATCAGGGCGCGGTCGTCGGCGTACACAACAGCACCGACTTCCTGCGTGCCGTACGCGAGGGCACCCTCACCGCCGAGGCCACTCCGATCCACCGCGGCCGTCTTCAGCAGCTCTGGCAGGTCGTCGTCACCGACGAATCCGGTCGTCAGATCGCGCGCGGACAGGTGCGTCTGCAGAACCTGCCGCATCGCTCCTGACCTGCCTCGAAACTCTTCTGGCTCAGACCCTTTCCCCCGGTGTTGCTACGATCGCGCGGGCGTCGGCATAGGCGCCGGTGGCGCACACCGGTTCGGCCCGCCGCCAGGAGTGAGAGGGATGGCAGTGTTCGGACGGTTCGCACTGACCAAGCGGGGTAGCACACAGCTGCTCGCCGTGTTCGGGGTCCTCGCGGTGGTGATGGGCGTGCTCAGCTCCACCTTGTTCGACAAGGTGCAGGGCGGCGGTTACATCGACCCGGGCAGCGAATCCAGTCAGGCCACCGAGGTGCTGGCCGAGAAATTCGGGCAGGCCCCACCGAACCTGATCCTGCTGGTCGACGCGGGAGGGCCGATCGACGACGAGGAAACCGCCGACGCCGCAACCGGACTGGTCGCAGACCTGAAGGGCGAAGCCGACGTCACCGGCGTCACCTCCTATTGGACCGACCAGCTTCCTGCGCTGCGCAGCGCCGACGGACGCAAAGGCCTGATCGTGGCCAGCATCCTCGGCAGCGAAGCCGAAGTGGACCGCCGCGTCGGCGATATCGCCGCACGTTTCGAAGGCAGTCACGGGCCGCTCGAGGTACGGGTCGGCGGTTACGCCATGCTGCTGCGCGAAACCGTGCAGCAGAGCGAAAAAGACGTCGTCCTCGGTGAATCCATCGCCTTCCCGATCACCCTGATCGCGCTGCTGTTCGTCTTCGGCGGCCTGGTCGCGGCGAGTCTGCCGCTGATCGTCGCCGTGGTCACCGTCATGGTCACCATGGGCACGCTCTGGCTGATCGCGCTGGCCGCAGATCTGGCCGCCACCGCGACCAACGTCGCCACCCTGCTCGGGCTGGGCCTGGCCATCGACTACAGCCTGCTGATGATCAACCGTTACCGCGACGAACTGGCCACCGGTGCCGACCCGGGACCGGCGGTAGCCGCCACCATGCGCTCGGCGGGCCGCACCGTCGCCTATTCCGCGGCCACGGTGGCCGTCGCGCTGTGCGGGCTGCTGTTCTTCCCCTTGCTCGCAGTGCGCTCGATGGGGTACGCGGGCCTGGCCGTCGCGGTGATCGCGGCGACGGTCGCGCTGACCGTGCTGCCCGCGCTGCTGTTCCTGGTCGGCACCCGTATCGACAAGGGGCAGCTGGGCTGGTTCTTCCGCGCCCCGCGGCCCGCGCCAGGTGAAGGGTTCTGGCATCGGCTCGCCACCGCGGTGATGCGCCGCCCTATCCCGATCGGCCTCGCCGTCGCCGTGCTGCTGCTGGTGCTCGGCACTCCGTTCCTCGGGGTAAAGCTCGGCTTCCCCGACGAACGTTCCCTGCCGGAATCGATGAACAACCGCCAGGTCACCGAGGCGATCGCGCGCGATTTCACGGTCACCGACCAGAGCGGACTGTTCCTGGTGCTGCCCGAGGGCGATGACGGCCTCGACGCCTACGCCCGGCAGCTCTCCGATATCGACGAGGTGCGCCGGGTCGACACCGCGACCGGCAGCTACGCCCACGGCGGGATCCTCACCCAACCGGGTGAACAGCACGAACAGTTCGCCGCCGACAACGCCGCCTACCTGTCGGTGGTGCCCGCCACCACCGATCCGGTGGTGCTCGACCGGATCGTCGAGGAGGCGCGCGCCGTACCGAGCCCGTCGCGGGTGCTGATGGGTGGGGTGGCCGCGGCCAACGCCGATGCGATCGACGCTGTGCTGGACACCCTGCCGCTGGCGCTGGGCGTGGTCGTGGTGGTCATGCTGGTGGTGCTGTTCCTGTTGACCGGAAGCGTGGTGTTGCCGCTGCTGGCGATCGTGCTCAGCGTGCTGAGCCTGACCGCGACCTTCGGTGCGCTGGTCTGGATCTTCCAGGACGGGCATCTGTCCGGGCTGCTGAACTTCACCGTCACCGGCGATCTACCGCCCACTGTGCCGGTGATGCTGTTCGGCGTCGCGTTCGGCCTGGCCATGGACTATCAGGTGTTCCTGCTCTCGCGTATTCGGGAGGAATACGACCAGACCGGTAAGAACGACGTCGCCGTCGCGGTCGGCCTGGAACGGATCGGGCGGATCGTGACCGCCGCGGCAGTGCTGATCTCGCTGGTGTTCCTCGGGTTCCTGGCCTCCGATATCACCTTCATGAAGGCGTTCGGTATCGGGCTGCCGCTGGCGGTGCTGGTGGACGCGACGCTGGTCCGGGGGTTCCTGTTGCCCGCCGCGATGAAGGTCCTCGGCGACTGGAACTGGTGGGCGCCCGGCCCGCTGCTGCGGCTCTACGACCGTTTCGGCCTGGACGAAGGGCCTTCGGTGCACGCTTCCGTACCGCAGGACGACGACTGGCGTCAGCCGCTGAAGGTGTGAGCGACATCGGGGCGGGCCGGTCGGACCGTCCGCCCCGGTGCGTGCTCAGATACCGCCGGTGGACAGCAACCCGCCGTCGACCCGGATGGTTTCGCCGGTGATCCAGGCGGCCTCGTCGGAGACCAGGAACCCGATCAGCCGCGCCACATCCTCCGGGGAGCCCAGCCGCTTCATCGGGTAGACCGCGGCGGCGGTCTCCTCCCCTGCGGAGTACAGCGCGTCGGCGAACTTGGTTTTCACCACACCTGGTGCGACCGCGTTCACCCGGATCTTCGGACCCAGCTGCCAAGCCAGCTCGTCGGTGAGCCGGATCAGCGCTGCCTTGGACGCGCCGTACGCTGCGAGCACCCCGGTGGACCGGAGACCGGCCACACTGGCCACATTGACGACCGCGCCGCCGTGATCGCGCATCCACGCCCGATACGCCTCCTGCACATACCCGAGCGCGGCGACCACATTGACATCGAAGATCTTGCGCACTGCGTCCAGATCGGCATCCATCAGCGAGCCGAACACCGGGTTGATACCGGTGTTGTTGATCAAGATGTCCAGCGAACCGAACTCCGTCACTGCGCGGTCGACCGCGGCGGCACGGGCCTGCCCGTCACCGGAGTTGCCCGCAAGCGCGACGACCTCGCCTTGGTGTCCGAGCTCACGCAAGGTTTTCGCGGCCTCATCCAGCGGTTCCGGTTTCCGCGCGGTGATCAGCACGTTCGCGCCGCGACGCAGCAGTTCAGCCGCCACCGCATGCCCGATGCCCCGGCTGGCACCGGAGACCAGCGCGCTCTTGCCCAACAGATCCGTACCCATGTGCAGGCAGGTTACGGCAGTTGGCTGGGTAGGCGCTTGCCGGGGCCGGTGCCTGCAGCCGGGTAAAATCGGTGGTTCTTGTGCGCGGCGCGCCGCACAATCGAGCAGCGAGCCGACGAACGCCCCCAACCATGTGCTGAGGAGAAATCTGTGATCACCGCGACCGACCTGGAGGTCCGGGCCGGAGTACGCACCCTGCTGTCGGCACCCGGCCCTGCGCTGCGGGTGCAGGCGGGGGACCGGATCGGGCTGGTCGGCCGCAACGGTGCGGGCAAAACAACCACGCTGCGCATCCTCGCCGGCGAAGGCGAACCTTACGCGGGAAAGATCCTGCGGTCCAGTGATATCGGTTACCTGCCCCAGGACCCCAGGGAAGGCGACCTGGACGTGCTGGCCCGCGACCGCGTGCTGTCGGCCCGCGGCCTGGACCGCCTGCTCCGGGATATGGAAAAGCAGCAGGCGGTGATGGCCGAAGTCGCCGACGACACCGAACGCGAACGAGCCGTGCGCAAATACGGCAGGCTGGAGGAACGGTTCGCCGCGCTCGGCGGCTACGTTGCCGAAAGCGAAGCCGCTCGCATCTGCCACAGTCTCGGCCTGCCCGACCGGGTGCTCGACCAGGCGCTGCGCACCCTGTCCGGTGGTCAGCGTCGCCGAATCGAATTGGCACGCATCCTGTTCGCCGCCTCCGACGGCAGCGGCGGCCGCTCCGATACCA
>NZ_MUKP01000077.1 GCF_002081715.1 Nocardia donostiensis | reverse complement strand
GGTTCATCTCGACGCCGATATCGACCGGCCCGTCGGCTCGCAGGATGCGGTCGGCGGCGTCGGTGGCGGCGTCGGTGATGGGTCCGGCGAACCGGTCGATGGTGGAGCGGGCGAAGATCGGCTGCACCAGGCGGCGGTTGCGCTGGTAGCGCCGGTCGTCCATATCGGTGACCAGCCCCTGCCCGAAGGTCACGGCCATCATGTCGTATTCGGCGCTTTTGCAGTAGTTGTCCTGGTTGGCGACCAGGATCTGCCTGGCCAGCGCCGGCGATCGCACTACCACGTAACGCAGTATCGGCAACCGGGCGATGAGCACATCGTCGGCGCCGGGCAGCTCCGCGGTGAGATAGTGGACGAGGGTGCGGTCGCGCCAGCGTGAAAGGAAACCCGCGGCATACCGCCAGGATTGCGCCCAGCTCACCGGGGTGCGATGCCAGCGCATGGGTGCGGGCTGCCATCGTGGTGGGTGCAGGGTGGTGTCGCCGGGTGTTGTCGCGGTGTTCGTGGTTGCCGAAGTCTTCATGTCAGCAATCCCCATCGTCAGAAAAGCCGTTGCGCCCCCATCAGGGCGTTCGAGTAGCCGATGATCGCGTTTCCGGAACTGTTGATCGAGCCCCGAAAAGTACTGTCACCGCCCGTTTTCCCGTTTATCCTACGCGTTGGTAGCTTCGGGCTGCGCGATTCCACCGATTGGTGTACGTTGCTGTTTGTAGGTACGAATCGGCTGGTCAGTTGGGGTTCGGGCCGAGCACGACGTGTGAAGGTTAGTGGTGCCCAAGTCTTTCGGTGATGTCACCGTCCGCACTGCGGTGAAATCGGATGTGCCCGCGCTGGTTTCCGTGTTGAACTATGCTTTCGATACCGACGACCCGTTCGGTGAATACATGTTTCCCGACCCCGCGCAACGGCGGCGCCAACAGTCACGACTGAACAAGGCGATGATTCGTCATCAATACCTGCCGAACAACGGCGCGTTGGTCGCCACTGTCGACGGCCGAATTGTCGGCGGCGCTTTGTTGCAGACCCCGGACTACCGGTTCGGACCGTTGCGCTATATCGCCTCCATTCCCGAATTCGTCTGGGCCATGGGGTCTGCGGGGCCGCGGGTGCTGGCCATGGACGCCGCCATCGGCAAGCTCGCCGCGGGGCTGCCGCACTTCTTCGGCGTCACGCTCGGCGTCGACCCCGAATACCAGAGCCGCGGTGTCGGGCGAGCGTTACTCGCCTGGGCTTTCGGCGAAATCGAGCGGGCAGGCGCACCGTTGCTCGGAGTCTGCAAGGACAGCAACGTCGCCTATTACGAGGCCGTCGGCGGACAGCGAGTGGGGCGTATCCGGCTCGGCCGCCGCGGTCCCGAGGTCAATGTCGTGATGTGGGTGCCGCGCAGTTTGCGCGCGACAAGCGAATAGCAGCGAACACAGCGAACACCGAATCAGTCTTCTCCGGCGGCCCCCAGGAGGGCGTCGCCGCTGTCCGGGACCCATTGTGAAGGAGCACGATCAGTGTCGGATATCGCGATCGTCGGCATCGGGTGCCGCTATGCGGGTGGTATCGACTCGCCGAAGACGTTCTGGGACTTCGTTGTCGGCAAACATGACGCGGTCACCGAGATCCCCGCCGACCGGTGGGATGCGCGCCGCTACTACGACCCCGACCGGCGCGCCCCGGGACGCATGTACACCACACGTGCCGCGTTTTTGACCACCGACCCATGGGCCTTCGACCCCGACTTCTTCGGTATCTCCCCGCGGGAAGCGACCGCCATGGACCCCCAGCAGCGGCTGATCCTCGAGGTGGCGTGGGAGGCGCTCGACGATGCAGGCGTGGCAGGACGCACCGGCGAGGCTACGGTGGGGGTGTATGTCGGGGCGTTCACCCTCGACCAGTTGGCGGTCGGGTTCACGGGTGCGGCGGTACCGCATATCGATATGCATTCCTCGGCGGGCACGTCGTACACCATGCTGTCCAACCGGATTTCGTATGCGTTGAACCTCGGCGGCCCGAGCGTCACCGTCGACACGGCCTGCTCGTCCTCGCTGGTGGCGCTGCATCTGGCCTGTCAGGCGCTGCACAACGGCGACTGCCGCACCGCGCTGGCGGGCGGGGTGAACCTGATGTTGCAGCCGGGCACATTCATCTCCATGTGCAAGGGCGGGTTCCTCGCCGAGGACGGGCGCAGCAAATCGTTCGGCGCATCCGCCGATGGTTACGGGCGCGGTGAGGGCGCGGGCATGGTGGTGCTCAAACCCCTGGCAGACGCCGAACGCGACGGCGACCGCGTGTACGCGGTGATCAAGGCGACCGGTTCCAATCAGGACGGCCGCACCACCGCCATCACCGTCCCCAACGCTGCTGCGCAGGAACAGTTGGCGACCTCGGTGTGCGCGCGGGCCGGTATCGCACCGCATGAGGTGACGTATGTGGAAGCGCACGGCACCGGAACCCCGGTCGGCGACCCGCTCGAACTACAGGCGATCGGCCGGGCCTACGGCGCCGTCGACGGCCGGACCGAACCGCTCGGCGTCGGTTCGGTGAAAGCCACCCTCGGGCATACCGAGGCCGCCGCCGGTATCGCGAGCGTCATCAAATCGGCGCTGGCGATACAGCATCGGACACTGCCGCCGCAGGGCTGGATCGATGACGAACTCAACCCGGATCTCGCGCTGGACGAGCTGCGGCTGCGGATACAGACCGAGGCAACCGAGCTCGGACCCGACGCTGCACGAATGACAGTGGCGGTCAACGGGTTCGGCTACGGCGGTACCAACGCTCATGCCGTACTCCAGGAGTACCGGCCCACCGAACCGGTAGAGCGCTTGCCTCGCCGCGACCTGCCCCTTGCTGCCGGGGCTCCCGCACTCGTTCGTCGTACCGGAGCGGTATCGAGTACCACGGGCACTACCGGCACCACTCCGGCTGCCCAGGCAGGCGAGCAGCAGAACACTGGTAGCAGCGTCGCCGCTGACCACCCAGCCGAAAGCCAGACACACACGACGCCCGCACCAGCACCTCGAGCGGGTGATCTCACCGACACTGGGCAGGCGAAGCCAGCACACGACGCAGATGGTTTGCCGAGCCCGGAAACGTCTGCGGCAGAAGAGCGCTCGCGAACGCAACACGCGGGTGTGCTGCCGCTGTCCGCGCGAGGCGAGCAGGCGGTGCGCGAACTGGCGGGCGAATACGCCGAACTCCTCGAAACGAGAGTCGACCTGGATCATCTGGCGGCTGCGGCGTGGACGCGGCGGCATCATCACCAGTTCCGGCTGGGTGTGCCGTTCGCCGACCGCGCCGAACTGGCCGCGGCCCTGCGCGGGCTCGCAGGCGGAGAAGGGCGTGCTCCCGCCCGAACGGTCACCGACACAGCCCCGGTGTTCGTATTCACCGGGATGGGGCCGCAGTGGTGGGGTATGGCGCGGGATCTGCTCACCACCGACGCGGTGTTCGCGGCGGCGGCCCAGCGGGTCGATGCGGCGTTCACCGCGGTCGCCGAATGGTCGATCCTGGCGGAACTTGCGCAGCCGGAACAACAGTCTCGGGTCACCGCCACCGAGGTCGCGCAGCCCGCGAATTTCCTGGTGCAGGTGGCGTTGTTCGACACCCTCGCGGCGCAGGGGATTCACCCGGCCGCGGTGGTCGGGCACAGCGTCGGTGAGGTGTCGGCGGCATATGTGACCGGTGCGCTGTCACTGGCCGACGCGGTGACCGTCGCCTACCACCGGGCCCGGCTGCAGGCGAGCACCGCGGGCTCGGGCGGGATGCTCGCGGTCGGTTTGCCCGCCGACGACGTGGCTGGGCTGATCGGGGACGGCGTGGATATCGCGGCGATCAACAGCCCTACCGCCGTCACCCTCTCCGGTGATTTCGACCGGCTCACCGCTATCGCCGAAAGCTTGACCGAGCGCGGCGTTTTCGCGAAGCGGCTGCAGGTGGAGGTGCCCTATCACAGCGCGCTGATGGACCCGATCCGCGACGACCTGCGCTCCGCGTTGGCGGGGATCACCCCGCAGGTACCGTCGATCCCGCTGTATTCGACGGTGACCGGTGCCGCGGTGACCGGCCCGGATTGGGACGCGGACTACTGGTGCGCCAATGTGCGCGAGCCGGTGCGTTTCGCCGACGCCGTCCGCGGTCTGATCACGGCGGGGGAACGTGTCTTCCTCGAGGTCGGCCCGCATCCGGTGCTCGGCGCGAATATTCGCGAAATGCTCCTGCACATCGGCCAGCAGGGCGCTACCGTCGCGACGCTGAACCGGAAACAGCCCGACGGTCTGAGTATGCGTCACACGATCGCCGGGCTCTACGCCGCGGGAGCCCTCGATATCCGGGCGCTGGTCGGCCGTGCTCCCGCCCCGCATCTGCCGCTGCCCAGGTATCCGTGGCAGCGGCGCAGGCTGCGCTCGGATCTGCCGGTTTTCGCCCAGCAGCGTTACGGCACTCCCGGTCTGTACACCATGCTCGGCGACCCCGGCCTGGACGAAGACCGGCATTGGACGCTGCAGCTCGCTGCCGCGACGCTGCCCTGGCTGGACGATCACGTTGTCGACGGTTCCCGCATCCTGCCCGGCGCCGCCTACCTCGATGCCGCGCTCAGCGCTGCCGCCGTCGAATACGGGTCGTCGGCGAAGTACGGCATCGCCGCAGTGGAGAACGTGCGATTCGTCGCGCCGCTGGTCATCGAATCCGGTGATGTACCGGTACTGGAAGTGCGGGTGGAGCAATCCACGCGCCGGTTCACCGTCCGTTCCCGCCCGGCCCTCGCCACGACGTGGACCGTGCACGCCACCGGCCGCCTGGTGGACGGAGCTTTCGAACCGGTGAAGATCACCGTCCCCGACACCACCGTCATGCCCCCGGTGCAGCCGGAGACGCTCTATGCCGATCTCGCCGCGACCGGTGTCGAACACGGCCCGGCTTTCCGGCTGGTGCGCCGGGCCTGGGCCGCCGGCGACACCGTCGTCGCCACCGTCGATGCCGCGATCGCGGACGGCTCCGGTCACCTGGCGCATCCGTGCGTACTGGACGCCGCCTGGCAGATCGTCTCCCTCGGTGACGCGGGCGGGCCCGGCACCGACGGCGCGGTGATTCCGGTCGGCGCCGACTCGGTGCGCATGTTCGCACCGATACCACCGCACGCCGTTGTCGTAGCCCGCCTCACCGCCCCGCTGCGCGCCGACGTCACCGTCCTCGACAGTGAACACAACCTCGTGTTGCAGATCGTCAACGCGAAATTCCAGGCCGTTGCCTTCGGCGGCGGACTGCTGCGCCGGCTGGAAGAGCTGTACTACGAGGAACAGTGGGTGCTGCGCGACCCGATCGACCGCACCGCCCTACCGCCCGCCCACCGCGCGTACACACTCGTGGCGCCGCTGGACGAGGGTGCGCGCGGCCGGGTCGAGCAGATCGTGCGCTCGTCCGGACATGCGGAACCGATCGAGCTCAGTGCGCTGGCCGACGGCCGCGACGACGCCTTTCTGGCCCGGTTGCAGGCGGCGCACACCACCCCCGATGTCGATCGAGTACATGTGTGCGTGGTGGCGGGCGCCGAATCGGACGCGGTGCGCGATCTGTGGCTGTTGAGCAGGCTCGCGCTGGCCGTGGAGCGTTTCGCCGACGAGATGAACCCGGAACCGCTGCCGCTGACCGGTGACGGATCCATCCACGTCACCCTGATCACCGAATGCGCCTTCACCCATCCCGAGCACGCCGAGGCACCGAACCCTGAGCACGCCGCGTTGGCGGGAGCACGCCGGGTGCTGTTGAACGAGCAGCCGCCACTGCGCTGGCGCCTGGTCGATATCGAACCGGAGACCACCCTCGATGAGCTGACCGCCGAACTCGCGATCCCGGGCGCGTTCTCCGCCGACGGAACCGACGAGGTGTTCCTGCGCAACGGTCTGCGCTGGTCGACGGTGGTGCAGCGAGCGCTACCCGACCGGCTGGCCGGATTGGATCAACCGGAGCCGCTACCCGACCCGGAAGCCAATTTCACCCTCGACATTCCGCGTTCCCGGATGCTGTCACAGCTGGGGTGGCGCCGCAGCGAACGGCGAGCGCCCGGCCATGGTGAGGTCGAGGTGCGGATGGCCGCGATCGGCCTCGGGTTCAAGGATCCGCTCAAAGTACTCGGTGTGCTCGGCGAAGATGATTTGGCGGGAACACATTTCGGTACCGCGCCGGGAATGGAAGGCGCGGGAACCGTGGTCCGGGTCGGTCCGGATGTCACTCGGGTGCAGGTCGGTGACCGGGTGGGGTTGGCGTCGGCGGGCATGATCGAGCGTTACCACCTGGCAAGCGTCGATGTCGTCGGCCCGGCCGCCGACAGCATCCGGCCCGAACTGTGCACGTCGACAGTGTCGATGGTGACCGCCGAATACGCGCTGCTGGATCTGGCGCGGCTGCGCGCGGGAGAAACGGTGCTGGTGCACGGCGCAGCGGGCGGCGTCGGCGCATCGGTGATCCAGGTGGCGAAACTGCACGGCGCCAGAGTGATCGGCACCGCGAGCACCGACGAACGTCGCGCCTACGCGTTGGCGCAGGGCGCCGACGAGGTGCTGAACTCCCGGTCGCTGAATTTCGCCGACGACGTGGTGGCCCTGACCGGCGGGCGGGGCGCCGATATCGTGATCAGCACCGCCCCCGGTGAGATCGTTCACCAGAACTTCGCCGCCGTCGCGGAATTCGGCCGCATCGTGGAGGTCGGCAAGGCCGATATCTATTCCGGTGGTGTGCTGGAACTGCGCAACTTCGACAAGAACGTCGCCTACTTCTCCTTCGACCTGGACCGGATGCTGGCCTTGCGCCGCGCCGAGGTGATCGCCCGGGTGCAGGCCGTCAACGACAAACTCGCCGATGGCACTTACCGTCCGCTGCCGTTTCACAGTTTCGGCGTGGACGAAGTATCGACCGCGTTCGAGGAGGCCCTGCGTTCCACCCGGCTCGGCCGGATCGCGCTCGACCTCACCGGTAACGAGCCGCCGGTGCGGCCGCAGCACGCCGATGTGCCGATCGACGCGTCAGGACGTTACCTGATCACCGGCGGTTTCGGCGCGTTCGGACTGGCAACGGCCCGATGGCTGGTGCGGCGCGGGGCCCGGCAGTTGGTGCTGGTCGGCCGCAGCGGTGCGCGCAGCGACGCGGCGCGCGCCCAGCTGGCGGCATGGGAGTGCGACGGTGTCGAGGTGCTGGTGGAACGCACCGATATCACCGACATCGCAGCCGTGCGCGCGATGATCGAGCGGGTGCATACCGCTGAGGCACCGCTGCGCGGGGTCTTCCACGCGGCGGGCGTCCTCGACGACCAGCGCATCACCACCATGGATCGCGCCAGCCTGTCCGCGGTGTTCGAACCGAAACTGCTCGGCGCGCGGGCGCTGGCCGAAGCGCTGACCGCCGCCGGTGTGCACCCGGATCTGATCGTGCTCTACTCCTCCGGAAGCGCCATCATGGGCGGGGTCGGCCAATACTCCTATACCGCCGCCAATCTCGCGCTGCAGGCGTTCGCCGAGCAGCTCGCCCGCGCCGGTGAGCGGGTGTTGTGCATCGGCTGGGGCGCGATGTCCGGTGGCGGCATGGTCGATGCGGACCAGAACGTGCAACGGTATCTGCGCATCGCCGGGTTCGACGCCATCGATATGGACGACGGCACCGCATATCTGGGCGAAGTGCTGCGCCTCGGGGTCCGCCAGGCCGCGGTTATCCCCGTCGAGTGGGGGAAGGTAGTGCTGGCCGCGCCGCAGCTGGCCTACACCGCCCGCGTCGCCGGTCTGATCGCCGCCGCATCGGAAGACAATTCCGCCGCCGCCCGGTTACGCGCCGAGATCAGCGCACTGGAGGAAGCGCAACGCGCCACCGTCGTCGGCTACCTGCTCGCCGAACAGCTCGCCGAGGTCATGGGCGTGGCCGCCGACTCCATCGACCTGTCGGTGCCGCTGCCCGAACTCGGCCTCGATTCCCTGATGGCGGTGGAATTCGGCGCGCTGGTCGGCAAAACCCTCGGAGTCGAAATGAACAGTATGCAGTTGGGCCGCTCGTTCAGTCTGGCGCAGGCGGGTGCGCGGATCGCCGACATCATCGTCGGTAGTGAACCCGCGCAGGCGGTACCAGCGTGAGCGCGGGATATGCGCCGCGGGCCGCTCTCGGCCGAAGGCATCGTGGACAGCGATGGCACCGTGCACCACAGTGCACAACGCCGGAACCGAAGTGCCGGAAATGAAATCATCGACTTGGCGAGGAGTTCGGGATGACCGATGAGCGCGATATCGCCCGGCGGCTGCTGGCAGGCGCGAGCGGGCGCGGAGCGGATGCGACGCTGAGCACGTCACCCCGTACCCCTCCGATCCCGGCGGCGCGACCGATGGCGCGTGCAACGCGTGCCTCGGCGCGGCGTGGGCCCGGTCGCCAGTTCGCGGACCATCCAGCGGTCGTAGCCGCCCTAGAGAAACAGGCAGCGATCCAGCGGTTGGTCGACGACACCGGCCTGCCGCATCCACTGTTCCTATCCCCCGAAGGGCATAACGGCGCTCTGATCAGTTCCGGCGGACGGAAACTGGTGAATTACAGCTCCTACAACTATCTGGAGCTGGCGGGGCATCCGCGGGTGATCGGCGCCGCCAACGACGCCGCCGAACGCTACGGCACCTCCGCGTCGGCGACCCGCATCGTCACCGGGGAGATCCCACTGTATCGCGAACTCGAGGAGCGGCTCGCCGGGATCTATCATGCGGGGGCCGCGCTGGTGACTTCCAGCGGGTTCCTCACCAACGCGGCGGTGATCGGATTCCTGCTCAGCGCAGGAGATGTCGCGATCTGTGACAGTTTGGCGCACGCGAGCCTGGTGGCGGGCACCCAGTGGGCCGGATGCCGTCGCGTCACTTTCCGGCACAACGATCCCGAATCGCTTGCAGCGCTCCTGCGTTCATGCCGGCACCAGTTCGATCGGGCGTTGGTCGTTCTCGAAGGCCACTACAGTATGGACGGCGATCTGGGCCGGATCGCCGAACTCGCCGAAGTCGCACGCACCTACGACTGCGCGGTGCTGGTCGACGAGGCGCACGCTCTGGGTGTGCTCGGCGCAGGCGGTCTTGGTAGCCGGGAACATTTCGATCTGCCCGGGGATCTGATCGATATCTGGGCAGGCAGTCTATCCAAGGCGATGGGCAGCACCGGTGGTTTCATCGCCGGTGACGCCGATCTGGTGGCGGCGGTGAAATACGCGGCCCCCGGTATGGCGCTCTACACCGCGGGCCCCTCCCCGTCGAATATCGCCGCCGTACTCGCCGGGCTCGATGTGATCGGCGATGAACCCGACCGGCTGGCCCGGCTGTGGTCCAATGCCCGGCTGTTCACCGGCAGACTGCGCGAACACGGGATGGATCTGGCGGATTCGGAATCGACGCCGATCGTCCCCGTGATCGTTCCGGGTGAGATCCGCGCGGGTTACGCGGCCGCGGCGATGCTGCAGCGCGGCTACAACGCGGGCGCGATCCTGTCGCCGGTCGTCCCGGCGGGCACCGAACGGCTGCGTTTCTTCCTCACCAGTGAGCACACCGAACGGCAACTGCTCGACACCGTCGACGAACTCGCCGAAGTTCTCGCCGTAGCCGACAAGATCCCGGACCTCACCATCGGAGCGCCCGGCACTCCGACCGATCTCGGGCCACTCCCAGGTACAGATATCCCCAGGTGAACCGCACGGCTACCGAGCCCGTCCGCATCGTCTCGGGAACACTCGCACTCCGGCGCCACGCGCTCCGGACAAGCACCACACCACAGGGGCCGCGAGGAGTTCCCGGTACCCGGTGGGCTCACTGGAATACCGCGAGAAACAAGAATCGGGCCGGTCCGAGAATCCCCGGACCGGCCCGATCTTCCTGATAGCCGACCGCTACTGCAGCGCCAGCATCGTCCCGTTCAACTGGTCCAACGGACCGAAAACGGTGAACACCACACGACCGGTCGGATGGGCGGCAGACACCCGCGCGGCCCCGTCCAGGGCCTGACCGAACGACGCTGCGGACGGGTGCGGTAGACCGGCGATCACATGACCGAACCCGGTCTGGCTCACCCACTGGGTGTCGGCGGGGCTGAGGTCGACCCGGACTCCGCCCGGCAGCGGCGTCACCGCCACCGCATTCGCGGATCCTGCGCCCAGCACAGCGAAAACCGATGCGGCCCCGGCAATCAAGGCACCGGTGACCAAAGAACGTGCTACCCGCATATGAGTTGAGACCTGCTTCCCGCATTCGAGAGGTGAATCGGTCCGTCACGACTACCGCGTAACGGACCTGCCGACGGCGATTACTTTATGACCTCGCTCACGTTCCGGCCAGTTCCGGTGCAGCGGCCCGGCTGTTTCCGGACAAACCTCCCGGCCGGTTTCCGGGGGAACGCTCTCAGCGCCGACGGATCCCCTACCCCGCTGTTGTCCGGCTGCTAGGGTGGCCGACCGTAACAGTCCGCACATATTTCGACCCCTGGGAGTTACGCACCTCATGTCCACTCTTGTGTATGACTACCTGCTGCCGCTGCTCGGACCGGAGCAGGCCACCTACTGGGCGCAGGTTTTCGTCATCGACCCGACGCACTGAGCGGATAGCAGTCGCCGGAAGAACAACGCCCCTCGGCTCGGCCGGGGGGCGTCTGTTTTCTTCGTAGGGGTTTCGCGTACACCTGGGGGCGTTAGCCTCCCGCCGCGTGACAAGAACTTCCGTTGCTCTCGCGGCAGCAGCCGCCGTGTTCGCCCTGTTCATCGCCGGTTGTCAAGATGAATCCGGCCAGGCACAGGCTCCCACGACCCCCGCTGCGACGTCCACCGCTGCCGGACCCGATCTCTCCTCCGCCAAAGCCGGCTCGTTCGTCATCGGTTTCAAAGGCGCGTTCCCCGCCCTCGCCGCAGACCGATCCGACACCGATATCCGCGACGTCTTCACCGACACCTGTACCGATATCCGCGAGCGTAAACCGGAAAACAAAATAGTCGGCGATCTCATCGCCCGCACAGCG
>NZ_MUKP01000076.1 GCF_002081715.1 Nocardia donostiensis | reverse complement strand
CCGCATCCTCCAACGCCTCCCACACCACCTCCAACAACACCCGCTGCTGCGGATCCATCACCACAGCCTCCCGCGGACTCACCCCGAAAAACCCCGCATCAAAACCACCCGCACCCGACAAAAAACCACCGTGGCGCGCCGCCGAGCGCGCTGCCCCCGCCTCCGTATCGAACAGCGTCGCCAGATCCCAGCCGCGGTCGTCGGGGAATGCATCGATCGCGTCACCGCCGTCGAACACCAGCTGCCACAACGCTTCCGGCCCGTCGACACTGCCCGGGAAGCGGCATCCCACACCCACGATCGCCACCGGTTCCCCCGCATCCGCCTGCGGCGTCACCGCGGCTGACCCGGCGGTTTCCTGGACGCCGAGCATTCGGTCGGCGATCTCCTCGGCCAGGGCGCGCGGTGTCGGGTAGTCGAATATCGCGGTCACCGGCAACGCCACCCCGGTCACCGCGCGCAGACGGTTGCGGGTTTCGACCGCGGTGAGCGAGTCGAAGCCGAGTTCGGCGAAATTGCGTTCTGGGTCGATCGCGTGCCTTCCCGGGTGGCCGAGCACCGCCGCGACCTCGTCACACACCGTGTCCAGGATGATCCGCCGCCGGTCGTCGGCGCCGAGTCCGGCCAGCTGGGCCTGCAACACTGGGTCGGTCTCCAGGTGGGCGGCGCGGCGTGGTTCCGGCGCCAGACCGCGCAGCAGCGGCGGCAACATACCGGTGCGTGCGTGTGCGATGAGCGCCGCACGATCGAACCGGACCGCGGCCACTGCGGGACGATGCCCGCCGAGCGCGGCATCCAGCATGGCCAGTGCTTCGCCGGTGGTCAACGCGGACACACCGCGGCGGTGGACCCGTGCGGCGTCGCCCGCTTCGAGGCGCCCGCTCATGCCGTCACCGGTATCCCATAATCCCCAGGCGATCGAGGTGGCGGGCAGGCCGTGCGTGTGCCGGTAGACGGCGAGGGCGTCGAGGAAGGTGTTGGCGGCGGCGTAGTTGCCCTGACCCGGCGCCCCCAGAACACCAGCGACGGAAGAGAACAGGACGAACGCGGCGGGCGCACGGTCAAGGGTGAGTTCGTGCAGATGCCAGGCGGCGTCGGCCTTCGCGGCCAGCACCGTCTCCATCCGCTGCGGGGTCAGCGCGGTGACGATCCCGTCGTCGAGCACACCGGCGGCGTGCACCACCGCGGTAAGCGGGTCCGGGATCTCGGCGAGCAGGTCGGCCAGCGCGCGACGATCGGACACGTCGCAGGCTCGCACCGATACTCGGGCACCGAGTTCCGTCAGCGCGGCGACAGCGGCGTCGACGCCCTCGGCGGCGGGCCCGCGCCGCGATACCAGCACCAGTGACTCGACGCCGTGCGCCACCACCAGATGCCGGGCCACGACCGAGCCCACGCTTCCGGTGCCGCCGGTGATGAGCACGGTACCGCCGCGGAAAACCGGCTCGATGCCGGACACCGGGTCGGGTGTGGACCGGGACAACCGGGCAGCGTGCACCACCGTGCCCCGCACGGCGAGTTGCGGTTCGGCGCACGCCATGACGATCGGTATCAGCGGAGTGGGGTCGGTGTCGGTGTCCAAGAGCACGATGCGGCCGGGATGCTCCGATTGCGCGGAGCGGACCAGGCCCCAACTCGCCGCACCGGCGAGATCGGTGACTTCCGCCTCCGATACGGCTACCGCGCCGGTGGTGACGACGAGCAGGGTGGCGTCGGCGTACCGCTGTTCGGTGATGAAGCGCTGTACGGCGGATAGCACCCGGTTGGTGACGATGTGGATCGCGGCAGGCATATCGGCGTCTGCCGGCCGGTCGCGCAGGTCGAGGACAAACACCTGTGCATCCGAGAGGGACGCCGGGTCCCAGGGCGCAGCCGACACAGCCGACACAGCCGGTCCAGTTGTCGCAGCTGGTGCAGCCGGTGTGAGCGATGTAGCTGGTGCAGCCGACCCTGTCGGCGCGTGCGGTGTCGACACCGGGACCCAGAACAGTTCATGCAGTGTCGCGGCAGCTGGTGCCGACGCAAGCTGATCGAACGGGACCGGACGTGAACCGAGGGTCCGAACCGACAGGAGCGGGGTGCCGTGGTGGTCGCTCACCTCAATGGTGACGGTGTCCCCGTCACCGCGCGCGATCCGGCCCCGTACCCGGGTGGCGCCGACCGCGTACGCGGTCACCCCCTCCCAGCGGAACGGCAGCAACGGCGCATCCGCCCGCACCCCCGCCGCGGCCGCGTGCAGCACCGCGTCCAACAGCGCCGGATGTAGTCCGTAGGCGGCGGCATCGGTGACGGTATCGGGTAGCGCCGCTTCGGTGAACAACTCCTCGCCACGTCGCCACACCGCGCGCAGCCCGCGCCACACCGGCCCGTAGTCGTATCCGGCGGCGGCGAGATCGTCGTAGATACCGTCGATGGCGACGGGCACCGCATCGGCGGGCGGCCACGGCGTTATCGCGTTACCGGGTGTCGCCGCGGTCGCCGGAAGCAGGCGGCCGCGGGCATGCAGGGCCCATTCGGTGTCGGACGCAATATCGGGGCGGGAGTAGACCGTGACCGGCCGCGCCTGCTGGTCGTCGGCGGGACCGACGACCAGCCGGACGCACACCGCGGGATCGTTCGGTAACACCAGTGGTGTGAGCAGGGTCAGCTCGTCCACCACCGGTGTCGCGGTCTCCGCGCCCGCCCGCAGCACCAGTTCGAGGAAACCGGTCGCGGGGAACACCACGGCCGAACCCACCGTGTGGTCGGCGAGCCACGGCTGGGTGGCCTGTGACAGCCGACCGGTGAACGTGGCGGCGCCGGACTCCGGGTCTGTCACCACGGCCGCCAACAGCGGGTGATCGGGATCGGCCAGTCCTGCCGTCGCCACGTCCGAGGCTCCGGCAGGCGGCAGCCAGTACCGCTGACGCCGGAACGCGTAACCGGGCAGCGTGACCGGGCGCGAACCCGGCGCGGGGTACAGGGCGGACCAGTCCACCGGCGCGCCGGTCACATCCATGCGCGCCAGCGCCGTCAGGGTGCTGCGCGGCGCCGGGCGGTCCCGGTGCAGCAGCGCCGTTACCGTGACCGGTGGGGTGGCGGTGTCGTCGAGGTTGCGATGGATCAGCCCGGTGAGCCCCCCGTCGGACCCGGCGACGAGGAAACGGGTCGCACCGTCGGCGGCGAGAGCGGTGACCGTCTCGGCGAACCGAACCGTTTCCCGGACGTGACGCACCCAGTGCCCGGGCGTGCTCGGGTCCGCACCAGGAAGGTTGGACACCAGCGGAACCTCGCCCGCGCCGTAGTCGAGACCGGCGGCGATCTCGGCGAACTCGGCCAGCATCGGCTCCACCAGCACCGAATGGAATGCCTGGGACACCGGGAGGAGATCGACCCGCAGCCCGCGCGCGTGCGCCCGCTGCACACAGTCGGTGACCGCCGCCCGCGGCCCCGAGACGACAACCGAATCCGCGGCGTTGACCGCAGCGATCGTCATATCCGGCCCCAGCAGCGCCTCGACCACCTCCTCCGGCGCCTGGATCGCCGCCATCGCGCCGTCGGCGGGCAGCGCCTGCATCAGCCGTGCCCGGGCAGCGACCAGGGTGACCGCGGCGCCGCGATCGAGGATGCCTGCGGCGTATGCGGCCGTGATCTCACCCAGAGAATGGCCGGTGACCTGGTCGGGGGTGATACGGCATGAGCGCAGCAGCCGGTACAGGGCGGCGCCGAGGGCGAACAGTGCAGGCTGCGCGATACCGGTGGCCTCGTCCGTTGCTACGTCTCCGAGGACGGCGCGGCGCACCGCTTCCTCGGTCGCTCCACCGAAAGCTTCGGTGACGGCGTCGAATTCGCGGGCGAACACCGGGAAACAGTGATACAGCTCCCGGCCCATGCCCTGGTAGGGGGCGCCTTGGCCGGGGAAGACGATAACAGTCTTCCCTGCGGCGGCGACGCCCGTGACCACTCCGTGCACCGGCCGCCCCTGCGCCAGACCGGACAACCCGGACAGCAGTTCGTCGCGGTCGTCGCCGACCACGACCGCACGATGGTCGAACCGGGCACGCCGGGCCAGCGTCCAGCCGATATCGTCGGGCCTGAGATCGGGGTGCCGGGACAGATGGTCGGCGAGCCGCGCAGCTTGGGTGGTGAGGTCATCGTGGTCGCGGGCCGATATCGGCCACACCGTCGGACCGGCCACCGGATCATTCGACTCGATGTCGGGTTCGTCCTCCGGCGGCGCCTGTTCCAGGATGATGTGGGCGTTGGTGCCGCTGATCCCGAACGAGGACACCCCCGCGCGCCGCGGCCGCTCACTCACGGGCCACGGGCGGTGCTCGGTGAGCAGCCGCAACCCGCTGCCGGACCAATCGATATGCGGCGACGGTATATCGGCGTGCAGGGTGCGGGGCAGCAGTTCATGCTGCAGCGCCTGCACCATCTTGATGATCCCGGCAACACCGGCGGCGGCCTGGGTGTGGCCGATATTGGATTTGATCGACCCCAGCCACAGTGGCCGCTCGACAGGCCGGTTCGCGCCGTACACCTGCGCCAGCGCATGTGCTTCGATCGGATCCCCGAGCGAGGTCCCGGTGCCGTGCGCCTCGACGACGTCGATATCGTCCGGCACCAGGTTCGCGGTGGCCAGGGCGCGGCGGATGACCCGCTCCTGAGCGGGACCGTTGGGTGCGGTCAGACCGTTGCTCGCTCCGTCGGAATTCACTGCCGACCCGCGCACCACGGCCAGCACCCGGCGGCCCGCGTGACGAGCCTTGGCGAGCGGTTCCACCACGAGAATGCCCGCGCCTTCGCTCCAGCCGGTGCCGTCGGCGCCCGCAGCGAAGGATTTGCAGCGCCCGTCCGGCGCCAACCCACCCTGACGGGAGAACTCGACGAAGGCCGTCGGTGTCGCCATCACGGTCACGCCGCCGACCAGCGCGAGCTCACACTCGCCCGCCCGCAGCGCCGCGACCGCCTGATGCAACGCCACCAACGACGACGAGCACGCCGTGTCCACCGACACCGCGGGACCTTCCAACCCGAGCGTGTAGGCGATCCGGCCGGAGGCCACCGACCCGGAGACCGCGGCCGTCGGGTAGTCGTGGTACATGAGGCCGAGGTAGACGCCGGTGTTGGTGTTGTGGAGGGTGTGGGGGTTGATGTGGGCGTGTTCGAGGGCGTGCCAGGTGGTTTCGAGGATGATGCGTTGTTGGGGGTCCATGTGGTGGGCTTCGCGGGGGCTGATGCCGAAGAAGTCGGGGTCGAATCGGGTGGCGTTGTGGAGGAAGCCGCCGTGGTGGGTGGTGGAGTGGGGGTTGTCGGGGTGGTGGAGGGTGTGTAGGTTCCAGCCGCGGTCGGTGGGGAATTGGGTGATGGCGTCACGATTTTCGATGAGGTGTTGCCAGAGTTCGTCGGGGGAGGTGATGTTGCCGGGGTAGTGGCAGCCGATACCGACGATCGCGATCGGCTCTGCCGCCGGTAGTACCGTCGCGGGCCGGACCGGCAGAGTGGTTCCGGTGAGTCTGCGATCGATGTGTTTCGCGACCGCGGCCGGGGTGGGGTGGTCGAATACGAGCGTGGCCGACAGCGTCAGACCGGTGACGGTGGCGAGCCGGTTGCGTAGCTCGACCGCGGTGAGCGAGTCGAAGCCGAGCTCGGTGAAGCTGCGCCCGGCGGCGACAGCGGCGGCGCCGTCATGGCCGAGGACGATCGCTACCTGAGCGCGAACCAGGTCCTGGAGGCTGCGCATACGCTCCTCCGTGGCCGAGCCGGCGAGCCGCCGCGCCAGTGTTTTCTCCGCCCCGGCAGGCGGTGCCGAGGCGACCAGCCTGCGCAGCAGCGGCGCCAGCATGCCTGCCCGCGCCTCTCTAGCCAGGATCGCCCGGTTCAACCGCACCGCGGTGACCGCAGGCCGGCCACGACGCAGGACGGAGTCGAACAGCGCCAGCCCCTCGTCTGTGGTCAGCGGGGTCACTCCCGCCCGGTTCATCCGGCCCGCGGCGGTGGCCCGCGCGGCCATACCGTCACCGGTGGCCCAGGGACCCCAGGCGATGGCAGTGGCCGGCAGTCCTCGGTTGTGCCGGTAGACGGCGAGGGCGTCGAGAAAAGCGTTCGCGGCCGCATAGTTGCCCTGCCCGGGTGCCCCCAGCACCCCGGCAGCGGAGGAGAACAGCACGAACATCGACAAGTCCCGGCCACGGGTCAGCTCGTGCAGATACCACGCGGCCTCAGCCTTGGCCGCCAGCACCGTATCCAGCCGCTGCGGGGTGAGCGCAGGGACCACGCCGTCATCGAGCACACCGGCGGCATGCACCACGCCGGTCAGCGGGTACTGCGCAGGCACCGCCGCCAGCAGCCCCGAAACCGCGGCACGATCGGATATATCGCAGGAGACGATCGTCACCAGCGCGCCGTCCTGCAGGAGCTCCCGCCGCAATGCCGCCGCTTCCGGAGCGTCCGCACCGCGACGCGAAGCCAACAGCAGCGACCGGACCCCGTGTCTGCGCACCAGGTGCCGCGCCAGCACCGCACCCAGACCGCTGGTGCCGCCGGTGATGAGCACCGTCCCCGCCGCGGCCCGCCCATCGGTGTCCACCTCGGCCTGCTCCGGGTCGAGGCGGGACAGCCGGGCCGCGTGCAGTGTCCCGGCGCGCACCGCCAGCTGTGGCTCGCCGCTGGCCGCAGCCCGGGTCACGATATCGCCGATATCGCCTGCCGGTCCGGTACCGGTGGCGTCGAAATCGATCAGAACGATGCGGTCGGGATTCTCCGATTGCGCCGAACGCGTCAGCCCCCACACCGCGGCCGCGCCCGGATCGGCGACGTCCTCGCTGCCCACCGGTACCGCACCCCGCGTAACCACCACCAGCCGCGCTCGCCCAGGGAACCGATCCGACGAGAACGCTTGCAAGGCTGGCAATGCGACGTGGGTTGCCATCCGCGCTCGCTTCGCGGCGTCGTTGCTGATGTCGCCACAGCGATTGTTGTGGCCGTCGCGGTTGTCGTCCGTACAGCTATTGCCGTCATCGCCGTTGTTGCCGCCGCAACCATCGCAGCCGTTGTGGTCGGCCTCCTGTCGGCAATCCAGAACCACTACGTCGACGTGGTCGTCAACAGAAGCATCGGCGGCCCAGGAGACCATCGTCACCGCAGACGCAGGTTCTGGTTCGGTGATCGGCATCCAGGTGAGCTGGTACAGCGGGTCGGCGGCGCCGGAGACCAGCCGGTCGAGCCGGGCCGGGCGCAGCGCGAGTGCACCCACGGTGGCCACCGGTGTCCCGGCGTCGTCGGTGAGGTCGATCGACACGGCGGCGGGGCCGTCCCGGCTGATCCGGGCGCGCAGCGCCGCGACACCAACCGCGTGCGGTGTGACCGCCGCCCAGGCGAACGGCATCAGCGGAACCCCGCCGTCGCCTGCTACGGCCAGTGCGTGCAGTACCGCGTCGATCAGAGCCGGGTGCAGCCGGTAACCGGACGTCTCGGCGGCAGGCAGCGCGGCCTCCACATACAGTTCGTCGCCGTCCCGCCAGACCGCGCGCAACCCACGGAACGCGGGCCCGTAGTCGTAGCCCGCCTCCGCCAGATCGGTGTAGAGGCCGTCGATGTCCACCGGGACCGCACCGACCGGCGGCCACGGCTGGACGGCCGGTAACCCGTGGTCGTCTCGGCTCGGACGTAACCGGCCCTGCGCATGCCGCACCCAGCCGTCGTCGGCGAGGTCGCCGGAATCGGTGCGGGAGTGAATGGTTACGGTGCGGCCACCATCGGCGTCGGGAACGCCGACAGCGACCTGGATCCGAACGCCTCCGTCGGCGGGAACGACCAGCGGAGTGAGCACCGTGAGCTCGTCCACCATCGGCGCACCCACCGCCGCGCCGGCACCCAGGGCCAACTCCAGGAAGCCGGTGCCGGGGAACAGCACCGCACCGCCGACGCGGTGATCGGCCAGCCATCCGTGCGTGTGCCGCGACAGCAGACCCGACAGCGTCACCGCCGCGGAATCCGGGGACGCGATCACCGCGCCGAGCAGCGCGTGCTCGACGTGGGTGAGCCCCAGCGCCACCGCATCGACCGGTGCCTGCGGCGAACGCCAGTAACGGCGGTGTCGAAACGCATAACCCGGCAACCGCACGCGCGGGCCGTCCCCGTGCGGTAACAACCAATCGACGTGTGTACCGGTGACATGCAGGTGCGCGAGCGCGGACAGGGCGGTGTCCGGTTCGCTGCGGTCCCGACGCAGCAGCGGGGCGGCTGCGACCCGACCGGCGGGGCCCGGCACGGTGTCGCCGATGAGGCCGGTGAGCCCGCCGTCGGGGCCGAGGACGAGGAAGCCGGTGGCCCCGCTGTCGGCGAGCCCGCGAACAGCGGCGGCGAAACGGACCGGCTCCCGGACATGGCGAACCCAGTGGTGCGGGGAGCGGACCCGGTCACCGAGGGGACGGCCGTCGAGAGTGGAGACGATCGGCACCTCCGGTTCGCCGAAAGCCGAACCGGCGGCCACCGCCCCGAATTCCGCCAGCATCGGGTCCATCGACGCGGAGTGGAACGCATGCGACACCGGCAGATACTCCACTCGATGACCGGCTGCCGCGAAGTGCGCGGTGACGGTATCGACCCGGTTCCGATCGCCGGAGATCACCACGGATCGTGGCGCGTTCACCGCCGCCACCTCCACCCCGTCGACGAGCTGCGCGACGACAGCGTGTTCGTCGGCGTGAACCACCGCCATCGCTCCGCCTTCGGGCAGGGCCTGCATCAGCTGGGCGCGGGCGACGACCAGGGTGGCGGCGTCGCGCAACGACAGCGCACCCGCCGCGTGCGCGGCGGTGATCTCACCGACGGAGTGACCGACCAGCTGGTCGGGGCGCACACCCCAGGACCGCATCAGCCGGAACAGCGCTGTGCCGACGGCGAACAGTGCGGGCTGAGCGATACCGGTGGCGTGCAGCGCGTCGGGGTCCGCACCCCACAGCACCGCACGCAGTGAGCGGCCCAGCCGGGCGTCGAGCTCCTCGGCGACGGTATCGAAGGCCTGCGCGAAAACCGGATAACGGTGGTAGAGCTCGCGTCCCATACCGAGGTATTGCGCGCCCTGGCCGGGGAAGACGAACACCGTCGTACCTCCGGGGCGTGTGGGCTCAGCACCGCTGGTACGTACGGTCTCGCAGCCGATTGCGGCGGCGGTGTCCCCGCCGCAGACCCGACGCGTCCGTTCGAGTAACGCGGTCAGGTCGGCGTCTACCACGACGGCACGATGCGGTAACTGGGCGCGCGCCGCCAGCGTTCGCGCCACCGCGGCCGGGTCGAGGCCGGGACGCTGCGCCACGAACTCCGCCAGCCGCCGTGCCTGCTCGGTCAGGGCAGATGCGGAGTGCGCCGACAAGACCCACGCGCAGGGTCCTCCCGCGGAAACGGTGTCGGCTTCGGGGGATTCGGTCTGCGGTGCCTGCTCGAGGACGATATGGGCGTTGGTGCCGCTGATCCCGAACGACGAGACCGCGGCCCGGCGCGGGCGATCGGGCGTGGCGGGCCAGTCCCGCTGCTCGGTGAGCAGCCGGACCGAGCCCCGGGACCAGTCGACGTGCGGAGTCGGGACATCGGCGTGCAGAGTTGCGGGTAGCACGCCGTGCCGCAGCGCCTGCACCATTTTGATCACGCCCGCTACACCGGCGGCGGCCTGGGTGTGGCCGATATTGGATTTGATCGACCCCAGCCACAGCGGCCGCTCGGTGGGACGGCCTTGACCATAGGTGGCCAGCAGGGCGGTCGCTTCGATCGGATCACCCAGCGTCGTCCCGGTGCCGTGCGCCTCGACGGCATCCACGTCCACGGCTTCGATTCCGGCGGATGCCAGGGCACGTCGGATGAGCTCCTGTTGGGCGGGGCCGTTGGGTGCGGTGAGACCGTTGCTCGCTCCGTCGGAATTGACCGCCGACCCGCGCACCACCGCCAGTACCTCGCGACCCGCGCGGCGCGCGTCGGACAACCGCTGCAGCACCAGCACACCCGCGCCTTCGCTCCAGCCGGTGCCGTCGGCGCCCGCAGCGAAGGATTTGCAGCGCCCGTCCGGCGCCAACCCACCCTGACGAGAGAACTCGACAAAGGTGTTCGGTGTCGCCATCACCGTGACACCGCCGGCCAGCGCCAGCGAACAGTCGCCCGCCCGCAGCGCCTGCACGGCCTGATGTAAGGCGACCAGCGACGACGAGCACGCGGTATCGACAGATACCGCGGGCCCGTGCAACCCCAACGTATACGCCAGACGACCGGAGACGATAGCGCCGGCGGCAGCCGCGTCCGGGTAGTCGTGGTACATGATGCCGAGGTAGACGCCGGTGTTGGTGCTGTGGAGGGTGTGGGGGTTGATGTGGGCGTGTTCGAGGGCGTGCCAGGTGGTTTCGAGGATGATGCGTTGTTGGGGGTCCATGTGGTGGGCTTCGCGGGGGCTGATGCCGAAGAAGTCGGGGTCGAATCGGGTGGCGTTGTGGAGGAAGCCGCCGTGGTGGGTGGTGGAGTGGGGGTTGTCGGGGTGGTGGAGGGTGTGTAGGTTCCAGCCGCGGTCGGTGGGGAATTCGGTGATGGCGTCACGGCCGTCGACCAGCAGCTGCCACAACTGCTCCGGATCGCTCACCCCGCCCGGATAGCGGCAGCCGATACCGACGATCGCGATCGGCTCTGTGCTGCGCGCGATCAGTTCCTCGTTTTCGGCGCGCAGGAAACTCGCTTCGTGCAACGACAGACGCAGCGCCTCGACGAGCCGCTCACGGGAATTCTCGCTCTGGGTCATATCGGGTGCTCACTCCGGTTGCCGCGGCCGCGCAGTGCGGAACGCCATCTCGATCAGGTCGGCTTCATCCAGGTCGGAGAGGGCCGGGGGGCCCGGTTCGGGGACGTGTCGACCGGGGTCGTTCGACATCGCCAGCAGCGCGGTCAGCAGCCCGGAATCACGCAGGCGTGCCAGTGGGATCTGTTGCAGCGCGGTGCGAATGGCGCGCTCCTCGGTGTGTTCGATGTCCTCGGTGGATGCCGTGTCGGGCGCGAACCTGCGCAGGATGACATCGGCGACATCGGATGGGGTCGGGTGATCGAAGACGAGGGTCGCGGGCAGGGCAAGCCCGGT
>NZ_MUKP01000075.1 GCF_002081715.1 Nocardia donostiensis | reverse complement strand
CTCGGCCTGCTCGGCATCCAGTACCCCGAACAGGTCGGTGGTGCGGGCGGGGACGGTATCGACGCCGCGATCGTCTGCGAAGAGATGCATCAGGCCGGCGCTTCCGGTGGCCTGTTCGCTTCGCTGTTCACCTGCGGTATCTCGGTCCCGCACCTGATCGCCTCCGGCAACGCCGAGCACATCGAACGCTGGGTGAAGCCGACGCTGGCCGGCGAGAAAATCGGCTCCCTCGCCATCACCGAACCTGGTGGCGGCTCCGACGTCGGCCACCTGACCACCACCGCACGCCGCGACGGCGACCACTACATCGTCAACGGCGCCAAAACCTACATCACCTCCGGCTGCCGCGCCGATTTCGTGGTCACCGCGGTACGCACGGGTGGCCCCGGATCCAGCGGTATCTCGCTGCTTGTGGTGGAGCGCGATACGCCGGGGTTCACGGTGAGCCGCAAACTGGACAAAATGGGCTGGCGGGCCTCCGATACCGCGGAACTGTCCTATCAGGATGTGCGGGTCCCGGTGGAGAACCTGGTCGGGCAGGAGAATTCCGGTTTCGCCCAGATCGCGGCGGCGTTCGTCAGCGAACGCGCCGGCCTTGCGGTGCAGGCGTACTCCAGTGCGCAGCGCTGCCTGGACCTGACTCTGGAATGGGTGCGCAACCGGGAAACGTTCGGCCGCCCGCTGATCAGCAGGCAGGCTGTGCAGAACACCGTCACCGATATGGCGCGGCGTATCGACGTCGCCCGGGTCTACACCCGCGAGGTACTCAACCGCAGCGCCGCCGGGGAAACCGATCTGATCGCGGAGGTGTGTTTCGCCAAGAACACCGCCGTCGAAGCCGGTGAATGGGTGGCCAATCAGGCGGTGCAATTGTTCGGAGGGCTCGGCTACATGAGCGAATCGGAAGTCGAACGCCAATACCGCGATATGCGGATTCTGGGTATCGGCGGCGGCACCACCGAAATCCTCACCAGCCTGGCCGGGAAGCGACTGGGGTTCCACTCATGACCACGCTGCGCAGCACGCTCGACACTGCCGCCCCCGAATACGGTGCGGCGGCCGCGGCGATGACCGAGAAACTGGCCGAGGTATCCGCCGAATTCGCCAAGGCCATCGCGGGCGGTGGCCCGGACAAACTGGCCAGGCACCGCAAACGCGGCAAACTGACCGCGCGGGAACGGATCGAACTGCTCATCGACGAGGATTCGCCGTTCCTGGAGCTGTGCCCGCTGGCCGGTTGGGGCAGCGAATTCCATGTCGGCGCCAGCACCGTCGCCGGGATCGGGGTGGTCGAGGGCGTCGAATGCATGATCGTCGCACCCGACCCCACCGTGCGTGGCGGCACCTCGAACCCGTGGACGTTACGCAAAACGTTGCGGGTCAACGATATCGTCCGCGAGAACCGGCTTCCGGTGATCTCGCTGGTGGAATCCGGCGGCGCCGACCTGCCAACGCAGAAGGAAGTCTTCGTACCTGGCGGGCGGATGTTTCGCGACCTCACCCAGGCTTCGGCGGCCGGTATTCCCACCATCGCCTTGGTTTTCGGTAATTCCACCGCGGGCGGTGCCTACATACCCGGCATGTCCGATCACGTGGTGATGATCAAGGAACGTTCCAAGGTGTTCCTCGGCGGTCCGCCGCTGGTCAAAATGGCCACCGGGGAGGAATCCGATGACGAATCCCTGGGCGGGGCCGATATGCATGCCCGGGTATCCGGTCTCGCCGATTACTACGCGGTCGACGAGCAGGATGCGATACGGATCGGGCGGCAGATCGTCAAACGGCTGAATTGGCGCAAGGCCGGGCCTGCTCCGCGCAGCGAGGTGATCGCGCCGCGCTACGACAGCGAAGAACTGCTCGGGATCGTTCCCGCGGATCTGAAGGTCCCGTTCGATCCGCGGGAAGTGATCGCTCGTGTGGTGGACGGCTCTGATTTCGACGAGTTCAAGCCGCTCTACGGGTCGAGCCTGGTCACCGGATGGGCCGAACTGCACGGCTACCCGGTGGGCATTCTGGCCAATGCGCGCGGGGTGCTGTTCTCCGAGGAATCACAGAAAGCCACCCAGTTCATCCAGCTGGCCAACAAGACCGACACCCCGCTGCTGTTCCTGCACAACACCACCGGTTACATGGTCGGTAAGGAATACGAGCAGAAGGGCATCATCAAACACGGTGCGATGATGATCAACGCGGTGTCGAACTCGAAGGTGCCGCATATTTCACTGCTCATCGGCTCGTCCTATGGCGCGGGCCATTACGGAATGTGTGGGCGCGCCTACGATCCGCGGTTCGTTTTCGCCTGGCCCAGCGCGAAATCCGCGGTGATGGGCGGAGCACAGTTGGCCGGTGTCATCTCGATAGTCGGGCGGGCCGCCGCCGAGGCGAAGGGCCAGCCGTTCGACGAAGAAGCCGACGCCGGGATGCGGGCCATGGTGGAAGCGCAGATCGAGGCCGAATCGCTGGCCATGTTCATGTCGGGTCGGCTCTACGACGACGGCGTGATCGACCCGCGGGACACCCGCACGGTATTGGGGATGGCGCTGTCGGCCATTCACAATGCCCCGATCAAGGGCGCCGACGGGTTCGGCGTCTTCCGAATGTGAGGCACCCGTGAGCTTTCCCACTTCACCGCATCCGTCCGGCGCCGCCGCGGGGGCATCCGCTGTGTCCATGACGGGGCCCACGATAACCACGGTTCTGGTAGCCAACCGGGGCGAAATCGCGCGCCGAGTGTTCGCGACCTGCCGCCGGATGGGGCTGGGCACGGTCGCCGTCTACTCCGACGCCGACGCCGACTCCCCGCATGTCGCGGAAGCCGATGCGGCCGTTCATCTACCGGGGAGCGCACCGGCCGACACCTATCTGCGTTCCGACCTGATCATCGACGCGGCGCTGGCCACCGGTGCTGACGCCATCCATCCCGGTTACGGGTTCCTCTCCGAAAACGCCCACTTCGCGCGGGCCGTGCTGGAGGCGGGGTTGACCTGGATCGGACCACCCGTCGCAGCCATAGAGCAGATGGGGTCGAAGGTCGCAGCCAAGAAGATGATGGCCGACGCAGGCGTTCCCGTGCTGGCCGAGCTCGACCCGGCGCAGATCACCGAGGCGCAGCTGCCGGTGCTGATCAAAGCGTCGGCCGGCGGCGGTGGGCGCGGTATGCGGGTGGTGCGCGAACTGGCCGAGCTGCAACCGCAGCTCGCGGCCGCGCGCCGGGAAGCGGAGTCGGCGTTCGGTGACCCGACGGTGTTCTGCGAACGCTATCTGGAAACCGGCCGGCATATCGAGGTTCAGGTGCTGGCGGATACGCACGGCGGCATCTGGGCCGTCGGCGAACGCGAATGCTCCATCCAGCGCAGACATCAGAAGGTGGTGGAGGAGGCGCCGTCGCCGCTGGTCGAGCGGGTCGACGGGATGCGGGAGCGGTTGTTCGAAGCGGCCCGGCTTGCCACCGCCGCCATCGACTACACCGGGGCGGGCACCGTGGAGTTCCTCGCCGACGAGGCGGGCGAGTTCTTCTTCCTGGAGATGAACACGCGCCTGCAGGTGGAGCATCCGGTGACCGAATGCACCACCGGGCTCGACCTGGTGCGGCTGCAACTGGATATCGCAGCCGGCGATGCACTGCCCACCCAACCGCCTGTGATGCGGGGGCATTCGATCGAGGTCCGGTTGTACGCCGAGGACCCGGCGCAGGAGTGGCAGCCGCAGAGCGGGACCGTTCATCGCATCGATATCCCCGGCGTGGCCGCCGAATTCGACGTGCTCACCCAGCCGGGTGTGCGGTTGGACACCGGTGTGGTCGATGGTTCCGTGGTCGGCGTGCACTACGACCCCATGCTGGCGAAGGTCATCTCCTATGGCCGGACCCGTGCCGAAGCGGCCCGGCTGCTGGCCGCCGCCCTGCACCGGGCCCGCATCCACGGTCTGGTCACCAATCGCGACCTGCTGGTTCGGGTGCTACGGCATCCGGCTTTCCTGGCCGGTGACACCGACACCGCCTTCTTCGACACGCATGGAGCGCACGGCCGGAGCGAAGGCGGAGGTACGCACAGAGCGCACGGCCGGAGCGAAGGCGGAGGTACGCACAGAGCGCACGGCCGGAGCGAAGGCGGAGGTACGCACGGCCTGGATGCGCTGTCCGCGCCGTTGGTGTCCGAAGTCGACGAGTCGCTGTCCATCGTGGCCGCCGCTCTCGCCGACGCCGCCGCCAACCGGGCCGCCGCGAAGGTGGCAAGCGGGCTGCCCAGCGGCTGGCGGAACCTGCCCGCACAGTTGCAGCGCAAGTCCTACCAGAGTCGGACCAGCGGGGCGCACGAGATCGATTACCGGTTCGACCGCAACGGCGGTGTCACCGTGGCAGGGCACGACGGCCTCGAATTGATCGAAGCCACCCCCGACCGCGTTGTGCTGGCGGTTCCCGGTCCACGCGGCCCGGTCCGCCGTCAGTTCGCCATCGCCCGGTACGGCGACCTGGTGTACGTCGACTCGCCGCTCGGCCCGGTCGGTGTGCGCAGACTCCCCCGTTTCAGCGATCCCGCCGAACACGTCGCCACCGGTTCGCTACTGGCTCCCATGCCGGGTAGCGTGATCCGGCTCGGCGCAGAGCCGGGCAGCACTGTGGAAGCGGGGCAGCCGATTCTGTGGCTGGAGGCGATGAAGATGGAACATACTATCGCCGCACCCGCCGCCGGTGTACTCACCGCCGTCAACGTCACCGTCGGCCAGCAGGTCGATGTCGGGGCCGTCCTCGCCGTGGTGGAACCCGCGGGCGACAACCAGGAGTGATTTCCATGAGTTTCATCGAATCCGACGAACGCAAACAGCTGCGGGCCGCCGTCGCGGCACTGGCCGCCAAATACACCTATCGCGACTATGTGCTGCCCAAGGCGCGTAACAACGAGCCGCTGACCGAACTGTGGAACGAAGCGGGCAAGCTCGGCTTCCTCGGAGTGAACCTGCCCGAGGAGTACGGCGGCGGCGGTGCGGGCATGTACGAGCTGTCGCTGGTGATGGAGGAGCTGTCCGCCCAGGGCGCGGGCCTGCTGCTCATGGTGGTATCGCCCGCGATCTGCGGCACCATCATCACCAAATACGATACCGACGAGCAGAAATCGCAGTGGTTGCCCAAGCTGGCCGACGGGTCGGCGAAGATGGTTTTCGCGATCACCGAACCCGATGCGGGCTCCAACTCGCATCAGATCACCACCACCGCCCGCCGAGATGGCGACGACTGGATCCTGAGCGGACACAAGATCTTCATCTCCGGAGTGGACCAGGCCGAGGCGGTGCTGGTCGTGGCCCGCTCCGAAGACCATAAAACGGGCAAACTCAAGCCCGCGCTGTTCATTGTGCCCACCGATGCCGAGGGTTTCGTGAAAACCCCGCAGGAGATGGACATCATCGAACCAGACCACCAGTTCACGCTGTTCTTCGATGATGTCCGGCTGCCGTCCACCGCGCTGGTCGGCAAGGAGGACGCGGCGCTGATGCAGTTGTTCGCGGGCCTGAACCCGGAACGCATCATGGGTGCTGCGATGGCCATCGGAGTCGGCCGTTACGCGCTGGACCGCGCTGTCGAATACGCCAGGGAACGCACGGTGTGGAAGACCCCGATCGGTGCGCACCAGGGTATTTCGCATCCGCTGGCGCAGGTGAAAGTCGAACTGGAAATGGCGAAGCTGATGACGCAGAAAGCTGCCACCCTCTACGACGCCGGGGACGAAATGGGCGCCGCCGAGGCCGCGAACATGGCGAAATACGCTGCCGCGGAAGCCAGTATCAAAGCGCTCGACCAGGCGATTCAAACCCACGGGGGCTCCGGACTCACCAGTGAATACGGCTTGGCGGCGATGTTGGGGGCCGCCCGGATCGCCCGGATTGCGCCGGTGAGCCGGGAAATGATCCTCAACTTCGTCGCCCAGCATTCGCTGGGTCTGCCGAAGTCCTACTGACAGCGCAAGCCCGATCGAGAGCTGGAGTGTCACCGTGCCCGATACCGAGACACCGGTCTTCGTCCGATACGCGGTCGAGGACGGGTTCGCCACGCTCACCCTGGATTCCCCGCACAACCGCAACGCGATCTCCTCGTGGCTGGTGACACAGCTGCTCGACGGACTCGGCCGGGCTGCCACCGACGAGCAGGTGCGCGGGGTGGTGCTCACCCACACCGGCAACACCTTCTGCGCGGGCGCTGATCTGAAGGAGGCGGTGCACGCCGACCCGGCGGCCGCCGCCGACGAACGCACCCGCTGGATGGTGCGGGTGCTGCGCGCCGTCCTGGAACTGCCCAAACCGGTGATCGCGCAGATCGACGGCAATGTTCGGGCGGGCGGAATGGGTATCGTCGCCGCCTGCGATATCGCGGTCGCCGGACCGGACAGCAGTTTCGCGCTCACCGAGGCCAGGCTCGGGCTCGCGCCGTTCGTCATCTCGCTCACCCTGCTGCCCCGCCTGCAACCGCGCGCCGCGGACCGCTATTTTTTGACCGGCGAAAAATTCGATGCCGCAACGGCCGAACGGATCGGCCTGCTCACCCTCGCGGCCGAGGATCCGGCGGCGGAGGTCGCGCGGCTGCGGGCCGAACTGCGCAAAGGTTCACCGCAGGGGCTGGCCGAAAGCAAACGCCTCACCACCGCAGCGGTTCTCGCCGAGTTCGACCGGTCGGCCGATGAGCTCGCGCGGCGTTCCGGCAGTTTCTTCGGCAGCGAAGAGGTTATCGAGGGCATGACTGCCTTCCTCCAGCGGCGCCCGCCTCGCTGGGCAGAATAGATGACCATGGCCACCCCGCACACACCCAAGCAGGACCGCAGCCGGGCCACCCGGCAGCGGCTGCTCGAGGCGACCATCGAATGCCTGGCCGAAACAGGCTGGGCGGCAGCAACGGTTTCGGTGGTTGCGGAACGAGCGGGAGTTTCCCGCGGCGCGGCCCAGCATCACTTCCCGACCAGGGAAGACCTCATCATGGCTGCGCTGGAGCATATGTTCGAGACACGGACCGCGGAGGCGATGGCCGAAGCGCAGGCGGCGGCCGCCGGTCTCGAGGCAAGTGTGGACCGCACCCAGGCGGTGGTCACCGGGCTGGTGGAGTCCTGCACCAGCCCGCTGTTCAAGGCGGCACTGCAGGTGTGGACGCACGCCGCCGCCGACCCGGCACTACGGGAACGCATCGTCCCACTGGAGGCCAAGTTCGGCCGGGTGTCGCACCGCCGGGCCGTCGAGGCGCTCGGCGTTGACGATTCCGACCCGGTCGCCCATCACCTGGTGCAGGCCACCCTCGACCTCGCCCGCGGCCTGGGCTTGGCCGATGTGCTCACCGACGACTCGGCGCGCCGCAAAGAGATCGTCCGCCAGTGGGCGGTCACCCTGCACACCGCTCTCGAAGGACACTGAACGGGCAGCTGCATCTTTCAAGCTCGTGAACCACCGGCCCGGCTGGAGCCGAGCTTGAAGATGCGCAGATCGTCCGGCACCCCGCTGAGCGGGGCCGCGAAGAAACTGCGCCGGTACGGGCGGACGGAGCGGTCCAGCTCCTCCAGGGTGTGCGAGGAAAGCGCGTCGAGGGTGGTCTGCGACAGCATGGTGTGGCCGTTGCCGCCCGCCTCCATCACCCGGGCGGCGATGGTGACATCGACGCCGAGCCAGTCACCGCCGATTTCGCGGGGCGAACCGGTGTGCAGGCCGATACGCATACGGGGGCGGTAGCCGTCGACGCTGATATCGGCGAGGTTGCTTTTGGCGGTTACCGCCGCCTGCACGGCGCGGTCGGCGGAGTCGAATACCGCCATGAGGCCGTCGCCCATCCGCTTCACCACATGACCGCCGCGTTCGACGATCGGCGGTTCGATGGCCTTGGCTACCCGGCGCAGCAGATCGAGCGTCGCCTCATCGCCCGCAGACAACGACCAGGAGGAGAACGACACCAGATCGGTGAACATGACGGTCACCTCATGGCTGCCTTTACCCCTGCCTATCCGCTCCAGCACCGCCTGCCACACCTGCAGCGCACCGAAACCGATCTCCCGAGCCGCGCTGGGGGTGTCGCCGACCAGTTTGTCCGCGGCGCGGGCGACCGCGCGAGCGCCGCCCGGACCGGAAACCGACAGCGGGTCGCCGAACGAGGGGTCGCCGGGGAGCTGTTCACGCGCCCGACGCAGCACCCCGATCACATCCGCACGCCCGTTCATGGCGCTGACCAACGATGCCAACATCCCGGCGTGGAGAAGACGGTTGCGGTGAGCGGCCAACGGAACGGCTATCTCGGCTTCGTCGCCAGCAGCAGCCGCATCTGCCGGTGAACCACCGACATCCGGCCCCGCTCCGGACGCGGCACGGCCGGAAGATGTTTCGCTCACGGCTCGAGAGTATCGCAGCGGGCACTCCCGGACGCAGCTACAACGGGGCCGCGAACCCCGCTGTGACGAAGTCGCGGCAGAAAATACCAGCCCGGCGCGTAACCTGCGCCGGGCCGGTGTTCACACCACGGCCGGGCAGTGGCCTGTGGTGCGCGGCGGGTGCGGGCCTCTCGACGAGGCTGCTCCCGCTGACCCGGACGGCGAGGGAAGGCTGCCCGGGTAGCTCGAGTCTCAGGCGTCGCGGCGGTTCACTACAAGCAGTGCGGCGCCGAACACGATCACAGTGAAGGCGATGAAGTAGATCAGGCTGCCCCACACGCCCCAGTGCCATTCTCCGCCCTGGCCGTTGGGTCCGCTCATGAAACGAGTCGCATTCGCGAAAGGCAGGAAGGCGTTGATCTGGCGTCCCACCGAGCCGAGCATGCCGACCAACGGTTCGATCAGCAGCATCCACAGCACGATCAGCGATATAGCCGCGGCCGACTGCCGCACCAGTGTCCCGATACCGATGGCGACCGCCACGCACAGGAACGCGTAGATCGGGATCGCGTAGATCTGCCGCCAGTTGCCCTCCAGCACCAGCGGCGCGCTCGCCTCGGGGCCGCCGACGGCCTTGGCCACCGCGAACGCGGCAAACGCCAGCACCGTGGTCAGCACTGCGGCGTACAAGCCGACCAGCGCGGTTTTGCTGATCAGCACCTTCGTCCGGTTCGGCACCGCCTGGAAGGTGGTCCGGATGACGCCGAAGCGGTATTCACTGGTTACGGTCAGCGCCGCCATGATCATCAGCACCATGACACCGAAACCGCTGATCCCGACCGTCGCGACATCAACCGTCAGCGCAGGCACGCCCGCTTCCGGGGTGTCCGACGCGGTGCGGGTCACGAACGCGAGCAGGGCCGCGAAACCGAGGCTGAGCGCCACGACGATCGCCGAGCACCACCACGGGGACTTGGTCGAGGTGAGTTTGATTCGTTCCGCTGCCAGAACGCCCATCAGAGCGCACCTCCCATCGCCACTGCTTCCTTGGCCGGGTCCGGCTCGACCGCCAGGTCCGTCTGTCCGTGGTACTGCACCTCGCCGCCGGTCATCTGCATGAACGCCTCCTCGAGCGAACCGCGCAGCGGCGACAGCTCGTACAGGGTGATACCGCCCGCGCCTGCCAATTCGCCGACCGCGTCGCTGGTCACACCTGTAACCACCAGGGCAGCGGTGCCCTGGCTCGCGTCTGCCTGAGCCGCATCTTCCTCGCGAATCGTCATTCCGTTAGAGGTGAGCAGGCTGCGCAGCTGATCCAGCTGCGGGCTACGCACCCGGACCGACGACTCGGAGGCGCGTTCGATGAACTCGCCGGTGGTGGTGTCCGAGATCAGCTTGCCGCGCCCGATCACCACCAGGTGTTCTGCGGTCTGCGCCATCTCCGACAGCAGATGGCTCGACACCAGCACGGTGCGGCCCTCGGCGGCCAGCCGCTGCATGAACCGGCGGATCCACAGGATGCCCTCGGGGTCGAGGCCGTTCACCGGCTCGTCGAACAGCAGCACCTGCGGGTCGCCGAGCAATGCGCCCGCGAGCCCGAGCCGCTGCGACATCCCCAGCGAGAACCCGCCGGCTTTCTTACCCGCCACTTCGGACAGGCCGACCAGCCGCAGTACCTCGTCCACCCGTTTCTTCGGGATAGCGTTGGTGGCGGCCATCCACTCCAGATGTGCGCGCGCCGAGCGGTTCGGATGCACCCACCTGGCGTCCAGCAGCGCGCCGACCTCCCGCAACGGGTGGTCCAGTTCGTGGTATCGCTTGCCGTTGATCAGTGCGATACCGGCGGTGGGCGTATCCAAGCCGAGGATCATCCGCATCGTCGTGGATTTGCCTGCGCCGTTCGGGCCGAGGAATCCCGTCACCTGCCCGGGGCGGACCGTGAAGGAGAGATCCTGAACCGCGACGGTCTGGCCATAGTGTTTGGTCAGCCCTTTCAGTTCGATCATGGGCACCAGCATGCCGCATCGAACCGGTTTCCGGCGTCGCCATGAGGTTGCGTTGCCGGTCATCCTCGAGGATGATCCAGGCCCCCCGACGCTATGGGGGATATCCCGGACGGACTACCGCGCAGGTGAGGACGCCTGCGCCCAGAACCGCTTCGGGATCCGGCCTGCTTCCCGCGCCAGATAGCCGGCGCGCACCGCATCGGCCATCGCCGCCGCCATCAGCGCGGGTTTGCGTGCCCTGGTCACCGCGGTGGCCAGCAGCACCGCCGAACACCCCAGCTCCATGGCGAGCGCGGCATCGCTCGCGGTGCCGATACCGGCGTCCAGGATTACCGGCACACCGGCGGCGGCCACGATCATCTCGATATTGTGCGGATTGCCGATCCCCAGGCCCGTGCCGATCGGAGCGCCCAACGGCATCACCGCCGCGCAGCCCGCGTCCTCCAAGCGCCTGGCGAGCACCGGGTCGTCGTTGGTGTAGGGCAATACCACGAAACCGGCGTCCACCAGCTGTTCGGCGGCGTCGAGCAGTTCCACCGGGTCGGGCAGCAGGGTGCGTTCGTCGGCCACGACCTCCAGCTTCACCCAGTTGGTGTCCAGCGCGTCGGCGGCCAGTTGGGCGGTGAGCACCGCCTCGGCGGCGGTGCGGCAGCCCGCGGTATTGGGCAGCGGAGTGATGTCCAGTCGTTTCAGCAGGTCGAGCACCCCGGTTCCGCCCGCGGCGTCGACTCGGCGCATGGCGACGGTGGTGAGCTCGGTGCCGGAGGCGACCAGCGCCTCCTCCAGCACTGCGAGACTTTCCGCGCCGCCTGTGCCCATGATCAACCGGGAACCGAACGTGCGGCCCGCGATCTCGAGCCGGTCGCGGGCCGGTTGGGCCTCAGCCACCTTGGACCGCCGTGACCACGTCGATCTGCCAGCCGCGGCCGACTGGCTCGTCCCAGCGTGATTTCGGGAACAGCGCGCCGTCCACCGCCAGCGCCACCCCCTGGCAAGGCAACTCCAGTCGTTCCAGTAGTTGACGCACGGTGAGCGGGTCGGTGAACTCGTGGTCGCGCCCGTTCACGGTGACACCGATGG
>NZ_MUKP01000074.1 GCF_002081715.1 Nocardia donostiensis | reverse complement strand
ACCGTGATGGAGCCCGCTTCGGGCAGGCTCACCGGCACCGACACCGGCCCGGGGCGACTGCCCGAACCGGAAGAGATCTTCGGCCTGGCCGCCCTGTTGCTCGAACGTGCCGACGCCGTTCCGCGCGATCTGGTCGGCCGCCGAGTCGTGGTCACCGCGGGCGGAACCAGGGAACCGCTCGACCCGGTGCGTTTCCTGGGCAATCGCAGCTCGGGTAAACAGGGCTACGCCTTGGCCAGGGTGGCCGCGCAACGCGGCGCACAGGTCACCTTGATTGCGGGTAACACCATCGAGATGGCACCCCCCGCGGCCGTGGATCTGGTGCACATCACCACCGCCGAACAGCTCGAGACCGCGGTCGAGAAACATTCGGTCGGCGCGGACGCGGTCATCATGGCAGCCGCAGTGGCCGATTTCCGGCCTGCGAACATAGCCGCCGCCAAGATCAAGAAGGGCGCGGGCGAACCCGATTCGATCCCGCTCACCAAAACCGCGGACATCCTCGCCGGACTGGTGCAGTCGCGCCGTGACGGCCAGCTGCCCGATACCGCCATCGTGGGATTCGCTGCCGAAACCGGCGATGAACACGGCGATGTGCTCACCCACGCGCGGGCGAAACTCGCCCGCAAGGGCTGTGACCTGCTGGTGGTCAACGCTGTCGGCGAGGGCAAAGCGTTCGAGGTCGACACCAACGACGGCTGGCTGCTCGGCGCGGACGGCACCGAGCAGGCGCTCGACCACGGCTCCAAGGCGCTGCTGGCCAGCCGGGTTCTCGACGCGCTCGCGCCGCTGCTGCGCTGAGCGCGTCTGTCTCGGCTCCCGCGCGGCGTCGGTGTTTTGCAATAGTCTTCTACAGAAGGGTTGCGCGGTGGCCGCATCGCGTTACTGTCGCAGCCCGGTACGAGTAACCCGTTGAGGGAGAGGGAAGAACTGTGCGCACGTCCGGCAGCAGGCTATTCACCAGTGAGTCCGTGACCGAAGGTCATCCGGACAAGATCTGTGATGCCATCAGCGATTCCATCCTCGACGCGTTGCTTGCGGAGGATCCGCGCAGCCGGGTTGCGGTGGAAACCCTCGTGACGACCGGCCAGGTCCATGTCGCGGGCGAGGTCACCACCGAGGCATGGGCCGATATCCCGCGCATCGTCCGCGAGAAGGTGCTCGAAATCGGATACGACTCGTCGGCAAAAGGCTTCGACGGCAACTCGTGCGGGGTGAACATCGCCATCGGCGCGCAGTCGCCGGATATCGCTCAGGGAGTCGACACCTCGCATGAGGCGCGAGTCGGCGGCTCCGATGACGAGATCGAACAGCAGGGCGCTGGCGACCAGGGCCTGATGTTCGGCTACGCCAACACCGACACCCCCGAGCTGATGCCGTTGCCGATCGCGCTGGCGCACCGGTTGTCGCGGCGTCTGACCGAGGTGCGCAAATCCGGGGTGCTGCCCTATCTGCGTCCTGACGGTAAAACTCAGGTCACCATCGAATACGACGGTGACCGCCCGGTGCGGCTGGATACGGTGGTCGTCTCCACCCAGCATGCCGCCGATATCGACCTGGATAACCTGCTGGCCCCCGATATCCGGGAAAAGGTCGTCGACTCGGTGCTCGCCGATCTGACGCTGCCCAGCCTGGACACCTCCGATATCCGCCTGCTGGTCAACCCCACCGGAAAGTTCGTACTCGGCGGCCCGATGGGCGATGCGGGCCTGACCGGCCGCAAGATCATCGTCGACACCTATGGCGGTATGGCCCGCCACGGCGGTGGCGCGTTCTCCGGTAAGGACCCGTCGAAGGTCGACCGTTCCGCCGCTTATGCAATGCGCTGGGTGGCCAAGAACGTGGTTGCCGCAGGCCTGGCCGACCGGGTCGAGGTGCAGGTCGCCTACGCCATCGGCAAGGCGGCCCCGGTGGGGCTGTTCGTGGAGACCTTCGGCACGGAGAAGGTCGACCCGGCTCGTATCTCCGGTGCCATCACCGAGGTGTTCGATCTGCGTCCCGGCGCCATCATCCGGGATCTGGATCTGTTGCGCCCGATCTACGCCAAAACGGCCGCCTACGGCCACTTCGGCCGTACCGACATCGACCTGCCCTGGGAGCACACCGACCGCGCGGAGAAGTTGCGCGCCGCTGCCGGGCTGTAATTCTGCTCTCTGCGTGAACGAGTTCGCGGACGATACCCCCGAAGACGCAGCGCCGCCGGGGGTGTCGCCGGTGCCGGGCGCTTCCGGGCAGCGCGCCGCCCCAGCGACGGGCTCGAAGGCGGTAGCGGAGTGTGACCACGGAGGGCCCCGCGAGCGCCGCGAATCGGACTCCGACGGGGACACGCCACCGATGGCCCACCCGATCGCTCGCGTGCTTCCCCTGCTCACCCCCGCGCACCTGGACCGCGATTTCGACTACCTGGTGCCCGCGCAGATGAACGAAACGGCCCGGCCCGGAGTCCGGGTCCGGGTGCGCTTTGCCGGCCGCCTGGTGGACGGCTACCTGCTGTCGAGGCATACACACACCGACCATCCGGGCAAACTCGTCCGGCTCGACCGCGTCGTCTCTCCCGAACAGGTGCTCACCCCGGAGATCCTGCGCCTGGCCACCGCCGTCGCCGCCCGCTACGCCGGTACCCGCGCCGATGTACTGCGCCTCGCTGTCCCGCCGCGGCACGCGCGCACCGAAGCGGGTGGCGCGGCGAAGAAATCCGGGACAGCGACGCAGGCCGAACCCGGTCGGCGTACAGCGGGTGGCCGGGCTGCCTCGGAAACCGCCGCGGGGGGAGACGCATCGGTCGCCACCCGGGAGGAGACCGGGGATAAAGCATCTGCCGACTGTGGTGATGTCGTCCGGCCAGGAGAACGACCCGAGAACGGTGGGGTTGCGGACGCGGATATGACGCGTTCGCCGGGCGACGTCGACACCGCCCCGTGGCGGCGATACCGGCACGGGTCAGCTTTCATCGATGCTCTGGCCAGGGGAAGCGCGCCGCGTGCGGCGTGGCAGGTGCTGCCGGGTGACGACTGGGCGCGTCGCCTGGCGGAGCTGGCGGCCGTGGTGGTTGCGGTGGGTCGCAGTGTGATCCTGATGGTGCCCGACCAGCGTGACCTCGATCGAGTGCTGGCCGAATGTGTTCGACTGGTGGGGGATGCGGCGGTGGGGCTGTCGGCCGGTTTGGGCCCTGCGGCCAGATATCGGCGCTGGCTGGCGGTGTTGCGCGGTAGCGCGCGGGTCGTGGTAGGGACACGCAGTGCGGTGTTCGCGCCCGCGCAGGATCTCGGGTTGGTCGCGATCTGGGACGACGGTGACAGCACCTATGCCGAGCCGCGCGCGCCGTACCCGCATGCCAGGGAGGTCGCGATGTTGCGGGCGCATCAGACCGGTGCGGCGTTCGTCGCGGCCGGATATTCGCGGACAGCGGAGATACAGGCCGTCGTAGACAGTGGTTGGGCGCACGATCTGGTGGCCGACCGGGCGGACGTCCGTGCTGCGGCCCCGCGGCTCAGCGCGCCCGGTGACAGCGATATCGCGCTGGAACGCGACCCGGTCGCGCGGGCGGTCCGCATCCCCGGTGTGGCGTTCGCCGCGGCGCGGTCGGCGCTGGCGGCAGGGGATGCGGTGCTGGTTCAGGTGCCCCGGCGTGGTTATGTGCCTGCACTGGCGTGTGCGAAATGCCGGACGCCTGCGCGATGCAGGCACTGCAATGGGCCGCTGGCACTGCCGGAGGTCCCGGGCGCGACGGGGCGAACAGCAGCGCCCCATGATCCGGGCCTCGCCCACAGTCCGGGCTGTCGCTGGTGCGGGCGGACCGAGCCGGTTTTCCGGTGCGCCGCCTGCGGTGCGCGCGCCCTACGCGCCGTGGTGATCGGGGCGGCGCGCACCGCCGAGGAGTTGGGGCGCGCGTTCCCCGGGGTGCCGATCCGCGGGTCCAGTGGGGCGGCACTGCTGGATACGGTGGAGCCCGGCGCGCAGGTCGTGGTCGCCACCGTCGGCGCCGAACCCGTCCTCGACGGCGGATACGGGGTCGGGCTGCTGCTGGATGGCTGGGCGCTGCTCGGCCGCGCCGATCTGCGTGCCGCTGAGGACGCCCTCCGGCGCTGGATGAATGCCGCCGCCCTGGTCAGGGCGGGCGGGCAGGTGATCGTTATGGCCGAACCGGCGCTGCCGACCGTGCAGGCGTTGCTGCGCTGGGACCCGGTCGGTCATGCTGCCGCCGAACTGTCTCAACGCGCGGAGGTCGGTTTCCCGCCCGCGGTACGTATGGCTGCCGTCGACGGTACCGCCGACGCCGTCGCCGAATTGCTCACCGCCGCCGCGCTTCCCGACTTCGTCGATGTACTCGGCCCGGTACCGCTCCCCGCCCACGCGCGCGCCCCGTTCACCACGGATTCCTCCGCCGAGGTCGAACGCATACTGCTGCGCACCGGCCGCTCCCATGGGCAGGCGCTTTCGCGCGCGCTGGCGGGCGCCCAGGCGGTCCGCAGCAGCCACCGTGTCGATGCGCCGCTGCGGGTGCAGATCGATCCTGTCGATATCGGCTGATCACCGCCCTATGCCTGCTGCGCTGCCGCGAGCGTAGCGACCGGGGGCCTTCGCGCAGCGGGCTGAACCAGGCTGTCTTGGTCGCCAGGAGTGCAGGTAGGCAGCGCGGAGCGGGTAGCAGGCTCGAGCAGGGCGTTCTCGGCTGTTATCGGATCACGGCGGCTGGGATCGGGATCCCGGTTCGGCTTCGGCGATGGCGAACGACCTCACTTTTCTTTTCCTGAAGGTTGTCACAGATAGATTGCCGATATATCGTCGATAGTGTGAAATACTCAGATAGGGCTGAGGAGGCCGGTATGGAACACAAGGAAAACCACGACAGGCACGGACACCGAGGTCGCTGGCAGCATCCAGGGGACGCCGAGTGCGGTCCCGGTCGGCGGCAGTTCCGCCGGGGCGGACGCCACGGTTTCGGCCCAGGATTCGGGCCAGGATTCGGGCCCGGTTTCGGGCGAGGCCGCGGACGTGGCGGGCGGGGCAGGCGCGGGGATGTCCGCGCCGCGATCCTGCTGCTGCTCACCGAGCGACCGATGCACGGATACGAGCTGATCCAGCAGATTCGCGAGCGCAGCGACGATCTCTGGCGGCCGAGTCCCGGATCGATCTATCCGGCACTGTCGCAGTTGGAGGACGAGGGGCTGGTACTCATCCAGAAAGTCGCCGGGCGCAAAACTGCCACGCTGACCGAGGCAGGCACGGCCTATGTCACCGAGCATCGCGACGAACTCGGCGACCCGTGGGCCGAGGTCAAGGACGATATCGACGAGCATGCGATCGATCTGCGCGGGCTGACCGGGCAACTGTTCGGTGCGGTAGCTCAGGTAGCTGCCGCGGGCACTCCGGAACAAGCGGCCAAGGCAGCCGAGGTGCTGACCGAGGCCCGCCGGTCTCTGTATCGCATCCTCGCCGACGACGAAACCCACGAAAAGTAACGGGGAGGTCAAAACAGTGGTCGGCGAGCGTTTTTCGGGCCGATAGGGTAGATCATTGTGACATGGGACAGGCAAATGGTTTGTGGGGCAGGGGAAAGTCACAACGTCGCAGGTCGGCGGTGTTCGGTATCGCGGTCGCGGTCACACTGCTCGGTGCGGCCGCGCTGGGTGTGAGCCCGGCCGCCGCCGAGCCGCCCGGGTATCGTCCGCCGGTCGTGCCGACCGAACCCGCACCGCCGCAACCGGATCATCTCGCCGCCGCGCTGTACATGAAGGCCCACCCGGGGGCCGCCCCCCGCGGCACCAATGATTTCGACTGCGTCCCGACTCCGCAGCACCCCCGTCCGGTGGTGCTCGCGCACGGTACCGACGCCAGCGCCTACACCGACTGGTCGGTGATCGCGCCTCGGCTGGCTGCCAGCGGCTATTGCGTATTCGCCCTCAACTACGGAGGTCGTCCCGGCGCGGTGAGTTTCGGCACCGAAGATCTCGTGCTCAGCGCGCATCAGATCGCCGCATTCGTCGACGATGTACTCGCCGCGACCGGCGCCCGGGAAGTGGATCTGGTCGGGTTCTCCCAGGGTGCCAATGTGACCCGCTACTACACCAACAAACTCGGCGGCGCCGCGAAAGTCGGGACGTGGGTGGGACTTGCCTCGCCGAGCTACGGGGGCGTGCTGTACGGGCTGGTGCCGATCGCACAGGCGATCCCCGGCGCGGAGCAGTTGTTCGAGCAGGTGACCTCGGTTGCCGTCGTCCAGCAGGCGCAGGGGTCGCCGACGATGCTCGAACTCAACGCAGGCGGGGACACGGTGCCCGGGGTGCGGTACGTGACCATCAGTAGCCGGGTCGACGAGATGATCCAGCCGTTCACCAATATGGCACTGCGCGGACCGGGTGCGGACAACATCGTCATCCAGGACCGCTGCCCGGCCGATCTGACCGGACACTTCCATATGGTGTACGACCCGTTCGTGCTGCAATTGCTGCTCGAGGCCCTGGACCCGGCCACCGAGACCGTCCCGGCATGCGCCCCCGTCGCGCTCGGCACCGGGCTGCCCGAGGTCATCATCGGCGGCAATATCTGACCGGGAAGCCCCGCCGGGCGGCCGGACGGGGGGCTCGACACCCCGCCCGGACCGCACCGGAATGTGTATCAGGTTCTGCGCTGTGGATCGGGACAATCGGGCAACACGCGGTCGCCCCTAGAATGGGACGACCGTATTCTCCACCGCACCCGGGAGCTGCCGTGACCATTCAGCCCGTCCGCCTGTTCGGCGACCCCATCCTGCGAGCCCGCGCAGACGAGGTCACCGATTTCGGTCCCGAGCTGCGGCAGCTGATCACCGATCTGACCGAGACGATGCACGACGACGGCGGGGTCGGGATGGCCGCGCCGCAGATCGGCGTCGGGCTGCGCGTGTTCGTCTACGACACCGGCGAGGTGTCCGGGCATCTGGTCAACCCGACCTGGACCGCGCTCGGCGAGGAGGAACAGGTCGGCCCGGAAGGGTGTTTGTCGATCCCCGGACCGCGCTACGACACCCGGCGCGCGCTGCGCGTACACGCCCGCGGTGTCGATGCCGAGGGCACACCGGTGCAGTTCGACGCCGAAGGCTTGCTGGCGCGATGTGTCCAGCACGAGACAGACCACCTCGACGGTGTGCTGTTCATCGACCGGCTCGATCCGGCCGACCGCAAGGCCGCCATGCGCCAGATCCGCGAATCGGAGTGGTTCACTGCCGGTATCACGGTGCGGCCGACACGCGTGCTCGCCGAACGAGGCCAGTGATGCGGATTGTTTTCGCGGGCACGCCGGAGCCTGCGGTACCGTCGCTGCGCCGGTTGCTGGAATCGGACCACCATACGGTGGTGGCGGTGGTGACCAGGCCGGACGCCGTCGCAGGCCGCGGCCGCAAGGTCACCCGCTCGCCGGTGGGCCGATTGGCCGACGAATACGGTGTGCCGGTGCTGACCCCGCAGCGCCCCGGTGACGACGATTTCGTCGCCGCGCTCACCGACCTGGCCCCCGACTGCTGCCCGGTGGTCGCCTATGGTGCGCTGTTGCCACAGCATGTGCTCGATATCCCACGCCACGGCTGGATCAACCTGCATTTCTCGCTGCTACCCGCCTGGCGCGGGGCCGCCCCGGTCCAGGCGGCGATCGCTACGGGCGAGGAGATCACCGGGGCGTCGACGTTCCGCATCGAGGTAGGCCTGGACACCGGCCCGGTTTTCGGTGTGGTGACCGAGCGGATCCACCTCACCGACACCGCGGGCACCCTGCTCGACCGGCTCGCCGACAGCGGCGCGGCACTGCTCGAGCAGACCCTCGACGGTGTGCAGGCCGGCACTCTGCAGGCGATTCCGCAGCCCACCGACGGCGTCTCCTACGCACCGAAGGTCACCGTCGAGGCCGCGCGGGTGCGCTGGGACCAGCCCGCGCTCGCTGTCAGCAGGCGGATCCGCGCTGTCACTCCGACGCCCGGCGCATGGACCGAGGTGGCGGGCACCCGGGTGAAACTCGGCCCGGTCGAACTGGTCGAGGATGAGCTGCCGGAGTGCCGGATCGAGGTGCGCAAGACGGGTGTGTTCGTCGGCACCGCGACGACCGCAGTCCGGCTGAACCAGGTTCAGCCGGAAGGTAAGCGACCGATGGCGGCGCTGGACTGGGCGCGTGGCGCACGACTCGCAGCCGACGCGGTGGTCGAATGAGTGCCGACCAGCCGCAGCGCAGGGGCTTCCGGCGCTCCGGGAACCAGTCGCCGGAACCGGATGCCTCGCCTGCGGAGACATCACACTCCGCGGAGCGCAGGGACCGTGAACAATCGAGTCGCGACAGCGGGCGACACGGAGACAACAGCCGCACCGGTCCACGCCGCGCCGCGCCGCGGCGCTTCGGCGGTGACCAGGCCACAGGCCGCGAACGAGGAGGTGGACCGGGAAATCGCCAGGACGGTCCGGGCCGCCACGAACGGCGTGAGCCCGGAGCAGAAAGGCCAGCTCGTGGTCGCCCCGGTGGCGGTGGCAAGGGCCGCGACCGAGATCGACCTGCGCCGCAGCCGGAGCGTGGGAAGGCGAGCGGCGCCGGTCGCGCGGCCGGACGCGGCAAGAACCAGACCCGCTCGGCCCGGGAAACGGTCGACGCCGCGCGCCGCGTAGCCCTCGACACCCTGCGTGCGGTCCGGGAACGCGACGCCTACGCCAACCTCGTCCTCCCCGCGCTGCTGCGGGAACGGCGGGTAACCGGCCGTGATGCTGCGCTGGCCACCGAGCTCGGTTACGGCGCCTGCCGCACCCTCGGTGTGCTGGACGCGGTGATCGCCGAATGCGCGGGCCGCGATATCGAGCAGATCGATGGACCGTTGCTGGACGTGCTGCGGCTCGGCGTGTACCAACTGCTGCGCACCCGCATCGGCGCGCACGCCGCCGTGGACACCTCGGTCGCACTGGTGCGCGCCGAATCCGGCGCGGGCAAAGCCGGCTTCGTCAACGCCGTACTGCGGCAGGCGGCGCGGCGCTCACCCGAGGAGTGGGTGGACGCCCTCGCCCCACGCGACCCGGTGGGACGGCTCGCGTTCGAGTTCGCCCATCCGGCGTGGATCGCGCAGGCCTTCGCCGACGCGCTCGGGGCGGACGCAGTCGAACTGCGTGACCTGCTCGCCGCCGATGACGCCCGGCCCACCGTGCATCTGGTCGCCCGCCCCGGTGAGATAACCGCCGAGGAATTGGCGCTGGTCACGGGTGGGGAGGAGGGGGCGCTGTCGCCGTACGCGGTGCATCTCGACGGCGGCGATCCTGCCGCGCTGGAACCGGTGCGCGAAGGTATGGCCGCCGTTCAAGACGAAGGCAGCCAACTGGTCGCGATTGCGCTCACCCGTGCCCCGCTGGAAGGTGCGGATGGCGGACGCTGGCTCGACCTGTGCGCGGGGCCGGGCGGTAAAGCGGCACTGCTGGGCGCGCTGGCGGCGATCGACCGCTTTCACGTCGACGCCGTCGAGCCGGCCGAACACCGTGCCGAGTTGGTCCGCAAGACCACCCGTGACCTGCCGGTCGCCGTGCATATCGCCGACGGCCGCAACAGCGGCCTCACCCCCGGCTACGACCGCGTCCTGGTTGATGCGCCGTGCACCGGCCTCGGTGCACTGCGCCGACGGCCCGAGGCACGATGGCGGCGCACCCCCGCCGATGTCGCCGAACTGGTTGTGCTGCAACGCGAACTGCTCAACGCCGCATGGGAATTGCTGCGTCCCGGCGGGGTGCTCGTGTATTCGACCTGTTCGCCGCATCTGCCGGAAACCGTCGCGGTGGTCGCCGATACGGTGCGCCGCACCGGCGCCGTCGAACTGGACACCCGGGAACTACTACCGGGGGTCACCGATATCGGGCCGGGTCCCGCTGTGCAACTGTGGCCGCACCGGCACGGCACCGACGCGATGTTCCTCGCCGCCCTGCGCAAACCGAGGTAGCTGCGGGTCGCCGCAGGATGGCGACATTCGTCCAAGCGATACCGCACCGGCTTGCCCCACACTGAGGATATGGCTCTTACCTGGGATGACGTGGTCCGATTCGCAACACAGCTACCAGAGGCCGAGGAGTCGACCTGGTACCGGACGCCGTCGCTGAAAGCCGGTGGGAAGAGTTTCGCCCGGCTGCGTTCCGAGGCCGAAGGCGGGCTGGTGCTGCGGTGTGAGATGGCGGAGAAGGAGGCGCTGCTGGCCTCCGGTGACCCGGCTTTCTACACCACACCGCATTACGACGGCTACCCGTATATCCTCATCGACCTCGACCACGTCGACGCCGGTCAGCTGCGCGAAATGCTCGACGCCGCGTGGTGGCTGTGCGCGCCCGCGAAACTGCGCAAGGCCCGCGAACAGGCCGGCTGACCAGCACTATCGGCCGGCCGGTGTGCTCGCCGACCCGGGCAGGCACCACCGGTGCGACCAGAGCGTAGGAAACGGAGCTATTCCCGGGCCGATTGCTCCCGCAACTTCGCCAGGGTTTTGGCGAGGATACGGGATACATGCATCTGTGAGATGCCCATCTGCTGCGCGATCTGCGTCTGCGTCATCGATTCGAAGAAACGCATGGTGAGGATGCGACGTTCGCGCTCGGGAAGCCCGGCCAGCAGCGGGCGGATGGCGACATACTCCTCCACCCGGTCGAACTGGGCCTCCTCCTCACCGAGGGTGTCCAGCAGCGACGCATCGGTATCGCGCCCGGCTGCCGCCGCATCGATGGAAGCAGGCTGATAAGCGTTGCCTGCGATCACGGCCTGGGCGACCTCGTCGGGGTCGACATCGAGTTCGGCCGCGATCTCCTTCGCCGTCGGGGAACGGCCGAGGCTCTGCGACAAATTGTCGACCGCAGCACCGATCCGCAGATGCGTTTCCTTGACGCGGCGCGGTACCCGCATCGCCCAGGTGTTGTCCCGGAAATACCGGCGGACCTCACCCATGATGGTGGGCACCGCGAAGGACAAGAAGTTCGAACCGCGGCTGATATCGAAGCGGTCCACCGCATGCACCAGCCCGACCCGCGCCACCTGGGTCAGATCGTCGAACGGTTCGCCGCGTCCACTGAACTTGCGCGCGATATGGTCGGCCAGCGGAATGCAACGGCTGATCAGTTCGTCGCGGACCGTGTTGTATTCCGCTGACCCGTCCTCGGTGGCGGCGAGGTGGGTGAACAGCGCAGCGACATCGTCGTACCCGCCTGCGGGCACGTTCGTCTCCAACTCGGTGCTCTTGTCCGTGGTTTCGGTCTCGTCGTCCTCGCTCGCGGATTCGAGCACGTTCTCCTCGTCGGCCACTACGCTTTCCCCCGGACCCGACGGAACTCCACCGTCGTCGGATATCCGGAAACCTGCTGGTCAAAGGGCTCCTGGTGGGCGTCGACAGAATCGGTGAGGGTGCGCAGCACATGCCAGCCGAAATTGCGCTGATCCGGCAGCCCCTCCTCGCCCGTGACGCCGGAAACCCGCACCAGGAGTTCGTGGTCGCCAACGGCGAACCGGCAGTGCAAGCTGGTGCCTGCCGCCGCGCGGGCGATCAGCGTCGAACAGACCTCATCGACAGCGAGCCGGATATCGGCCACTTCGTCCAAGGTGAAATCGCTGAGCAGGACTAGAGTTTCGGCGAGGCCGCGCACGATCGGCAGCTGTGACACCGATGCCGCCACTCGAATCTCCACCGGGGTGTTGTAGATCCCCTTTTCCGCCGAAATGTTGATCACGTTTTGAAGGCTACCCACTCTCGGTTCCGGCAACCCACGCAGCACCACGACCGCGGCACCGAGCCGAGGGTCGCGATTGCCCGGCAGGGTGGTGACCACCGG
>NZ_MUKP01000073.1 GCF_002081715.1 Nocardia donostiensis | reverse complement strand
GTCAGGGCACGCGCCAGGCGGTCGACCGTGGTGAGCACGGCAGCCAGCTCGGCAGGCCGGTCGAACCGGGGCATCCGGCCCTCGATGTCGTCGAACACCATGACGAACCAGCCGTGGGTATCGAGGGTGAAACGCAGCGCAGGTACTGGGACGGTGGGCGGTAATGCTGCCGCGGTCGCTGCCTCGGCCCGGTACATCTCGGCCAGTGGGGTGTGGCTGTCGATCGCCTTCGCGAAGACGGTTCGGCCGTCGTCCGAGGACAGGCGCGCGGCCATACCGTGGCTGAAACCGCCCGGTTGTGTCACTGCTGAACGGATCCGCGCGCCGAGCCGGTGTTCGATCTCGCGCCGAAGTTGCTGCGGCAGCTCATGCCATTCGACACGATTCGGGTTGCTCTCGCTCTCGACCATCGCACTATCGTGAGGCCCGAGCACTGCACCACGCCAGCCCCTATCCCCCGGTACCTACGGGAGGGGCGCCAGCCGGAGCTGGGCGAGGCGTCGCGGGTCCGCGATCACCTCGTAGGCGGCGACGCGTTGCTCGCGCACGGTTACAGCCAGAACCGATACCGCCCGACCTCCCGGCGCGACTACGATCCCGACCCGGCCGTCGACCAGCATCGGCACCGCCACCTGCGACCGTGCCCGCAGCAGCACGGTCTCTTCGGCCACCGCCCGCGCCCCGCGCACCACGGTGGCCACCCCGGCGGGCAGGGCGGCCGTATCGGCGGTGCGCACCACGTCCGGGGCCAGCACCGCCAGCAGTTCTGCCAGATCACCACCGCGCGCCGCTGCCAGGAACGCCGAAACCACTTCGCGTTCGGCGGTGAGACCGGCCGCGGGTCTCGCGGTGTCGCCGCGCGCTCGCAGCCGGGCCCGGCTCGCGAGTTTCTTCGCGGTCCCGGGAGTGCGTCCGATGATGGGTGCGATCTGCGCGAACGGCACCGCGAACAGGTCGTGCAGCACAAAAGCGACCCGTTCCTCGGGGCCGAGGGTGTCGAGTACGACCAGCAGCGCGCGGCCCACGGCATCGACCAGTACCGCGTCGCGCTCAGGGTCGCTGTGGTCCTGTTCGTCGAGTCCGGTGAGCTGATCGAGGGAATATTCGCGCCGGACGGCCCGTGATCGCAACATATCCAGGCAGATACGTGAGACGACCGTCGTCAGCCACGCTTGCGGGTTGCGGACAGCGCGCGTGTCGGCGACCGCGACCCGTAGCCACGCCTCCTGCACCGCGTCGTCGGCCTCGCCGGTCGAACCCAGCAGCCGGCAGGCGAGTGCATGCAGAGCAGGGCGTCGTGTGGCGAACTGCTCCAGCACGGCCTCGTCGTTCATCGTCACCTTCTCCTGTCGTCATCCGTCTAACAGAGGAGAGCCCTACACAGAATCAGACCGGGAAGGAAACGATCCACTATGTCCACCGTCTACGTGATCGTCACGGTACTCGCCGCTGTCGCGGCGGCCGCGGCGGCATTGCTCGACGTCGTCCGCGCTGATTGGGTGCGCGAGAACATGCGCCGCTACGGGCTGCCGGACTGGACCCTGACACCGTTGGCGCTGATCAAGGCGGCCGGAGCGGTCGGCCTGCTCGCGGGGCTGGCCTTCCCGCCCCTCGCCTTCGCCGCCGCGGCCGGGCTGGTGTTGTACTTCGCCGGCGCGGTGGCGACGGTGGCGCGGGCACGCTGGTATTCCCACCTGCGCTACCCGCTGCCGTACCTGGCGCTGGCAGCCGGATCTCTCGCGCTCTTCGGTTACGCCTGACCTGCCGCCGCAACGCCGCAGCAGCCGTCGCTCACCCGTCGATGAACTCGGCGGCCTGTTCGCCGATGAACACACTCGGTGCGTGCGTATGCCCGCGCACCAGCACCGGCATCACCGACGCGTCCGCCACCCGCAGCCCTCGCACGCCACGTACCCGAAGCTTCGGGTCCACCACGCTCGCGGCGTCCGATCCCATTCGGCACGTGCCCGCGGGGTGATACAGGGTGTGCGAGAACCCGTTGAGCGCACGATCGATGGTGGCGTCCAGATCATCGGCGGGCGCGTCCGGGGGATAGCACAGCCGGCCGAGAACCGCTTTCAGCGACGGTGCTTCGGCCAGTTCGGCGCACATTCGCAACCCGGCCCGCATCGCTGCTCGGTCCGCGCCCGCCTCGTCGGACAGGTAGCGCGGATCGATGACCGGTTTCGCCAGGGGATCGGCCGAGGCCAGCGTGATACGGCCGCGACTGTGGGGGCGCAGCAGGACCGACGCCAGGATCACCCCGTGTTCGGTCGGGTCTTGTAGCCCCTCGTAATAGAACGGGGCGGGAGCGTACACCAGCTCCAGATCCGGCAATTCGAGCTCCGGCGCACTGCGCACGAAACCGTAGGCTTCCCCGACATTGGAGGTGAGCATGCCGCGTTTCCGCAGCAGATAGTTCAGCAGCTGCCCCGGTTTCTCCGCCGCGTACAGCGAATCGGATTCCACGCAGTAGCCCAGCCCGGCCACCAGATGATCCTGCAGGTTGGCCCCCACCTCGGGTGCGTGGTGCACGACGTCGATGCCGTGGCGGGCGAGTTCGTCACGGTCACCGATACCGGAGAGCATCAACAGTTGCGGGCTGTTGATCGCGCCCCCGCACAGCAGCACTTCACGGCGCGCGGTCACCGTCCGGGTGGCCGCGCCCTGGCGGAACTCGACGCCGGTGGCGCGGTCACCGTCGAACAGCACCCGGGTGGCGGTCGCCTCGGCCAGCACTGTCAGGTTGGGCCTGCGCAACGCAGGCCGCAGATAGGCGTCGGCGGTGCTCCAGCGCTGCCCGTTGCGCTGGGTCACCATCGTCTGCGTGAACCCTTGCGGCAGCGGACGGTTCGGTGGCTCGACGGTGTACCCGCATTCGGTGACCGCTTGGAGGTAGGCGGCGGTCGAGGCACGCGGACTGCGCTGATGCGAGATCAGCAGCGGCCCGTCGGAACCTTCATCGGGATACTGTGCGTCCTGCACCCGCTCGATACGCCGGAACTGGCGCACCGCGTTCTCGAAACCCCATTCCGCACCGGCGGCCTGCGCCCATTCCTCGTAGTCGGCTTGGAAACCGCGCACCCACATCATCGCGTTCATCGACGAGGACCCGCCGAACATCTTGCCGCGCGGCCAGTAGATCTGCCTGCCGTCGAGCTGCGGTTGCGGTTCGGTGAGATAGTCCCAATCCAGTTCGGTGCGGAACAGTTTCGCGAACGCCGCAGGTATACGTGCGAACCTGCTCTTGTCCGGCGGGCCCGCCTCCAGCAACACCACCGTCCGGTCGGGGTCGTCACTGAGCCGGTTCGCCAGCACCGCACCCGCCGAACCCGCTCCGACGATCACATAATCCGCAGCTACCTGGTCTGTGCCCACTGTCTCTCTCCCATCCTGTATCGCCAAGATACGAGCAAACGCCGGTTCCGGGGGCGTATTCGACCGGTTCACCCGGATCACCACCCCGAAGATGGGTATAAATCAGCAGATGAGTTTCCCGGTGGACTTCGGGGTGCTGCAGACCGGTCTGATCGTGGTGATCGTCGTCGCGCTGGCACTGGTGATTTCGGCGTTGGTGAAAGTACGCAAGACCGGCCTGCGTGTGCTGCTCGGTCGCGGCGCAGGTGGGCTGGCGCTGTTGCTCGTGGCGGTCGTCCTGCTGTGGGTGGCCACGCTCACCCAGACCTACCTCGGATTGAGCGGAGAGATCAAAGCCGCGCATATCACCGCGACGCCGGTCGCCGGGCAGAAGCATCGGCTCGATGTCGAGCTCACCATCTACGGTGACGACGGCACCGAACAGCGCAGCAGCCACGAGGTGGAAGGCGACCTGTGGGTGTTGCAAGCCAATATCGTCGAACTGGAACCGTGGGTGAACGCCCTCGGTTTCCACTCCGGATACAAATTGACCCGCCTCTACGGACAACGCCTCGACGGTGTCGCCACCGACCAGAACCACATCTTCCTCGGCGGCAGCGACCGCGACTTCTTCGCCGAGATGTCCGACGGCCGCTGGTTCACCGACCCGTTCGTCCGCTCCGCCTACGGCAACGCCGTTATCGCAGCACCAGGGGAGTACAACGTGTTCATCTCCCGCGACGCGATCAAAACCCGCCCGGTCCAGACGTAAGCCGCGATCATCCCGCCCGGTTTCGGCCCGGTTGCGGGCACAGCGCGGTGAGCTCAGCGGCGACCGTGTCCAACGGTTCCCCGCTGTGCTGCGCCTGCGCCAGCACGAGCGCCCCTTCGAGGGCGCTGACGATCAGCACTGCCAGCGCCCGCGCCTTCGGTGGCTCGGTCCCGTCGGCAACGAGTTTGCCCGCGATCAGCTCGCACCACGACTCGAAGGTCGCCCCCGCCACTTCACGCGCGCCCTGCTCTGTGCCCAGCGCCGCTGCGACGATCGGGCAACCGACCGCATAGTCGCCTGCGTCCAGTCCGCGCCGCCATATTTGCACCAGGGCCCGCAACGCGCCGGGAGTGTCGGAGGCCTCGAGCACCTTGCGCACCGCGGTGTCGAGCCGGTCGGCGGCGCTGCGCGTGGCTTCGGTGACCAACTGGGATTTCCCGCCGGGGAAGTGGTGATACACCGAACCGCGGGGCGCGCCGCTGTCGGCCAGCACATCACTGAACGAGGTCGCGGCCACGCCGCGGCGCCGGATCAGGTCGATCGCGCTGTCGATCATCGCCGCGCGGGGCCCGGCCGTGTTCTTCGGTCTCGCCATGATCCACCTTTCCGCTCAGTTCCTATGTATGGTGTCATACTTAGGAACGGCGGATGCCGGAAATCCCCTATTCAGGAGTCGACATGACCGAAATCGTTGCGCCACCGCACCCATTCGATGCCGCCCTCACCCTCACCTCGGGCGAACCGCTCAAGGGGCGCACACAGCCGGAGTACGCGAACATGGTCGGCCCCTTCGGCGGCATGACCGCAGCTACTCTCGTGCGCGTCATCGAGCAGCACCCCGACCGGCTCGGCAATCCGCTCGCCCTCACCGTCAACTATGCGGGCCCCATCGCCGACGGCGAATTCGAGATCACGAGCCGCATCCTGCGCACCAACCAGCACTGGCAGCTCGAACTCGTCCAGGACGGAACCGTCACCACCAGCGCTACCGCGGTCTTCGGCACCCGCCGCGACACCTGGGCCGACACCGAGCTCACCATGCCCGCGGCACCCGACCCCGAGGACCTTCCTGCGCAAGGACTGCCCGACTTCATCGCCTGGGCCCGCAACTACGACATGCGGTTCGTCGAGGGCGCAATACCAGGACAGGATTCCGGGGAGTGTCCGGAATCGACCAGCACCGTGTGGGTTCGTGACACTCCGGCCCGGCCCCTGGACTTCCCGTCGCTGACCGCCATGACCGATGTTTTCTACCCCCGGGTGTTCCTGCGCCGCGGCCGCTACATGGCCGCAGGCACCGTCTCACTCACCGTGTACTTCCACGCCACCGCCGAACAGCTCGACGCGGTCGGCGCCGACCATGTCCTGGGAACCGCGCGCGCCCACCGTTTCACTCGCGGGTACTTCGATCAGGCCGCCCAGCTGTGGAGCCGCGACGGCAGCCTGCTGGCCACCAGCCACCAGCTGGTGTACTTCAAGGACTGACCCGAGCGGCTGCGGCGGGCTGGGGAGTGGACTCAGCTCGCGGCGGTATCGCCCTCGGCGGCGCGAGCCGGGAACGTGGGCAACCGCAATGCGGTAGGCGCCGAAGCGGGCACCACCGGCTGACGCGGCTCGACCGGCGCGATCCGCCGATACGGCTCACCCTGCGGGGGGCGGTTGTCGACCTCACCCTTGTTCGGCCAGTAGGCCGCCGCCCGCTCGGCCTGCGCGGCGATCGTCAGCGACGGATTCACGCCCAGGTTCGCCGATACCGCCGCACCGTCGACCACACTCAGGGTCGGGTACCCGAACACCCGGTGATAGGCGTCGATCACACCCGAATCCGAGTCCGCCCCGATAGCAGCCCCGCCCAGGAAATGCGCGGTCAACGGGATATTGAACACCTCACCCCAGGTGCCGCCCGCGACGCCGCCGATCTTGTCGGCCACCCGCCGCGTCACATCGTTGCCCGCAGGGATCCACGTCGGGTTCGGCTGGCCGTGGCCCTGTTTGCTGGTCAGCTTCCTACCGAACAGGCCACGCTTGGTGTAGGTGGTGATCGAATTGTCCAGATGCTGCATGACCAGCGAAATGATGGTCCGCTCACTCCAGTTGCGCACGCTCAGGAACCCCAGCAGCGTCAACGGATGCCGCAGCGCGATACCGAGGAAGCGCAGCCATCGCGGGATCTTCCCGCCGCCGTCGACCATCAACGTTTGCAGCATCCCCATCGAATTCGATCCCTTGCCGTAGCGCACCGGCTCGATATGGGTGTCGGGCGTGGGGTGGATCGACGACGTGATCGCCACCCCCGTGGTGAAGTCGACGCCCGGCGTCACCTTTTTGGTCGCTGCGCCGACGATCGATTCGGAATTGGTGCGCGTCAGCACGCCGAGCCGATCCGAAAGCTCCGGCAGCACACCTCGATCCCGCATCGCGTGCAGCAACCGCTGGGTGCCCAGTGTCCCGGCCGCCAGCACCACCCGATCAGCGGTGTAGGTGGTGGGGCTCTTACGGAACCAGGCGCCGGTACGCACCGTCGTCACCTGCCAGCTGCCGTCGTTGCGCGGGCGCAACTCGGTCGCCGTGCTCATCGGGATGACCTTCGCCCCGGCCTGCTCGGCCAGGTACAGGTAGTTCTTGACGAGGGTGTTCTTCGCACCGTACTTGCAGCCGACCATGCAGTCGCCGCATTCCACACACCCGGTGCGCTGCGGGCCCACACCCCCGAAGTACGGGTCGTCCACTGTTTTGCCCGGCTCACCGAAGAACACCCCGACCGGCGTCTGCACGAACGTACCGCCGACGCCCATATCCTCGGCGACCTGTTTGAAGACCTCGTCGGCCGGCGTCATATGCGGGTTGGTCACCACGCCCAGCATCTTCTGCGCCTGCTCGTAGTACGGGCTCAGCTCGTCGCGCCAGTCGGTGATCTCGCGCCACTGCGCGTCGGAGAAGAACGGCTCAGGCGGCACGTACAGCGTGTTCGCGTAGTTCAATGACCCGCCGCCCACCCCGGCGCCGCCGAGGATCAGCACATTGCGCAGCGGATGAATGCGCTGGATGCCGTAGCATCCCAGCTTTGGCGCCCACAGGAACTTGCGCAGATCCCAGCTGGTCTTGGGCAGCTCGTCGTCGGCAAAACGCCTACCCGCCTCGAGCACCCCGACCCGGTACCCCTTCTCCACCAATCGCAGCGCGGTCACGCTGCCCCCGAACCCCGAACCGACGATGAGCACGTCGAAATCCGTTTCGTGCTGGGACATGGGGAACTCCTCGAATCAAGGTGTCGACGGTGACGCCGGTTACGCTAACGGCGACAGTATGAACTGTCAACGTAAGGTTCCGGCTCGGTATCTATGCTGTTCGCGTGCCCCGCTATAGTCGAACCCAGCTCGCCGAACGCAGCGGCGTCCCGGCACGGACCATCCGCTACTACCATTCACTCGGCCTACTGCCCAAACCCGGGCGCGCGGGCAAAGCCGTGGTCTATGACGACCAACATCTCGAACGCCTCCGCGATATCGCCGCCATGCAGGCCCGCGGCCTGCGTCTGGACGCCATCGGCGAAATCTTCGCCACCGACGCCCCGCCCCCCGCGGACTGGCGCACCCTCTTCGACCCGCGCACGCCCGTCGAGGGCACCACCATCGACGACGACGCCCTGACCGAGCTCCTCGGTGACCGCCGCCCCGAAATCCTCGACGAACTCATCACCGCCCAATACCTCGAACGCCGCGGCGACCAGTGGCATATCCCCGACCAGCCCATGCTCACCGGCGCCCTCATCCTCTACGACATCGGCACCGATATCGCGCTCAGCCGTGAACTGCGCATTATGATCCGCCACCGCATCGCCGAACTCGCCGACGATATCGTCCGCGCTTTCCGTGACGCTGTAGGCACCAGCTACGGCGGCCAGGAAATCAGCGGCGACCTGAGCAGATTCCGTGACCGGCTACGTGCTGCCGCCCGCGAAGTGGGTGGGGCCACTCTGGCCGACGAAATCGAACGCGCCGCCCGGGAACTCGACGAACGCGCCGCCTCCAGCTCGGTCGGCCCACACGCCTGAGGTGAGCACCATTCACTATCGTTGACAGCGCTCTCGTAAATCGGTGACAGTAGCCCCATGAGCACCCCCCGCGCTCGCGCCCGCGCCCAAACGATCACCGACATCAAACGCATCGCCCGCGAACACCTCGCCACCGACGGTGCCGCCGCACTGTCCCTCCGCGCTGTCGCCCGCGACCTGGGCGTCGTCTCATCCGCCGTCTACCGGTACGTCCGCAGCCGCGACGAACTGCTCACCATGCTCGTCGTGGACGGCTACGACAACCTCGCCGACGCCGTCGACACCGCACTGGCCACCGCCCCGGACGATCCTCTCCACCGGCTGCGCACCACCGCACACGCCATCCGCGACTGGGCGCTGACCGAACCCGCCTGGTACGGACTGCTCTTCGGCACCCCTGTCCCCGGATACACCGCCCCCGCCGAACACACCGTCGCCCCCGGCACCCGCGTCATCGCGACCCTGCTGCGCCTGTTCGAACAGGCCCACCAGCGCAACCTGCTCACCACACCCACCGCATCGGCCGAGCCCACCGGACCGCTCGTCGCCGACTTCGCCCGCGTCCGCGCCGAATTCGGCGTCGACATCCCCGACTGGCTCCTCGCCCGCGGCCTCACCGTCTGGTGCACCCTCTTCGGTGCGGTCAACTTCGACGTCTTCGACATGTACGGCGCCGACACCTTCACCGACCGCACCGAAGTGTTCGACCTGCACCTCGACGCCGTACTCGCCCTACTGGGCGCGGATCAGTAACGAATACACGGCTCGGGCAACCGCACCCGCTCCTGCGTCGGACCGTGATAATCGGTCGCCACTGTCCGCAACCCCGTCGGCGCCGACGCATCCGGCACGCCGACGACCGCCCGATGACTGTGCGGGTTCGACGTCAGCGATCCGTAATCACGTGCCCCCAGCATTCCCTCGAAATCCACTGACAGACCGTCCGCTATCACCGCGCGCACCCCGGCGCGGTTCAACTTCCCCTCCTCGACCGCCTCTGTCAAGGCCGCATGCAAGGGATAGGACAGTGCCCATCCCCAGTTGAAGCCCAGGTTCGCCGGATCTCCTGTCGCCGCCGCCCGCGCACGCCCTGCGCCCGCGCTCACCCCATCCCAACCGTCGACCGGTGAGGTCGTGGCATACCGAGCCGCCAACGCCGGGCCCGCCGGAGTTTGCAGCAACGCCGCGTTCCAGGTCGGCAGCGAACCCAGGAAGCGCCCCGGATACCCGCCTTCCACCAATCTGCCGACGATCTCGCCGGTCTCGCCAGGCCCTGTCGCCAACACCACCGCGTTCGGCGGATCGGCCAGCAGTTGCTGCACCGCCAAATCCTGGTTTCCGATTTCCCGGTTGGTCGCGGTCCGGATATCCGCGGTCACTGCCACGTTGTTGGCCAGCGCCCATTTCCGCGCCCCCGCCGCATAATCCTCGCCGTAATTGCCTGAATACGTCACGATGCCGATCCGCTGCGGCCGCCCGTACCTTTCGGCCAACCAGTCCAAGCCGATGATCGCCTCGGTGCAGTAGGAATAGCCGATCTCGAGCACCAGCCCACGATCGGTCTGCGCGTACTGCCACCCCGACCACAGGGTCCCCGCGCCGGTGAACACATTCGCCTGGTCCATCCGCGGCAGAATCGACTGGGTCTGTGAAGACCCCAGACTCATCGCGAATGCCAGCACATGCGGCTCCACCTTCTCGTAGGCAGGCCCGTGCCGAACCGGGTCATAGGAGGTGTTCTCCACATAGGTCGTGTTGTCGACCTCGTATTTGCCGCCGATTCCGCCGCTGCGATTCACCTGATCCCAGAACGTGCGCTGCCCGTCCTGCAGCGCCCGCCCCAGCGCCTCGAACGGCCCGCCGCCCAGATCCGACAACACCCCCAAATAAATGCAGCCCTTGCTTTCGTCCACCGCCTGCGGGCACGGTTCACTGGTTACGCCGGGCCCGACACCGGAACCCCCGTCCGCCCCCGAACACCCCGAAACCAGTAGCACTCCCACAACAGCCGCGGCCAGCACACCCCGTGCCCGCCGCCGGCGCGAGCCCGCCGATGCGCTCATTTCCACGTTCACCTTTCGCACCACCCGCCCGGTCCGCAACCGGACACCGACATACACGGCGAGTGGCTGGAGGAACTGTAGCGTTCGCAACGAAGCGGTTGCAGCAGTTCCTCGGCGATCTGCAGAGCCCGCATGATGGCGTTGCTGGGCATCAGCGCTACTCCCCGCCGCGTGTGGCGGAGACAGTACCTGCTTCCACACAGCTTGCGTCCTCCACCAGGGCCAGCAGGTTGCAAATGGTGTTGCAGGGCAGTCGCTCTGTTGCTCGCCCGCCGGTTTCTGTCAACGGATGCGTACCGGAAGGAGTTGGGGACCACGAATGACTCGGGACGGGCAGTATGTGGCCGGTCCGACCGTACGAAGCCGGGGATACCGACGATAAAGGCCACGCAACGCGATCTCGCCCTCCATTCGGGCCAATCCCGCGCCCAGGCAATAATGCACGCCTGCCGCGAAGGACAGGTGTTCGCGCGCGTTCGACCGCTCGATATCGAACCGGGCAGGCTCGGAGAAGACATCCGGGTCGCGATTCGCCGCCGCCAGCAGTGCAACCACGGGCGTGCCTTTCTCGATTTCTTTTCCGGCCAGTTCCATTGCTTCGCCCGCTACTCGCACGCTGTACTGGGCTGGTGCTTCCCACCGCAACGTCTCCTCCACTACCTGTCCGGCCTTGTCGAGGTCTTCTGTGAAGATCTCGCGCTGCTCCGGGAAGCGCGAGAACGCGGTGACAGCGTTGCCGATGATATTGGCCGTGGTCACGAAGCCGCCGATCAGCAGTGCCTGACAGGTGGACACCAGCCCCGCCTCGGTCATCGCGCCCTCGTCCGCCGCCCCGATCAGCGCAGTGATCAAGTCGTCACCGGGTTCGCGTCTACGCTGTTCGGTGACCGCGACGAAATAGTCCGTCAGTTCGGCGAGCAGAATGTGGGTGCGGCGTCGGTCGCGTACACCACGTGCGCCATCGACTGTCGCGCCGAATTCGATACCCCAACGAGCGAAGAGCTCATGGTCGTCCGGGGGCAGGCCGAGCAGTTCGGCTATCACCAGGCTGGGTATGCGCAAGGCGAATTCGGCGATCAGATCCACTGGCTCGTCCCGGTCCAGCTGGTCCAGTTGCCGTTCCACGAGCTCCTCGACGAAAATGCGCCGCTCTCGGATGCGTGCGGCCCCGAACAGCGGGGCCACGATTTTGCGTAGCCTTGTGTGCTCCGGCGGGTTCGCCGAGGCGAGCGAATCGTCGAGCGGGTGTACCAGGAAATCGGCTCGCCGGCCGGGAAGTGGACCAAGCTTCAATCGTACGGCCGAGGTCGGCGCCGCTTTGAACCGATTGTCGCGCAGTATCTCATTACATACCGAGTAGGTGGCCGACATGTGCAGTCCGCTGCGGCCGCGCAGTAGCGGACCATGCGAGCGGACTCGTTCATACGCTGTGTAGCCGGCGGCTCCCCGGGGGAGGTTCATGACAGCTGCCACGGGATCGCCCAGGGCGGCGGAGGCTTTCAGTCGGAGTGAGTTCCGGTACAGTCGGGCGATGGCTTGCGGCTTGCCGCTCATGCCTGCATCTCCCGTGCCGGGCGCAACTTGGGGGCCTGTGTGATATTCGCTTCCGCGAGTTCGGCCTTGATCCGATCGCGCAGCACGTACTTCTTGATCTTCGTGCCCGACATCGGCCATTCCTCGACGAATCGGACGTACCGGGGCACTCGGTATGTGGCGATATTGCCCAGGCAGAATTCGATGATCTCCTGCTCGGTGGCCGTGGCATCGGGCTTCAGTTCGATATAGGCGGCGGGGACCTCCACGTAGTAGGCGTCCGGCGCGCCGACAACCTGCGCGATATGTACGGCGGGATGCCGCAACAGATAGTCCTCTACCTCGACCGCGGACACGTTCTCACCGCCTACCTTGAGCATGTCCTTGAGCCGGCTGACGAAGGTGACCCGTCCGTCGGTATCCATCACCGCGACATCGCCGGTGTGGAACCAGCCTTGCTCGTCGAAGCAGCGGGCGGTCAGTTCCGGATCGTGGAGATATCCGTCGAAACAATTCGTACCGCGGAACAGCAGTTCGCCTTCGGTGCCCGGTGGGACGTCACGTCCGGTCTCGGGGTCCACTACCCGACACTGCATACCGGGTAGTGGATGCCCACCGGTGGTCATCCGCTGTTCATGTGTGTCGGTCTGCTTGCTCAGCGACAGGAACGAGGACGCTTCGGTCATGCCGAAACACGAAACCTGAACTGCATGAGGCAGGCGAGCGGCCATATCGCGCAAGCGTTCCGGAACACCAACAGCCATAACGAGCCGAAGAGCGGACAGGTCTCGGCGGGCGAAATCGGGTCGGTTCAATACGGGTAGCCAGACTGTCTCGAATCCAGGAAGGGCGACTGTGCAGCGCTGCTCCTCCAGTTGGTTCAGCGCAGTATCGGGCTGGTAGAACCCGACATGGCAGTAGCGGCAGCCGGCGTAGATGGTTGCGATGGCGAAAGCCACCGCGCCGATGTGGAACAGCGGCAGCGGAGTCCAGACGCGATCGTTCTCGGTGAGGAAAAGACGGTTGCGGGTGACGCCCACAGCGAAACGGATCAGTGCTTCATGGCTGATCATGGCCCCCTTCGGACTCGCCGAAGTCCCGGACGTATACATGACCATCGCGGTATCGCGTACGCGGACCAGCTCTCGGCGTTCGTGTACGTGTTCTGCCGTGACGTCGGACGATGCGGCGAGGAAGTCGCGTTCGGCCACCGCACCCTCAGGGGTGAGATCGGCGCCGAGTACGACCACCTGTCGCAGAGCGGTTGCCCGTGCGATGACCGAATCGGGGAGCGGAGTCGATGGATGAACGAACAGCAGACACATCCGGGAGAGCGTGACCACCTGTGCCAGTTCGTGTTCTTTGAATCGCCCGTTGACCGGGACAGGCACGGCTCCGATCTGCGCGACTGCGAACAGCACAGCGATCGAGTCCGGACAGTTCGGAAGTAGGATCCCGACGGTATCGCCGGAGTCGATGCCCGCGGCCAGCATTGCCCGGGCGAGGGAATCGGCGCGGGCGGCGAGTTGCGCGTAGGTGGTCTCACTATCAGGGAAGGACAGTGCGATCCGGTCGGGGTGTGCATGAGCTCGGCGGTCCAGCAGATCTCCGAGGGTAGTGACATCCACCCGTTCGCAGCGGTCGGTATCCCCATCGTTCATTTGTGGCTCCCAATCCACCGGAATGGCGCTTCCGGCA
>NZ_MUKP01000072.1 GCF_002081715.1 Nocardia donostiensis | reverse complement strand
GCACGGTCGAAGGTTTCGCGCACCGGTTCGTCGGCCTGCTCGGTGAGATCGTCGCTGCGCCGCGCACCCCGGTGGGTGATCTGGAGTGGCTCACCGTCGAGGAGCGGCAGCGGCTGGTCGCCGAGCGGAACGCGACCACTCACACTGTGGCACCGGAATTACTGCTGGACGGATACCGGCGCGCGGTGGCCGCCCACCCGGACGCGATCGCCGTGTCCTACACGGGCGCTGCGGGCGCCGAGTTGACCTACCGGGAGTTCGACGAACAGGTCAACAAGCTGGCCAGGCTGTTGATTTCGCACGGGGTCGGTGCCGGTTCGCTGGTCGGCCTGTCGGTGCGGCGGTCGCTCGACCTGGTCGTCGGCATGTACGCGATCATCACCGCGGGCGGTGCGTATGTTCCGCTCGACCCGGACCATCCCGCGGAACGGGTCGCGCACATCCTCGACACTGCCCGGCCCGCGTGCGTGGTGACCACCACCGCAGACGCTGTGGCGGTACCGGACGGCACGGTGCTGCTGCGGCTCGACGCGCTCGAAACAGCTCGGTTCTCGGGTGCGCCGGTGACGGCGGACGAGCTGTTGCGGCCGGTCTCGCCTGCCGATCTGGCGTATGTGATCTTCACGTCAGGGTCGACCGGACGGCCGAAGGGTGTCGCGGTCTCGCACGCGGCGATCAACAATCAGATCGCGTGGATGCTGTCGGAGTATCCGCTGGGTCGCGACGACGTGTACCTGCAGAAGACGGCGACAACTTTCGATGTATCGCTGTGGGGTTACTTCATGCCGTTGCGGGCGGGGGCGAAGCTGGTCGTCGCCACGCACGACGGCCACCGTGACCCGGTGTATGTGGCCGAGATGATCGTCGCGCACCGGGTGACCGTGACGGATTTCGTTCCGTCGATGTTGAGTGTGTTCGCCGCGCAGTTGGCGCCGGGGTCGTGCCCGACGTTGCGCGAGGTATTCGTTATCGGAGAGGCGCTGCCGCCGGAAACGGTATCGGCATGGCGGGCGGTTTCCGCCGCCGCGCTGCACAATCTGTACGGACCCACCGAGGCTGCGGTGTCGGTGACCTACTGGCCGGCGCGTGATGGTGCCCATGAACGAACGGTGCCGATCGGTCTGCCGCAGTGGAACGTTCAGGTGTTCGTGCTCGATGCCCGGCTGCGTCCGGTACCCGCCGGGGTGGCGGGCGAACTGTATCTCGCCGGCGATCAGCTGGCGCGCGGCTATATCGCGCGACCGGACCTGACGGCGGACCGGTTCGTGGCCAACCCGTTCGCCACCGGAACACGGATGTACCGCACGGGTGATCTTGTCGTGTGGCGGGATCAGGCCGGTGACATCCCGCCTCGCCTCGAATACCTCGGGCGCACCGATTTCCAGGTGAAGTTCCGCGGTCAGCGCATCGAGCTGGGCGAGATCGAAACGGCTTTGCTGGCACAGTCCGCGGTGAGCCAGGCGGTAGCACTGGTGGCGTCCTCGTCCCTGGGCGATCAGCTGGTGGCGTATGTGGTTGCCCAGCCAGGGCAGACGGTCGAGCAGCGTGCGTTGCTGGCGGCCGTCGCAGAAGTGCTTCCCTCGTATATGGTTCCGGCCGCGATCGTGATGCTGGACGCGTTCCCGTTGAACACCAGCGGTAAGCTCGACCGCTCGGCCTTGCCGGAACCGACATTCAGCGCGCGCGAGTTCCGGGCTCCGGCGACCGTGGTGGAGGAGATCGTCGCGGGCGTATTCGCCGAGGTGCTCGGAGTCGCGCGGGTCGGCGCGGACGACGACTTCTTCGCCTTGGGCGGCAACTCGCTGATCGCCACCCAGGTGACCGCACGGCTCGGCGCCGCGCTCGGCGCTCGCCCCGCCGTGCGTGACCTGTTCGAGGCACCCACGGTGGCCGGACTTGCGAGCAAAATCGAGCAGCAGGCCGACGGTGGTGCCCGCCCGGCACTGACAGCCGGTCCGCGCCCCGACCGGATTCCGCTGTCACCGGCTCAGCAGCGAATGTGGTTTCTCAACCAGTTCGACACCGAGTCGGCCGCCTACAACATGCCGGTCGCAGTGCGGTTGACCGGTGAGCTGCATGTCGCCGCGCTGCAGCAGGCCATCGCCGACGTGATCGCCAGGCACGAGATCCTGCGGACGGTATACCCGAAAACCGACGGTGAGCCGGTACAGGTGATCCTGCCCGCGGCACAGGCGGTTCCGCGAGTGGACCTGACCCAGGTCGGCGCCCAGGACATCGAAACGGCCCTCACCACGTTGATGTCGACGATCTTCGACGTCACGACCGAGGTGCCGTTGCGGATCGCACTGTTCCAGATCAGCGACGCCCCCACCGACGCACCGGAGTACGTACTGGCGATGGTGGTGCACCATATCTCCGGTGACGGCTCGTCGGTCGGCCCGCTCACCCGGGACCTGATGACCGCCTATATGGCGCGGTCGACGGGCGCGGCGCCGGAGTGGGCGCCGCTCGAGGTGCAATACGCCGACTACAGCATCTGGCAGCGGGCGCTGCTCGGCGGCGAGGACGATCCGCAGTCGCCTGCGGCGAAGCAGATCGCCTACTGGCAGACGGCGCTGGCCGGCCTGCCGGATCAACTGGATCTGCCGACGGACCGCCCCCGGCCTGCCGTGCAATCCTTCGCCGGCGGCAAGGTCGAGGTGCAGATCGACGCCGAAGTGCACCGCGCCTTGCTCGACGTGGCGCGCGCCGAGGGTGCGACGCTGTTCATGGTGGTGCACACCGCGCTGGCGGTGCTGCTGGCCCGGCTGTCGGGCACCGACGATATCGCCATCGGCACCCCGACAGCGGGCCGCGGCGAGGCCGTGCTCGACGACCTGATCGGCATGTTCGTCAACACCCTGGTGTTCCGGACGCGGCTCGATGCCGGTGAATCGTTCACCGATCTGCTCGTCCGGCAGCGGGACACCGATCTCCAGGCGTTCGCCAACGCCGACGTACCGTTCGAACGGTTGGTCGAGGTACTCAACCCGGTTCGCTCCACCGCACGGCATCCGCTGTTCCAGGTCGGCTTGTCGTTCCAGAACTTCGCAGCGGCCACGCTCGAACTGCCCGGCCTCACCGTCACCGGGCTGGATATCGACACCCAGCTCTCCCAGTTCGACCTGCATCTGATCGTCGCCGACGGTTACGACCAGGCCGGTACGCCGACCGGTATCACCGGCGTCCTCACCTACGCCGATGACCTTTTCGACGCATCGACTGCGCGTGGTTTCGCCGACGGCCTGTCTCGGGTCCTGACCGCGATCGCGGCGGACGCGACAACCGCGGTCGGCGATATCGAACTCCTGGCTCCGGATGAGCGCCGCACCATTCTCGAACACCGCAATGCCACCACAGCGGCTGTCGATACCACCGTGACACTCGCCTCGCTGCTCGATGCCACAGTGGCCGGATCCGCCGGTTCCGTCGCCCTCGTGATGGATTCACCGGACGGCGCCGGTGCCGAGCTGACCTACGGTGAACTCGACTTGCTGGTCAACCGCCTTGCTCGGCATCTGATTTCGCTGGGTGTCGGCCCGGATTCGCGGGTGGCGCTGGCTATGCGGCGTTCGGTGGATCTGGTGGTGGCCATGTACGCGGTGGCCAAGTCCGGTGGTGCGTATGTGCCGGTGGATCCGGATCAGCCTGCCGAACGCACCCGCTACGTGCTGGAGACCGCGGCACCCGTCTGCGTGCTCACCAACAACGACGCCGGGTTCACCACCACGGTGGCACCGGTGGTGTCGTTGGACGAGCTGTGCCTGGACGGGGTGGATGCCGGTCCGATCACCGATACCGACCGGAGGGCGCCGCTGCGCCCGCAGCACACCGCGTACGTGATCTTTACGTCCGGTTCGACCGGCCGGCCCAAGGGGGTCGCGGTGCCGCATGCCGCGATCGCCAACCAATTGCAGTACCAGGTCGCCGAATTCGCGCTGGACGCCGCCGACGCGGTACTGGCGAAAACCACGGCCACTTTCGACCTGTCGGTATGGGAGTACTGGTCGGCAGCGGCCTGCGGTGGGCGACTGGTACTCGCCGAACCCGACGGGCATCGAGATCCGGTGTATTTGAACGGGTTGCTGGCCAAGGAGTGGGTAACCACTCTGCACGTCGTGCCGTCCATGTTGGATGCCCTGCTCACCGCGGGCCTGCCCGATTCGCTGTGGCGGGTGCTGGCCATCGGTGAAGCGCTGCCCGCCCCGCTCGCGCAGCGGTTCCGGCAGCAGTATCCGCGTATCGAACTGTTCAACCTCTACGGCCCGACCGAGACGGCGGTGTCGATCACCAGCCATCGGGTCACTGCGGCCGACGAGGTGTCGGTGCCGATCGGAACACCCGAGTGGAACAGCCGGGCCTATGTCCTCGACAACCGTCTGCGACCGGTGCCCGACGGGGTCGTGGGTGAGCTGTATCTGGCGGGCGCACAGCTGGCCCGTGGCTATCATGCGCGCACTGACCTGACGGCGGAGCGGTTCGTCGCGGATCCGTTCGGCGCCGGGGAGCGGATGTATCGCACCGGGGACCTCGCCGCCTGGAACCGCTCGGGTGAGCTCGAATACCGCGGCCGCACCGACTTCCAGGTCAAGGTCCGCGGCTTCCGGATCGAACTGGGCGAGATCGAGACCGCGCTGCTGGCCCTGCCTCAGGTCGCCCGCGCCGCGGTCATCGCACGATCCGATACCCGCACCGGTGACCGCCTGGTGGGCTATCTGGTCCCGTCGCAAGACGCTCCGGACATCGATACCGGGCAGGTGAGTTCGGCCCTGCGCACGGTACTGCCCTCGTATATGGTGCCGTCGGCGTTCGTCGTGCTCGACGTCCTGCCGCTGACCGTCAACGGCAAACTCGATCGCGACGCCCTGCCCGAACCAGAATTCCAGGCCCGCGCCTTCCGGGCACCCGCGACGCCGATCGAGGAGATCGTGGCCGGTGTCTACGCCGAGGTGCTCGGCACCGAACGCGTCGGCGTCGACGACGACTTCTTCGCCCTCGGCGGCAACTCACTGCTGGCCACCCAGGTCGCGGCGCGGATCGGCGCCGCGCTGGATACCACCGTGCCTGTGCGTGCCCTGTTCGAGGCGCCGACCGTGGCCGGGCTCGCGATGAAGGTCGAACAGCAGGCGGGCTCGGGGGGCCGCCGTGCACTGGTGGCGGGCCCACGACCGGAGCAGATTCCCTTGTCGTTGGCCCAACAGCGGATGTGGTTCCTCAACCAGTTCGACACCACCTCCGCGGCCTACAACATCCCGGTCGCGATCCGGTTGACCGGCCAGCTCGATATCGGTGCCCTCCAGCAGGCCGTCGCCGATGTTCTCGCCAGGCACGAAACGCTGCGCACCGTCTACCCCCAGACCCCGGACGGTCCGATACAGCGGGTGCTCGAACCGTCCGATATTCCGGTCGGCCTTGTTCCCGTCCCTGTTACCGCCACGGATATCGCCGAGGAGGTCCGCGCCCTCGTCACCACCGGTTTCGATGTCACCGTCGACGTCCCGTTCCGCACCAGGCTGCTGCAGCTCACCGACACCGAGTTCGTCCTGGTTTTCGTCGCCCATCACGTCAGCGCCGACGGTTGGTCGATGACACCGTTGAGCCGGGACGTGATGCTCGCCTACTCCGCCCGCGCCGCGGGTGTCGCACCCGGCTGGGCGCCGTTGCCGGTGCAGTACGCGGACTACGGCATCTGGCAGCGCGCGGTACTCGGTTCCGAAGACGACCCCGACAGCCTCATCTCGGAGCAGATCGGATTCTGGCAGACGGCGCTGGCCGCCCTACCGGACGAACTGCCCCTCCCCACCGACCGTCCACGGCCCGCTATGCAGTCATTCGCCGGGGGGCGTGTCCGGTTCTCGGTCGAGGCCGACCTATACCGGACATTGCAGAAGATGGCCCGTGACCAGAACGTCACACTGTTCATGGTCGTGCACGCGGCTTTCGCTGTCCTCCTGGCGCGGCTGTCCGGCACCGAGGACATCGCCATCGGCGCACCGGTGGCCGGGCGCGGCGAGTCCGAACTCGACGATGTGGTCGGCATGTTCGTCAACACGCTGGTATTGCGTACGCAGGTGCCAGGACAGCTGACTTTCGCGGAGCTGCTGGCCCACACCAAAGACACGGATCTGCAGGCATTCGCACACGCCGACCTACCCTTCGAGAGGCTGGTGGAACTGCTCGCACCGGAACGCTCCACCGCAAGGCACCCGTTGTTCCAGGCGGCGCTGACCTTCGACAACCTGCCGATGAGCAGCCTGGAACTGCCCGGGTTACGCGTCGACGCCCTCGATGCCGAGATCGACACCGCGAAGTTCGACCTGTCGCTCACCATCCGCGAGAACAGCGCGGTCTCCGACACCGAACCCGGCGTGGGCGAGGACGTGGGGATGTACGCGGAGTTCTCCTTCGCGACCGACCTGTTCGATCATCGGACCGTACAGGAATTCGCCGACCGGTTCGGCCGGGTGCTGGCGGCGGTAGCCACCGACCCGACAGTGGCCGTCGGCGATATCGATCTGCTCACCCCGTCCGAGCGCGCCACCCTGCTGTGCGCAGGCGCGCCGGCCGTTGCGGCCGCGCCCGTGGCGACGCTGCCCGAGTTGATCGGTGCCCAGGCCCAGCGCAGGCCGGATGCGGTGGCCATCCGTTTCGACGGGACGACGCTGAGTTTCGGTGAGCTGTATCGGCGCGCGAACCAGGTCGCCCGGGCGCTCACCGCCGCCGGAGCGGGCCCGGAAACCATCGTGGCGGTCGCGGTCGCTCGCACCGAAGAGCTTCCGGTCGCCCTACTCGGTGTGCTCACCGCGGGTGCGGCATACCTGCCGATCGATCTCACCTACCCGGCGCAGCGGCTGGCGTTCGTGCTCGCCGACGCGGCACCGGTGTGTCTGCTGACCACAGCCGATCAGCAGACCGGCATCCCCGATGTGGAGCTGCCCACGGTACTGCTGGAACAGACCGCGGAATTCGGGGGCGAACCGGTGACCGACGGTGACCGGGTGGCACCGTTGCGGCCGGGCAATCTCGCCTACGTCATCTACACCTCCGGATCCACCGGGGTTCCCAAAGGTGTCGGTGTGACCCACCGCAACGCGGTGGAGCTGTTCAGCAACGCCCAGCCGCTCTTCGGATTCGACGACACCGACGTGTGGACGCTGTTCCACTCGTTTGCGTTCGACTTCTCGGTGTGGGAGCTGTGGTGTGCGCTCGTCACCGGCGGCAGTGTGGTCGTGGTCGACTATGCGGTATCACGGTCACCGGAACAGTTCCGCGACATGCTGATTCGCGATCAGGTGACCGTTCTGAACCAGACTCCGTCGGCGTTCTATCAGCTCGTCGCCGCCGACTCCGCGGTCACCTCCGGGCAATTCGCGCTGCGGTATGTGATCTTCGGCGGCGAGGCGCTGGACCTGCGGCAGCTGCGACGCTGGTACGAACGGCATGCCGTGGACGCACCGCGGCTGGTCAACATGTACGGCATCACCGAAACCACCGTGCACGTATCGTTCCTCTCACTCGACGAACACCTGGTGGACAACCGGGCCAGTCTCATCGGCCGGGCGCTGCCGGGACTCGAGGCGTACGTGCTCGACAACCGTCTGCACCCAGCGCCGGCCGGCACACCAGGCGAGATCTACGTTGCCGGCGCCCAGCTGTCACGCGGCTATCTGGGGCGCCCCGCGCTCACCGCGACGCGGTTCGTCGCGAACCCGTACGGAGCACCGGGGTCCCGGCTGTACCGTTCGGGCGATATCGCGCACTGGGTCCGCTCCGGCACCGACGCCGGGCTCGCCTACGCCGGGCGCGGCGACCAGCAGGTGCAGCTGCGCGGTTTCCGGATCGAACTCGGGGAAATCGAAACAGCGCTGCAGCGTTGCACCGGGGTGAGCCAAGCGGTCGCGCTGGTCCGCACCGATTCGACGCTCGGTGATCAGCTCATCGGATATGTCGTGCCCGATGCGGATGTGGAGCTCGACCCCACCGAGTTGCGCACCCAGGTGGCCGAATTCCTCACCGGCTACATGGTTCCGTCGACGATCATGGTGATCGCGGCGATGCCGTTGACACCCAATGGCAAACTCGATCGCCGCGCCCTGCCTGCACCCGAGTTCCGGAGGCGCGAATACCGGGCACCCGCGTCCCCGATCGAGGACACCGTGGCCGCCGCCTTCGCCGAAGTGCTCGGCGTCGAGCGGTTCGGCATGGACGACAACTTCTTCGAGCACGGCGGAAACTCGCTGATCGCCGCGAAGTTGACGGTACGGCTGTCGGAGGCGCTCGGTACGAAAGTTCCGGTGATGCGGGTGTTCACCGCACCCACACCCGGGGAATTCGTCGCCGATCTGGCTCGCCGCGCCAACGGCACCGCCGAACGCGAAGCAGCCTTCGACATGCTCCTGCCGCTGCGTTCCGAGGGTTCGGCCGCGCCGCTGTTCTGTGTGCACCCCGTATCGGGAATTTCCTGGTCGTACGCGGGCCTGGCCGCCTACCTCGGCCCGGACCGGCCCATCTACGGCCTACAGACGCCGGTACTGGCCACCGACGCGAACCTGCCGAATTCGATCGAGGAATGGGCGGCCCAGTACCTCGAGCTGATTCGCTCGGTACAGCCGAACGGGCCGTACCACCTGCTCGCCTGGTCGTTCGGCGGCGTCATCGCGCACGAGATGGCGGTGCAACTCGAGCGCGACGGCGAGCAGGTGGCCCTGCTCGCGGTGATGGACAGCTATATGGCCGACCCGCCGGGAACGGCGGCCGACGAGGGCGGGCAGGTGCCGATCGCCGAACTGATCGGCGGCCTGCTCGGCGAGCTGGCCGGTGACCTCGGCAATGTCGCGGACATGGATTGGACGACGCTCCCCCAGCTCATGGCCGAACTCCCGGAACCGTTCGCCTCCTTCGGCGCCGACCGGGTCACCCGCATACTCGACGGGGCAGTGCACTCGGTCGTGCTGCGCGAGGCCTACGAACCTGCGACATACCACGGTGACGTCATCTACTTCACCGCGGCCCTCGACGATCCGACCGGAGAGGTCGGCGCATCGATCTGGGCCGATATCGTCGAAGGCACGGTGCACAACCACGCCGTGCCGACCACGCACTGGCAGATGACGACGGCCGCCGGGCTCGCCCGGATCGCCGACGTGCTGACCGAGGTGTGGCGGGCTGCGGCGACACCGGCTACATGAGCCGACCGAACGGAACATTCGTACAAGTCAGCGGGGCACAGGATGGTGACAATGGCCTCATGATCACGCCTCGGGGGCTCGATAACCGACCTGATGACACCGATCCGCAGCCTCCTGACCGGAAAACGCCTGCGAGTCGTGCAGGAAGCCGCCGAAGACGCCGCATCATCGCCTCTTCGGCCATCTTCCTCGGGGTCGTCGGGCTGCTCCTCATGAACGCGGTGGTAGTGGCGCAGCAGGACGCCGAAAGCATCGGGGATTCGATCCTGTCTCTCGACGGCGAGAACATCCACGTGCGCCAGGACGGCCCTCGTGATGCCCCGGCGCTCGTGCTGATCCACGGGTTCGCCGGATCTGTCCACTGGTGGGATCCGCTGGTTCCGGTGCTGGCGAAGTCCTATCGCATCATCTGCGTCGACCTGCTCGGGCACGGTCGGTCGGCCAAACCGGCCGGCGACGGCTACGGGATCCCCGAGCAGGGACGCCGGGTCGGTGCGGCACTGGATCGGCTCGGCGTGCAGCACGCTGTGGTGATCGGCCATTCCACTGGTGGCTCGGTTGCCACCGCCCTCGCCGAGCAACGGCGCGACCTGGTGACCGCGATCGCACTGATCAACACCGGCCCCCGTCTGGACGCCTACATCGCACAGGAATCTGTCAGTCGGCTCACCTCTGTCCCCGTCGTAGGGCAACTGTTGTGGCGGCTTCGGACCGACGCGTTGATCCGACGAAGTGTGAGCACCGCGTTCACTCGCGAGATCGATATCCCGCAACAGCTCGTGGACGACGTGCGCGGCATGACCTACCACGCGTTCACCGCCACATCGCAGGCTGCCGACAACTACCAGGCGCAGCGCTCGATCCCGGACCGGCTCGTGGCCCTCGACAAGCCGCTACTGGTGATCTTCGGCGAGGAGGACAGGAGATGGCGATCCTCGTCCGCCGCCGAGTATCGCGTCGTACCCGGCGCCGCCGTCGAGTTACTGCCTGGGGTGGGACACGCGCCCATGCTAGAGGATCCGCCACGGACCGCTGCGCTCCTGCTGGCCTTCGCCGCGATCCACGCCGCATAGGCAACCATGTGTACATCCGGTGAGCCCTTGATGCAAAACCTCGACAGCCACGGCCGCAGCATGTCGGCCCCGGATCCGTCCGCCGCAATCCACGGCAGCGTAGCCACCGGTGGTAAGCCTTCCTGTTGCAGCAGGGTTGCCGCTGTGCCTCTAATGAGCTCGAGCACCCTGAGGCAGGGTCGGACGTAGGTGGACCGGTACGGCGGTCCACCGAATGCTAGGAGATCGCCATGACAACCGGATACGTGTGGAACACCCTCTACGGGTGGGTAGACACTGGTAGCGGAAGCTTGTTCCCGTCCGACGTTACGACTGGCCTCCAACCCATCGGGCATCACCTCGCACACCCTGATACCAAACGGCGGTTCCATGAATTGGTTTCGGTATCCGGCCTGCTCGACAAGTTGCACTCCATCGAAGCGAAGCCCGCAGCCGAAGCCGACATACTGCGAGTGCACACCGCACAACATCTGGAACGGATCAAGGCCGAGAACCTGCAGCCGAAAGGCGGAGATGCCGGTGACGGCGTCTCGTCGTTCGGCAAGGGTGGATATGAGATCGCCGCACTTTCGGCGGGCGGCGCAATCGCGCTTGTCGAGCAGGTGCTGGCGGGAACGGTCGACAACGGTTACGCGCTGGTCAATCCGCCGGGGCACCACGCGACCCGTGCGACCGGTATGGGCTTCTGCATTTTCAACAACATCTCCATCGCCGCCGCCTACGCGAAAGACGTTCTCGGCGTGCAGCGCATCGCCATCGTCGACTGGGACGTCCACCATGGCAACGGCACTCAGGACATCTGGTACACCGACCCCTCGGTGTTGACCATCTCGATCCATCAGCATCTGTGTTTTCCGCCGGATTCCGGTTACCGCGAGGAGCGCGGCGCAGGAGACGGTTACGGTTACGCGATCAATGTGCCGCTCCCACCCGGTAGCGGTGACGCCGCGTATCTCCACGCGATCGACCGGGTTGTCGAACCGGCGCTGCACGCCTACGCGCCCGAGCTGATCATGGTGGCGTCCGGTTTCGATGCGAGCATTCTCGATCCGCTGGCCCGGCAGATGGTCACCAGCGGCGGCTTCCGGCACCTGACCCGGCGGATGCTCGATATCGCCGCGGAAACCTGCGCGGGCCGGGTCGCTTTCGTCCAAGAAGGCGGCTACAGCCCGCACTATGTTCCGTTCTGCGGGCTCGCGGTGCTACGTGAGCTGCTCGGTGAAGAATTCGTGGACGACCCGTACACGCCGATCGTCACGACACAAGGCGGCGATGTTCTCCTCGACCACGAGGCCGCTGCGATCGATGCCGCGGCAGGCCTGGTCGCCGAACTGTGAACCGTTCACGCGCATTCGCCCTCCGATCGGAGCCCATGGCATGCACACCATCGTGGTCATCGAGGATCTCCACGTGGCCGTGATGGTGCGCAACCGGCGGTTGGTCCGGCACTTCGCCGGTGTCGGCATGGGCGAGTTGCGGCGACAACTCGAATACAAGGCCGACTGGCATGGGGCCAGGATTCAGGTCGCGGGCCGCTGGTATCCCAGTTCCACAACGTGTTCGGCGTGTGGCGTGGTGAAAGCCGAACTGCTCCTGTCCGAACGCATTTTCACCTGCGATGGCTGCGGATTGCGCATCGATCGTGACCTCGACTCGGCGCGTAATCTCGCGGCACTGGCCGAGGGGCGTCCTCCCCGAGTTGCGGGTCGACGTCGACACCGCAAGGCGTCGACTCAAGACACGCTTTCACGCGTTTCCTGAACGGTGAGCAGGGTCTTGATCGCGCGACGCTCGTCCATCGCCTGGTAGCCTTCGGCCGCCTGTTCCAGTGGCAGGGACAGGTCGAATACCTTGCCGGGGTCGATCTCGCGACGCCAGATCAGGTCGATCAGTTCAGGCAGGAAGCGGCGTACCGGGGCGGGACCACCGTGCAGGTGCACTTCGGAGAAGAACAGTTCGTCGGCGGGTAGGGCGACGCCTTCATGGGCGACGCCGACGTAGCCGATATATCCGCCCGGGCGGGTCGAACGGATGGCCTGCAGCATCGCTTCCTGGGTGCCGACGGCTTCGATAACGCTGTGCGCGCCGAGCCCGTCGGTGAGTTCCCTGACCGCGGCGACACCGGCGTCGCCACGTACTTCGACGATGTCGGTGGCACCGAACTCCCGGGCCAGGGCCTGCCGGTCGGCGTGACGGGACATGGCGATGATCTGCTCGGCGCCCAATTGCTTCGCGGCCAGCACCCCCATCAGCCCGACCGCCCCGTCACCGACTACGGCGACGGCCTTACCCGGACCTACCTCGGCGGCGACGGCGGCGAACCAGCCGGTTCCCAGCACGTCGGAGGCCGCGAGCAGGGAAGGGATCAGCTCGGGGTCGGGCTGGCCGGGCGTGGCGACCAGGGTTCCGTCGGCGTAGGGGATGCGGGCCTTCTCCGCCTGGGTGCCGATGGTCCCCGCGACGAAGGAACCGTGCACACAGCGAGATTGGTAGCCGGCCCTGCAGATCGGACAGGTGTTGTCGGAGATGCAGAACGAGCCGACGACGAAGTCGCCGACTTTCAGAGTCTGCACGGCATCCCCGATTTCCTCCACCACACCGACGTATTCGTGCCCCATCGGCGTGTGATCGACCGGTTCGACGCCCCGATACGGCCACAGATCCGATCCGCAGATACAGGTCGCGGTGATCCGGACGACCGCATCGGTCGGCTCGATGATCATCGGGTCTTCCCGCTCGACGACCTCGATGTCGCCGGGGGCATTCATCACTACTCCACGCATGAGAGTTCTCCTTGGTCGTTTCGGGGTCCGCGGGCGGTGTTGATGCCGAGCCCGGAAGCACCGAGCAGCACCACCAGCACGACCACGATCGGTTTCGTGTCCCCCCGCACGCGTGTTCTTCGCCGCTCTCGGCGCCCGCCACCAGCGCATCACCCCCTACACGCCACGTCACAACGGGAAAGTTGAACGCTATGACCGGATCCTGGCCGAGGAATTCCTCTACGCCCGCGAGTGGGTCTCCGAGCAGCAGCGAACAGACGCCCTCAGCGTCTGGAACGCCCACTACAACTATCAGCGGCCACACGCTGCCGCCGCCCCTGGCCCGGTGCTCACCTTCTACAGCCCCGAACCCGCTGCCCCCGTCCTGTCCTCGGGATCGACGGGACGAAACCGGGGATCAACCGAGATGAGCCGACAGCAGCCAGGCCGGGACGGACTTGCGGCCGCTGGGCTCGTCACGTAAACCCTCGAACCGCAAGCCTGGGCTGCCCACAAGCTCCTCGGGGCCGGATGGCAGGTTTCCATGG